>CAMHEZ010000027.1 GCA_946184295.1 uncultured Clostridia bacterium | reverse complement strand
GATTTGCTCCTTCCTCATAAAAAATTTAGCCGACTGTTTCCAGACGGCTATGTACTGTACGAACAGGTTTTCGGGCAACAAAAAAAGCCGTCCGTTTATGTGGAAGATACATAAACAAACGGCTTACGGGATTGTGCCTTATCTCGCAGGAACGCTCCTGACCTTTTTCACCTTTGCGCTGGCGATTTTATAGATCAGCTCATCCACGCAGTCGGTGTATCTGCCTTGCCGGATCAGATCATTTTTGAGTTCAACAAGGCTATGTAACAACAGGCGCTTTTCTTCGTTCGTCAGATTGACGCGGGTCTTCTTTTCAAACATTTTTATCGGCTCCTTTCGCTTTCTATTATACACGATAGGCTGACAGGCTTCAAACGTGCGATTTTTTCATATCAACTATCCTTTCAAAGTGATACTTTTACAACAGTGCAATTCCTTTTTCGATTAGCAAGGTTTTGAGGGAGTTTTTTAGCCCGATTAGCAGGAAGTCGATTTTCATTAGCAAAAATCCCGAAAATCTTGCTAATGATTAGCAGGCTAATGAAAGAAACCTACGGCAGTCCGAATTCTTTAAGGGATTGCCCGTCAAGATAGCAAAGACCGCGAAAAGCTCCATTTTTAGGGCCTTCCGCGGTCTTGACTGGCGTCCCAGATAGGAATTGAACCTACGGCGTTCCGCTTAGGAGGCGGACCCTCTATCCGACTGAGGTACTGGGACGTATTTTTTATAAAAATAAAACAAAAATTCCTCAAGCGGGGTGCTTGAGGAATAAATGGTGACCCGGACGAGATTCGAACTCGTGTTGCCGCCGTGAAAGGGCGGAGTCTTAGGCCTCTTGACCACCGGGCCGCATGGTAGCGGCAATTGGATTCGAACCAACGACACTGCGGGTATGAACCGCATGCTCTAGCCAACTGAGCTATGCCGCCATATTTTGCGCTACGGACGAAATCTCCCGCAACAGCGTATTAGATTATACCGCAACACTCGACCAATGTCAAGATAAATTTTGATGATTTACAATTTATTCATAATTTAATTGAAGATATTTTTTCTTCCATTCGGTTCTTTGGATTGACGGCAATAAAATTGTGTGGTAAAATAAAACCGTATAAAAAAGAGACACAGTTACGGGAGGGATATCTCTATGAAATGCGGCTATTGCGGCAAGAATATCCGCGATGATGCAGCGTTCTGTACCTATTGCGGACACAATCTTAGTGAGCTTCCGACGGAAGACGATTCGGCTGCCCCCGTGAAGGGAAATTATCTTGGTGCATTATTGACCTTGCTGGCTGTTATGATCCTGCTGGCAGCAGGAAGCGCCTATCTGCTCCACGATTCGGGCAAGCCAACCAAACACGATATAGTTTCTCCCACCAGTCTTTCCGCGGTTGTTCTTACCGACGACAACGCCGTCATTGACCAATTGCTCATCGGCAAATGGACTTGTACCGACCCCGCCGCCGCCGACTACGATCAGTCCGCCTATGGCATTGACGTCAAAATCACGCTGACCCTTGCCGAAAACGGAAATTTCCAGCTCAATTACAAGATGACAGATACCGGTGCTTCTGCACTCAAATTGGCACTCAACGGCGATTATCTCACCAAGGACAACGTGATTTCCTTCAAGCCTGACCTTTCCAAGCTTGACGGGGAAACCGGCAGCGAGTTTTTCCGCAATCACGGCAAAACGCCCACCTTTACCTACACCGTCACGGATAAGGTACTGACGCTTCACTATGAAAACGACATCGACGTGAAATTCAAACGTGCCTCCGCAAAATAATCTATGACAATCAAAACGGATTGCTTTTCCTCAAAAAAGGACAGCAATCCGCTCTTTTTTAGTTTTCCACGATTTCGGCCAATTCCCTAAAATACGCGCTTGAAATATTGCCTGCCACAGATGTATTGTTGAACCGTGGACCATGATAGTGCACATAATAGGTAACGATGCCGAACATTTCCCTGACGGGGTCGGTTTTCATTTGAACTTCCTGCACCGCGTCGGTGCGAATGCGATAGAGTCTCTTGTGAAAGCCACCGCTCTGCACACTCACTATCTTCTGATTCCAATCCAGTGTGGTATTAAAATAGGACATCACTCCACCCATCAACACCAATACAACGGCAATCATACAGCATAGCATCAACAGCAGCGTATGCTCTATCCAATGTCCACCAATCCGATAGACAACCGCACACGCCGCCGCGCACAGCATGGCAGGCATTACTGCATGGAAAAGAAGGCCTGCGCTCCTGCGCTCCTGTGTGTGCATATCTGTGGTGTATTCCGGCAAAACCATGCGAAGGTTGGCGTTCAGCTCCTTTTTCCTGATGATAGGGAACAGCAGCGCTGTCTCGGTCTGTTCATCACCCAATCCCATACAAACTGCCTCCACCGAACAGCGTCCCACAAGCTGTTGAAACAGATTCTGCCTGACGATGACCGCATGAATATTGCGCACCTGCAAGGTGTAGTTCTTCTCGTTAAACAATCCGTATCGTATGAGAATATTTCTCCCCTGCCGCGCTACACGAAAATCGAAAAATCGCACCGCCGCCCACAGTATCGTGACGATATCTGATGCTAAAGACGCAATCAAATACCCCGCCGCAATACTCAGCAGCGCCTTCCACGCCCCCAATTGTTCCACTTTTTCCAGCAAATCACGCAAGAATGGCAGTGCGGCCTGCATCGCACGCCCCACAAAAGCGGCCGAAATTTCTGCCGCCACGCACACACCGATCGCCAGCAGCCAGATGAGCTTCCACACGCTCGATGATGTCAAACCGTAGAGAATAAAATCTCCTATGCCCGCATGAATTGCCCATTTCGGCTCACCGATGGCACGACTGTTATCATAAGGCTGCCTATGGCTGTACTGCTCGCTGCGGCTGAGAATATACCGACGGATATTGTATGCTTCTTTTAAATCAAAGACCAGATTCATTTCAGGCTGATTCTTTTCCTGTGTATTGGAATAGGCCCCTGTGTCAATTTTCAATCGACAGGTGCCCGCCAGCTTTTCCAATACATTGCGCCCCATGTCGATGGTGTTGATCTGTTCAAAGGGAATCGTCACGCGTTTCTTCAGGAAGTACCCTGTTTCATAATCCAGCGCGTCTTCGTGCAGGGAAATGTAAGTGTGCCGCCATTGAAAGGCACAATACAGCAGCGTTACGCCGCCAAATACCAGCAGTACCGCCAGAGACAGCAATAGCATCTTGCCCCAAGGCAGTCTGCTCATATCGCGTACAGCCGCCTCACCACCCGCCATACTGCCTGCCACGCTGATGCAGGTCGTCACCGCCATCACAATGATAACGGCAATCCGCTTGAAAAACAATTCCCATATATAGGCGCGGTGGCACCGTCTTTTTTCAGCCATGATACGTTCCTCCCACACGCGCCTGTCCGGACGTATCATCCCGACCCAGTTTGAAATTGACGCGCTTTTGCAGGTAGGAGCAGATTTTTTCCGCCATGTCGGCACGCAACTCCTGAATCTCCATCACGTCGCCCGCCGTGTGAAGCTGCACGGTAGCCAGACCGAACGGTCGCTGCAATACGCCCTGCGTCACCGCAACATGCTGAATCCTCGAAATGGGAATCACTGTGTGCGTGCGGTAAAAAATGCCCTTTTTGATTTCAATGCGGTCGGGCGCAATCAGATATTGCCACTGGGCATATTCAATGATGGGATAGAGAATGATTTGCAGCAGCTGCGCCGTCACCAGCACCACTGCAATCACGATTCCCAACGTTTCGGCGGGCTGCCACGCTTCTTCCGCAATCGCCGACGTAATCAGCAACACCACAGCCGCTGCCGGAATGACGGCAAATAGCAGCGCAAGTATGCGGGAAAATCGCCACTTGGTTTTCGCCCGTGCGTCTACTCTTTGGAACTTCAAAACAAACTGCCTCTTTTCTGCTGAATTTGAGAGAAAAACGAATCTTTCATCGTTTATTATGATACTTAGGCAAAAAAATGTCAAATAAATTTTGTGTGACCAATTGACGCCTGCCTTTACAATGCACCGTCTGCCATGGTATAATCATAAATCATCTCACAAAAAAGGAACGGTTTGTCAAATGCCTCAACTCAACTTCACCGTGCCGCCGGAGCAGGACGGCATTTCGGTTTACAATTTCCTGCGCGGTCAATGCGGCGTGTCCTATCGCCTGATCAAGTCCCTGAAACGCGTACCGCTGGGTATCACCGCAAACGGCCAGCATATCCGCTCCATCGACCCGCTGGCGGGCGGCGACGTGGTCGTGCTGAACATTCCCGATGACGCCAACCCCACCATTCCCAACGCCCTGCCCATCAACATTGTGTATGAGGACGCCCATCTGGCGGTCATCAACAAATCCTACGGCATGCCGGTTCATCCCGCACGCGATCACGTCACCGACACGCTGGCCAACGCCTTTTCCGCGCATCTGATTGCCAGCGGCGAGCCAAACGCAGCCTTCCGCGTCATCAACCGCCTCGACCGCGACACCAGCGGTCTGGTGCTGACCGCCAAGAACAGCCACGCGGCGTCTCTTCTGCACGGTCACACCGATAAAATTTATTATGCCGTCTGTCAAGGCACGCTTCACGGCAGCGGCACCATTGACGCACCAATCCGTTTGATGGAGGGCCACGGCATTCAGCGCGAAGTCGGGGAAGGCGGCGTGCGCGCCGTCACGCATTGGACAGCATTGCAGAACATCACCCGCACGGCTGCCAATGGCAATGTTTACGACCTGACTCTGCTGGAAATCCATCTGGAAACGGGCCGTACTCACCAGATTCGCGTGCATTTCACCTCGCTGGGTATGCCGCTGGCGGGCGACGATATGTACGGCGGCTCATGGGATTTGATTCACCGTCAGGCGCTCCACTGCGGACAATTGGATTTCAACCACCCCATCACAGGCGAACCGCTGACATTTCAGGCTCCGCTTCCGCCCGATATGGCGGCGTTGTTGGACAGCTAATGCAAAACCAATCGGCGCGGCAGGATTATTCCGCCGCCGCCCGTTCGGTTTCTTCCTGATCTGTATTCACATCGCCCCTCACCACTACTGAAGTGGAATGTGCGTCCTCACCCACTTCGTCCAGATACATCTCGATCTCTGCACTCTCAGCGCCATCGGGCAGGTCGAAATTGTAAATAATAAACTCGCCGCCGTCCTCGGTAATTACTTTCACACCATCCTCGCTGAGGTAATCACTGGCGCTGACTTCCTCGCCGTTGATAAACAGCCTGATATTTTCGACAGCCTCATTCAGCGCACCCGCGCTGACCGCCAACGCGGAACCGACCGCCAAAGCCGCCGCCGCGAGAATCGAAATAATAACCTTCTTGCTCTTGGTCAGATTCATTGTCTTGTTTTCCATTTCCGTTGCCTCCATAATTTTCTGCTGCAATGCCTCGGAGGCATGAATCTGCGAAAAGGTTGACCGGTATTCTTCTTTAAAATTCATAATCCGCCTCCGAAAGTAATGTTTTCAGCTGTTTTCTCGCTCTCATCAGCTGTGTCTGCACGGTGGTTTCCTTCAAGTCGAGCATAGCGGCAATTTCCCCCACCGTGTAATTTTCATAATAATACAAATGCACCACGACACGGTACTTTGGGGGCAGCGCCATCACCGCGAGAAACAACTCGCTCTGCTCGGTCGAGGAAAACGTCACGCCCGCCTCCTCCAGACTGCCATCGTCAATCGAACAAAACGTCCGCCGGTGCCACGGCGAAGTCATGTGGGATTTTCCCTCGTTGACGGCCACACGAATGAGCCAGCTTTTGAGATGTTCCTCATCACGGAATGCCTCCGCATGACGGTAGAGCTTGAGAAACACATTCTGGGTCAAATCCTCCGCGTCACTGCGGTTCCGGCAAATATGCAAACACACGCGATACACCGTATCGGAATATTCCCGCACCGCCTGGGTAAATGCCTCGTCCGACATGCCGACACCTCCTATGAGAATCTTGCGTATTTTGAAAGGCCTTTCACCAATAACACCCTCTTCACCGCCAAAATATCACACGAATTTAATGAATTAACAAAATATTCATAAAAACAAAATAGCCCGTTCCACTTAACGGAATGGGCAACAGATTTCATCACAAAAAATAATTCTTGACAGTAATGCCAATATTCACAATGGCGGCAATACAAAAGATTAACCGCCCTGTCCTGACAAAACGCGGCGGTTGATCTTTCAACTATATAAATGCTTGCGGATGGACGAACCGTTTTGATGGGTTCTTCTACTGGATTCGCCCAACAGCACTGATAATCCAAGTGCGTTTGGCTCGGCAAGCTCCGCTTGCCTCCCGGGGCGCTGCCCCTGCCCCTGCAAGGGCGCTGCCCTTGACCCGGCAGGAGGTGCCTGCACCCCCTGCACTCCCGCGCTTCGCTTAATTATTTTTCAAAATTCGATTTTCAGCGTCTCTCCCTCCAGCACGTCGCTGGGCGATTTGGTAATAGCCAGCTTCTGTTCCTCGGTAAAGCCGATGGTCTGTCCGGGCAGGAGCGTCGCGTCTTCCTCGATGACATACGACGCGACGTCCGACATAAACTCAATCAGTTCTTCGGGCGTATGTTTGGTGTCGAACACCTCAAATTCATCTTTCAGAAACGTGTTCTTCATGCCGTAGGTGTAGCTGCACCAAGTGTCGCCGTTGTCGCGGCTGTAGAGTCCGAAGAACACCAGATTCATCACGGGATACAGGTCATTCTCAAAATAAAACGCCGCATAGGCGCGGTAGAAGTCCGGCTCAAAGACTGTTCCAGCCGTATAGATGCCCGTTGCGGTCTCCTGCGCCAATGCCGCCGCACACAGCCGCACCAGCAGAATCCCCGCATCGGTCAGCGGCTTGTCACCCGACATCACCGCGATAAACACATGCGCCTTGTGCTGTTCCGCCACCTGCACCGCGCCGCGCCAGCGATAGTTGGTCTTGGCATTGCTGACCGCCTCATCATTGGGAACCGGTGAAGGGAACAGGCTGACCGCTGCCATCATGCCGTCCACGTAAAAGACCATGGTTTCTCCGTCGTGCGCCGCGTCGTCGCCTGACAGTACGATATCCCAGTGCTTGCCGAGTTCTTCGACAAACGCGTCAAAATCGAAGGTCGGCTCACTCAGCAGAATCGAACCGGCAAAAAGTCCTTGGTTGCGTTCTGCTTTTTCCTTCTTGGGCGCGGCGGATTCCTGCGCCTGCTGCTTTTTGAAGATATCGAAAAATCCCATTTTTATCGCTTCCTTTCATCACCATATCATCAAGCCGTCATGTTACACTGGATTGTCCCGAAGCAAACACATTCTCTCAAAAGCCTTTCGGTGTCCCTCCGACTCTTCATAAAAGCCCTGCATTTCATTGCACGGAAACTTGTCACATTTCCCGCAAAACGAAATATCCTTTTTCCGACAGCATGCGACGGGCAGGCAGATTTCTTCATTCTTCCATTCCGTCTGCCGACAGCCGGGACACAAATTACCGGTGTAGTCGGTGCAAACCGAACAATCAACACCGCAACAGGCGATAGATTCCATCTCCATTTTCCCATGGCCTCCCGCTGTTCCAATCGGTTTGTGGCTACATGCCGAAGTAATCCAGCGGTTTCCCCTGCGCGTGGCGCTTGAAGCAGTAGAAATAAATCATATACGCATAGGCCGAACGGTAGGTTTGGGGCGAGTGAATTTCATAATAGTCCTTCTCCCCCACCGAAATCTGCACCTTATTCTTGCTGACGCAGCTCATTTTGGAAACCTCGGTAAACGGCCAGACATAGGTCTTGGGACCGATATTCTGCGGAGCGCCGTTCTCGTCCGGCTCAAAGGCATTCTTCGTGGAAAATTCCAGCCGGTCGCAGTACAGCGCAAAACTGCCCACGCCTACCAACACATTGGCTTCGGCACGCTTGGCGCGGTACAGCTCATCGGTATCGCTCACCAGCAAGGGTTCCTCTCCGCTTGCGTCATAATGGCCCTCCGTCACCAGCTTGACTGCCTGCTCGCGCTGCCAGTCGTCCCATTGGTCGAAGGAATCAAATACAACGTCCTCGCCCTCGAAAAAGCCGTAATGGTTCATCGTGACCGTGTAGCCGCACTCCGTGCAGCTGATGGAATCGCCTCGGCTCTGCATGGCACTGAGCACGCCGCACTTGGGGCATTGATAGAGCATGCGCTCCGCGCCTTCCAGCATGTCATGCCCTTTGTAATAGACCATCTTTTCCCGCTGATATTCGATATCGTTAAAGGTCAGCGCGTCCACAATTGCTTCGTAGGTCTCATCGACCGACATCTTGGCCAGCTCGTCGGGTTCAATCACGCGCACCAGTTCACAGGTCGTTTTCCCCTTGCGCCACGAATGGCACCACTTCGGATGCGTGAGGTAGCCGCCCTTGACGTTGAAGAGCGCGACCGGCATTTTGAATTGCTTGACCAGCTTGGCGGTGGCGGGGGCAATGTAGCTCGTTTTGCCGCTGAAACAGCAGTTTGCCTCGGGGAAAATCAGCAGGCTGCCGCCGTCCTTTTTGGCTTGCAGCGCCTCCTTGATGGATTTCAGATCCATCTGGGCGCGCACAATCGGAATCGGCTCGGCGATATGCCGCACGAACTTGCCGAACGCCGCGTGCTTGAAGAGATGGTCGCTCGCCAGCGCGTGAATCACGCCGGGTGCCGATACAATCACCATTAGCGGGTCAAGCTCACAGATATGGTTGCACAGAATCAGGTAGGGCTGATCCTTTTTCAGATCGTTCTTCTGACGCTTGAAGTTGGCCATGATTTTCAGATAGAGATACACCAGCGGCTTGGCCACACCGAACCAGAACCGGTGGCGCGGGAGATTGTATTTCTGTGTTTTCTTCTTTTTGTCGGTTTTCTTTTCGTTCTGGGCGGCTTTGGTCTTCTCGGTGGTTTCGATTTGTTCTGCCAAAACAATCACTCCTGTCATTTTCTGTTTTATGATACAATTAGTATAGCGTATTCGTAATGATTATACAGGAATTTTATGAATAATTCAACGCTTTTGGGCCAATTCATCAAAAAACGGCCATTTCCCATTTTCCATCGGAAATCGCCGCTTGCTGTTTTTCATACTCTGTTCAACATTACCGCAGGTAATCCATGAAAGCCAGCACGCCGCAGCTCAGCGCCAGAAACGCATACACCGCCGCGCGAACCAGATTCCGCCTGCCTCCCAGCCTGACCGCCAGTACAATCCGTTCCGCCGCCAGCATACCGAACACCGTGGCGCACAATCCGAAATTCGGAGAGCCGGTGAGGACATACTGTGAAACATAAAACACCAGTGTCAGCACCAGCGCCGCGATGCCGCTGATAGATCCGGCTGCTGCCTCTGCCTGATAAACCTCTTCCTTTTTGCTGTCCATACATGCCAACCCCTTCCGATGACTGGAAACAAAATACCGTTATCTGTCGCAGCAATTATATCACGTTCATACATTCTTGTCAATGATACGATATTCAGACAAAATGATTGGTATAAATCATTGCAAACCACAAAAATCTATGGTATAGTATTGATGGTTGCGATTGTCGGATATGCCGATGATTTCGACAAAACATTTTTTATACTTTCTCCTATTTTCAGAAAAGAGGTCATTTTCAAATGGTAGTTGTCAACACAGATTACGTCACAGGCCAGCAGCTCCAGACCCTCACGATTGTGCGCGGCAGTGTGGTCATGACCAAGCACATCGGCTCCGACATCGGCGCGTCCTTCCAAACCCTCGTCGGCGGCGAAATCAGGGCGTACACCGACATGCTCACTCAGGCACGCGAAATCGCTACCGCACGCATGATCGAAGACGCACAGCGTTACGGCGCGGACGCCGTGGTCAATGTGCGCTATACCACATCGTCAGTCATGCAGGGTGCGTCGGAAATTCTGGCAATCGGCACCGCTGTCAAATTCATTCCGCAAGGCTAAAGGAGTTTTCACATGAGCAATGATGCCAAACACCGCCATTGGAAAGAGAAACTGATCGCCTTTGTGAAAAGCGAAGTGTTCAGCTATCTGTTCTTCGGCGTCTGCACCACAATTGTCAATATACTGGTCTTTCAGTTTTGTTATACCGGATTGCGCATTCCCACCCTGATTGCCAACGTCATCGCGTGGGTGCTGTCGGTGGCGTTCGCCTATGTCACCAACCGCCGCTTTGTCTTCCACAGTACCGTGCGTACACGGGAAGGCATTTTGAAGGAAGCATCGGCATTTGTGGGCGCACGTCTCTTTTCGCTGCTCTTTGACGAACTGATCGTGTGGCTGATGGTCGATGTGATGCGCTACACGCTGATCGAGCAATGGACGGCGGAGCTGCTTGGGCTCAAAATAGAGGACGCCAAGGCACTTCTGGCAAAAATCTGCTCCAATGTGGTAGTCGTCATTCTCAACTTCATTTTCAGTAAGCTGTTTATTTTTAAGAAGGAAAAAGTATAAGAAAAGAGGTCAGTCACATGAACAATCAACCCGGCGGACAATGGCCACAGCAGGGGCAGTATCAGCCTCCGCCGCCATATTATCAACCCCCGCCCCCATCTTATCAGCCGCCCGGCTATTACCCGCCGCAAGGCCAGCAATCCCCACAGTACGGCCAGCTCGCGCCGAACGCGGGACAGCAGGCACCCTATCAGCCCCCGACATATTATCAGCCGCCGATGTATTATCAGCACCCCCCTCAGTATTACGGGCAGCCGATGCAATACGCCCCGCCGCCCGTCACCTATGCGCCGGTGGCGTACCTCTCCCCCGAACAGGTCAACAGGCAGCTTTTCAAAACGCATTGCAGCCGTGTGGGGCTGATGCTGATGGCGGACGAAGGCATTATGGCGGGTGTGCAGATTCTGGTCATGATTCTGGGCTTTGTGGGTTATTATCTGCTCCGGGATGCCTACTTTCCCTGGCTGGATCAGCAATCCGCGATTTTAAACATCTCCATGTTCGCGGCAGCCATTTCCCCTTTCTTCTCGCACATCATTCCCGCCGCCGCTCACGGACACAAATGGGGTATCAAGCCGCTTGACCCCTTCCGGGGCGACAGACTGCCCGCCGGCTTCGTGCTGACAGCGACGGTCACGGCGCTGGGACTCAATTCGCTGTGGGGCTACATCTATTACTTCTGCAAAAATTGGGTCGATCGGATGATTGGCCCCGGCATGGAAATGGACCAGATCTACACGCCTGCCACCATGCCGCTGGCAGGATTCTTCCTGATGGTATTCTGGACCTGTGTCGTGGCGCCTGTCACGGAGGAATACATGTTCCGCGGCATGATCCTGCGCACGCTCTCCAAGCACGGCGCAACCTTCGGCATCGTGATGTCGGCGCTGCTCTTCGGTCTGCTGCACGGCAACATGGCACAAACGCCCATGGCCTTTCTGATCGGCCTGATTATGGGCTATGTCGCGGCCAAATCCGGCAATATCCGGCAGACGATTTTCATGCACATGGTCAACAATACCTTCGCCATGCTGCCGCAGACCGTCTATTATTTCGCCCCTCAGTACGAGCAATATCTGGACGATGCCACCTTCGCCATTGACATGATCGAAATAGCCTTTGCGGTCATTGCCCTGATCTGGTTCGCGGTCAAGCACCACAAGGGCATAAAAGCCCGTGCGTACCGTTTGCAGACGGGCAGCGCGGCTGTCTCCCAGGAGGAGTTTGACTGGGCCAAGCTGGAAATTCCCGCACAAAGGCGCACACTGCAATATAACCTCGTAAAAAGCAAATTCGGCCAGTGTCTGACGTCGGGCGGCATGATTTTCTTCTGGGTTTCCATGCTGCTGACGATTTTCATCACCAGTATACTGCCCCATCTGATGTCGCCTTTTATGCGCTGACATTTTATTATAGCAAAGGACGCGGTCAACATGAATCACATAGGAAAAACCTCTGCCCTGCTGCTCGGCGTACTCGCCGCAATGCTCTGTCTGCTGTGCGCCTGCCGCCCGGCCGAATCCCGTTACATTGACGATGTCAATGCGGGGCTTGTCTCCTTCACCGACTGCGCGGGCGCTTTCACCGACAGTCTGCGGACTATCTCCGATACGCGCACGGTACCCACAACGCAGCAGCTTGACGACATCGAAACCAGGCTCAACGCGCTGTCGAAGGTCTGCGGACTGTTGGAAACCCTTGAGGCGCCGCAATCGTATACCGACAAACAAGCCGCGCTGTCCCTTGCGATGGAGCAATACCGCGACGCGCTGGAACGCTGCCGCGTACTGCTGAATGATTACAGAACCTATGACGCGACCATTCGCTCCTACCCCACCCCCGACGCAGGCAGCGCCGCCATGCAGGAGAAAATCGGCCAGCACTATGGGCAGTTCGTCGAGGCCCTCCGGCAGGCACGGGACGCTTTCCGGCAGGCACAGGAGATGTTTGAGGGAAATTAATACCAATCGGCTGTCGTATCCCATAGGGTACGGCGGTCGATTTTTTCTTTTTTTCTTTTGGAACCCCGATAAAACCTATTGCAACCGGTAAAAATTTATTGTATAATGTAAAGAACGACACTTATTTTGATGAAAGGGTTGAATGAGAGAATGAGCAAAAAAAATGTTGCCGTCATTTTCGGCGGCAAGTCCTCGGAGCATGAGGTTTCGAGAGTCTCCGTGACGATGGTTCTCAACAACATTGACAGAGAAAAATACAACGTATATATGATCGGCATCACCAAGCAGGGAGAATGGTATCTCTACGAAGGTGAAATCGGTTTGATTGCCAGCGGCAATTGGGAAACCTCCGGCCAGACTACCCCCGCCTTCATTGCCCCCGACGCGGCGCTGCACGGCATGGTGATTACGCGCGAAGGCGGCGCGGAAACTGTGCGTCTTGACGTGGCCTATCCCGTCATGCACGGCAAAAACGGTGAGGACGGCACCATTCAGGGCTTGTGTGAGCTGGCACAGATTCCCTGCATCGGCTGCGGCGTGGCTTCTTCCGCCGTCTGCATGGACAAAGCACTCACCAATATCCTGCTTGAACACGGCGGCATTCCGCAGGCAAAGTTCCTGTGGTTCTATCACCGCTATTTTGAACGCCACATCGACCGCTGCCTCAACGAGATCGAAGATAAACTGGGCTACCCCTGCTTTGTCAAGCCCGCCAACGCCGGTTCCTCCGTGGGCATCAGCAAGTGCAACAGCCACCGTGAAATCATGGACGCGGTGCGGCTCGCCGCGCAGTATGACGAGAAAATCGTCGTGGAAGAGGGCATCGACGGCCGCGAAGTCGAAATCGCCGTGCTGGGCAACGAAGACCCGATCACGTCCGTGGTGGGCGAGATTATCCCCGCCGCCGAATGGTACGATTACGACGCCAAATACAACGACGAAGCCAGCCGTCTGGTGATTCCCGCCAATCTCAAGCCAGAAACGGTGGAGCTGATTAAAAAGCGTGCCGTGCAGGCCTATAAGATTCTCGGCTGTTCGGGACTGGCACGCGTGGACTTCCTTGTGCGCAAAAGCGACGGTCAGCCGTTGCTCAACGAGCCCAACACCCTGCCCGGCTTCACCGAAATCAGCATGTATCCCAAGCTCTTTGAGGCGGCGGGCATCGGCAAGACCGAGCTGATTGACAAGATCATCGCCTACGCCATCGAACGCGCAGAAAAACAGAAATAACCGATGAATACCGCACCCTATCTTTTAAAAATTGTCACCTCTATTCACGCGGACGGCTATGACGACGCCATCGAGGTCAGTTACCCCTGCGCCTATTCCTGCGAGGACGGCACTCACCGTCTGAAATACGACGACGCGGAGAACGGCTTCACCGTTTTCAAGCTATCGCCGGAAGGGGAAATTCAGATACGCCGCCGCAACGCCTCCCTCATCGTCATGCGCGAAGGCTATTCCCATCATGTGGATTACGCAACCCCCTACGGCAGTATTCCCATGGTCTTCACGCTGCAAAGCGCGGTTGCCGCCTTGGACGAAAACGGCGGTCGTATCGAATATATCTCCCACGTTCACATCGACGGAGAGCAGCAGGTCAACCGCGTGGTGATGGAGCTGCTTCCCACCGAAAGGATTGATTGAATTTATGACAAACGCCATTCAGGAAATACACACCCAGATCAAGGAAATCATCATGGCGGCGATGGGCCGCGGCGTGGCTGACGAAGTGCTCCCCGCCGAAGCCGCGCCTGCCTTTGTGATTGAGACCCCTGCCGACCCGTCCCATGGCGATTTCGCCTCCAACGTCGCGATGGTGTCCGCCAAGGCCTTCCGCATGCCGCCCCGCAAGATTGCGGAGATTCTCACGCAGCGCATGGACTTCACCGATACCCACATCGACTGCGTGGAAGTCGCCGGTCCCGGCTTCATCAATTTCTTCGTCAGCCGCCGCTACTTCAGCGACGTGCTCAAAGGCATTCACGCCGACGGCGCGGACTACGGCAAGTCCGACTACGGCAAGGGCAAGCGCGTGATGGTGGAATTTGTCTCCGCCAATCCCACCGGCCCCATGCACATGGGCAACGCGCGCGGCGGCGCGCTGGGCGATTGCCTCGCGGCGGTACTCGAATCGGCAGGCTACTATGTCGAGCGTGAATTTTATGTCAACGACGCGGGCAACCAGATTCAAAAGTTTGCCCTTTCGCTGGATATCCGTTACCAACAGCTCTTCAAGGGGGAGGATGCGGTGGAACTGCCGGAGGATTCCTACCACGGCGGCGACATTGTCGATCTGGCGAAGGAGTTTGCCGACATTCATGGCGACGCCTATCTGAGCAAGAACGAGGAAGAGCGCCGCGCCGCGCTGGTGGACTACGCGCTGCCCAAGAACATCGCCAAGATGAAATCCGACATTGCGAAATACCGCATCGAATACGACACCTGGTTCCTTGAAAGCACGCTCCACAACAGCGGAGAGGTACAGGAGATCATCGACATTCTGACCCAGAAAGACCTCACTTATGAAAAGGAAGGCGCCATCTGGTACAAAGCCACTGAATTTGGCGGCGAGAAGGACGAGGTACTTGTCCGTGCCAATGGTAATCCCACCTACTTCGCGGCGGACATCGCCTATCACCGCAACAAATTCCAGAAGCGCGGCTTTGATACCTGTATTGACGTGTGGGGCGCCGACCATCACGGTCACGTCGCCCGCATGAAGGGCGCGATGGACGCCATCGGTCTGGACGGCTCCAAGCTGGACATCGTGCTGATGCAGTTGGTACGTCTGATGGATAACGGCGTACCGGTCAAGATGAGCAAGCGCACGGGTAAGGCCATTCAGCTCGCCGACCTGCTCGACGAAGTATCCGCCGACGCGGCGCGTTTCTTCTTCAACCTGCGCGAAGCCAACACCCAGATGGACTTTGATCTGGGACTCGCCGTGCGCGAGGATTCCCAGAATCCTGTGTATTATGTGCAGTACGCCCACGCGAGAATCTGCTCCATCTTCCGCCGCGAGGAGGCGCAGAAGTTCAATCTGGACGAAGTACCCGCCGAGGCGCTCGACCTGCTCTCTCACCCCTCCGAAGTGGAACTCATTCGCTACCTGTCCAGCCTGCCGAATGAAATCATCGCGGCGGCCAAGGAATACGAACCCGCCCGCATGACCCGTTACGTCATGGAACTGGCTTCCAAGTATCACAAGTTCTATCACGACTGCCGCGTACTGGGCAACGAAGACGACAACCTCACGGCCGCCCGCCTGCTGCTCTGCGACTGCGTGCGTCAGGTGATCGCCAATATCCTGCATATGCTCAAGGTCACGGCGCCCGAACATATGGCGTCGCAGGGAGAAGACGCATAATCAAGCGAAGCACAATTAAGCGAGCGCATGCGAGCGCGGGGTCCAGGGGGCAAGCTCCCTGGCGGGTCAAGGGCAGCGCCCTTGCAGGGAGTGGGGCAGCGCCCCACGAGCAGGCGCAGCCTGCGAGCAAGACGCACCAAGACAACCAACGCAGTCAGGCGAATACGGAAAACGGCAAAGGCTATCCGAAAGGACGTGCAAACACACATGAGCGACGACAAGAAAATTTCCGAACTGACGATACGGGACATCACGGAGCGCATGCTGCAATTTGCCATGTGCAGCGAAATCGTGGACGCGTCGGATTATCCCGAGAGCTACAACGACGGCATCTGCGACGCGCTCACCGAGATGAAGCGCGACATGGACACACTTACCGAGGCACAGTTCGTGGCAAAATACGAGGAAGCCGCCTTGGACAAAGGCGACGAAATGATCGAGCTTGACGAGAACAACGACCGGTTCCAATACATCGAGGGCTACTGCTCCACCGTGGAAGATGTGCTCAACATGGTCAATCCCGCCCGCCTGTATGACCAGATGAAAATGCTCCAGGACGGCGTGATTCCGAGCGACGGCATTGAGGAGGATTTTATTGACAGCCTCTTTGCCGACACCGACGACGAATGGTAATATTTTATGAACAGCAAAAAAGCTGCCGCTTTGGCACCGTCAGATCAGACGGTCCTTGGCGACAGCTTTTTTCATATGTGCTAAACAGTGATTACTTGACCACGAAAATATACCCGAAGGCATTCGGCCCCCAGTGGCAGGCAATCGCGGGGTCGAGATTGTCAAACCCGGTCATGGCGGCATGGTATTTGGTATCCGTCATGCGGATTAATTCCTTCAGATTCTTGTCGGAATAAGTATAGGAAGGCACAATGCTGTAATTGGTATCGCAGCCGTCCTCCTCCAGGTGCTTGACAAGCATCTGCATGGCGCGTTTGAGCCCAATGCCCTTGCCCACCGCCTTGACATGGCCGGTCTGGTCAAAGCCGATGAGCGGCTTGACCTGCGCCAGACTGCCCGCCAGATACGCCGTCCTGCTTAGACGGCCGCCGCGGTGCAGATATTCCAGCGTCTCGGGAATGGCGATAATGCGGATTTTGGGAATCAGGTGCTTGAGTTTGAGTTCAATGGAATCCAGACTTTCATCGCGGAACTTATTGACCTCTTCCACCAGAATACGGATACCGCCCACGGCCACCTTCGTGTCAATGACGCGCACCTTTTTTTCGTCTTCAAAGAGCATTTTCAGGGTGTTATAGGTACCGGAAATGCCCGAAGAGATGGGCAGAATCAGCACATCGTCGCCCTGCTCCACATACTTCATCACGCGCTTTTCCACAAAGCCCAGTCCCGGCAGGGACGTCTTGGGAAACAGTCCCTCATTGATGAGCTTGTCATAGAAAAAATCCATCGGCAGGTCGACGCCGTCATAATATTCCTTATCGCCCAGCAGGATTTTCAACGGCATGATATCCACGCCGTACTTCTCTTTTTCATCCTGCTTGATGCTGCTGCCGGAATCTACAATCACTCTAAGCATACGCAACGTTCTCCTTCAATATGTAACCAATGACAGTTGGTTTTCATTCCTCTAAATAATATCATGTAATTCTATGGTTGTCAACATCTGTTTTTCAAAACGATATGGCACGGACAGAAAAAGCGTACCTTCCTGTCAAAAGAGGGTACGCTTTTTTGATAGAGATGGGCTTTTCGGGATTCGCCTGACCTTGTTACGAATCTTGGCTGGTTCTGCTCGGTCGGCTAAAGCCTCCCTCGTGGGGCTTTGCCCCACGCCCCAGCAGGGCTCCTGCCCTGCACCCGCCAAAGGGACTCGTCCCTTTGGAATCCCTGCCGCTGCGCGGCTTATGGCGCGTTCTTAGATCTTCGCCACGTCGATGACCGACAGGTCCACGCCGTTGGCGTTCTTCAGACAGTTGACCAGCGCTCTCGCCGTGTCGAGTGAGGTGAGACAATGCACACCGCATTCCACGGCATTGCGGCGAATGAGGAAGCCGTCGCGGTTGGTTTCCATACCCTGTGTTGGCGTATTGATAATCAAATCCAGCTCGTTGTTGACAATCATGTCAATGTAATTGGGCTTGCCGTTCTCAATGCGCTTGACTACCTGGTTGGGAATACCGTGTTCGGCCAGGTACTTGCCGGTGCCGGCGGTACAGTAAATCTCATAACCGAGGTCGAGGAAGTCCTTAGCGATGGGAACGACTTCTTCCTTGTCCATATCCTTGACGGTAATGGCAATCTTGTGGGTGCGGGGCAGGCGGATACCCGTGCCGATAAAGGCCTTGATAAGCGCTTCTTCATAGGTGTAGGCAATACCCAGCACTTCGCCGGTGGACTTCATTTCGGGTCCAAGGCTGATGTCCGCGCCGTAGAGCTTCTCAAAGGAGAAGACAGGCATCTTGATAGCAACGGTGGGCTGCTCTTTCTGGAGGCCGTATTCATAGCCCAAATCGGGAATCTTCTTGTCGCCGAAGAGACACTGGGTCGCCAGCTTGACAATCGGAATACCCGTGATTTTGCTGATATAGGGAACCGTGCGGGAAGAACGGGGGTTGGCTTCGATGATATACACCACGTCGTCCTTGACAATGAACTGAATGTTAATCATGCCCACGACGCCCAGCGCCAGCGCCAGATTGCGGGTATCCTCCACAATCTTTTCCTGCACGCTCTTCTTGAGTGACTGGCAGGGATAAACCGAGATGGAATCGCCAGAGTGTACGCCCGCGCGCTCGATATGCTCCATGATGCCGGGAATCAGAATGTCGGTGCCGTCGCAGATCGCGTCAACCTCGACTTCCTTGCCCATGATGTACTTATCGACCAGAATCGGGTGATCCTGCTGAATGCGGTTGATAATGCCGATATACTCGCGGATTTCTTTATCGGAGAAGGCGATGTGCATACCCTGACCACCCAATACATAGGACGGACGCACGAGTACGGGATAACCGATCTCGTTGGCGGCGGCGATGGCCTCATCGCAGGTGAACACCGTCTTGCCGGGCGCCTTCGGAATCTTGCACTGGGTCAGAATCCGGTCAAACAGCTCTCTGTCTTCCGCCTTGTCCATATTCTCGGCAGAAGTACCGAGAATGCGCACGCCCATCTTGTCCAGCGCCTCGCACAGCTTGATGGCGGTCTGTCCGCCGAACTGCACGACCGCGCCATAGGGCTGTTCCAGTTCCACAATGTTGCGCACATCCTCGGGCGTCAGCGGCTCAAAATAGAGCTTATCCGATACGTCGAAGTCGGTGGAAACCGTTTCAGGGTTGTTGTTGACAATAATCGTCTCATATCCCGCTTCACGCAGCGCCCACACCGAATGCACCGAGCAGTAGTCAAATTCCACGCCCTGACCGATACGAATCGGACCGGAACCGATAACCATGACCTTCTTTTTGTCGGTGGCGGGGTCAACCTCGTTTTCGCTCTCATAGCAGGAATAGTAATAGGGGGTCTCCGCGTCGAACTCGGCGGCGCAGGTGTCAACCATCTTGTAGGCAACCTTGATGCCGTTTTCGTAGCGCATGGCGCGGATTTCATCCTCGTCTCTGCCGCAGATTTCACCGATGACCTTATCGGTAAAGCCCAGCAGCTTGGCGCGGCGGAGCGTCTCCACATTGAAATTCTCGGCAATGGTCTTTTCGGTCTCCACGATGGAGGCGAGTTTATCAATAAACCACAGGTCGATGGTCGTGATGTCGTGAATCTTTTTCTGGGTATAGCCGCGGCGGAGCGCTTCAGCAATCACGAAGATGCGCCGGTCGTCCACCAGATGCAGCGCCTTTGCCAGTGCCTCGTCGCTCAGCTCCATAATTTCCTTGACCCGCAGAGAAAAGACATTGGTCTCCAGACAGCGAATGGATTTCATGAGCGCACTCTCAAAGTTGATACCGATACCCATGACCTCACCGGTGGCCTTCATCTGAGTGCCGAGCTTGCGCTTGGCATAGACGAACTTATCAAACGGCCAGCGCGGAATCTTGACCACGCAGTAATCCACCGTCGGTTCAAAGCAGGCGTAGGTCTTGTGGGTAATGGCGTTCTTGATCTCGTCGAGACGGAAACCCAGCGCAATCTTGGAGGCAACGCGGGCAATCGGATAACCGGTCGCCTTGGAAGCCAGTGCGGACGAACGGCTCAGACGAGGATTGACCTCGATGACCGCGTATTCAAAGCTGTCGGGATGGAGCGCGAACTGCACATTGCAGCCGCCGGAGATTTTCAGCTCCTCGATAATCGCCAGCGCCGCGCTGCGGAGCATCTGGTATTCCTTGTCGGCAAGCGTCTGAGCCGGCGCCACAACGATGGAATCGCCGGTATGTACGCCCACGGGGTCCATGTTTTCCATGCTGCACACGGTGATGCAGTTGCCCGCGCCGTCACGGATGACCTCAAATTCGATTTCCTTCCAGCCGCCGATATACCGCTCAATCAGCGCCTCGTTCACGCGGCTGACCTGCAAGCCGTGACCGCAGATTTCCTCCAGCTCTTCCCGGGTGCGGGCAATGCCGCCGCCGGTGCCGCCGAGCGTAAAGGCGGGACGCACGACCACGGGATAACCGATCTTCTCAGCAAAGGCGATCGCGTCCTCCACATTGTGAACCACCAGACTGTCGGCGCAAGGCTGACCGATTTTTTCCATCGTGTCCTTAAATTCCTGTCTGTCCTCCGCCTTGCGGATGGTCTCGGCGGTGGTGCCGATCAGCGTGACATTGTGTTCGGCAAAGAAGCCCTCTTCCTCCAGCTCTACCGCAAGGTTCAGCGCATTCTGACCGCCCAGCGTGGGGAGAATGGAGTCAGGCTTTTCCGCCAGAATGACCTTCTTAATGGTATCGGCGGTCAGCGGCTCAATATAGACCCTGTCGGCAATGTCCTTGTCGGTCATAATGGTCGCGGGGTTGGAATTGATGAGTACAACCTCCACGCCTTCTTCTTTCAGGGAACGGCACGCCTGCGTACCGGCATAATCAAATTCGGCAGCCTGTCCGATAATAATCGGACCGGAACCGATGACAACAACCTTCTGAATATTCGGATTCTTGGGCATTAGTTTTTGCCTCCCATCATAGCAAAGAATTGGTTAAAGAGCGGTGCGGCGTCCTGCGGACCGGCGCAGGCTTCGGGGTGGAACTGCACGGTGAAAACGTGACCGTTTTTATAGCGCACGCCCTCGCAGCTGCCGTCGTTGACATTGACATAGCTCATCTCGGCAATCGCGGGATCAATGCTCTTGTCGTCCACGACATAGCCGTGATTCTGCGACGTGATGTAAACACGCCCGGTGCTCAGCTCCTTGACAGGGTGATTGGCACCTCTGTGACCGTACTTGAGTTTGTAAGTATCAAAGCCGCTGGCCAAGGCAACAAGCTGGTGTCCCAGACAGATCGCAAAGATCGGCATTTTGGCGGCAATGAGTTTTTTGAGCTCCTCGACGATGGCGCCGCACTGCTTGGGGTCGCCGGGGCCGTTGGAAAGCATAATGCCGTCGTGACCCGCCGCGAGAATTTCCTCCGCCGGCGTGAAAGCGGGATACACCGTTACCCGGCAGCCGAGATTCACCAGCGAACGCAGGATATTGCGCTTGGTGCCGAAATCCAGCAGCGCCACGTTATATTTATTGCCCTCACCCACCACATACTTTTCGGAGCAGGTGACGGTGGGAACCACTTCGGGCAGGGTGTAGGCCTTGATTTCCTTCATACACGCGTCCATATCAACGCTCTCGCCAAAGGTAATCATACCGCGCATGGTACCCGACTCTCTCAGATGCTTGGTCAGTGCGCGGGTATCAACGCCCTGAATGACCGGAATGTTGTTCTTGATGAGATAGCTGCGCAGCGAGCCCTCCGAACGGAAATTGGAATCGGTTCTGTTGAGTTCCCTGACAATGTAAGCCTCCACCCACGGTCTGTCGGATTCGGTATCCTCCATGCAGATGCCGTAGCTGCCGATGATCGGGTAGGTCATCACAACCCCTTGGCCGGCATAGGAAGGATCGGTGAGAAGCTCGCGGTAGCCCGTCATGGACGTGTTGAACACGATCTCACAGACGGTTTTTCTCTCCGCGCCGACGGATTCGCCCTGATAAACTTTTCCGTCTTCAAGAATCAGCCATGCTTTCATTTGCGGTTCATTCCTTTTCTATCAAATTTGTGAGGCTCTGCCAACTTTTTTCGCCCCATAGTATGACACACATTTCATAACATTTTAACATATTGCCGTTATAATTGCAATATCGAAATTTTAGATAAATCGGCTCGCGATTTGTGCTTTTTTATTGTGGGATTATTGGGCATTCCCTAAAACGCCGCCTTGATACGCTCGATGGCCGCCACGGAATTTTCGTAGGATCCGAACGAGGTCAGGCGGAAATAGCCCTCGCCGCTGGGACCGAAGCCCGAACCGGGCGTGCCGACAACGCCGGCCTTGTTGATGAGCTCATCGAAAAATGCCCATGAGGTCAGACAGTGCGGGGTCTTGAGCCAGATATACGGCGCGTTCACGCCGCCGTACACCGTGAAGCCCGCCGCGGCAAGACCCTCCCGAATCACCTTTGCATTGTGGAGATAATAGGCGATGGTTTCCTGAATCTGCGCCTGTCCTTCGGGGGAATAAACCGCCTCCGCGCCGCGCTGGACAATATACGGCACGCCGTTGAATTTGGTGGTCTGCCGTCTGTTCCAGAGCGCGTTGAGCGAAACGCCGTTGCAGGTCAGTTCCTTGGGAACGACGGTATAACCGCAGCGCGTTCCCGTAAAGCCCGCCGTCTTGCTGAAACTGCGGAACTCGATGGCGCATTGTTTCGCGCCATCAATTTCAAAGATGCTGTGCGGAATGTCTTCCGTGATGAATGCCTCATAGGCCGAATCATACAGAATCACAGAGCCGTTTGCCAGCGCGTAATCTACCCACTTTTGCAGTCCTTCATAGGTGATGGACGCGCCGGTGGGGTTGTTGGGGAAGCAAAGGTAAATCATGTCGGCCTTTTTTGCAGGAATCGCGGGAGCAAAGCCGTTTTCCTCGGTGCAGGGCATATAGACCAGATTGTCCCACTTGCCCTCGGCGGTCAGATTGCCGGCACGGCCCGCCATCGCGTTGGTATCCACATAGACAGGATAGACCGGGTCGCAGACAGCGACCACATTGTCCTTGCCAAAGATGTCGCCGATATTGCCGGTGTCGGACTTCGCGCCGTCGCTCACAAAAATCTCGTCGGCACTGATGTCAATGCCTCTGGCGCGGTAGTCGTGCGTCACAATGGCCTCGCGCAGGAAGTCATAGCCCTGCTCGGGACCGTAACCGCGGAAAGTCGCCTCCACGCCCATTTCATCACAGGCTTTCTTCATGGCCTCCACCACGGCAGGCGCGAGCGGTCTGGTCACGTCGCCGATGCCCAGTCGGATAATCGACTTGTCGGGGTTAGCCTGGGTATAGGCCGCCACGCGCTTGGCAATATCCGAAAACAGATAGCTTTGCGGCAGTTTTACAAAATTTTCATTCACTTGGAACATATCATTACCTCCACAATATCATGCGTTAATCAACAGTTTCCCCTTCGTACACAAACGTCGCGGGACCGGTCATGTAGACCGTGCCGTCCGGGGCGTCTTTGTCCCACTCAATGAGCAGGTCTCCGCCGCGCAGCCCCACCGTGACGGCATGGACGCCTTCGGTGATACAGCCGTTCAGAATGGACGCCACCGCCACCGCGCAGGCGCCGGTACCGCACGCCCACGTCTCGCCCGAACCGCGCTCCCAGACGCGCATTTTCACAGTGCGGCTGTCAATCGGCTGCACGAACTCGGTGTTGACGCGCTCGGGAAACAGCGGGTCGTTCTCAAATTGGGGGCCGATTTTTTCCAGTTCGAGGCTGTCCACATCGTCCACAAACACCACGCAGTGGGGATTTCCCATCGAAACGCAGGTGATGCTCCACACGCTGCCCGCTACGGAAACAGCACGTCCTACCACTGTATCGGCGGGGTAATTGACGGGAATGTCCGCCGTGTTAAAAATCGGGCTGCCCATGTCCACACGCACCGCCGTGACTTCGCCGTTTTCCAGTGTAAGCCGTGCCGTCCGGATACCCGCCAATGTCTCAATCCGAATGACTGTCTTGTCGGTCAGACCCTTGGCATACACATATTTGGCAAAGCAGCGCACGCCGTTGCCGCACATCTTGCCTTCCGAACCGTCGGCATTGAACATGCGCATCTTGAAATCGGCCACCTCAGAGGGACAAATCAGAATCAGGCCGTCCGAACCGATGCCGAAATGCCTGTCACTCAGTCGGATTGACGCCTGAACAGGGTCAAAATCCATCCCTTCCATGCAGTTGACATAGATGTAATCGTTGCCGATACCGTGCATTTTTGTAAATCTCATGTGCTGCGCCTCCTTCATCAAACATAAATACCAGATTTTTCAAAAAAAAGGGAACAGCAGAAGAACTGCTATTCCCCAATAGAAATAACGAAATCAATAGCCATTGCGTTTTCCTTACCGGTTTTCATTGTCGTCCCATTCACGCAAAAGCAACTCATTCTCATAAAACTCCATTCAATATGTTTTGTGCCACCTGCACCAGCGTCTGCCCTGAATCCATGCTTGCCTTTTGCAGAAAGCGGTGCGCGTCCTGCTCGGTCATGTTGTTGCGCTCCATCAGCAAGGCCTTGGCCTTGAAGATGATTTCCTTTTCGTCCCCCGTGCGCTGCGCCGGTTTGGAAACGGCTTTTGTGTGTCGGTTGTCCCGCACCGTCAGCATTTGCAGCGTGTCGATCAAGTCCCGGCGGTTAATGGGAATATCCAGACAAAGGATTCCGCCGCCCCGGAACATGGCACGCTGTCGGGCGGACAGCAGCACCACCATTTCAAACCGGTCGGGCTTCAGGCGGCAAAGCTCGGTAGCGGTCATATCGCTCAGCGCATACGTACACAGCAACACGCCGCCTTCATAAAAGCGGCTGGCCAACCGCAGTGCGGCAGCCCCCTTTGTCGCCGTGCCAAGCACCTGAATCCCGTTGGAGATCAGAAATTGAGATAGCTTTTCACACATCGAGCTGTCTTTACAAGCAATCATTACACCGCTCAAAGGTCATTCCCTCTCAATTTCAAATCCGCCGTTCCGTGTATCACGTGTATCATATACAACTGTTTCCCCCTTATTTTACCGGGTCGCGGAACAAAAGTCAACCGCTTTTTTATAAATAAACGCGCAATTTCCGCACTTTTTCAATATTTTGAAAAAAACGCGTCATCGGTTGACCGAAGTTGTATAATATGTATAATTCAATAAATATTCATCTCACAGCAATTTGCTCAATAACAGCAGCAGCGCAATTAACCCCGCCGCAGCCACTCCCAGCATGGTCAATCTGCGTCGGCGCAGGGCGGCTCGTCCATCGTCCAGCACACGGGCAATCACCACAGTGAGGTTGTCCCCGCTGCCCTTGCGCAGTGCCTTTTCGATGAGCGCGTCGGCGATGTCCTTGACAGGCCGTCCCGAGCTGAGGCTTGCATAAATCGAATGACTTTGCAGCACATCGGTGATACCGTCGGAACAGATCAACAGCATGTCCCCGTTGCGAATCGAAGTAATCTGCTGATTCGGACGAATAGCCCGGCGGTTCTCCATACCGAGATACTGGGAAAGCTGATTACGGATATAGGAATGACTGGCCTGATCCTCCGAGATCGCGCCCACGTCCACCAGCGCCTGAGCGAAGGTCTGGGGCTTGCTGAGTCGCTCGATGCCGTACTGATTTTTATGATAAATCTCGCTGTCCCCCAGATTACAGGCATAAACATAATCCGAAGCCACTACCAGCACCGACGCCGTGGAACCCATTTTCTTGCCTGTGGTCCGGCTGTACGCCAGAATGCGGTCATTCGCCTCGTGCAGCATATCCCGCGCCGTCTGCTCGGTTTCTTCCAGCGACGCGCCCGACGCACTCAGTCTGCGGGAATAGTCAGCAATTGTCGAAACCCCGATCATGGCGGCCACATCGCCGTCAGCCTGACCGCCCATGCCGTCGCAAACCGCCAGCACATGCGTTTCCATGCTGTCCACCGTCTCAAATCGCTCCGCAGCAATGTCATAATGGTCAATGTAGCAGCCGTTCACATAAAAATTATCCTGATTGCTCGCCCGCTTCTGTCCGATATCCGTAACAGCCGCAATTTCCAACGTCACGGGCACCCCGTTCATAACCTTCGTTCCCCCCTTTTGTCAATGGTCAGCGCAAAGCAGCCATAAACTCCTGACTAAAACACTATAGCACCATTCCCGCATCTTTGTCAAGTTTTTTCATTGTCTAACGCAAAACATCACGCAGATGTTCCATTTCAGAGGCAGTTTGTGCATCTTCCAGATAAGCGTAAGAATACAGCGCAAATCCGCCCGCGTGAATTTCCCCGCTGCGGGTAAAAAGCACCTGCTGCTTGATGATGTCGTCCGCCCGCTGCCACTTGCCGTTGTCATCGTCCGAACCGGCCTTATAGAGCGCCAGCCCGACATACAGCTCCACGCTGTCGGACGTCACCAATCCCCGCCACTTGCGGCACATCGGCTCAAACGGCGCGATAGTATTGTCACTCGTCCAATAAATCTGGGGCGTGAGATAATCGACATACCCCCTGCTGCTGCCCCACAGCACCACATCGGCGCCCGCGCTGAGGCAGTTTTCCACATTGCCCGCCGGACTGATTCCGAAAACACAGGTCTTGTCGATATCCTTGACCGCGCTGTAAACGGCCTTCACCAGCATATTGATATTCTGCGTGCGCCAGTCAAGCAGCGACAGCTTGCCGCCCGCCGCAGTGTAGGCCTGATAGGCCTTGCTGTCGTCAAAGGAATCGTCCGGCGCGGGATAAAAATAATCGTCCCAGTGAATACCGTCCACGTTATATCGCTCCACGATTTCCCTCACGCCGTTGACAATCAGCTCCCGCACTTCGGGAATGGCGGGATTGTAATATTTGCCCTGCTTGTAATCAATCACCCAGTCATCATTCTCGGCGACGTCGTCGTTGATCCACACGGTATAGGGATTGTCCAGAGAAAGAGCGGGGGGATAGACACCGCTGTTCAACGCAATCCGCAGGGGATTGAGCCACGCATGAAGCGCCAGCCCCTCGCGATGCGCCGCCTCGACCGCATAAGCCAGCGGGTCGAAGCCGTCGGCCGGCGCCTGCCCTTGGGTCCCCGTCACCAGATGCGACCACGGGTAATAGTCGGAATCATACAAAGCGTCGCCAAACGGCCGCACATGAAAGTACACGGTATTCATGCCGTTACGCTTGGCGGTGGTCATGATACTGTCAATTTTTGCCTTATCAACGCCGTCGAGCGAAAGATAGGCCACCCATACGCCCCGCAGTTCCTGCGCGGCTGCCGGCCGACCGTAGGGGTCATTCACGCTGCGCTCCAAAGCGTTGCCCTTCCCCGCACCCCTGCGGCTGATGAGATAAGGGAGCGACGCGCCCACCATGACTGCCAGTGTCAGCAGTGCAATCACCGCATAAAATCGAATTGATTTTTTCTTAGACGATGCGTTTTGCAAAATCCATTCCCCCATTCCCGAAATAAAAACCGCCGCAGTATGCACGCAAAAAAAGCTTGACTTCACGAATCCATTATACTACTATTAAGATAGATTGGGGTGTACTAACTGTAAATTCTATCGCACCCCGCCACAAAGGAGCTGTTTCACTATGAGTCAAACCGATACGTTTCTGGCCGTCTGCCTCGGTATCCTGCTGATCTACCTCATTGTCATCAATGCTTTCGCCGTCTACCAGACCAAACGCGATAAAAAGCTGTCCAATATTCCCAAGGATTCCGCTAAATACTGGCGCATTCCGGAGGGGCAGCTCATGCTGATTGCCGCGCTGGGCGGTTCGGTGGGCATGTACCTCACCATGAAGCAAATCCGCCACAAGACACAACACCCGAAATTCATGGTTGGCATTCCGGTCATCATGCTGCTGCAAGCAGCACTGGCCGCCTTCATGCTGTGGCTGCGATTCTGCTGAAAGGCGTGAAGCACCTTCCCGCGATTCATCTATATGCGGACAAGGCGCGTTTTATGAACAGAAAACAAAGACGATAAAAGCTCATGGAGCATTTTCGACATCTCCATGAGCTTTTTATCAGGTTGCAAAATGTCTGTTATTTCTTCTGAAAATCCAGTACCACCCAGTCGTAGTCCTTCATGCTGTATTCGGTGGAACAGAAGGGACAGCGCTTCTCCTTTGTCGCGTCGAAGCTGCCGCCACAATGACGGCACTGTATCGCCTTCACGTTGAAGCCGTAATCCTCCGGCGCGGACGCGCTTCTGCACACGGTCATGCGGAATGTTTTGCTGCCGTGGCTGATCTTCCTGTCCTTGCAGGAAACAACGTCCATATCCATATCGAGGTCAATATAAAGATATCCGCCCTGTTCCCAACACTTTTTCACATCAACGGTGCCGTTGTAGCTCATATCAATGATGTCGGAGAGATCGTCCCCGATGGATTTTCCACAATACAGCGCACAATTGTCAATCTCTTCGTTTTCCGTATAGACAATGATATGCAGCATGGAAATCAGCTTGCCGACGAAGCGGTCGCTCGAAAAATCGGGCGAATAGCGGCGCATGAAATTCGGCAGTCGCCTCTTTGCCGTGCCGTATTTGATGATGGTAGGAATGGAAGCAATGGCGCGGACAATCACTTCTCCGAAAATGGAAAACGCGCCCACGATATATCCCAAAAAAGCGCCGCAGGCAGCCGCAATTGCCGCGTAAAACAACCAGCCGATCACTGACAAGAATCCACCGGAAGCCAATCCCGCCAATATATCCTTACAGTTATAGATCAGACCGAACGCCGCCATCGCAACCGCACCGGCAATGGCAAAAGGCTTGAGCCTTTTGAGGAGATTCTGCGCAGCCGGAAGTGTGTAGTAATTGACCACCTTTGGATAAAGGTCATCGGCAATGAATCGCGTACCGCAGAATTGACAACCCTCCGTGAGATTGCCGAGAGTGGTCGCGCCGCCGCAGTTCGGGCAGGAATAGGACGCGTCCGGCTGCTGTCCTCTGAGCCAGACGATGCAGGAGTAGAATATTTCCTTGCTGTCGAAGGATTTGTTGATACGTCCGCCGATAGAAAAATCCCTCTTTGTATTCACATAGGTAAATGGAAGCCGCGTGACATATCGGGCATCATGATCCATTTTCCACGAAACGCCGGATACATGAGGATCATCTGGCTGATAGGTGACGCTGCGCGTTACGCCCTTGGACCTGAGCCGCTTACATTGCAGCATACGGGCATATCTGAGGTCAGCCGCGCACAGCTTCGGCGCATCCTCTGATTCAATCGGTGACGCACCCAGCTGCGTGATGAATTGGTCGTTCATTTTCTTAGCCAGCTCGTCCATTGCGTCCGGCTGTGGGATTTGGAATAATGCCATTTTCAAGCCCCCTGTTTACAATCATCTTCTCAACATTTCGTTGCGGTCGGCTTCCACCATGAGATGAATGCCCGCTTTTCATATATTATAATACCATTCATCATCAATGGCAAGAGAATACGAGTCGCTTTTCAAAACAATGACAAAGATTTGATCCTCATAATAATGATCGGAGTTAAAAATCAGCAAAGTATAATGATTTTTCATCAATAGATCTCTCAATTCTTGCCAAAAGTGTATCATATTATCTTCATCAGGCTGAATATCCATATCCAAACCGGCTTTCTGCTGGATATAATCGGCAATACGATCCAGCATATCTTCATCATAATTGCCGGTTTCTATACATTTAC
>CAMHEZ010000026.1 GCA_946184295.1 uncultured Clostridia bacterium | reverse complement strand
CGTTATTATAATTATAGATTTGTTATGTTGACATCTTTCTATATTTTCTAAATCAGAAAAACCAAAAAAACGCGAAAAAAGAGGTTTTTTCTGAATTTTAACACTTGACATAGGGTGTGAAAAATGTTAGAATAGAAAAACAACGTGATAAATTGTCAGTAAAAGAAAGAATATCCATTGCGCTCTTTGATTGAATGGGATATTGTGTGGGAAAGGATAATGGATATGTATTATTTAGATAGCAGTGAAAAAGGTGTGTTAAATGTCATAGGTCCCCGGCTGAAAAAAATACGATGTGAAAAGAAAATCTCGCAAACCAATTTAAGTGATATGTGTCGCGAAAGAAATCTAAAGCGTTCCGTGGCAACCATCAGTAAGATTGAGAATCAGCTGCGCTCCGTGTATGATTATGAAGTGCAGATTTTTGCGGATGCGTTAGACGTAACCATTGACGAGTTATATAAAGACAGCTGTGTATCCGCCAATCGTCAATCAAAATAGAGAAAAATATACAGCCGCAGAAAGGGGATTCAGCGCCCCTTTCTGCGGCCGTTTTGCTGTTTTTTTAGCCGAAATATCGGACTTCCCCTTCTGATGTGACAAATACCGCTTCCAAATCAGGATAATTCCGGAGAAGTGACACACTTTTTTCATACCCCAGCAGCATACACACCGTGGCTAGCGCGTCACATTGCTGAGAACTTGCGCCAATGACCGTGACAGAATACAATCCCGTATCACAAGGCTTGCCGCTGCGGGCATCAAGAAGATGATGATAGATCACGTGATCCTGCTCGAAAAATCGCTGATAAACACCTGATGTGACTACTGACGCATCGCTCACTTCCTGTACGGCAATATTGTCATCGCCAAACGGTCGGCGAATGCCGACACGCCATGGCTTGCCATCGGGACGGCTGCCCACTGTCAAAATATTTCCACCCAGATCGACGATTGCCGATGTAACACCGTGTTCACGCAGACAGCGCCCCATTTCGTCCGCGATGAAACCTTTGGCAACAGCACCCAGATCAACTCCCATACCTTCGGGCAATGTCACCGTGCCGCTGTCAATTTGCATTTGGCGGACATCTATCAGAGTAAGCGCCGCCTCCAACTCTTTTTGGTCAGGCACTCTCTCCTCATTGGTACCAAAATGCCAGAGCTGTTTGACAGGATAAATCGTGATATCAAACGCGCCGCCGCTCAGGTCGGTATAAGTGCCGGCATCAATCAGCAAATCCGCCGTTGTTTTGGAAACTGCCACAGGCTGCCCGTTGCTATGATTAATCCTGTCAATATCGCTGCCGCTCACAGTCGTGCTCAACAGCTTTTCGTATTGGCGGCACACTTCCAACGTGTCGTTCAGAATCTCATCGCTGTCCCCTTGCCATTCATACAGCGTGACCGTACACACCGTATCCAACATAAACGCTGTTCGTGATTGAGGCGATTTTTTTCCGGAAAAAAGCAGAAGTATGATTAACAGTATAAAAAGTATCAATATTCCTGCCATCCATAAGACGATTTTTCTTTTAGGCAAAGAATCACGACTCCCTTCTATCAAAGAAAATCATTGCAATTCGCTCCCGGAAGGATTACGATCAATCGCAGGAGGTGGTACCCATAAAAAAAACAAAAATGACAGTGACCGCTGCACTGTTGGCCACTCTGGCTCTCTTGCTGGGATATATGGAGCATCTTGTACCCGTCGTGCCGCCTTTGGCGGGCATCAAGCTTGGTCTGGCCAATATCGCGGTTCTGCTTGCGCTCAGAATCACCGATTCCCCAAAACTGGCTTTTGGGATTACGATGACGAAGGTCATGCTTGGTACACTGCTGTTTGCGGGCATGGGGACTTTACCCTATTCCCTGTCCGGTGCTGTGGCTAGTTTTGCGGTGATGACACGGCTGAAACGCCACAACGTGTTTTCCGCGGTTGGTGTCAGTGCAGCCGGCGGGGCGGTTCACATGGCCGCGCAGGTAATGGTGGCTGTTTTGATGACTGCCACCGCTGAGGTTGCAATGCTGCTCCCGCTGCTCTGTACGGTCGGTGTTCTCACGGGAATTGGCAACGGTTTGATGGTTAATGTAATAGAATGCCATATCGGAGTGCATCTGCAGCGTTATCTGGCAGGCAACACATATTAAAAGCAAGCGGTCTTTCCGCACACCGGAATGGTGACGTGAAAAACCGCTTGCTACATCAAACTGCAATGGGAATAAATGGTATGTACGGATGGGCAGGCTGATTACTCAGCTGAGCCTTCGTCACCCGAGCTCTTGCGCGTCTTTCTGCGCTTCTCATGAGAATCCGAGCTTAACGAATAAAGCAAATCCTCTTGCTGCTTGGGAGACAGCATACGGTAATTAATAACGAGCTGCTTTTCGTTTTTAGAAAGCTCATAAATATTCATGGAGGAGATATCGTCTTCATCCTTCTTGGAATCATTGACTTCCAGGGTCGGATCCGGCTCATCAACCAGCTGATAGTATGTGATATTGAAAATCTTCAATAACTTATTGACAGACTTAATATCAGGCGTCGTCTTGCCTGCCTCATAGTAAGCATAAGTCGAACGGTCCAGATTTAAAACATCAGCCACCTGCTGCTGCGTCAGACCCGAAGCCACTCTGAATTTCTTTAATCTTTGGTTCAATGTCATAATCGAAGCACCACCTAAAATAAAGTAAAATAACACAAATACATATAGGTTAGACCTTAAAAACATTATAAACGAAGTGAAATCATTTTTCCAGTACCGGTGAATAATATTCACTGGTCGTTTCGCAAATTCCGCACAAAACACAAAAAAAATCAACATCATTTGTTGATTATGCGGGAAATGATAGGTTGATTACAGCATACTGAAAATCACACCGGTTACGATTCCCAAGACCATCAGGGCCGCCAGTGCCAAAGCAACCATTTTTACCCAAAAACTACGCTTCTGATACATCCAAACACACCCCTTTCATGAAATAATAACAGCATATGATACTGTAGAATATTGGTATTTTTTTGAGATAAAGCATATCATACCAATGCGCCGTTAAGGAATAGCAGAATGATAAACGCAACAATCACGCCAAGCACCAGTATCAGCGACAGAATATTGCGCCAACGCCCTGCGAAGGATAAATTCTGGTAATAAACGGCAAACTCGTCTTCATAGACGTCATCTTCAATTTCGTCCGACGACACGCAGCGTCCGTGACGTCGGACACTCCGTACCGCGTGCTCCATAGCGGTTTGCAACTGTTTTTCACTGTATTCCCGCGTGGCAATGCGTGGAACGTCGGAACCGGGTCTGAATTTCCCGTAATGCTTTGGCACACGTATGGCTTCTGTTTGAACTGTTTTGGCATTTCTGCGTGCGACGGCATAGGGAGCGAGAAATTTTCGCATGGAAACCGCAACAGTGACCGCCATTCGTGTCATGGCAGGCAGAACAATGACGGTTTGTGCGCCTGACATCAGCAGGATGCCCTCCGGCCCGTCAAATCGGGAAGGAAACAAGACCGAACCCGCCAGAGACGGCAGCCTGGTGTGGTGAAGCGTGTCAAAAATGTAGCGCGAACGGCTGCGTTTTCCCTGTTCCAACGGAACCCCCAGCGCTTTGGAAAGCAGAAAGACAATATTTTCCTCACACGCAATTGCGTCAAGGCCTCCCACCACGATTACGGTGTCCGAACGGGACAGGGTTTTCTTCGTCAATGACACAAGTTTCTGCGGCTGCACCGTGGCGTCATGGCTCATGATGCTGCCGCAGAAATCCGTGAGAAGATCACCGATAGCACGGGCAATTTCCGAATCGGGCTGCATTTTATACCAAATGGTTCCCGCCGACAACTTTTTAATCACCACCAAAATCAAGATAGCCGCCTGTATGCGCCGCCGCGGTAAAACGGAATTACGGCATCAGCGGGCTGGGATTGATTTCGGCGGAGCTGACGTCAATTTTGGTTTCACCTTCACGCACCTTGCGGGCTACGATAACCATTCTCCAATGCGCCTTTTCATAGGAGCAGGTGGAGAGAATCAAAAGCTGATCGTCTGCGTTGACTTCTACCGGCGAATTGATGAGAGAACGCTTCTTGATGGCGGCCACAAAATTCAAAAATTCTGTGTCGTCCTTGAAGCTTGTCTTGATATACTTGAAGATTTTTCCTGTGTCAGAACTGCTGGTTGCACGGAAATTGGCAAAAACGACCCACTGGGCGCGATCGTAAATGGTATCAAAAGTAATGACGGGATTTTGTTTGTAGAAATCAATTTCGTCGTAATACTTCAATTTAGCGAACATCGTACCGTTTCTGCGATGGTGCCCATAGATGATAGAACACTTGGACAGCTTACCCGGCCCCACCTCGTTGCGGTAATCAAGGAACGGACAACCCGCCGCATCATAATCCTTGTTGACATTGTGCGTGAGATAGTAGGTGTTTTTATCGTCCTTTTTCTGCGTAACCGCGTAGCTGATCGGAGAATTGGGAACGCTGATCCAGCCGATGATATCGGGATTCATCTCAACATTGTCCTTGAAGGCCGCCAGCATTCCGTTGTCCAACCGCGCTTCTTCCTTTACCACATTGACGTCTGTGCCCTCGGTATTGTTTTCCCAGACGCCGTTGGTGGCGCTCTGTGCCACATCATTCTTGTGCGATTCGCGGTATTTCTCCATCATCTTGTTTTGTATGATGGGTTCCGCCACATATTTATAGGCGAGAAAACCGGCGGACCCAAGGAAAATGCAGATGGAAAGCGCCAGAATCACATTGGTGAGCGGATCCGATTTTTTCTTTTTCTTGGATTTTGACTTTGATTTACCCTTGGTTTTCTTCTTCGGCGCCGGGGGGTCCTGGGGGAGGTCATCTTCAAATGTATCCAGATAACCGTCGTTGAAATCAATCGGTGCAGGTACAGGCGCTGCTATCGGTGCCGCCGTGATATCGGGATCGATCGGCACTTTGGCGCCGCTTTTCAGATCCCGGGCCAATTCTTCATACCATCTGTTGCTGAATTGACTTTCCATTTGCCTCATTCCTTTCTAATGGTTCCGTCATCGACCAGCATAAGATAACTGGCCACCATTGCCAATGCGTTTTCGGCTGCGTTCTGCCGGACATACTCTCTGGTCGGCGTTTCTCCGGGAGCAATCCATTTTATGACCGCTGTTTTGTCCGGAGCCGCTATCCCGATATATACCAATCCCACAGGTTTTTCTTCGGTGCCGCCTCCGGGACCGGCGATGCCTGTGGTGGAAATGCCGAAATCAGCCCCGGACAGCTCACGGATTCCCGTTGCCATCGCCTGCGCCGTCTGCCAGGATACGGCGCCGTACTGACTTAAAATGTCTTCCGACACACCTACCAGTCTGGTTTTCATTTCATTGGAATAAGTGGTGATGCCCACATCGAACACTTCCGACGCACCCGGCACATCGGTAATCATTTTGGAAAGCAGACCGCCTGTGCAGGATTCTACCGTTGCAATTTTCATGCCGTGCTTCCTGAGCATCGTCACCAATCCGGCGGCGACGCCATACGTTTGATTAGCCATCGCTCCACACTCCCATTGCTCTAAATTTGCTATAGCTCCGGTCTGATGACCTCAACCGCAGTTTCATTAACCGCTTTTTCAATCATGGCGGCAACGTTTATTTCATCCCGCTCCAATACCTTTTCCGCTTCTATTATTTTGGCCAGAATCGGTTTGGTCTTGGGGTGCTTGGGGGTAAAAACGGTGCAGCAGTCCTCAAACGGCAGAATCGAGATGTCAAACGTGTCGATCTTACGGGCAATGCTCACGATTTCTTCTTTATCCATTCCAATCACGGGCCGCAGAATCGGCATATCTGCCGCCGCGTCAGTACATTCCAGCGCCCGCAGCGTCTGACTGGCCACCTGACCCACGCTCTCGCCGCTGACCAGTGCGAGTGCGCCGTCCCGGCGTGCGATGATCTGCGCAATATGAATCATGTACCGCCGCATGATGACGGTCAGCATATCCTCCGGGCAGTAGTCGCGGATTGCTTCCTGTATTTCGGTGAAGGGAACGATATGCAGGCGAATTTCACCGCTCCATTGGGCGACCTTTCTCAACAGGTCCTTAACCTTGTCCTCCGCGCGTTTACTGGTGTAGGGCGGGCTGGCAAAGTTGACAGCCGAAAGCTCCAGACCGCGTTTTGCCATCATCCAGGAAGCTACCGGCGAATCAATACCGCCCGAAATCATCACACAGGCCCGTCCGCCTGTGCCCACCGGCAGACCGCCCGCTCCGCGAATGGGCTGCTTGTGAATGTAGGCGGCTGTATCGCGGATCTCGATGGTGACGGTCACGTCCGGCTCATGCACGTCAACGGACAAATGCGGATACCGGGCAAGAATATATTCACCCGCTACCGCACAGATATCCGGGCTTTTGAGGGGAAATTTTTTATCGGCCCGCTTGGCGTTTACCTTGAAGGTCTTCGCGCTTTCCAGTTCTTCATGCAGATAGCGGCATACCGTCGGGAGAATCACTTCCATATTTTTTTCCACTTCGGCAGCCCTGCTGAGCGCGGCAATGCCGAACACCTTGGCAATGGCCTCTACCGCGTCCTCGATGTCGGTGCCGTCCAGCGGCGTCACATACATGGTCGATTGCGCCCGCCAGACCTTTACAGGGCCATAGGGAGCCACTGCCTTCTGGATATTTTTGGCCAGGACCTCTTCAAAGCTTTTGCGATTCAGCCCCTTGAGTGCCAGTTCGCCGTTTTTTATCAGGATAATTTCGTTCAAACAAATTCCCTCCGACAATTAAAAAACAAATTATCACAATCTACTATCCATTATAAATCATTTTTTTCATGGTATTATTAAGATTTTGTTTTGAATAATCAAACTTTTTTACAAAATTTAGTGTGCATCGGTTTGACGACGCACAAAATAACTGAATCAAGGTGATTAATGGAAATGGGCGAGCGTCCGAACTCCCTCGGTTACCGCGTACACGAAGCGATCAATCTCTTCCTTGGTATTATCCGCGCAGAAGCTCATGCGAATCGCGCTGTCCGCCGCGTCGCGGGGGAGGTTCAACGCCTTGATGACATGACTTGGTTCTCCTTTAGCACAGGCTGAACCGCCTGATACATATATGCCGCGCTCTGACAAATAATTCAACAGGGGTTCGGCCTTCACACAGCAGGTGCTGAAATTGACGATATACGGCAGACCGTCATCAGGACTGTTAATGACGACGCCCTCCAACGCCAGAAGACGGGAAACCGCGTAATCGTGCAGTTCTTGCACCGCAGTCAGTCTCTGCTCCATCGCGGTGCGGTCGCAGGCGGTTTGTGCGGCTGTCCCAAAGGCCGCAATCAGCGGCGCCGCCTCCGTGCCGGGACGGAAGGCGTTTTCCTGATGACCGCCGAAGGTCAGCGGCGGAATGCTGAGTCCCTTGCGTTTGCACAGGGCGCCCACGCCCTTGGGAGAATAGATCTTGTGAGCCGATACCGTGACCATATCCGCGCCCAGCCGTTTGACATTGACGGGGATCTTGCCAAAGGCCTGTACACAGTCACAGTGCACAATCGCGCGGGGGGCGTTTTTGCGTGCCGCCTTCACAGCTTCGGCCACTGGAAGAATGCTGCCCACCTCGTTGTTGACCATCATCATTGTCACCAGAACGGTATCTGCGTTCACTGCGGCTCGGATATCCTCCGGAGCAATGTGGCCAAAGCGGTCGGGCATCAGCCGCACGACCTCAAAACCGCGCTGTTCCAGTTCTCCTACGCTGTCCAGTACCGAGGAATGCTCAATGGCCGTGGTGACAATCCGGCTGCCATTTTTGCGGTTTCTGGCTGCTGCGCCGAAAACCGCGATATTGTTGGCTTCGGTACCTCCCGATGTGAAAAAAATTTCCTCGGTTGCTGCCGAGAGCGCAGACGCCACTGATCGGCGGGCTTCCTTTAGCCGGTTGGCCGCTTCATTCCCCTTGGCATGAGTGGAAGAAGGATTGCCCCAGTATGTCTCCATCATGGCAGTGGCCGCCGCGACGGCAGCCGGAGAAGGCTTGGTTGTCGCGCTGTTGTCAAAATAAATTTCGTTGAGATTGGTTGTACTCATTTTGCTTTGCAGAGAAAAGCACCTCTTTACGCTTGCATATGTCTGAAAAAATTTGAATAATAGGCTTTCAAAATAGTTCATGGTAGATTATACACTGATTTTATCGGCAATTCAATAGTTTTCTATGCGATATATTTGTGATGTTTTTGACAATGACACCAATGATAATGATCGGAAACAATCCGTTTCCGGGTAGATTTGTATGAAATCAGGGAATTGACAGTTGAAAATATGCACACGTCGGTATATAATGTAATACAAAGTTCAGTACAAGGAGCGGTTTGATTTTGAAATATGATGAGCTGACAGCGAAATACCCCGAATTTATTTACCATGGATTTGATATCGCCGAGCAGGACGACGGTGTGAAAATTGTTTATCACTTTGAGACGGTCGGTCTGACGGAATTTCACCCCTATTGGATATGGCCGAAACACGGCATTGACGTCAACGACCAGACGTTTCTGGAATTTGTTTTCTCCATCGGTATGGTGGAGCTGGTCAGCTATTGGAAGGCCACCTGTTCGCCACATGTGCGTGTGGATTGCGGCTATCTGAGCGAGGCACAGAAGATATGGTGGAAGAAGCTTTACTTTAACGGATTGGGCGAATTTTTCTACACCAACGGGATTGACGCGGACAGTGTCAGCTTTATGACCATCACCACGCAGGACGATCAAGTGAAACGAGCTGTATCGGTCAGAGACGATTTAGCGGGCTGTATGGTGCCGGTCGGCGGCGGCAAGGACTCCATTGTCACCCTGCATCTGCTGTCAATTTATGGCAAGGATAACAATCGGTGCTTTATGATAAATCACCGCAATTCAGCCCTTGCCTCCGCGTTGCTCGCGGGATATCGTCCGGAGGAAATCTGCCGTCCACGTCGGTATCTCGACAGGACCATTGTCACGCTGAACAAGCAAGGGTTCCTCAACGGTCACACACCCCTCTCGGCGCTGATTGCCTTTGCTGCCTCACTGGCGGCATATCTGGGCGGGCAGCGGTATGTGGTGCTTTCCAACGAATCCAGCGCCAACGAGGCTTCCGTGGCGGGCAGCAGCGTCAACCACCAGTATTCCAAGAGCTTTGCGTTTGAAAAGGATTTTGCGGATTATCTGGCGGACTATCTGCCCTGCGGCGTACAGTATTTCAGTCTGCTGCGGCCACTTTCGGAAATTCAGATCGCGGCGATTTTTGCGCAGCTCCGGGAATATCATCAGGTCTTCCGCAGCTGCAACGCTGGCAACGCGGGAAAGAATTTCGACACATGGTGCCTTGATTGCTCCAAGTGCCTGTTTGTGACAATGATCCTCTCCCCTTTCCTCACCGATGATGAAATTAAAGAAATCTTCCGCATCAACCTGCTGGATTCGTCAAGCGAAAAAATGACGGGCTATTTCGAACAGCTTATCGGCCTGCATGATTCCAAGCCCTTTGAATGCGTGGGCAGTGTGGACGAAATCAATTTTGCCATGTGTCTGGCGATTCGCAAGCGCCGCACGGCCGACCAGCCCCTCCCCCGTTTGCTCGCCTATTACACACAAACCGCCGCTTATGGGAAATATCAGGACTGTCCTAACATCTACGCGGATTATTTCGATGAAGTCAATCTGATTCCCGATGATATGAAAGCAATCGTCCGCAAATGTGCGAAGGATTGTCGCTGGTGACGGTGGCAAAACATGAAACAGTTTAGAAATGCGCTTTTTGTCTTGGTGGTATTGCTGTCATGCTTTTTGGCGGTATCTTGCGGAAACGGTACTGTCTCATCGAAGGAGGAGGCGGAGACGGCGGTATCCTCCTATGTTCCGGCAGTTGTATCGCTGAGTGATACACAGTTGGAAATCGGCAAAGGGCTGACCGCGCGTCTGACCGCCACAGGCGGCGATCACATCGCCTGGCGTTCCTCCGATGAATCAGTCGCCTCGGTTGACCGGGACGGAATCGTCACAGGACAGAGCGTGGGACGTTGTATTGTCACTGCCCGCAATGAGGACGGTTCTTCTGCTGACTGCGCGATTGAAGTTAAAAAGACCTGTTACCTGACCATTGACGACTGTCCTACCGAAAACACGCCAGCTATTCTGGCGGTACTCAAGGAATACGATGTGCGTGCCACTTTCTTTGTGGTAGGTTCCTACTATTTGTCCTATGTCAAGGACATCGAGGAACAGGGCAGCGTGGTGGGGCTGCACACCTACAGTCATATCTATGAGACCTGCTACCGCAGCAACACGTCGTATTATTATGGACTGGAAGTGATGGCACGCCGGGTAGAGGAATACACCGGCAGCCGCCCCACCCTGATCCGCTTCCCGGGCGGCACACATAACGCGGTCAGCGATCCGCTTATCATGCAGCGGCTGGCCAACGGCGCGAACGATTTAGGATACCGTGTGTTTGACTGGACGGCCACAACGGGCGATACATCCCTTCGCAATGCCTCCGCGTCGTTTTCGGTGGACTGCGTAAAACGCGATTGCACCGAGGACGTGGAGATCATTCTGATGCACGACAAATCCTTTAATGTGAAGGCACTGCAAACCATCATTCCCTATCTGCGGGAGCAGGGCTATCTCTTTGAGACGCTGGACCACTATCCTGAACACAGCTTTATGTTCCCCACACGCTACAGCCGCACCCATGGACCGCTACCCTCAACGTCGGTCTCCATCGGTCTGACCAGTGCCCGCATCAGGGTAGGTGATAAAATTACACTTGTCAGCCGAATCTGGCCCCCTGACTCTACCGATTATACCCGCTGGGAAAGTGACGATCCCACTATTGCTGAGGTGATGCCGGACGGAACCGTAACGGGGGTGTCGCAAGGAACCGCAGAGATTTACGCAATCACTTCCAGCGGACAGCAAGCCCTTTCCACCGTTACGGTCATAGCCGGATGACTCATCATGAAATGACATGCATTAAGGGCGATTCTGTAAGCCACAAAAAAGATCGTAAAATATTGACATAATTTGTGAATGATGATACAATAAAAACTAAGCCGATGACGATGTCGGAAAGAAGAAAAAATGATGTGCAGCATTTCGGCGGCACCAATGAAGGTTGTGAGTGAGCTTTGGAAAAAACGCAGCAGAAGAAACAGTGGAAAATATTGGTAGTTTCCAATATTGACGATAACTTTGGCGATAATCTGATCAAAATTTGCTTTGAAAGCCTTCTGAATGTGGTTTTTGAAAATCTTAAGATGGATACGAGTTGTATCACAATCAGAGATATGTCCATCAAGGCCCCCGATGAAACTTTGATTCTCGACTCGGATATCATTGCATTCGCAGGTGGCGGTCTGTTCGGGTTGAGTTATCTGGATTTTTTTGACGCGCTCGACCGCATTACTGTGCTGGCGGAGGAGCATGATATTCCTGTTTTCTTTTCTTCTATCGGCGTCAACAACATGGACGGCAACAGCGAAAACGAACACAAGCTCCACGCGATCCTGCGGCGCAAGTGCATCAAAGCCATTTCTGTACGCGAAAATCTGCACCTGTTCCGCAGCTTTGCCGGCAACTGCGATTATGAGATTTGCCGTGTATGTGACCCCGCGGTCTGGAGCAGGTACATCTATCATTCCTATTTACAGGATATCCCCAAAAACGACAGTGAGCTGGTCGGAATTAATGTGGCGCGTGGTGGCCTTTTTAACGATAACGGCAAGCAGTGGAAGCTGGGCGACGAAATCACCTTTTTGAATGAACTGAAAAAGGAGCTGGAAGACAGGGGCATTGATTATCGCTTTTATACCAACGGCAGCTTTTTGGACGACAATGCGTTGCATTATTACGCAGATCAGTGTAATATTTCAGAGGAAAAATTGATTTATCCCAATACAACCCGCGAGCTGGTGCAGACCGTGGCACGCTTTGACTGCGTGGCAACCATACGGATGCACTCTTCGATCATCTCCTACGCGCTGGGCATTCCTTCGGTCAATCTCAACTGGAATGATAAGATTCCTTATTTTTACAAGAACATCGGTCACCCGGAACGTGCCATGGAATTGGAACACTGGCACGGCAAAGAAGTGTTTGCATGTCTGCAAGCCATCAGGAACGACAACAATTATCAGTTGGATGAAGAATATCTGATGTCGCTCTACCGCTATCTCTACCGCGTGATGAATCAGCTTTGCGGCATAGAGGCCGATGAAGCAGCCGTCTACGACATCGAAACTGTCAAGGCAGTGTTGTGTGACAGCGCGGTGCCTTTGCAGGAAGACAGCACCGATTATGCGCTCAAACTCCGCAAGAGCGAAAAGCACTATCTTTCGCGTTTCAAGGATATGAAAACGAAAGATGCAGAACTGAGTGAGCTCAAAAAAGAACTGCGCCGCAAAACCAAGGAAGCTGAAAAAAAGACTAAGGAGAGCCAGCGTCTGAGAAATTATCTGAACAAACTCAGCTTTTTGCCGTCGGTCTTTCTTATCAGAGCGGCTTTTTACGCTTATAAAAAGCTCCGCAAATTTGCCAAGTAATCTCTTTTGATAAATCTACATAACAAGAAACACGCCCTGTCGCCGTGAAGCGACAGGGCGTGTTTCTGTCAATTTTCGTCGTTCGAAGAAGTTTCCTCGCCCGCAACGATTTCCCCTTTCCAGTCGATGATGCCGCCGAACTCATACACATGGGTGTAGCCTAAATCAAAAAGCTTTTGGGCAGCCTCCTTGCTGCGCCGTCCGCTGCGGCAGTAGACCAGCAGGATTTGATTCAGATCGGGCAGCGCTTCGGGGGGCGTGTCACCGATTTCTTCGTTTGGTACACAAATGGCACCGGGAATGTGACCTGTTTCGTACTCTTCGCGCGTGCGCACGTCCACAATGCAATGACCATCGTCCCGCTCCATCATCTGTGCCGCTTCTTCCTGAGAAATCTGCGTGTAGCTTCTGACCATGCCGTCTCCGTCATGCAAGTTGGTTTGACAGCTGCACAGCGAAAGCAGCAATATTATTCCCGCTGTGAACATGGCTGCGATGCTTCTGATGATTTGTTTCACGCAGATACACCTCCACTTTTGTTTATTTCTTCACAAGATAACGCATCCTGTTTGATTCCGTAGCGATACAAAATGCCGAATACCGCAAACACATACACTACCGTAAGTGCAATATTCACATACATATTTTCCCGGAACAGCAGCATGAGCAGAATAAATGCCGCGCTGATACCGCCTATTTTCCATAGGAATTTCCAATGGAACTGGCAGCGCCTCTTGGCGTAGCGCGAGGTTACGAAGAGCGAGGCATAATACAGCACAAAAGAACCGATGAGAAAAATCATCTTTGGCAGAAGCTGTACCTCTTCGTTCCGCATAAATTCCAGTGCAGTGGTGATATTATTGAGCGCAAAGATCATAACGATATGAATCAGCATATACCCGATGCCGTTGGTTTTCATTTCGCGGTCGATGATATGGTCATACACCACGCCATAGCTCAGAAAGAGACCAACAACGATGAGAAAGGCCATACCGGAAAAATACAGATTGGTTGCGTTGACGTCGCCCTCAAAATAGCCCGCAATGGCGATAATCATCTCGCCGAAGGTAAAAACGACATACAGCATGGCGCGTTCGGATAAGTGGGAAAAATCTACCAATCCCCCGCAGCTTTTGCGTCCTGCCAGCGACACGGAACCGATGCCGAACAATATGGCTACCGGCGTCAGCAGCGTGGAGCCTGTCGCGTTGTAGAGGGGAATGGACAGTGCCACAATGGCTGCCTCACCAAAGAGAATGCCCGTCATACGGGTAATGCGCCGGATATGCGTCGGCTCCCCCTGATGATGCCGCAGCTCGATGAGATATTGCAGTCCGACATTGACCAGAATCAGCGCCCACGCGATGTGATACTGCGTGTGAAAGGCCTGCCAATGGATGCGTGTACCCTCTGCGATGAAATAGAGGAGGAACATATTGGTAAACAGGAAAATATGATCCCGGACACCGTTTCTGCCGTAAAGGTTGATGTAATAAGTGGTAAACGTCCAGATTTGTATAACGGCCAGCGTACAAAGTACATACGAAAGAAACATGCCCGGCTCCACAAATCCGTTTTCGATGTGGTGCAGCAGGGAATTGTTGCGACCAATCACATAGACGAAAATCAGGTCGTAGATCAATTCGAGATATTCAACCTTCTTTTCCTTTTTGTCGTGTTCCTTCAAAATGGATTCCAGCAAGTGTGATCACGCCCTTTTCAAACTGATTTGATACATTGATTATACACGACGGCTTCTTTGTTAGCAAGTCATCGCGAATTTTGTTGATAAATAAGTTACAAAATCCATTGCCAGATTCTACCATCATGGTGTATAATAGAAATTGTTTTGAGTGCTTGTCTGTCATCAGACAGTCAAAAACAAGGAGGCCATTATGAAAAAAATCTTCTCATTCCTCAAAAAAGAGCCCATGCTCACCGTGTCGGTGTTGGCGGCGATCATCGCCATGTTTATTACGCCGCCGTCCCTCAAACTGCTGTCGGACATTGACTGGCGTACCCTCGGTACACTTTTCATGATGCTGACCGTTTTGGAAGGATTCAAAACGGAAAACATCTTCCGGCCGCTGCTAAAGCTGGCGGGTGGGATTCGCTCGATGGTCGCACTGTCGCTGTTTCTGGTGTTTTCTGTGTTCTTTTCCTCCATGTTTGTAACTAACGATGTTTCGTTGATTATCTTCGTACCGCTGACCATCATTCTCTTTCGTGCGGGGGACAAGGAACATTACATTCTCCCGGTGATCTCCATGGAGAATATCGCCGCGATCCGCGGCTCCATGCTCACGCCCTTCGGCAGCCCGCAGAATCTCTTTATCTATGGGCAATCCGGTGTGTCGGCCTGGCGCTTCATTTCCTATATGTTCCCCGTCTGGATTCTCTCGGCGCTGCTGCTGGCAGGATTTGTGATTTGTCTCTATCATAAAGACGTCAAAGAATATACCAGTATCGGCGACGCCTCTTTCACCGGCGAGTGGCAGCCGGAACGGCGGGGGCGGCGCATAGCCTATCTCTGTATTTTCGCGATTGTGATTACCGTGATCGTTACACGTACAGCCTATTGGCCGATTGCAGCTTTGGCAGTGGGGCTGGCCGTGCTTGTAATTGACCGGACCATATTGCTGAAAACCGACTATGTGCTGTTGCTGACCTTCCTGTGCTTTTTCGTGTTTTCCTCGTCCATTGCGGGCAACCCGGACATTTCCACTTTCCTTGGCCACGCTGTCTCTCGGCACGAATACGCGTGGAGCATTCTGCTCAGCCAGCTGATTTCCAATGTTCCCGCTGCTATCGTACTTTACCCCTTTGCGGACAATCACGGCGCCCTGCTCTACGGGCTGGATTCGGCAGGACTTTGCTCCCTCATCGGTTCGCTGGCTTCGGTCATCAATTACCGCATTTATGTGCGCGAGTATCCGCAAAACGGCGGGAAATTCATCAAGGTGTTCACGCTCATCAGTCTGGCCTTCTTTGCACTGGTGGCGGTGCCGGGCTATTTTATCAGTCTGTCACCGCTGTGATGATTCATCACGCACGCTGATTTTCCCCCCATGACCAATAGCCGTAACGCTGGCGGAAATGCCATAGGCAGAATCCCGTCACCAGAATTGACAGCAATTCAGCTGATACGATCGCGCCCCAGACGCCGCTAAGTCCCATCAGTTCCGGCAGCAGCAGTACGGACAGCACCTCAAATACCAGTGTGCGCAGGAAAGAAATCAACGCCGAAACCAGACCGTTGTTCAGCGCGGTAAAGAAAGACGAACCAAACATATTAAATCCCATCAGAAGGAACGACAGGCAATAAATGCGGATGGCGTGGGTGGTCATTTCCATGAGCGCCGGGTCGTAGCGTGCGAAGATCATGGACAGATACGGTGCAAGCAGCTCTGACAGCAGCGTCATACACACTGCCGCTATGCCGATCATAGTTATGCTCTTGCGAAAGACGCTGCTCAGTTCCTTCCGATTGCCTGCCCCGCAATGATACCCCGCTACAGGCGCTACACCGAAGGAATAGCCGAGAAATACCCCTACAAAAATGAAATTGGTATACATGATAATACCATAGGCGGAAACACCGTTTTCGCCCGCATACCGCATGAGCTGGAAATTATAGAGCATATTCACCACCGACATGGATATGTTGGTCATGAACTCCGAAGAGCCGTTGGTCGCCGCTTTGACAACCCAGCCCGCGTGAAAGTGTGTCCTGCCCAGCCGCAGCAGAGAATGGTTGGGCAGCAGAAAATACACCAGCGGTATACCGCCGCCCACAAACTGCCCGATGACCGTGGCAGCCGCCGCGCTGCCAAGTCCCATATGCAGCACGCCCATCAGCAGCCAGTCCAGCACCATATTTACCACACCCGCCGCGACTGTCACCCACAATCCGATTTTTGGCTTCTCAGCCGTAATCAGAAAGCTTTGGAAAGTGTTTTGCAGCATGAAGGGCACCAGGCCGAGCATGTTGATGCGCGCGTATAACACGCAATAGGGCAGCATGGTTTCTGTGGCGCCCAACAGCCGTGCTACTGGCGCCGCCGTGATCCAGCCCAACGCTGACAGCAACAGACCGATGCCCGCCACCAAAGCGATAATCAACGAAAATATCTCGTTGGCACGCGCCGTCCGGCCTGTGCCCAGCGTAAACGCAACCAGTGCGCTGCCTCCTGTGCCGAACATGAAACCTATCGCCGAGAAAATCATGATAAAGGGCATGATGAGATTCAGCGCCGCAAACGGCGTACCGCCGACGTAGTTTGACACAAAAACACCGTCTACCACCCCATAGATGGACGTAAAAATCATCATGGCGATGGATGGAACGGTAAAACGTATCAGCCTCCTATAAGTAAAATGATCGGATAGTTGAATCGGGGTTGTTTTTGCCAAAATGAACTTCTCCTTTGATTCTGGTGAATTGATAGCTTTTTCGATTATACTACATGATATTTTAAAAATCAACACTGCCTCAATCTTTTGTCTTGACGATATTCTTTTTTTGCGCTATAATTCTCTTATCATCGACATCATTCGATTCTGAAAGAGGGGCTGTTGTATGTCAACCAAAATCGACGCCGCTTTAAACGGCTTGAGCGAATCAGCCAAAGAGAAGCTGGCGCTGGAAATCAAAAAGGCCGTCAATAAGCAGGTTAAGAAGGAACTTGCCAAACGCCGCAAGAAATTTGCCCGCAAGCTGGTGATGACGGGCATTGTCTTTGCCTGCGGCTGTGTGCTGTATGTCGGCTCGGACAAGATCGTCGATCTGGTGACCGACAGAATGCTGACGGCGCCGAAGTACGCAAAGACTGTTTCCAAAGCAAAAACAAAAAACAAAAACAAAGCAAAATCCAGAAGATAATCAGGCAAATCTTGCGACAGGCGCCGTCTGACCGAACGTACGATTCTGGTCAGACGGCGCTTTGTGTTACGAACAATCCGACGGTTCCTTACGATCGAGATATGCGGCGTAATCTATCCGAATCAAAGGTAGATTCCCGATTTTGTCCGCACCGCTTTGGAACGCTATCCTCCCATTGGTGCCGACATAATGAATCGTTCCGTCGGGGGTTAGTGTCATAACGTCGGCATAGTGACGTGTGGTGGGTCTGGCGCCGTCTCCGAATATCAGTCCCTCCGCTTCCGCCTGCTCCAAAAAACGCATGCCGACGCTTTCGTTGGCGAGATAGACATACACTTTGCCGCGCTCCATCAATGCGCGGAGTGTTCTTTCGTTTGACATAAAAAATGCCTCCTTGTATAATTGATGAGAAAACTTCACAACCGACAAAGAGGCATCAAAAAAAGCACCCATCGTCCGATGAGTGCTTTTTCTTTTCACGCTCCCCATCGTTCAGCCTTTGCCACCTTACCGCAGCCGGCAGGTTGGCGCGCAGTCACAGGGGCTGTCCCTCATGCGCTCTCTATGGTTGGTACTTTGATGATATCACAGAATGATGCAAATGTCAAGTTTTTGCATTCTGTACCATCTGTTCGGCCCATGTCATGCCGGAATCAGACAGGCGGCAGGAGCCGTTGTCCTCCAGAATCAGCAATCCGATACTGTCGGCATATCCGATAGCCGTCTCAAAGGTCTGTGTGACATTGCTGCCGAGACGGGTATAATTCATCAGCTTGGCGGCCTCCCGTACCAGGTCGTCGTGCGACATGCTGATCTGCTCATACAGCACGGCGCACACCGCATTAGACGCTTCCTGCACGGGAATTTCGCGGACATCGCGTTTATTGATGCCCTCGCCGTTTCTGCGAATGCGGAAGTATTGCTCCGGGAGTTGGTTTGTCTGCCAGAAGACGCGGTCACCTTCCTGTTGGGTGGTGTGAAGCTTGAGGGAATCAATAATCGCAGTCATATGATTCTGGATACGGCTGCCGCTCCGCGTGATGCCGAAGCTCTGCACCACTCTGCGTATGAGCAGACTCTCACAGATGGGGGCCTCGCATTCCAGTACCGTCTCAATCCGCTGTCTGATGGTTTTCAGGTTGGCAGGCTGCACAAATTCGTCTGCGGAAAGGGCTGTTTGTTCCAGAACCGCCGCCACATATTCTTCGCGATATGGGGTGGATTCCGTCGGCACTGTCTGTGCCAATACGTTATTGGACAGTGTCTCGGTTTCAGCAGGCAATGGTTCCGCCACAGCTTCTGTCAGGACTTCTGTTGTGACTTCGGGTGATACCTCGGACACTTCTGCTTCTGTTTCTTCGGGTTCCTCTGAAGCCTGAGCGGCGGATTGTTCTTCCGCCTCTTTGAGCAGCCGCAGCAGACGATCCAGCTCCTTCTGATGATTGTCCCACCAATCCATCGCCCACACGCGGGTAACGGTCCAGCCCAGACTGCCAAGTACGCTGATCTGAGCCAATTCGCGGTCACGCACGGTCTTGGACGCTTTGTAGGTGCTTCCGTCCAGCAAAATACCCAGCAGATAGCGCTCCGGATTGTGGGGATCAATGACGCCGATATCAATGCGGTACTGCGAGTGTCCCACCATGCGTTGGGTTTCATAGCCTTGTTCCGCTAGCGCCGCGCAGATCGCCTTGCTGACACCTTCGGTATCCTCGCGGACGTCTCCCTTTGTGAAAGCGTCGCGTTCACTGTCCCGCCCGGAAGCATATTCCAGAAACGAGCGCAGTGCGGCAACGCCTTCCGCGCTCGTGCGGTTGAGGTTGATCTGATCCGGCTCCAGTGTCGAGAAAACCAGCATCTCGCAGCGTGCGCGGGATACGGCGACATTCAGTCGCCGCCAGCCGCCGTCACGATTGAGCGGGCCGAAATTCATGGAGACTTTGCCCTCATTGTCGGGGCCGTAGCCAATGGAAAAGAGAATCACGTCGCGCTCGTCGCCCTGTACGTTTTCCAGATTTTTGATGAAGACCGGTTCCTTCCTGCCGTAAGCCCAGCTTTCCAGTGCGGCGTCCTCCTTGCAGGCTTCGTTGAGCAGGTCGTCAATCAGGTTTTGCTGGTTGATATTGAATGTGACCACGCCCACGCTGTATGGTGAATCCTTCTTGTCGTGGCAGCGCCGTTTCAGCTCGGCGATGACTGCTTCGGCCTCCGCACGGTTCTGACGTGTTTTGCCGCGGTCAAAGAATCCGTCAGTGTGTATCAGACGCACTTTGGCTTCCCTGTCGTTGACCGAGGGGAAGGTATAGAGTTTGTTTTCGTAAAAATGGCGGTTGCTGAACGCGATCAGACTTTCATGACGGCTGCGATAGTGCCATAACAGATGTGTCTGCGGCATATTGAGCGCGAGACAGTCGTCAAGAATACTCTCCAGATCTTCATCGTCGATGTTGTCCTCGTCCACCGTATTGACGGCGAAAAAGGACGTGGGCGGCATTTGCTTGGGGTCGCCGACGATGACGGCGTTTTTGCCGCGTGCCAGTGCGCCGACCGCCTTGGAAGTGGTAATCTGCGAGGCCTCATCGAACACCACCAGATCAAACGGCTCCCGGTTGGGCGCGAGATACTGAGCCGCCGAAATGGGGCTCATCAGCATGCACGGACAAAGACGGGGCAGCATATTGGGAATCTGGTCAAACAGTTTGCGAATGCTCAGACCGCGCCCGCCGCTGCGAATCGCCTTCTGCAAGATGCCCAGTTCGGAACTTTGCGCGGCTTCCCTTGCGAAATTGGGCACCTTGGCGGCAAGTCGGCAGTAAATCTCCTGCTGTGTGAGCAATGTGAGTTCCTTGTCCATTTTCCTGAACTGTTCGATCTTTTCGTTGAAAACCGCGCCGGAAAAACCGCTGAGCACGGGCGAAGCGTCAATGGCCTGCATGGCCAGTGTGCGCGAAAGCGCTTTGTGATAAGCGCTTGTGATGTCCTCATGCGCCATGCCGCTCTGATAGGCATCAATCACGCAGCCCAGACCGTTCCGGTCGGCTTCTTCCGCAATGGCGTTCCAGGTGATCCACTCCTTGAGCTCGTCGAAGTGTTGGGTCACTGCTTCACACGCCGCAATCTGGTCCGCCGTCCAATCGCCGCTGACAGCCGCTTGCGTGTCAAGCACGTCGTCCAGCTCACTGCGGGGAACAATGATGCCGCTCCATGCGGTAATCAGCGCGTCGATCTGCTCGCGCAGTTCCGACCGTCCGCCGTATGTGATGCGGAAATCATCCGTGCCGCTGAGGGACGACAGCGTTTTTGCGCTCTCCCGCGCGTTGATACAGCAGGTGTTGATATCCTCCCAATTGGTCTGTGCGCCGTTGTAGAAATCGCCCAATAATGCGCCGTACTGGTCAAACAGGCGTTTCCCCTCGTCATATGCGTCACGGTAATGTGCCAATGTACTCAAATGCTGTTCCAGCTGCTCTTTGTGAACAGCCCCCACCGCATACGGCGCAAGCTTTTTGCACAGTGCGTTAAGACCCAGCAGGCGCGGCAGGAACCATTTGGCGCAAGTCTCGCGGTACTCTTCCAACAACCGTCTGCCGTCGAGTGTGAGAAAATCGGGGTTCCATGTCTGTGACAGTTCAGCGGCCAGTTTGTTGGCTTTGCCGTAACTGTCGCACATTTCCTGTACACGGGACAGGTCAATATTGAGTTGTTCGCTCGCCGCCCAGGCACGCGGCACGTGCAGCCAAAATTTCAGCTCGCCGGCGGAGCCCTTAGCGGTTTCCAGCTGGTCATAAGTTCCCACTGGCAGCTGTGTGGTTTCTCCGAACCGCTGCGCGGCGGCGCGGAGCTGTACCAGTGCGGTGCGGTATGTCTCGATTCTGTTGGCCAGCGTCATGCGCATCTGCTGGGTGTAATGTGTGGTTTTGACCGCTGTGAGCGGGTGTCCTTGCGGATGACCGATTTCCCGCGCGGCGGCAATCACGCGTTGCAGCAGCACTTCCTGCTCGTCTGCTTTCACGCGGTCGATTTCGGATGTGCCTTCGTAATCAAAGGATGGCAGGTCGGGGGCGTCTCGATTGGTCTCATACTCGTTAATAAGCTCATAGAGCGAACGACCGCAATGCTGCGTCTGATGGAGTGCGTGGGTATACTCGCTGAGTTCTTCACGGATTTTGGCGATGCGGTCGGCTTTCATCTCATAGGATTGCGGCGTCTGCTGTTTGGTGACCTCCGACGCTTTTCGTAGCTGTTCGAGTACGGTTTTTTTCTTGGCCTTGTTGGAGTGCAGCTCCAGACAGAAATCGCCGATGCCAATGTTGTCGAGGCGTTTTTCCACCACTTCCAGCGCCGCCATCTTCTCAGCGACGAACAAAACCGTTTTTCCCTGTGCCAACGCGTTGGCAATCAAGGCGGTGATGGTCTGGGATTTGCCGGTACCGGGCGGACCGTGCAGCACAAAGCTCTTGCCTTCTGAAGCTGCCTTAATGGCGTAAAGTTGGGACGCGTCTGCCGACATGGGCAGGAAAACGCCGCTTTCGTCCACTTCGTCCCCGATGCTCATTTCCTCGGCTTCCCACTCCAGCTTGCCCGCCATCAGACTGCTGACAATCTTGTTTTTGGCCAGATCATCGTAACGGCTGCGTATATCGTTCCACATCACAAACTGAGAGAAGGAAAAAATGCCGATATATGCCGATTCCAGCACATCCCAGTTTTTCTGTTCCATCACGGCCTTGCGAACGATGGTAAAGACCTTGCGCGTATCAATGCCGTGTTCGTCCTCTGGCAGAATATCCAGCCCGCTAATGATGATCTGAAAGTCCTGTTTGAGCTTTTCCAGAATGGTGACGTTCATCTGTGGTTCATCGTCCCGCAAACGAATGACATAGCCCTGTGCGGCGGACTTGCGCACAATCTCAATGGGAATCAGAATCAGCGGTGCATAACGCGGCTTGGTGCTGCGGGGATTTTCGTACCAGCGCAGCAGTCCCAGTGCGAGATACAGTGTATTTGCGCCGTTTTCTTCCAGTGAGGACTTAGCCGAGCGGTACAGCTCCTTGATGGTTTTGGCCAGTTCCGCCTCGGTCAGTGCGGAACGCAGACGGTGATTTTTAAATTCCGATTGAATTACCGAAGCAAACGGCCCCAGCTCGTGCATGGTATCAAAGCTGAGTTCGCTGTCCCGGTTCCATTCGGTCGGACGCGGCAGAACGGAAAAATCCTCGCCGTCCGCCAGCGAATCCTCCAGATCGTCCACAGACGAGGCGAGCAGCGGAATCAGCGTTTTGGAAAGCCGCAGATTGATGAGCGCGTTGCGCAGGCCGATATCCAGCAGCTTGCGTTCCCAGCGTGACTTGCGGGTGACAGGCGTTTCCTCTGTCTCTTCGACAGTCACCACACTTCCCTTTTCCTTTGGCGCGGCGGTCAGTTCCGCTTCGGACAGCAGCGGCCGTTCCACCCGCCAGCCGCCGTCCTCGGTGGGAATGCGCATGGGAATCGGCTGAATACCGCTCAGGCGGGCGCGGCTGACGTCGATAAAACACTCGATGGGATCCTGTGTCAACTGCTTTTCCGCCAGTGCCGCTGCCTCGTCAAACGTGACGGTTTTGCCTGCGACAAAAGCGGTGCATTCCACTACGGCGATTTCACTGATACCGCTCGCCAGCCGTTTGGTGAGCAGGGAGGCGTCATCCTGCACCGACTCGGCAAAACACATATCTTCCAGCCACAAGCCCGCAAAAATATGCCCCGGCTTGAGAATCAGCAGCGGGTGCAGTCCCACCGCCTCCAGCGCGGCGGCGTACAGCAGGGACAAATCCAGGCAGGTACCGAGCTTCTGCTGCATGACGGTATCGCAAAGCCGCACACGCTGACCGGCGCTTTCAAAGCTGGCCGGCGGCACGCAGTATACAATATTCTGCTCCTGTAAGGCGCCGTAGATGGCGGCAGCTTGCTTCAGCACACGGTTGCGGTCGTCGCTCTGATAAGCGTCGAGGGAAGGGTCTCCGGTCCAGCCTCCCAACAGTTCGGCGGCGCGTGCGGTGATTTTTGCTATCTCGGGGTGATTTGGCGTGACAAAAGCACATAACAGCTCAGGAAAGAGCCCCAGCCCATGCCATTCGTCAAAAGGCAGCGCGGTGATTTCGATTTGCTGCGAACAAAGCAGCTCGTCTTTACACCACAGCTCTATTTGTATTGTGCCTGTGAGCTTCTCGGTTAGTCCGGCCAGATAATGTCCGTCCAGACTGAGACGGACGCCGTTGTCTGTGAACACCTTGTGCGCCGGAAGATAGTCGATAGGGCGCGTGAGAGACAGACAAAATTCCGGCTGCGCCGTAATGCGCAGCTCTGCGTTTTCAATCGGTTCGTCGCCCTCATTGACAATTCTGACAGAACGAATCATGTGCAGTCCGTTTTGCAGCAACGCGTAGTTGACCACACGCAGAACGTCAATTTCCATATGTACGTATTTTTGCGGATCAGATTCCTTCGATACCACCGCCTCTTCCCCGTTTGCAGGGTCTTCGGTGTCGTTCTGACTGTTTTGCTCTGTTGTATCAACTGCTTCAGCCGCAGGTTCCTCAGTCTGTTCAGGTTTCACAATATCCGTTTCGACTGTTGCGGCATCTGACGGTTCCGCCTGTACCTCGGGTTCGTGTTCTGTCGTGGTTTCAAAATCCAACGTCATACGATACCTCCTGAATCTATGAAATATATCAATATCTTATCACATCTGTCCGCGATATGCAATAACTATCTCAATCGAACGGTACAATCCAGTGTTCCGCCTGTGAAGCGGCAAAGCACATGGCGATTTGTTCATAGGTGCATTTGTTTTCCGCCAACTTCGGAAGCGCGTCCAGCGCAAACCAATCGCTGGCGACAGTTTCACTGTTTGGTACAAACGCGCCGCCCATAGCTTCGCAGAGGAAAAAATGCTTGACAACATGAAACGGATAGGGCTGCGGATGATGTTTATCCCTGTCCTGTACGGCGATCAGGAATTTTACTATAACGTCCAGTCCCGCCTCTTCCTTGCATTCCTTGACCGCGTTTTCCGCCGGAGAAATGTCAAATTCACACCAGCCGCCCGGCAATGCCCATGCGCCGTTGACTTCCTGTACCAGCAATATTTTTCCCTCACGGAAAACCGCTGCCCGCGTGTCAACCTTGGGCGTTTGATAACCGCAGTCGCTGCAAAACAATTTTGTCACTTCTTCCAGGGTCAGACCTGATTTGACCGCCATCATCTCGGTTGCGATGTCCCGTATCCGCTGATAGCGTTCCCGGTCAAACACATCCTTGCCGTAATACAGCCCTGCCTGCGCGATGCTTTGCAATTCCTCAGCCCATGCAACGATTGTATCCATCGTTCGTTTTCCTTTCACAATTAAATGTCATGATATCATTGCGCCTGCTCCGTCAGGATTTGAATGGCCTTATGGTACTTTTCAATCCGTGCCAGATCCTGCTGTGTCAGCGTGTCCAGACGTGCCGGGTCACTGTTGTGCCGCAGGTCCGCCAGCTTGACTGCGGCGGCAAGAGGATTGCTTTTGATATTTCGGACATATTCCATATAAGGTACGCCGTCACGATGAGTCATCAGATCAATGGCAGCGCAAACTTCGTCGGAAAAGCCCATTGCACGGATATCCTCTAACGTGTAATCGGTATCCTCCACGATGTCATGGAGCAGCGCAACGATTGTAGTGGCTTCGTCCTGCATTTGTTCCGCGATGTGGAACGGGTGAAACACATACGGCAGGCCGCTTTTATCCACCTGATACTGATGGGCGTCAAACATCAGCCGAATGGCTTTTTTGGTTGCGGGTGTGTAAATCATCGCATCTTCACTCCTGATGATATCATATAGCATATTGTACACCCGATCATTGATTTTTTCAACACCCTTTTGTGCTTGCACACAGAAAACAATCAGAAAACAATTATATACAGATTTTTTTATTTTTTCTTGCATATTTCATTGAAATATACTACACTATAAATGTTATCATCATTTTACAGACGGAAGGGATTTTCGATGGAGCATCCCCAGCATTATCAACCAAAGAAACACTTGATTTATCCCGAAGCCACCATGTTTCAGCTCGTGGAACGGATTGCGCAGCAGTATCCGAATGAACCTGCCTATGAATTTTATGACAGAAAGACCAGCTATCGCGCTTTTGTGGAACGTATTGAACGCGCAGCCCGCGCGTTCTGGTCGTCTGGAATCCGTATGGGAGACGCGGTTACGATTTGTATGCCCAACACGCCACAGGCGCTGGACTGTTTCTATGCACTCAACCGGATTGGTGCGGTGGCCAATATGGTGCATCCGCTGTCGGCGCAAAACGAAATAACCGGCTTCCTAAATCTTTCGGAGAGCAAGATGATTCTGACGGTAGATCTATTCTATGAGAAGGTCGAGGCGGCGCTGGCGGAAGTCAAACAGTCCGTCACGATTCTGACCTGCCGTATGCAGGACGAGATACCATTTTATCTCGTGCCGATCTATCTGCTCAAAAAGGGCAAGGATTATCTGTCATTCCCCAAACCGCCTCATCTGCTCTGGACGGATTTCTTAAAGCGCGGGGATAACGATATGGAGCTGCCTGCGCCTTCTTTTGATAAAAACCGTACCGCTGTCATTCTCTACAGTGGCGGCACCTGTGGCTTTCCGAAAGGAATATGTCTGACTGATCTCAATTTCAATGCCTGCGCGATGCAGGCGCGCGAGGCCATCGGTCTGGATTTCCGCACGGGGCTGAAAATGCTCAGTTGTATGCCGCTGTTTCACGGCTTCGGCCTCGGCATTAATCTTCACACGGTGCTGATTCACGGTGCCTGCTGTATTTTGATGCCCACCTTTAACGGCAAAAGCTACGCGGATATGCTCCGGCGCAAAAAGCCCAATTTTATCGCGGGTGTACCGACAATTTTTGAAGCGCTGTTACATATGCCCAAACTTGACAAACTCGATATGGGCTTCCTGATGGGGATGTTTTGCGGGGGTGATTCGCTGTCAGTGGAACTGAAAAAGAAAATTGATGCCTTTCTGAAGGCTCATCATGCCTCCATTCAGGTGCGGGAAGGTTACGGTCTGACCGAGTGTGTGACCGCGAGCTGTCTGACACCGCGGGACGATTACCGCGAAGGCAGTATCGGATTACCTTTTCCTGATACGGTATATCGCATTGTGCGCCCCGGTACGGACGAGCTCCTGCCGGATGGCGAAGAAGGAGAGATTATTCTGAAAGGTCCTACCGTGATGCTGGGCTATCTCAAGAATCCGGAAGAAAACGCCAAGACACTGCGCGTGCTGTCAGACGGAGACACGTGGCTGTATACTGGCGATCTTGGTTTCATGGACGGGGACGGCTATGTGTACTTCCGCCAGCGCCTCAAACGGTTAATCATTACCAACGGCTACAATGTCTACCCGGCACAGATTGAGAATATCATCGACAGTTTGCCGGAGGTGTCCTACAGCTGTGTCATCGGCGTAAAGGATCCACGCCGTATGCACCGTGTAAAGGCATTCGTGGTGCCTGCCCACGGGGTTGTACCTGACGACGCGCTGCGGGAACAGATTATGGAACAGTTGCGTCTGCATATTGCGAAATATGCCCTGCCGCGTGAGATTGAATTTCGCGAAGAATTACCCAAAACGCTGGTCGGAAAAGTAGCTTACAGATTGCTGGAAGAAGCGGAAAACCAAAAGCAAGAAGTTGAAAACGCATGAAATTGACATGGTACGGTACCGCTGCGCTGCTGTTTGAGGAGGATGAAACGGCAATTGCCTTTGATCCCTTTGCAGGAATCCCTTTTCGGGAAGCGCACCCCGACAGGGAACCTCTCCCCTATTCCGGTGACTTACGCAAGGCAAGCGATGTTTTTGTGACACATGGGCATTTTGACCACATTCTGCAAATTCCAACGCTATACGCTTCCGGTAACACGGTGATTCACGCGACCAAAACTCCTTGCCGAACATTACAAAAAAACGGTCTTCCGGCGCGACAGATGGATTGTATTGTGCCGGGACAAACGCTTTCGGTGAGATCTTTTACGATACACACCTATCAGGGACGGCACTGTCGGTTTGACGTGCGGCTGATTCTGCAAACAGTCTTTTGCCGCTGCTTCTGGCAAAGTATCCCCCACATGCTGCGGCTGCTGCATTGGAATCATACGTATCCCGAAAACGGAGAAATTCTTTTTTACGAGCTTTGCGCGGGAGGAAAACGGATACAAATTATGGGCAGCATGGGGCTTGACCTGTCTGTCTGCTATCCGACCGGCGCAGATTACCTGATTCTTCCCTATCAGGGCAAGAGTCCAAAGCGATTGGCTGCTTATGGTGCGGCGTTGGTACAGCAGTTACAGCCCAAGGCCGTTTTACTTGACCATTATGACAACAGCTTTCACCCAATGTCCTCGCAGATTCAGACGGCAGCGCTGGAAACGCTTCTGGCAGAGGCGTATGATATTCCCTGTCGCCCTCTCAAAAAAAAACGAAACGATATTATTATGAAGGTGATTACCAATGAGCAAGAAAAACAAAGCCGCTTCCAAGAAAAAGCGTAAGTGGGGCGACCGTCGAGACGGACGCTGGGTCAAGGCGCCCGGTCTTCAAACCGTCATGGGGTACTTGATGCCAAAGCGCACTGACTGTGAAGTGTATCTGAACGACACCATTGACGCTACCGAACTTATGACATATCTGGAGCACCGCAATGCGGAACACCCCGATTATAAAACGACGCTCTTTCACTGCGCTGTCACCGGTATGGCGCGCATGGTCAAAGAACGCCCCCTGATGAACCGTTTCATTCAGGGATACCGTATGTATGAACGGGATGAGATCACCATCAGCTTTGTGGTCAAGCGCCGTTTTGCCGACGGTGCCGAGGAATCCTTGATGGTTCTCAAGCCTACTGACGAAGATACACTGGATTCCATCAGCCGCCGCATCGTGGGCGATGTAAAACAAACGCGCAAAAGCGAGCATTCCACCGGGGGTATTGACGAGCTGCTGGACAAATTTGCCGCTCTCCCCCGCTTCGTGCTGATTGTGGCGATTCGAGTGATTCGCTGGCTCGACTTCTGGGGTATCAATCCCAAGGCGCTGACCGACGGAGATCCCAATTACACTACGATTCTCACCAGCAATCTCGGTTCTATCAAATGTCCGTCGGTCTACCATCATCTGAACAACTACGGCACCAACAGTGTGATGATTACCATTGGCACACTGCATAAGGAAGAAGTGCTGATGCCGGACGGTACCAAGCAAATCCGCGATCTGGTGGACATCGGCGCCACACTCGATGAACGGATCGCCGACGGCTTCTACTTTGCCCGCAGCCTCAAACTCATCAAGCACATTTTTGCACACCCTGAGTTATTGGAAAAGCCCATTGGCGAAAACAGCGGTTTTACTTATTGAATCAATTACCATCATTCAAACGTCGGGAGATGAAATCATCTGCCCGGCGTTTTTGTGGAGGACTTCTTTATCACAAAACGATTGTGTTTTCATATGATGATAATGAAAGACATATATGCACGATATGTTGAAGATATGCCTTTTCAATAAAGAAAACTGTGAGAAAGGAGCCATTGACATGCAGGATGATTACAACCGTTTTATTGAGCATTCGATCAGACAGGCTCAGTGCCAGTATGAGGACATCTTTACAGAGGACGTCATGTCGGAGCAGATGGAGACAGATCAATGTGGGAATGCGTTGACTATGCAGACCAAGAAATGCGGCAGCGACAAGATGTATCGCCCGGAAAATGAATTGCCCGTGATGGTGTTCATTGAGATGCAGCAGTTTGGCAAAATGTACAATGAAGCAGAAGGCTTGCAGCGAGGAACCTTGTTTCCCGCCCTCGATAAGCCGTTTATGGGAGGAGGCTACCGTTGCTGATGGACGAGAGAAAAAAACTATTGGCCAAGATTTCGGCCTGTCAGTTCGCTCAGGTAGAACTGGTGCAGTTTCTGGATACACATCCGAACTGTGTGGAAGCTATGCAGGTATTGAATATGCACCGTGCCAACGCGATGAAGCTCAAGGAGGAATTTGAATGCAAATTCGGCCCACTGAGTAATCCGAAAGGCAATGGCTGTCGCTGGGACTGGATTGATGATCCATGGCCATGGGACTATCAGGGCGCCGGCCAATGCTGCCCGTTTCCACGTGCGGCCGGTGGTATGAAGCGCAGGAAAGGGGCGTGTCGTTAAATGTGGACTTACGAAAAGAAACTGCAATATCCCGTAAACATCAAAAATCCTAATCCCAAGCTGGCACAAATGATTATTAGTCAATACGGAGGTCCGGACGGTGAGCTTGGAGCATCTATGCGCTATCTCAGCCAGCGCTATGCCATGCCATATCCCGAATTGAAAGGAATCTTGACAGATATCGGCTCCGAGTCCCCTTGATTTATCATTCCTTCCGATTCTTCACTGTTACCGTGATTTTCTTCGTTATTTTCTTCCTTTTCTCTGTTGTATTGCTCGATTTCCGCCTTTCCCTGCAAAATTCGTGCCTGCCATTTTTCCGGAATACATTTCAAGTGAACATCAATCGTCCGGTCGGCGTGAACCACGATTTTGTCAACGATGTTACGGTAGAAGGTGTCATCCCATTCTTCACCGGCAGAGAGGGAATGAATGTAGCCGCTGATATCCTTCATGAGTTTGGTCTTGTCCGCCAGCAACTGTGCGCGGGCTTTTTCTTTTGCGAGTTTTTCCTGAAGGGTGAGCTGTTCTTCATTCAGCCGCTGAATCCCTTTTTTATACTCCGCTGTTTCGATGTCGCCCGACAGACACATATCCAGCAGCTTTTGCTTTTTGCCCTCGATCTTTTGCAGCTCGCTCTCGAAGTAATCGGCGTTGCCCTTCTCCGAGCAGGATTGCAGCACGTCGCTCACCGTGCCGAGAACGCTTTCCAGCAGGCTTTCCCTGTCCCGCATGACCTGCGCGACCACATATTGCAGAATGTCGCGGACGTCGCGGTCGTGAAGGTTGCAGCAGTTGCAGCCCACTTCATCGCCGTTGCCGATGGTGTGCTTTTTGCCGCCTTCCCGCTGCCTTCTGATACACCGCCAGACTTCGTAGGGCGAACCGTTGCCCGCCGTGCGCTGGATATGGACGAAGGTGGAACCGCATTCCCCGCAGATGATTTTGCCCGACATGGCGTAGCGGTTGGCATAGCCGTTTTTGGCGGCGTGAAGCTCATGCCGCCGTTCGATTTCCCGCTGCGTTGCCTCGAACACCTCTCTGGAAATGATCGGCTCATGGTGGTCGCGGATGGTGACAAATTCCATCTCTCCGTGGTTGTATTTCTTGCAGTGGGAGAGATAATCAGGTGTGAAGGTCTTTTGCTGCACGAGATCGCCGCAGTATTTTTCATTTTTCAATATGCGGAGAATGACGGTGTATGACCAGCTTTTCATGTAGGTGGAGGTGCGGATGCCCGCTTCACGCAGCTCGTGAGCGATGACGTGGGTTCCCTTGCCTTCGTCAAGGTACTTGTGGAAGATCAGCCGCACGATTTCGGCGCCTTCTTCGTTGATGTGAAGCTCACCGTTCCGCACGTCGTAGCCCAGCATATCCCGCCCGAAGACGACGCCCTGTTCCATGCGGCGGCGGTGTCCCCATTTGACGCGCTCGGACGTGCGGCGGCTTTCCTCCTGTGCGATGGAGGACATGATGGTGAGCCGCAATTCCGAGTCCGCGTCGAGGGTGTTGATGTTGTCGTTCATGAAGATCACGCCGATGCCCATTGCCTTGAGCTGACGGGTGTAGCCGATGCTGTCCAGCACGTTGCGGGCGAAGCGGGAGATTTCCTTGGTCAGAATGAGGTCGAATTTGTGATCCTTTGCGTCCTCGATCATGCGGTTGAAGGCTGCGCGTTTTTTCGTTCCGGTGCCGCTCACGCCCTCGTCCACGTAGATTTCGTGAAGCTCCCACAGCGGGTTGCGGCGGATGTACTCGTTGAAATACCGCTGCTGGCTTTCCAGCGAATTGGCCTGGTCGAGATTGTCGGTGGACACGCGGCAATAGGCGGCTACCCGCTTGATCTGATTGTCGAATGAGTTGGTCAATTTTGATTGGCTCCTTTCATTGTTAGGTTTTTTCAAGAGCAATTATATCCAAAGATTTGATAATAGCTACCCCTAAATCGAAATTTTTTTAAAGAAGATTTTTTGATTTTTTTAAAGAAATCAGGGTGACGGAGTGTTTTATAAAAATCTCCGCACCCTGCTTTCAGATTTTGGCGACGCACAGCTCATTCTGGGCGCGGGTAATATAACCCTTCTCCAGAAGAGCCAGAAACAGCGCCTTTTTGATTTCGTTTTCAAATTCCGTATTCCTGTTTTCATGGACGGATTCCTTTTGCACGGCTGCTGGTTTTGGACTTTCAAAGATGATTTGCGTTTTCATCCCGATCGCCTCATCGTAAGGCTATGCCGCG
>CAMHEZ010000025.1 GCA_946184295.1 uncultured Clostridia bacterium | reverse complement strand
CTTGCTCACTGCCGCAGTTTTTGCCGCGGTAGAATTTGTCGAAGATAAAGGGCATATCCTCGTCCGGAATGCCGCCGCCATAGTCGCGGATTTTCAGAAATACAGCGCCGTTCTCCTGCGACAAAGACACGTCAATATCGGATTTGGCGTACTTGCGGGCGTTGTTGATGAGATTCTCGATGATTTGCAGAAGGCGGTTTCTGTCGGCGTTGACAAAGGCAGTAAAAGTCGGTTGTGTGAAATGGATATCGTCCTGCTGGGCAGCCAATTCTTCTATGGCTTCTTGCACAAAGGAACTAATTTCCAGCGGTTCAGCGTTGATTTTCAGCTTATCCAAGTCGGAAAGGGAGTGCAGAAACAGATCGTTCGTAAGTTTTGCCACCTCGTCGCATTTGCGCATGATGATGGACAGATAGCGGGCGCGGCGTTCGGGAGAAGAATCCATGTGCGCTTCCAATCCCTCGGCATAGGCGCGAATCGAAGCAATCGGGGTCTTGATGTCGTGGGAGAGCGTGGCGATAACGGTTTTGTTGTTCTCGACGGCCTCGCGCTCATTGGCACGGGCTTTGGTAATTTCGCGCCGCATACTGTCGAATGCCCATGTGAACTGCCCGAAGTAATTGGAGCGGGCATAATCCAGCGATACATCGAAATTTCCTTTGGCTATCTCCGCAGCGTATTCCTTCATCTTGTCAAACGGACGCAGAACGGAAAAATACACATATCCCATCACCCCTGCCAGAAAGACAAGGCTGATTCCCCCAAAAAGCCATTCCCGTCCGGCACCGCTGCGCCGGATTTCTTCGGCGCGGATTTCCTGTTCCAGTGCTTCAATCCTCCGGGCTGCCAATTGACCGTCAGTTTCCGCGAGCTGCGATATTTCATTGAGCGCAATCAACTGTTCGGCACGGGCATCGTTCGGATTGGCGGCTTTGTCTGAGAGCGAAAACGCTGCTGCCGTGAAAATGATGACAGCTGCGAAGATTGCCGTGACGAAAACCAATTTACGCTTCATGCTGCTTCACCTCCAGCAGGTAGCCGACGCGGTAGACGGTTTTGATGTATTGCGGCTGGGCGGGATTGTCCTCCAGCTTTTCCCGCAGCCACCGAATATGTACGGTCAGCGTGGACGGTTCGACTGCCGAGAACGCCCCCCAGACTTCTGAGAGCAGTGTATCTTTGGAAACGGCGGTGTTCGGATGCCGGCAAAGGTAAGCCAGCAGGTCAAATTCCCGGAGGGAAAGAGAAACGGAAACACCGTTTTTGGCAACGCTGCGGGCCGTAAGATTCACCGTAACAGTGCCGAAGGAGACAACCTGCTCTTGCTGCGAAAATCCGTAGGTGCGGCGTATCAGGGCATTGACGTGAGCCAGAAGTTCCTTCATGGAATACGGCTTGGGAAGATAATCGTCGCCGCCGATGTCGTAGCCCTCCACGCGGTCAGTCTCGCTGGTTCGTGCGCTGGCAAAGATAACTGGAACGGTGGAGACGCGGCGCAGCTCCCGGCAGATAGAAAAACCGTCGGCATCGGGCAGGTTGATGTCCAGCAGAATCAGATGGTAGATATTCTCCGACAACAGATCAAACGCGCCGTTTCCGTCCGTGACGTGTGTCACGCGATAGCCGTAATCCGTCAGCATATCCGAAATAATCATGGACAAATCTTCATCATCATCAATGATGAGAATTTTGTAACTGTTGTTTTGATCCATACTGTTCATAAAACCACCGCTTCCTTTCGCATAAGCTATATATATCAGGACGACATCAGACTATTTTTTACCGGTCAGGTAATAAATGGCTATCTGGGTTCGATGTTCCATACCGCTTTTTTCGAGAATATTGCTGATGTGGTTTTTCACCGTACCCTCGCTTAAAAACAGCCGGCCGGCGATTTCCTTGTTGGACAGCCCGTCTGCTACCAATTGAATGATTTCAAGTTCCCGGGGGGAATAGGCAGACGGATCAAAGCCGTCACTTTGCGGGGATTGTATCTGTGCCATTTGTTCAAATATACTTTCGTCCAGCACATTGATACCTGCGTGTACTGACTGGATCATACTCTTGAGTTTTTGAGGCGTGTGATTTTTAATGAGATAGCCTTTTGCGCCGTTGCCAATGGCTTTGCGAACTAAATCGTAATCGTCAAAGGTTGTGAGAATCAGTACTTTTCCCAGTTTTTCTTCCGTGATGATTTTGGTTGCTTCTATGCCGTCCATGTCGGGCATTTGTATATCCATGAGAATGACATCGGCAGCGTTCCGACGTGCCAGTTCGACACACTCTCTGCCGTCGGCGGCACATCCGATCACATCAAAATCACTGTCCACCTCCAGAATAATGCTCATGCCCTCACGCACAAAGTCACTGTCGTCCGCAATGATAACCTTAATTGCCATGTGTCAGATGGTCTCCTTTCATTCTATGGGTATCAGCATATTAATGCGGAACCCGTCGTCACCCGAAATGTGGGCTGTGCCGCCCAACTGCGCCACACGCCGTTTAATCCCCTCCAGACCCATACCGTCGCGGATATTCGGGCAGCCCTTGCCGTTATCGCTCACGCAGCACCGGAGCATTTGATTGAGTACCCTGATTTCGATACGCATACGGTCACACTGGGCGTATTTCATGGCGTTAGTGACAGCCTCGCAGCAGTTGTCGTAAATGACACGCCACATTTTTTCACTGATTCTCCCGCTGTCGCCCTCAATCGTCAGTTGCGCGTCAATACCGTATTGTGATTTGCATTTTTCACAGAGCAGATTAAGCTCCAACAGGGTCGCTCGTCTGCTGTCAGGCCGTTCGCTTCTCAGAAATGCGCGTATCTCGTCCATGCCGTCGCGCAGACTTTGCGTGACGCGTCCGAGAATTTCGTCGGCTTTGTCAGGATTGTCGGCGGCAATGGCGCGGCAGGCCTCCAGTTGATAAATCGAACCGTTGATGCGGTGTCCCAGTTTGTCATGAAGTGCCTGTGACAGCCGTGCCTTGTCCTGAAGCATGATGTTTTCGTAATGCAGATTGGTGCGCCGTATCTCGTTTTGAAAATCCGCCGCGCTGGTCTCAATGGAATTTTTCAGTTGCAGCTCCTGCTCCTCGTAGTTTTCGGCGGACTTTCGGTACTTGAGAATCATGCCGCTGTGCTGCCAGTAAATTACGGCAGTGAGCAGACAGAGCAGCAGATAGGTGAATTTGTCCTGCGTCATCATTATCCCCATCAGCGAGACAGGAAAGAGATAAGAGGGCAGTTGCAGCAGGCTGACCGCGTCGCAAACCATCACCGGCAGCAGCACGATAAATCCGCCGTTACAAAATTTCATACCCAATATCAGACAGGCAAATTCCGCGGTAAGCAGCAGAATTTGCCGCTTTTTTTGCCTTGTTGTTTCGTAAATTGTCATGATACAGGCGCACATGGCTACTGCCGCTAACGTGAGAACATTATCGTGATATGCAATCTCGCTATGCAGCAGCATATATGCTGCCATCAGCAGCACATAGCCGAATTTGACAAAGATAAAATAGTGTTTTTTCCATAATTCCGACAGGCGGAGGTTTTCACTGTTCACCGGCAACCAGCTCCTTTATGCCATTATACCACCTGATTAAAAAATTGTCACGCAAAAATCGCGGGCGGGAATTTGATTTTCCCATCCGCGATGATTGATTATTCCTTTTGTGTGTTGTCCGAAAGCCGCGCGGCAAGATAGCCTGCCGTCACGATCGCCAGCAGGAACGCCGCCGAAGCGATGGCGTAATTCATATAGGCGCCGTTCTGACCCTTCATGAGCATTTCGGCTGCAATCATTACCCATTTTTGCGGCATGAGCAGCGACAGCTTTTCCCACCAATCCGGCAGGGTCACAAAGTCAAAGTAAACCGCCGATAAGAGATTGGAAAACACCCACACGCCAAATGAGGCATAGATCGCAAAGGTGGTATTTTTGAGAAAGAGTCCGAACACAAGGGACAGCAGATTGTAAATCAGTCCCATGATACCGATCAGCAGCAGATAACTGCCAAACGGGATTCCCACGTCGGTGCCGACAAATGCCGCCGTGGCCGCCGCCACAACAGCGGTTTGCAGCAGGGTGACAATCACGGCGGTCAAAGCCTTTGACGCGACATATTTGAGCATGGTGACGCCGGACATCTCAATGCGCAGGAGCGCCTTATTGTCGCTCTCCGTTACCACCAGGTTTGCCACAAAGCAGCCGGTCAGCACAAAGGCAAGTGACAGCACCGCCACGGCATAGCCGATATCTCTGAGCTGATTCATCTGAGTCTCTGTCAGCGCATCGCCGCCAGTGACAACCGAATGAACAGACGGCAGGCTGTCGAATGCTGTCTTTGCGGCGGTGACGGCCTGCTTTTCGTTTTCCGCAGACGAGACACAGGCGGCGATGACGGAAAGATTGGTGTTGATTTTGCTTTTGAGCAAATCAAACCGCCCGTCCTTTTCACCGTTCAGAATGATGAGAGACGGATTTTCCCCTTTCATGAGCTTCTCCGAAAAGTCGTCCGGAATATACACTACACCCGTCATAAAGCTGCGGTCATAGGGGTCCTGCACCAGTGTCTTCAATTCGTCAAGCGACAGCGTATCGCTCTTGTAGTGACCCACTGAACACCAATCCTCTGCCGCCAGCGATTGCAGCAGCAGCTCTGATAATTCGTCATTGGCTGCGTCTACCACCAGCAGGGTGACGTTTTTGGTATCCATGATGACCGTGCTGTCGATATCCTCGATCTGCGCCACGCCGCCGTGGGAATCGGCGTAGTTATCGCTGGTCTGTACCATATGCAGCGCCGACGCGCCGACCGGCAGCAGCACCAGACACAGAAGAAATCCGATGCTGCGGAGCAGCAGCTTGCAGTTGGTCTTTGTCATTGTCCAAAAAGCGCTCATTCAATCAGCTCTCCTTTCCGAATCTGACGGCCGCCATGCCCAGCGGAATACAGATAACCGCCATGCCGCAGAGAATCAGCAGCGCGGGAAGCGTGAATTGACTGCTGCCGCTTGTGTTTAGTTCCACAAGGGAGCGCGTCATGTAATAGATAGGGGAATAATCGCGGATTCCGTCAGCCCACGGCGCCCACATATACGGGCAAAATGAACCGCCGAAGAAGCCCCAGAACATCAGCAGACAATATCCCGTTACAACGCCCAGAATCACATTTCTGATGAGGCTGAACAGCACCGTGGCCAGCGCCGCTGACGCAATACAGCCGAGCAGCAGTATCAGTGCGCAGAGCGCGACTTGTGTCCATGTAAGGTCGAAGAGAAATGTGCAGATCGCCGCACCGAGAAAAATCAGGGCAGTTATAACGACAGCGGAAGAAACAAAACGGCTCAGATAAACCGAGAGAGAGGAAACAGGCGTTGTCCGAAACCGCGCGCCGATTTTGTTTTTATTTTCGCTGGAGGTCACCACGCCCAGCACGATCATGGCACACCAGACAAAATACACCGTATAGGCGATGGTGTAGTACATCTGAGAATCCGGCATGGGCTGCACGTTCATTTTGTATTCGGTCAGATAATCCCCGATGGGTACGCCCGAGGCACCTGAGAGAAGTGACGAGACGATCATCTCAACCACACTGGCTTCGATTTGATATTCGTCCGAACAATACACCTGACAGCCTTCGTCGCTAAATTCGGCGAACACATCCGCCGCGCCGTTTTGAATGGCGCGCTGTGCGCTGCCGTCGGTGAGCTGCATCATTTCGATACCGTTTTCTCTGCCGACGTTCTCCAGCACCGGCTGAATCGGCTCATAGACACAGCCCGGCGTAAAGCTGAATCCCAGCGTGAAGCTGTCATAATCAAGGTTGTCGGTCATCAGATCGCTGAATACCGCCGACAGCATACCTGTTACCATAATCATGACAATCAGGATCAGTGCAATCGGCTTGCAGCGGAGCATTAATTTCAGATTATTCTTGATGAGCATCATAATCAGCCTTCGCCTCCCGCATAATCGCGCAGCTTTTTGCCTGTGAGCGTGAGGAAGATTTCTTCCAGCGTTACGCTTTCGGGATTTTCGTCTGTCACCAGACGCGCCAGCTCATCCCGCGTGCCGGTCGCGATAATCCTGCCGTTGTCCATAATCGCAATGCGGGTGCAGATGGCCTCCACTTCTTCCATGTAATGACTGGTGTAGATGACGGTCGCGCCGCTTTGGTTGGCTTCCTTGATTTTTTCGAGAATGAAGTTGCGCGACTGGGGGTCAATGCCGACCGTCGGCTCGTCAAAAATCATCAGGTCGGGCTTGTGACCGATGGCGCAGGCGATATTGAGACGGCGCTTCATGCCGCCGGAGAAGGTTTTGGCATAGCTGCTCCGCCTGTCGAGCAGTCCGACGAACGCCAGCGATTCGTCCACCGCTGTGCGGAGTGCCTTGCCGCGAATGCCATAGAGCGAAGTAAAAAGCTCCACGTTTTCCCACGCCTTGAGATTGCCGTGAATGGCAAGGTCTTGGGGAATGTAGCCGATGCGGCGCTTAATTTGCTTCATGTGCTTTGCCGCGTCCATGCCGAAGACCTCAATGCTGCCGGACGTCGGTTTAAGCAGGGAACACACCATATTGAGCGTGGTGGATTTTCCCGCACCGTTCGGGCCAAGGAGACCGAAAATTTCGCCCTCGTGGATTTCCAGAGAAATGTGATCGACTGCCGTTCTGCTGTCGAATTTCTTGCTCAGGCCGCTGAGTTTTAAGATGGTTGTTTCTTGCATGATTTCCTCCATGATGGTGTCAAATAAAAGTAACCGAACTGACAATCAAATGATAGCATATTTTTTTCAAAATGATAAGTGCCGTTGGTCATCATGCCGTATGACAAAAGTCATGTTCTGCTATATATACATATATCCGTTTCAACGCCGTATGTGAGGAGAAATCAGAGATAAGATGAAGTCTGCCTGACATATGCAACAAAATCATTTTTTATAAAAAATATGTGACCAACATACCTTGTTTGCTGTGTATAATAGTGAAAGGCCTTTCAGATAAATGCTCCAAAAGGGAGGGAAATCAAAATGGAAGACAGCCAAATTATTGCTCTGTTTTTTGCACGCTCGGAAACAGCGATATCCGCTGCCGCCGAAAAATATGAAAACTATTGCCGTGCCATAGCGTTCGGGATTTTGCATGACGACACAGAGAGCGAAGAATGTGTAAACGATATTTTTTTGAAGGTTTGGGAGAGCATTCCCCCGAAAAAGCCTGCCAATCTATCCGGATATCTTGCCAAGCTGACACGCAATCATGCCATTAATTTTATCAATCGCCGCAATGCCGTCAAACGCGGTTCCGGTCAGATAAACCTTGCGCTTGAAGAGCTTGGTGAGTGTATTCCGGACAAATTTGATGTAGAGCAAAAAATAGAAGAATCCGCTTTGACAAGCTTACTCAACGAGTTTCTTGCTTCACTGCCAATCGACACACGCCGTATATTCATGAGGCGCTATTGGTATCTCAGCCCGATAAAGGAGATTGCTTCTGATTTCGGAATCAGTGAGAGCAAGGTTAAAATGCAGCTATTGAGGGCGCGAAAAAAATTAAAAACAAAACTGGAAAGTGAGGGCTTCGATATATGAAAAGCAATGATATTTTGCACGCGCTGGGAAATGTTGACGACAGATTCATCGAAGAATCAGCCCGATGCGAGCCTATGGTTAAAAAGCAGATCGGCATTCACCGCAAAATCGTTGCCGTGCTGCTGGCTGCAACCGTAGCGGCGGCAGGTCTTGTGGGGGGTGTTTCAGCCGGCAGATTCAACAAGCGTTTCGGACAGTTCTTCCAAACGCTACCGGAAGAGAACTATCAGGGAATCATATTTGACATAGATCAAACACAGACAAACAACGGCGTGACTGTTACACTAACGCAGGGAATGTGCGATGGATATGTTCTTTACGTCATCGAAAGAGTGGATTTTGACGCCTCAGTACTTACGCTGACAGACGAAATGTTTACGGGTGTTGATGGCGGCTGCAATGCCCCTTTATGGTATGATGAAGTCGCTGTAAATCCTGATTATCCCCGCTACTGCGCCTCTTCAAGAAACTACTGCAAATTGATAGAACATGATGCGCACAGCATGACATGGCTCAGAACATTCGGAAGCACTGGCGCCGGACACGAAATATTCGGTTTTTTTACCGCCGGATCAAAATTTATTCTTAACGCGCATGATTTATATAATTTGCCGGACAATCAAACGCATGAATGCAGTTTTCAGTTTGAGATTACCGTTACACGCTCCGAACCGGCTGTTTATCATCTGCCGAAGGAAACATTTCAATTTGACAAACAATTTTTAGAGGACTGCTTTGATATCGCGCCTCCTCTGGCATACGATTTCATTCCGGATGTCTGGATCAATCCCTGGTTTATGGAAATTGTGCCTGCCACACAGAGCGGCAAAATACTGAATACCAAGCTGAAAACCAATCAGCCGGCGCTGGTGATCACTCTGAAAAACGGAAAGCAATACACGGAGCAGAACGGCATAGGCTGGGCGGGTCATTCCACTCTCACAAATGATATGTTCGGAGCGGATTATAACAAATACGAGGGCTTTTACCTGACTTTTGACGAGGAAATTGATATAACGAGCATTCAATCAATCACTCTCTATGGGTATGAATTGAAAAAGGCGTCCTTGCCTGAGAGTGTGTATGATGAAAAAAACAATTCAGTGAAGAAGGACCTGCCCGCGGATGATCCGATAAAGGTATCGGGGAAGAGCAGAACGGTCCATGTCACAGAGATAAAAGAGGCAAAAAAAGGGTATAAAGAAGTACCTGCTGGCACGCTGCAATATTGCGTAAAAAACATAGGCGTATACGATAATCTCTACGCGACAGGAGCAAGCAGCAAAGATATATTGCAATCTTGGAAAATTGTTTCAGGCTTTGAGTATTACGATGATCATAATGAGCCTCAAAGACAAGCCTTTAACGACGCATTCAACAGCAAGACAGGCAAGCTGAATGACGGATTTTATTTGGTGGAATATGAAATTGAACTCACCAATGTCGATTCGCATCTTTCTACCTTTGATGACTCACTTTTCCGATTGCAGACCTACTGCAATTACAGTGAAGAATACGGCAGGAGCGATTGTTTGATAGGCGTTCCGCAAGCCTATATTCTGGAGCATGACCGCGGTACGTCTGACAACAATAATACCTTTACGCTGGAAAAAGGCAAAACCCGCACGCTTCATGTCGGATTTATCGTCAACGACAATCATCGTGGCAGCCTGAGTCAGATAGGCCTCAGTGTCGGCTCGGAATGGGAAGAAAATCCCGATTTTGTCAACATTACAAAAGCTGCCCAAGGAAAGTAATCTAACAGCTTCATCTAATGACAGTGGATAACAAAATAAAAGCCTCAGGTTACCGAAGCACCGGTTATCTGAGGCTTTTTCGTTGAAAGCGCGATTCGTTACGCCGTATCAGGAATTACTTGATTTTCATGATCGCGGCGTTGGATTTGACGCTGTTGCCGAATTTATCGGTGACGATACAGCGGACGTAGCGTCCGTTGTTGCTGTCGGTGACAGCGGCGGAATAGTTGGCAGTGGTGGCTTTGCTGTTGCGCCAGGTCTTGCCCTGGTCGTCAGAGAGCTGCCACTGATAGGTCAATCCGCTGCCGGTGGCGACTACCTTGAAGGACGCAGTCGCACCCTTTGCCACCTTGGCGTTGACCGGTTGCGTGGTGATTTTGAGTGTCGTCAGCTTCATGATCGCGGCATTGGATTTGATGCTGTTGCCGAATTTGTCGGTGACAATGCAGCGAACATAGCGCCCGTTGTTGCTGTCGGTGACGGCGGCGGAATAGTTGGCGGTAGTGGCCTTGCTGTTGCGCCAGGTCTTGCCCTGATCGTCGGAGAGTTGCCACTGATAGGTCAATCCGCTGCCGGTGGCAACTACCTTAAAGGAGGCGGTCGCGCCGTTCTTCACCGTCTGATTGACCGGCTGGGTGGTAATGGCAAGCGTGGTGATCTTCATGATGGCGGCGTTGGACTTGACGCTGTTGCCGTATTTGTCGGTGACGATGCAGCGGACGTAGCGCCCATTGTTGCTGTCGGTGACAGCGGCGGAATAGTTGGCAGTGGTGGCTTTACTGTTGCGCCAGGTCTTGCCCTGATCGTCGGAGAGCTGCCACTGATAGGTCAATCCGCTGCCGGTGGCGACTACCTTAAAGGAAGCGGTTGCGCCGTTCTTTACTGTCTGATTGGCAGGTTGCGTGGTGATGGCAAGCGCGGTCATCTTCATGGCCGCCGCATTGGACTTGACGCTGTTGCCGTATTTGTCGGTAACAATGCAGCGTACGTACCGACCGTCGTTGTTCGCGCTGAGCGTGGTGGCGTAGCTGGCGGTTTTGACACTGCTGTTGCGCCAGGTGTTGCCCTGATCGTCACTGAGCTGCCATTGGTAACTCAGTCCGTCGCCCGATGCTTTGACCGTAAACTTGGCGGTGCTGCCGCTGGAGCCGGTGAAATCGGCGGGCTGAGCAGTGATGGCGAGGGGCGTGGATACGGTGACGGAGCAATGGGCGGATATGTCGCCGGCCAGGAAGGAAATCACCGCACTGCCGGGTGCGACAGCGGTCACTTGACCGTCGGTGACGGTGGCGACAGAAGGATCGGAAGAGGACCAGCCGGTGGAATCGGTCGTGTCAGAAGGCGAAACTTCGGCGGTCAGTGTGGCGGATTGCCCTACCGCCATTGTGAGTGACTGCTCGGAGAGCCACACGTCGGTGACGTGTATCTCGCGGAAGTTGTCGATATTGATTTGATAGCAGGATATCTTGTCGAGAACGTCGGGGGGGAGGTTGGTGCGCTGGGCGTCGCTGAGGGAATCGTACTGTGCGAGGGCGCTGCGTGCGCTCGCCGCCTCGTCTGACGTGGTGATTTCAAACGGTAGATTGCTCACTGTGGCGCAAAGCTCGTTGACTGGTCCGAAAAACGCGGAGAGGTCGATGGTTTTAGCGCCGTTGGCGCTGGAGCCGGAGTAGGAATTGGTGCCAGACTTCTTAACCCAGATGCGGTAGGTGTAGGAAAGTCTGCCGCTGCTGTCAACGGAAAGCGACAGGATCTCGGTCTCGTCGGGGTCGGGATAATCGGATTTTGCCTTTTCGGCAGCGGTGAGAGCATAGAGTTCACCGGTCAGGGCGGAATCCGGCCAATAGGTTTTGATCTGGGTACCCGAGCCGTACAGTATCACGTCACCGTAGACGGCGATACTGTTGCCGATATCGGAAACCAGCGTCTGAACATTCTTGCCGTACTGGTCGCAGGTGAAGAGCGTACCGTTGCTGACATAATACCAGCGTCCATTCTGCCAGTACTGTGTGCGATTGGTGCCGCGCGGCATGAGGGAATAGGCAGTAGAAGCCGCGTCTTCTTCGGCATACCAGCCGTAATGATCCTCCTGTGCGATTTCATCGTCATTGAGCAGGGTGTGAGTGTAGCGTGTGACGCCGGGGCTGTTGGGCGTGGGGTCGTCCCATGTGACGTCAACGTGATACCACTGACCGCCGAGCTTGACCAGATTCCAGGCGTGATTCATGTCGTCGCTGGAGATGACGGCGCACGGAATGTCCAGCATACTCATGTAGAGCTTGAATGCGTCGGCATATCCCTGACAAACGGCGGTGCCTTCGGTGAGCAGCTCGTAGGCTGTGCTGCGCTCGTAGGTGGTGTCATATTGTGAGTTCAGCACAAGATTGTCATGAATCGCAATGATTTTCTCATAATTGCTCTTGTTTCGCACGGCAGCCACTACGGGATCCATGATCTGGTGCAGTTTGGCGCAGCGCTGGGCGGCGGTAAGACCGTCGTCAAAGTTGGCACTTTCATACAGGGTCAGTGAGTAAATCACGCCGCCCATGGAGGACCAACCGTATCGGGAAACGCCTTGGGCGGCGTATTCCAGCGGATAGGCTTCCCTCACGGCGTTGAGCAGGTCGGAAATCTCCGAAGTGGGTACGTCGTATTCATAAATGGAGATGTCGGTTGCTGTTCCGTTTATGATGGCGTCGCGAATGGTTTTCAGCAAATCCGAAGGATAGGATTTGCCTGACAGATAGGTCTGAATTTCGGCTGTTTCGATTCTGACGGCAAGAGGACCGCTGATCGGTGCCGAAGATTCCGTTGCGTTTTCGGAGGCGGCAAACACCGTGCCCGCTGCCTGCAAGGCTGTGAGTGCGGCGAGCAGCAGCAGTGCCAGCTTTTTGCCGATTTCCGTTTTTCTGTTGCGTTTCATTTGTTTGATAACCACCTTTCCATAAATGATACTTTTATTTTACACCAAGTCAAGGCGTCTGTCAAACCATTCGATCAGGTTTTTATTGCAAATTCCAGTCAAAATGAGTATAATGGGTTTGAATCAACGGTGATAAACATACAGCGGGAGATACATATGATGGAACGCTTGGCGATTGTAGTGCCCTGTTACAATGAGGAAGAAGCTTTGCCGGGGACGGTGGAGCAGCTGTCTGACCTGATCGCGGCACTGGTGCAAAATGGAAAAATAGCGTCCGACAGCTACCTGCTCTTTGTCAATGACGGCAGTACCGACGGCACGTGGCATTTGCTGGAGGAGGCGTTTGAACGCAATCCCCATGTCTGCGCCCTGAGGCTTACCGGCAATGTCGGACAGCAGAATGCCCTCTTTGCGGGTCTTTCGGCGGTTTGTGGACGGTGTGACATGGCTGTGAGCATTGACGCGGATTTGCAGGATGATATTGGCGTGATGGAGGAAATGATTGATTTGTTTCACGATGGCGCCGATGTGGTTTACGGCGTCAGAAGGGAGCGAAAGACCGATTCGTTTTTTAAACGCGCTACGGCGCATTTGTTTTACAAGGTCATGGCGTGGCTGGATACCGGGACGGTATATAATCACGCGGAGTACCGTCTGATGAGCGCCAGGGTACTGGAGGAGCTCATGCGATATCCCGAACGCAATCTGTTTGTGAGAGGGCTCGTACCTTTGATCGGATACCGCAGCGAAAAGGTGTATTATGCGCGAAAATCGCGCACCGCCGGGAAGAGCAAGTATCCTCTGGGCAAAATGCTGGCCACGGCTTTTGAGGGTATTACCTCATTGAGCAGCAGGCCGATCACGATGCTGGTGGCGCTGGGCGCGGCGATGCTGGTATGCACCTTCATGGCGCTGATGGGTATGCTGCTGTCGTTTCTGAGGGGCGGGGCCGTGCCGGGCTGGCTGTCGATCATGGCTTCGGTCTGGCTTCTGGGAGGATTACAGCTTGTGGCGATCGGGGTGGTCGGCGCATATATCGGCAGGACGTATCTGGAAGTCAAGCGGCGGCCGCGGTATCACATTGATTGCTTTTTAAGTCACGATCCCTAAGGGCAGCGTGATGATACAGAAACATGAATAAAAAATCGTCTGGTGACAAGGCAATATGCGCAAATAGCATTTTACCTAAAAAATCAGACGATTTTTTTACATTTGTGGATTGAATGGATAAACTTTCCGTTTCGTCAATATTTATAGAAGGGTTGATTTGTTTGGTGCGCTTGTTTATAATTTGAAGTGACAGTGAACAATCAGACTTTTGGATTCTTGGAGATAGTATGGAACAAATAGAATTAATCGGCTATGTGGAACGCGCGGCGGCGCGTGACGCGGAAGCTGTGGAGGCGCTTTACCGATATACATACCCGGGCATGTATTCCCTGGTGTATCGCTTATGCGACAATAAAAACGACGTTGAGGATATATTACAGGAAAGTTATATTACCGCTTTTTCCAAGCTGGACATGCTGGTCGAGAAAGCGGCCTTTGTCGGCTGGCTGAAAAAGATCGTCGTCAATACGTGGCGTGATTATCTCAGAAACAAAACCGTGACGCATGAAACGTCGGTTTCCGACGTGACGGACGATCAATGGGAAGACTGGCAGCATACGGAATCCGCGCAGGATACCGTGGAGATTTCCGAGACGAACCGCGAGATCCGGGAGCTGGTGGAGGCGCTGCCGCAGCACCAGCGGATTTGTGTGATTCTCTATTATTACGAGGAAATGCCGGTGGAGGATATTGCCACCGCGCTGGGTATTCCGGCGGGTACCGTTATGAGCCGTTTGCATTACGGACGGCAGAAGCTTAAAGAAGACATGACCAAGCGCGGGATTCATTCCTACGGCGTGCTGGCGGCGCCAGCAACGCAGGCCAATCCTGCGCTGCTGGCCAAAATACTGGCCGCGCTCGAAATGACCTCCGACGGCACGACCGCCGCAATCGCCACGAAGGCCGTCGGCGGCGGCATCGCGGCTAAAATCGGCCTGGCGGCGGTTTCTCTGGTGACTGCCGGGGGCATTATCGGCGGCGCGGCCATGCTGCCCCGGCGGGAACGTCAGGAGCAGCAGCCTGTCACGACTGCCACACGCATGACCACCACGGCCGCCGCGACGACTACTACCGCGACAACCACCACAACGACAACAACGACGACAACCGCGCCGCCGACAACTACCACCACTACGGCGGCCACCACAACTACCGCCACCACGACTGCGCCGCCGCAGGTCATGTCATTTGACTATCAGGCGGCGGACGGCGGCGTCTGCCTGACCCGCTACACGGGCAACGTCGCGGACGTGACCATTCCCGATACACTGGACGGTCTGCCGGTGGTTGCCATCGGCAACGGCGCGTTTCAATACAACGATATCATCGAGAGCGTGAGCATTCCCGCGAGCGTGCGGACGATACACGACAACGCCTTCCGCGAGTGTCACCGTCTGCGGCGTATCTCGCTGGGGAGCGGCGTGAATGACATCGGCGGCATGGCGTTTCTGGGCTGCGACGCGCTGGAACGGGTGACGATTCCCGCCAACGTGCGCCGCGTGGATATTTATGCCTTTGCCTACTGCGAGGGGCTGTCCGAAGTGGTCATCGAGGAGGGCGTGACCTCGCTGGGGGCGTATGCCTTCGCCTACTGTCCGGGCCTGCAAACCGTGACGCTGCCCGACAGTGTAACGCAAATCGGCAAGGACGCACTGCCGTAAGGCTGTTTTTCGCTCTATCCTAATTTTTTATCATCGCACAATCATGCGTTACGATACAGAGTCCGATTTTTAAGGAGGGTTTTACAAAATGCGATCGAAAATCAAGCATTTCTCCCGGCTTTTCAAAAATCCCGCCTATGTGCTGGTGCTGCTGGTGTCACTGGCGGTCGTGGGCGCCGCGTCCGCGGTGGCGATCAGGGCGTTTGCCGACGGTGCGCCCGCCGGGTATGAGTTGTACCATGCCGACCATATCTATTATCTGGACGGTCAGGCGACCAAGGCGAAGATCATGAGCGGCGATGTAACAATAGGCAACCTCCATCTCACGTCTGATTACGTTCCCGGCAGTCCCATTACAGCTGATAAATTAGCGGACAGCAACGGAACCAAACTGAGCGAAATGGACGGTTTTAAGGATCATACGGACGAGCTTACTTATCGCATTCAGATTGATGATTATGATTCCCTCGACTGCAATGTGTATTTCAGCTGCACGGTGAATGGTACGACTTATACCACTGTTTATCCTTGTTATTTCTATCGTTACTCATATGATGATATCAATAGCACTATTGATTTGAATGACGCTATTTCTGAGCTGCGAAGTGCGTCTGATTTGGAATTAGAAGAGACTGTTATTGAAGAAGCACTTCATGATAACGGTCAATTTTGGAGCAGCAACTATACCGGCAGTGAGAAGTATTCCGTAGGCAGCGGCATTACTTATTACCGGCTTTTTACTTCGGTCATTCCTGCTCAGTTGTCCATTGCGGCTTCGTATCCCACTGAATCGCAGTATGGCAGCGATATTTCCTTGACGTATAACAGTGAAGGAAATTTCTCTTACACCACAAGTTCGGTCGATCTGCCTTTTCCTGAAGATGACGACGCGACGTCAAGCTATCAAATCGTGTTCTACAACGGCGACACTAAGGTGAAGAGTGCAGACCTTCCTCAAAAAATCATAATGGAAGCAGATAACAGCACAACGCAGATTCTTTCGGTTTATGGTAGTGATACCTGTTTGTATGGGCTGGATGGATCCTATAATAAGTATAATTCTACTACGGGTGTTTATGGCTACCTGCCGATGTCGGTCAAGATGGTGTACGATTACAGCAATTACCCTGAAAAGGGTTCAGCGGCAACATCGGATTGGGGCTATACGGATGTCGGCAATTTGCTGGGGTCGGTCAATCGTATATCCGACATCTATCAATTGTCCTACTCCGATCCTCCTGTTACCAGTGAATCATTTACGCTCGCGGATAGCGGGAGCAGCCCCACGTTTACCCCGCCCCATACCGAAAATAAAACCTGTCCTACATCGTATTGGGTATTAAAAAACCATCTCGATTATAACTATTCGCCCGGCAATCATATAAGTGTATCTCAAGCACAATCGGCAGGTGTGCTGACAGAACCCGCATTCAACGCGGCTACCGGCTATTACGAATGCGAGTTTCCCGTGGAGCCGCTCTTTGAGGAATGCTTCTTCCGGCTCGACTACCATGAGAATTATTGGTATAATTATGCCGGTGTCAAAGAAGGACTAAGTGACAACGATAAATACGAATTATACCGTTATCAATATATGAACGGGAACACACCTATCCCAGAACCGCCCATACCTACCATTACCGTTAAGTCGCCGGGTGAGGTCAATTCCAACATAACGTACAACCACAAGTATGAAACATTCCAATACTGGACGGAAAACGCAGATGGTACAGGTACACAGCGCAATGCCAATACAACATGGCAGCCGACAGCTATCAGGGACATTGATCTGTACGCCCAGTGGGAACCCAAGGTTTATCACATCACCTATGATTTCCAGTCGCCCACGGGAAGCGTCGACAATGTGACAGTCAAAGGAAATTGGGGGTATAGTGGCTCGTATCATAATCAACAAGAGTTCACCGGGTTTCAGAAAGAACTGAGGCTTTCGGTGGACAAGGCTCAAACCGAGCCCAGCGACATTTATAACCGTGATTTTTTGAGTTATGCAGTTAACACGCAACAGATTGGCGAAACGTATTATAGCAATATCAAATTGGCATGCAGCGACGGCAGTACCTTCAAGTATTGGAGCCTGTCGCCCAGAGGAAGTCAAGTGTATTCTGTCTCTGAGAACAACTTTACGCAGAGCGCAGACGGTGAGTATTACGTCACTGTCTACGCCGTGTGGGACGGCGTGACAATCCAATACAACAACAACGGTAAATGGTACGCCTCCAATATGCCTGATTCCACGATTATTCCCGTTTCTGAATTGGACGGCGACGGCTACACGCTGTCCACTCAGATTCCCACGGCGACCAACTGCGTTTTCAAGGGCTGGATGCTGACGTCGGACGGTTCCGACACCATCACGGCGCTGACAAAGGCACAGGCCGCGACCCAGCTCGGGCATGACCCCGCAGTGGGAAATACCGTCACCGTCTACGCCAAATGGGAAGAGGCAAAGACCCTCACCTATTACGCCAACGAGCCGAGCGGCGCGACATACACCGGCACCGTTCCCGCCGCCGAGAGTTTTGAGAGCGGTGAGACCGCGACAGTCAAGGGCAATGTCGGTGCTTCGGGCGACGGCAGCGAACCGCTGGCCATTACCGGCTATGTGTTCAGCGGCTGGAACACGGCAGCAGACGGCAGCGGTGACAGCTACGCGGCAGGCGCAGAAATCACGATGAACAGCAATGTTGATCTCTACGCGCAGTGGACGGCGATCACCTATCGGCTGACTTACAATGCAAACAGCGGTACCCTGACAGACGGTGTGTCTGTGTCGGGTATGCCCAGTCCGGCAACGGTGGACTTGACCGTGAGTGATTTCACCTATACGCTGACAACCGATTTGCCCACGGCGTTTGCCTACAAATGCCTCGGCTGGGGCAGTTCGCCCAACATCACCACGGCGGACAGACCGACTGTGACGTTGGACAATTTCGCAATGACCAACGTCACGCTTTATGAATGTACCGCTTACGCGATTTGGGAAAAGACGCCCTATGTCTTGCATTATAACGCAAACAAGCCCACCGGCATGGGTGACGTGACAGGCGATCTTAGTGATGTGAACCTCACAATCGACCATTTCACGAAGAACGGCGAGGACTGGATTTACAGCAATCTGAGCAAAACGCTTTCGACCGACGGCTTTACCTTTAAGGGGTGGAACCCTGACAGCAACGCCGTCGAAAAGGTCGATCAGCTCAATGTGGCGACGGCCTTCACCGATACCGACAGCGACGGCACCTATGAAGCCACGGTTTACGCGGTGTGGACGGAAAACGGCTATCAACTGCATTACGACAGTAACGGACATTCCGCCGCGACAGGTATTCCCGCCGATGAGGACGATCTGGTCTATTGTTCAGGCGCGACCGAGACCAAAAACGTCAAGGACGGCAAGGCACTCAGCGACAGCGTGCCGTCCGATACGGGCTATCGGTTTACCGGCTGGCGGCTCAATGACGGCACCGAATTGCAGCCCGGTGAAACAGTGGCGTTTGACAAGTTCAAGGCAAGTTCCACCGTCACCGCGACAGCGCAGTGGGAAACTGTCACCAATCAGGTAATTTATCATGTCAATACGGCTGCCATCGGTACAGACGCGACCGTCACCAATTGGCTGGCAAGCGGTCTCGATGACTATACGGCAGATTTCAACATCACGGACGCAAACCTGAACGCCGCAAAGAACCAGTACACGCTTCTCGCTCCCTCCCCGGTTCCGGCGACCGCAGGCTATCTGTTCAGGGGCTGGAGCGCGACGGGCGGCGCATATACTGACCAGACCGAGATTAATACCATTGACGTGAGTTTCACGACAACCGCGCAGACGTATGATGTCTATGCGATGTGGGACGACTTTGGCTATCGTCTGGCATACGATCTGAATGGTCACACCGACGCAACCAATCAGCCCGACCCGAATCCGTCCGAACATCTGCTCAGTGAAGTCAGATTGAACAAGGTGGAAATCAGCACCAATATTCCCACCGTTGCCGGTTATACCTTCACGGGTTGGAAAATCGGTGAGACAGTTTATTCTGCCGCCGATATCGCGGCAGCGGCTAACCCGTCGGTAACCGACGAGCAGAAGGCAAAACTGATTGTTCCCGGCACGCTGTTTAGCGATGCCACCAAATCCGCCACGGCTGTCGCCCAGTGGACGGAACTCACCTACACGCTGCAATACGAAGACAATGCCCCCGGCGGAGCGACGGTCGAAGGCATGCCGACCACGAACCCTGTGACGGGTATCCTTTACAGTGCTGTGAAGGACGGCACTTATACCTTGGCAAGCGCACCGACAGCGATCGGTCACACCTTCCAGGGTTGGAAGCTGAATGACACGGCAACGCTCGATGCAGGCGCGGGGATTCCGTTTGAGAATTTCGACAACGGTACCCGTACCGCTACCGCCACGGCGCAATGGGACGATATCGCCTATACGTTGACCTATGACGCAAATGTGCCGACCGGCGCGACCCTCGCCAGCGGCACGGTTCCCGCCTCTGCAAGCAGTACCTACGGCGAAAGCGTGACGGTCGCGGGCAATACCGGCAACATGGTCGTTACCGGCTACACGTTCGGCGGCTGGAATACCAAAGCCGACGGTTCCGGCGATGCGAAAGCCGCAGGCAGCAGCGTTACCATGACGAGTGACGTCACGCTCTACGCCCAGTGGACGGAACTTACCTACACGCTGCAATACGAAGACAATGCCCCCGGCGGAGCGACGGTCGAGAATATGCCGACCACGCCTGTGACGGGTATCCTTTACAGTGCTGTGAAGGATGGCAATTACCTCTTGGCAAGTAGCGCACCGACAGCGGAAGGTCACACCTTCAAGGGCTGGAAGCTGAATCAGACAAGCGGCAATCAGGACGCAGGCGCGGGGATACCGTTTGAGAATTTCGACAACGGTACCCGTACCGCTACCGCCACGGCGCAATGGGACGATATCGCCTATACGTTGACCTATGACGCAAATGTGCCGACCGGCGCGACCCTCGCCAGCGGCACGGTTCCCGCCTCTGCAAGCAGTACCTACGGCGAAAGCGTGACGGTCGCGGGCAATACCGGCAACATGGTCGTTACCGGCTACACGTTCGGCGGCTGGAATACCAAAGCCGACGGTTCCGGCGATGCGAAAGCCGCAGGCAGCAGCGTTACCATGACGAGTGACGTCACGCTCTACGCCCAGTGGACGGAACTCACCTACACGCTGCAATACGAAGACAATGCCCCCGGCGGAGCGACGGTCGAAGGCATGCCGGCCACGCCTGTGACGGGTATCCTTTACAGTGCTGTGAAGGATGGCAATTACGCTTTGGCAAGTAGCGCACCGACAGCGGAAGGTTACACCTTCAAGGGCTGGAAGCTGAACGTGACAGACGGTGTCAAGGACGCAGGCGCGGGGATACCGTTTGAGAATTTCAACAACAACGAAAGAACCGCCACCGCCACAGCGCAGTGGCAGGCAATTTCTACGACCTACACCGTCATTTACAAGGACAACACCGAAACCTATACCGACCTGCAAAATCCCAGCAGTATGAGTAACGGAACCGTCACCGGTATTACGGCGGCGGATGTCAGTGCCGGATATGTTCTGCGCGGCGAAACCGCAGAGACTTTCCCCACGTCGGATAATTACCGGTTTGTCTATTGGTGCACGACCAAAGCCTATGATTCCTCCAAGATTGTTACCACTGCGACAGCCGATGATTTCCGGAACGATCTCGACGGAGACGACATGACCCTCACGGTCTACGCCCACTGGGTGAGGAAGATTGAAGTCACCTATCAGAGTGAGACCACGCAGGAGGACGACAACGGCAATGTGGAAATCGTGTCCGCAAAAGAAGCATTTGAAGTCAATGTGGAGGATCTCAGCTATACGGTCAAGAGTCTGGCAGAGATCAAGCGCGACAGACCTGATTTTGAATATCCCACCGACCGCGATTTCGTGAAATGGCGCGTGCTGGAAGGCGGCGATCAGATAAAGATCGTATCCGCTTCCGGCAGCGGTTCAGCGAGCGGTATGCCCGTTTCCGGCGGCAATCTGATGCCGAGACGCAGCGGCGCGGGAACCGGCACCGTCGTCGAATATCTGACCCCGGGGTCTCATGTGTTGATTCACGGCGACGTGGTGCTGATGGCGGTCTGGAACAAGTATTATGTCAGCTATGACGCGAACGGCGCCAGCGCCGGCAGTGTTCCCGCCGAGCCGACCATTTATCCTGTTGGCAGCAACGTCACCGTGCTGGCCAACACCGGCAGTCTCAGCCGCACCGGCGCGACGTTTAAGGGCTGGAACACCAAATCCGACTACACGGGCACCCATTACAGTGCCACCGGCAGTGAAACCTTCTCCATGCCGGAAGAAGACGTCGTGCTCTACGCGCAGTGGCAGGCAATTCCCGGTTCCGACCCGGATCCCACGCCCAGCGGCGGCAGCACCCATTACACCGTGACCTATGACGCCAACGGCGGCACAGGCACCACACCCAAGGATACCATCGAGTATGTCGGCGGCGAGACCGTCATAGTAGCCTCCAAGGGTGATCTGGTCAAGGCGGGCTGCACCTTCAAGGAGTGGAACACGGCAAGCAACGGCAGCGGCACCGGTTACAAAGGCGACGGCACCGACACCTTCACCATGCCCAAGAGCAATGTGACGCTGTATGCCATCTGGGTTGACAGCGACGGAAACATCGTCATTCCCACCACGGGTGAAAATGATCTGCCGCTCCAGCTCGCATTCAATCTGGCGATTCTCTCGCTGCTGGCATTTGCCTTTACGGCAGTGATAAAACATCGCAAAGAAGCAGACGCGTGATAAAGCGCAGATGAACTTTTAAAAATACAGCCGCCCCGGCGTCGGATTGAATCAATCCGATCATGGGGCGGCTGTTTTCTCTTGGCGGCGGCGGGCAGAAAATAAAAAGTTTGGAACCTGGACAAAACCGGTTGAAAAATGTCCGCGATTGAGATATAATATTCTCCGAGGTGTTGCGTATGTATTGTATCAATTGCGGAAAAGAACTGGATAATGACGCCGTATTTTGCGATGAATGCGGCTTTCCGGTGGAGTTGGACGAGGAAATGGTTTCGGATAGTTTGCAGCGTGACGAAGCCGGAACCGAAGTGTTGGACGACGCGGAGGCGTTTGATTTTCGCGTGGAAGACAGTGCTGATGCGGCATATGATGATACGGTTTTTGCCGCAGGAGACGAATCGGAGGAAGAAATATTCTCCACACAGGTGTTGGGTGATACGTTGCAAGGGAAAGGTTCTGAGAAAACAGAGCTGTCATCCGGTGAAGATGTGTTGTCTGATAACCCCAAAGAGGAAACCACCGTTGACGATCATGCGGTCGCTGTCAAAGCGCCTGAAAAGCGGAGCGTGAGCCGTGTTGCTTTTGCGGCGTTTTTTCTGATACTTGGTATCCTAATCGGTTCGACGATGGAACGTGCGCTGACGTTTGTGCGGAGCGGAGCCGGTCGGGTCGAAATGCCTTTGACAATTACCGTGCAGCCCAAGACCGTGGCGGTCAAGAATGGAAAAACGGCGGTTTTTTCGGTGGAGGCACAGGGCGATGGGTTGGCCTATCAGTGGCAGCTCAGCGACGATCAGGGCGAAAACTGGCGTAACAGCAAGACCACCGGTTCCGAATATTCCGCGACGGTGGACGAAAGCAACAACGGTCGCTGCGTGCGCTGTATTGTTAAGGACGAACACGGCAACCAAGCGGTTTCCGAGGCTGCCTATATGAGAATTACTACGCTTAAAATCACCAAACAGCCGGTTAGCGTCAAGGGCAAAAAGGGAGATACCGTGACATTTAAGGTGGAGGCTGACGGTCCCGGCATTGTTTATCAATGGCAGCTCAGTGATGACAAGGGCGAGACCTGGCGCGACAGCAGTACCAAGGAAGCACAATATACGACTGCCTTGAGTGATAAGAACAATGGACGTTATATCCGCTGTGTGGTGACAGATAAATATGGCAACAGTGTGGCGTCCGAGCCTGCTACTATGACAATTAAGTGACGTACTTTATGACCCATCAAAAAACAAGCCGCGGTTTTCCTGTGCACCTGCAACGGTGCATGGAAAGCCGCGGTTTTGGTTAATGTATGGTAAATTTACTTATGACTGCGCAAAATCGCGTCGGCGACTTGTGCCGCCTGCACGGCTTCCGGCACGTCGTGGACGCGAATGAGGTTCGCGCCGCCGAGAATGCAGGCGGTGTGATAGGCGATGGTGCCGCTGATCCGTTGCTCAGCAGGGGGATTGCCACATGACATGCCGATGACACGTTTTCGGGACGCGGCTGCCAGCATGGGATAATCGCCGAAGCATTGTTCCCTGAACCGTGCCGCGATTTGCAGATTCTGCTCATAGCTCTTGCCGAAGCCGACGCCGGGGTCGAGACAGAGACATGCCGGCGCAATGCCGTCCGCGATGCACTCGTCTGTGCGTGTTTCATAAAAGGCACGCAGGGCGGCGCAGACGTCGTCGGATTCGTCAAGCGGGAGGTCGTGCATGATGACGCAGCCCACGCCGTGTTCCGCAGCGTATTTTCGCATGAGCGGGTCGCGGAAGCCCGTGACGTCATTGAAGATTTCCACGCCGAGTCCGGCAGCCTTGCGGGCCACTTCGGGATAATAGGTATCAACCGAAATCGGAATGTGCAGTTTGCCGAACAGTGTTTTCAGAGCAGGCTGAATGCGCAGCCATTCTTCGTCGGCGGAGATCGGTGTATGTCCCGGTCGGGTGGACTGCCCGCCGATGTCGAGAATATCCGCGCCCTGTTGCTGCATTTCATAGGCGCGGGCAACGGCGCGTTCCACAGAGGAATACTGGCCGCCGTCCGAAAAGGAATCGGGCGTGACGTTTAGGATACCCATGATATAGGTGCGGTCAAGCGTGAGCGTCCGGCCGCCGATGCGCCATTGTTTCGGGCGGGTTGCCACACTCATAATTTACTGCCTCCTGCCAGCAGGGTCATGACCTCGTTGCGGGTGCGGGCATCGCTGCGCATGATGCCGCGCAAGGCGCTGGTCTGGGTGCTGCTGCCGGCAGCTCTCGCGCCGCGCATGGTCATGCAGAGGTGTTCGGCCTCAATGACGACGGCCACGCCCTGCGGGTCGAGTTTCTGATAGAGAAAATCGGCGATCTGGGACGTCAGGCGTTCCTGCACCTGCGGGCGGCGGGCGAAGCAGTCCACGATACGGGCGAATTTGGAAAGCCCGATAATGCGGCCGTTCTTGGGAATATAGGCGATATGACAGTGTCCGATGAAGGGCAGCAGGTGATGTTCGCACATCGAATATAGAGGGATATCGCGGACGATGACAACTTCGCCCTCCTTGTCGGACTCATTGAAGATTTTCAGGTGGCGTTCGGGGTCGTCGTGCAGGCCGCTGAACACTTCTTCGTACATTCTGGCAACGCGTTCGGGGGTTTCCAGCAGCCCTTCGCGGGACGTATCCTCGCCCACCGCGTCAAGGATTTCCTTGACGGCGTTGACGATTCTGTCGTGATTGACTTGATTGATGGTCATGCAAATTACTCCTTTGATGATGATTTCACATTGCTATCATTCTACCATATTATCTGATATATTGCAATCAAATTTCTATCCTGTAAATGACAGCAATTTGGTTGTAACAAACAAACCCTTCGTGCGTCTTATGAGTGTAAGGGAAAAGGCAGGTGAAATGTGATGAGGGATGCCGAGTTTGAAGCGGTCTACCGCGATTATTTCCACGACGTGTTTCTCTATCTTCGCTCGATGAGTCGCGACGCGGGCGTGGCGGAGGAACTGACGCAGGAAGTTTTCTTTAAAGCGCTGCGGTCGCTGAACCATTTTCGCGGCGACTGTGACGTAAGAGTATGGCTTTGTCAGATTGCCAAACATGAATATATTTCCTACTGCCGCAAAACCGGGCGGGTGGATTTGGTAGATATCGAAAGTGATCCGGCGTGTGAAAAACCGCCTGCGGGAAGCGTGCGTTTTGAGGAACGGCTGGAGGACAGCGCCGACGCGCTCGACATTCACAAAATCCTTCACACGCTGGACGAGCCTTACAAGGAAGTGTTCTCGCTGAGAGTGTTCAGTGAGCTTTCCTTCAAGCAAATCGCCGAGGTGTTCGGCAAAACCGAGAGCTGGGCGCGCGTGACTTATCATCGCGCACGGCTGAAAATCAGGGAACGGCTGGAAAGCCGACAGGGAGGTCAGATATCATGAGCAAAATCAATTGCAACGTGGCGGGGGATTTGATACCGCTGTATGTGGACGAGGTGCTGAGTGCCGACAGCGTGGCGCTGGTGGAGGAACATCTCGCGACATGTGAAGACTGCACTGCGAAAGTGGAGCAACTGCGGGGGGATACAGTGGTTTCGCAGGACAATGACGTGAAGCCTCTGCGCAGCATCAAGGGAAAGATGAAAAAAGACAAGCGCGTGATCGCGGCGATATCGGCGGGGGTGATGGTGCTGGCGGTATTTTTGACGGCATTCTTTTGCGATCAGATGTATTTTGACGCGCCGTATTGGACAGTGAAAAATCGCATCAACGTTGTCAGCGGCAACGATTTGAAGGTGGATAAAGAGGGGCATGACGCAGTGATTCTGTATCACGGCACGCAAAATTTTGTACCGATGATTTTGCAAAGAGTGGTAGGTACCGAAAACGGTGTGAAGCAGGTGGAAGTGACACTGTATATCACACGCTCCTACAATACGATGAAGCCGCCGATCAATGAGGGCGATGAATGGTCGCTGTATCAGGTACATTCCTATGAGCTTGAAAGGCCGGTCAGCGATTCCGATTGTGACGCTTACAAGGATTATCCGGACAGCTGCGGGGGACTGTATCGAAGTGACGCGCTGGAAACCGCCGAGGGCGGCGAGATCGTGGCGGTGTATTATGGCAAATGGAGCCGGAAGAATGTGCCGTGTGATGAAATCACAATCGGCAATCGGCATTTGCTTTGGGCGAAAGAGGGTTATCAGGCGGTGGAGTAGTTTTTCATGCGGACAATCAAAAAAACACGGTGTTGCGGTCGGAATCAACGCAATACCGTGTTTTTTTACTTCTTGGTCGTAGTACTCATCGACAGAAACAAAAAGAAATAACCGCCTAGCTTGGAACCCTAGCGGTTAAATTCTTTTTAATTGCTATGTTCGGAGCGTCGTCTATAGAGGACACTCTGTCTGTACTTTTATTATATGCCTTTTTCTTGCGTTTGTCAACCGGTGCGGAGAGAAAATTATCTGTCGGCGAAAATCATGTAGATGGTATTCGGACCGCCGTGCGTGGCGGTGGTGCAGTTGGTCACGCTCTCAATGATTTCCTCGAATTTGCCGTACTGTTTCAGCCGCTTGTGCATATTGTCGATCAGCTCTTTGTTGTCGCTGGTGTAGCCGATGACCACACGCTTGTAATCGGCGTATTTGTCCGCAAGGTCCAGTACATAGTCCATATATTGATCCTGCACGCTCTTGACCGAACCGCGGAATTTCTTGGGCGAGGTGATAATGCCCTTCTCGTCAATGTGCATCATGGGGTAGAGCTTGAGCAGATTCGCGCCGAAGGCCACCAGCATGGAGCAGCGCCCGCCCTTCGCGGCGTAATTCATGCCGCCGAGCAGGAAGTTGGTGTGCACATGCGGCACCATCGCGATGATTTTCTCGCTGATTTCCTTGGCGGGCATGCCGCTGTCGCGCAGCTCCGCCGCGCGGATCGCCATGAGTGCCTGCGCACCGGTGAGCGTGTAGGTGTCCACCGAGTACACCGACGTGCCGTATGTTTCCTTGATTTCCTCCGCCGCGAGAAGCGAATTGGCATAGGACGAACTGAACACCGAGTTCATTGCGATATGTACGATGTCGCAGCCCTGCTTGGCGTAAGGCTCGAAGAATGTATAATAGTCGTGGGGCGAGCAGGCCGCCGTTTTGGGAACCTGCTTGTGCTCGTCGAAGAATTGAAACAGATCGTGGGGCTGGCACTCATAGAAATCTTCATAGCTTTTATCACCCAGCGTAATGTGAAAGGGGATCATGCCATCAATATGGAATTTTTCAAGATTTTCCGGACGCAGGTCGCTGCCCGTGTCAGTGGTAATGATAACCTTGTTTGCCATCAGTAAGACCTTCCTTGCGTAAAATTGCGGAAACCCGGCGGGACACGCGGTTGAGAACCGCATTTGTTGATAAGATTATAGCATATAGTTTTGATAATTACAAGAACTTGTAGAAAAAACATTTTCGCTATTGATGTTTAAAAATAAATGTGGTAGAATGAGAAAAAGACGGGTTGCGGGAGGCGCTTTTTATGCAGGAGAAAAACCGGAAGGAGCAATGGAAACAGGCCGCCGCGATCAATCTCACCGCACTGGCTGCGACGCTGGGATATATGGTGTTCATGGTCAGTACCGGCATCTTCTGTCCGATCCGGCACTTCACGGGAATCCCCTGTGCCGGCTGCGGCATGTCGCGGGCGCTGGGCTGTCTGCTGCGGCTGGATATGGCCGGTTCGCTGCGCAACAATCCCGCGCTGCTGCCCTGTGTGGCGGCGGTATTCTTTCTGGTCAACCGCGAGACGGTGCTGCTTGCGGGACTGAGTACCAAAGTCAAGGACACGGTGATCGGCGTCGGGTTTGGTTTCACGCTCGCAGTGTATCTGGTGAGGCTTTTTTTCTTTGAGATTCCGTGAGGATAGGTTGAGAGGTCATTTATATTAGTATAGGGAGGGACCCACGATGATGGAAAGCAACTACCCATATTCGGACGGCAGACAGAACCGCAAGATGACGGCGGAAGAGCGTGAAAAGCTCCGGCAGCAGAAAATCGCGCTTGTAGACCGTTTTCTGGTGATGAACCAGAACGATCTGCCCGACGACAAGATTCCGATGCTGCGGGAGAATATGCTTCACTGCTCGCTGCGCAAACTTCAGGCCATTCAGGGCTTGAACTGCCGTAGGGTTTACAATATGCAGTTCATTTCTATTATATTAGGATGGTCGGGCATTGACCGGATGCTGATCGGGGATATCGGCCTGGGACTGCTCAAGCTCTGCACACTGGGCGGATTCGGTATTCTGATGCTGTATGACTGGATGACGATTATTTATAAAACGCGCTATTACAATTATCTTCAGGTCATGAGTGTGCTGGATTACAACGATTATGAGACGCCCAGTGAGCAGTCCTTCTTTAAGTGTGCAAATTGAATAAAAAAAGCGAAAACCATATGCAAAATTTCTATGCGTAAATTTTTGAATAACGCTTGCAGTTGCTGACAAGCTTTGGTATAATGATAAGGCGCGTTGCGAACGGCGACGTGCGGAAAAGATGCAGCGACTGCACATGAGATATGCGATGAAGCGGGAGGTTGCGTCCCTTGCGGACGGTTTTTCCGTGGAGTATGTCCGATTTTAAACCGGGCGAAAAAGTGTGCGCAGTTGATTCCTCAGGAGTGGAGCGTCCCAATGCGTTCCGCTATGGGGACGGTTGCGCGTCAAACGCTTGCTATGAGTTTTCACTGAATTCACTGACCCGGAAAGCCGTTTGAATCCCAAAAAGTTTGAGCGGCTTCCCGGATTTTTAATGCCCGATCATGAAACACCCGGACGCGTGTTTCAGCGAAAATCATGTGAGCGGCCCGCCGCAAATATTTACAGGAGGCGATTTTTTTATGGCAGTCAAGGAAAAAATCAGAATCAGAATCAAGAGCTACGATCACTCTCTCGCGGATCAGGCGGCACAGAAGATTGTAGACGCCGCAAAGCGCGAGGGCGCACAGGTGTCCGGTCCGGTTCCGCTCCCGACCGACAAGCAGATCGTCACGATTCTGCGTGCGGTTCACAAGTACAAGGACAGCCGTGAGCAGTTCGAGTACAGAACCCACAAGCGTCTTATCGACATCCTGAGACCTTCCAACAAAGTTGTGGAGGCTCTGAAAGGATTAGAGCTCCCTGCGGGCGTTGAGATTGAGATCAAGCTGTAACAGCGTTTTTTCAAAACGCGGGCGCATCAAAGCGCGTGGCGCGTTGATGCGCGGCGAGATGTTGATTTCAACCAACAGCAGTCGAGGTCAAGTTGAAGCGTGCAATACCCGCGTTTCAACCAATAACCTATCTAGGAGGTAATCATACATGCAGAAAGGTATTATCGGCAAGAAGCTCGGCATGACTCAGATCTTCGACGAGAAGGGCAATGTGATCCCCGTAACGGTGATCGAAGCAGGTCCCTGCGTCGTCGCGCAGAAGAAGACTGTCGAGACGGATGGCTACAACGCCATTCAGTTGGGCTTTGGTGACATCAAGCTCAAGTACAAGAAGGGCGCTAAGAGCGACAGAAGCGAAAAGTTCCAGGATAAGCCCAGCAACATCACGCTGGCGGCTGCCGGTCACTTTGCCAAGAACGATCTGGCTCCCAAGAAGTATCTCAGAGAGTTCCGCTTTGACTCCATCGACGCACTCAACGTCGGCGACGTCATCAAGGCAGACACCTTTGCGACCGGCGACAAGGTTGACGTCGTAGGCACCAGCAAGGGTAAGGGCTGGGCCGGCGTTATCAAGCGCTGGAACTTCGGCAGACTCAAGGAGAGCCACGGTACAGGTCCTGTTCACCGTCACGGCGGATCAATCGGCGCCTGCTCGGATCCCTCCAGAGTTTTCAAGGGAAAGAAGATGTCCGGTCACCTCGGCAACGAGAGAGTAACCGTTCAGAATCTCACAGTCGTCAAGATCGATGTTGAAAACAACCTTATCGCCATCAAGGGCGCAGTTCCCGGTCCTAAGGGCGGCGTTGTGCTCATCAGCGACAGCGTCAAAGCATAAGGGAGGAGGAATAGAATATGGCCAGCATCGCAGTAGTAAATGCAGCTAACGAAAAGGTCGGCACACTCGAACTTTCCGACGAAGTATTCGGCATTGAACCCAACGAAGCAGCGGTTCACGCCGTTGTTGTAAATTATCTCGCAAATCAGCGCCAGGGCACACAGAGCACCCTGACACGCGGCGAGGTCTCCGGCGGCGGCAAGAAGCCGTGGCGCCAGAAGGGCACAGGTCACGCCAGACAGGGTTCCACCCGTTCGCCCCAGTGGAGACACGGCGGCATAGCTCTCGGTCCCAAGCCCAGATGCTACCGCTACACACTCAATAAGAAGCTCCGCAGACTTGCCATGAAGTCGGCTCTTTCCGCGAAGGTGGCGGATAACGATATGATCGTTCTCGACGCTTTCACAATGGACGAGTACAAGACCAAGGAAGTCGTCAAAATGCTCGGCGCAATCGGCGCGGACCGCAAGGTTCTGCTCGTAATGCCTGAGAAGAACGACATGGTGATAGCCAGCGCGAGAAACATTCCCGGCGTAAAGACAGCGCTCGTCAACACTCTCAATGTCTATGACATCGTGAACGCAGACAAGTTTGTTGTCGTTAAGGACGCCGTAGCACAGATCGAGGAGGTATACTGCTAATGAATCCCAAGGACATTATCATCCGCCCGATCATCACCGAGAAGTCGATGGCGGGTATGCAGGTTGCGGAAGGCGAAAGCGTCAAGTACACCTTCGAGGTTGACAAGAATGCCAACAAAATCGAAATCGCTAAGGCTGTGGAAGCATGCTTCCCCGGCGTAAAGGTTATAAAGGTCAATACAATGCACGTCAGAGGACGTCATCGCCGCCAGGGCAGATACGAGGGCTACACCCCCGCCTGGAAAAAGGCCATCGTAACACTTTCACCCGATTCTAAGCCCATCGAATTCTTCGAGGGTCTCATCTGATCGAATTAAATCAACCGCAGGCAATGTATGGAGCAGGATGGCAGCTCCGCTAAGCCATTAGAATAACGAGGAGAGTGAACCAAATTGGCTATCAAGACATATAAGCCGACTACAAACGGTCGCCGCAACATGTCTGTCACCGATTATTCTTCACAGCTTGACAAGGTATCTCCTGAGAGAAGCCTTTTAGCCCCGCTCAAGAAGAATTCCGGCAGAAACAGCTACGGCAGAATCACCGTCCGTCACAGAGGCGGCGGACTTCGCAGGAAGTACAGAATCATAGATTTCAAGCGCCAGAAGGCGGATATGCCCGCTACCGTGCAGTCCATTGAATACGATCCCAACCGTTCGGCATTCATCGCGCTCATTCAGTACGAGGACGGCACAAAGGCATACATCACCGCACCTCACGGTCTCAAGAAGGGCGACACAGTCGTCAGCGGCGCGGCAGCCGACATCAAGCCGGGCAACGCGCTTCCGCTTTCGGCTATCCCCACCGGTACATTTATCCATAACATCGAGCTTTATCCCGGCAGAGGCGCACAGTTCGCCAGAGCCGCCGGAATTCAGGCTCAGCTTATGGCGAAGGAAGGCGGCTACGCGCTGCTCAGACTTCCCTCCGGTGAACTCAGGAACGTTTCCGCCGACTGCATGGCTACAATAGGTCAGGTTTCCAACATCGACCATGAAAACGTCAAGATCGGTAAGGCAGGACGCAAGCGCCTGATGGGCTGGAGACCGACAGTCAGAGGTTCCGTCATGAACCCGAACGACCACCCGCACGGCGGCGGCGAGGGCAAGAGCCCTGTCGGACGTCCCGGTCCCTGCACACCTTGGGGCAAGCCTGCTCTGGGCTACAAGACCAGACCTACCAAGAAGGCTTCCGACAAGATGATCGTAAGACGCAGAAACGGCAAGTAATCGTCAGAAAGGAGACTTTGATTAACCATGGGTAGAAGCGTTAAAAAGGGTCCTTTCGTGCAGCCGGTGCTGCTCAAAAGAATCCAGGAAATGAACGAAAAGAACGAGAAGACAGTGCTCAAGACATGGAGCCGTTCTTCCACGATATTCCCTGATTTCGTAGGCCACACAATTGCCGTTCACAACGGTAAGAATCATGTTCCGGTATTTGTCACTGAGGAAATGGTCGGTCACAAGCTCGGCGAGTTTGTTCCCACCAGAACATTCAGAGGTCACGCCGGCAGCAAGACCAGCAAGAAGTAAGCAGCTTGAAAGGAGTGTACTGAAATGGAAGCAAGAGCAGAGCTTAAATACGCTCGCATTTCTCCCACAAAGGTTCAGATAGTGCTTGACCTTATCAGAAACAAGCCTGTTAAGGAAGCTGAGGCTATACTGAAGAATACGCCCAAGGCTGCTTGCGAGTATCTTGAGAAGCTCCTCAAGTCAGCCGTGGCAAACGCAACCAACAATTTCAACATGGATGAGGATAAGCTCTATGTGTCGGAGTGCTTCGCAACCTCCGGACCGATCCTCAAGCGTATGCGTCCCAGAGCACAGGGCAGAGCATACCGCATAGACAAGAAGACATCACACGTTACCCTTGTGGTAAAGGAACAGGAAGACTGATTGAGGAGGTAAGCACATGGGTCAGAAAATTCATCCTCACGGCCTCAGAGTAGGCGTGATTAAGGATTGGGATTCTCGCTGGTATGTAGGCAAGAAGGACTTTGGCGATACCCTCGTCGAGGACTACAACCTCCGCAAGATGCTCAAGGAGCAGCTCAAGGCAGCGGGCGTTCCCAAGATTGAGATCGAGCGCGTATCCGACAAGGTGCGCATTCACATTCACTGCGCAAAGCCCGGTATCGTCATCGGTCAGAAGGGCGCAGAGATTGAAAAGCTGCGTCTCCAGTGCGAGAAGAAGATCGGCAAGCCTGTTTCCATCAACATCGTGGAAGTCAAGGTTCCCGACGCTGACGCGACCCTCGTCGCCGAGAGCATCGCACAGCAGCTCGAAAAGCGCGTGAGCTTCCGCCGCGCCATGAAGATGAGCATCAGCAGAGCCATGGGCGCCGGCGTCAAGGGCATCAAGGTCATGCTCTCCGGCCGTGTGGGCGGCGCTGAAATCGCCAGAACCGAAATGTATAAGGAAGGCACCACGCCTCTCCAGACCATCCGTGCCGACATCGACTACGGTTTCGCCGAGGCGCACACCACCTACGGTATCGTGGGCGTCAAGGTGTGGATCTACAACGGCGAAGTCCTCAAGGATAAGGACGGCACCTTCAAGCGTCCCGAGCTCCCCGCACAGAAGAAGTTCGGCGACAGAGACAGAAGACCGAGAAGAAGAAACAATGACGGCGACAGGAGACCTGCCCGCAGGGAAGGAGGAAATAAGTAATGCTGCTTCCTAAGAGAGTAAAGTACCGCAGAGTTCAGAGAGGCCGCCTCAAGGGCACTGCGCAGAGAGGCAACTTTGTTTCCCACGGCGAGTACGGACTTCAGTCCCTCGAACCCGCGTGGATCACGTCTAATCAGATCGAAGCCGCCCGTATCGCTATGACCAGATACATCAAGAGAGGCGGTCAGGTCTGGATCAAGATTTTCCCCGACAAGCCCATCACTGAGAAGCCCGCTGAAACCCGAATGGGTTCCGGTAAAGGTTCGCCCGAGTACTGGGTGGCAGTCGTCAAGCCCGGCCGTGTCATGTTTGAGATCGCAGGCGTCAGCGAGGATGTCGCGCGCGAGGCTCTCCGCCTTGCCGCCAACAAGCTCCCCGTGCGCTGCAAGTTTGTCAAGAAGGAAGAAGGCGGTGAGCAGTAATGAAGATTTCTGA
>CAMHEZ010000024.1 GCA_946184295.1 uncultured Clostridia bacterium | reverse complement strand
CATGCGAGCGCGGGGTCCAGGGGGCAAGCTCCCTGGCAGGTCCAGGGCAGCGCCCCACGAGCAGGCCAACGGCCTGCGAGCGCGACGCGCTCAGACTTGCGACGGGGATAGGCGAATCCCCCAAAAGCAATCCATCACAGAGAGGACTTGAAACATATGAGAATTTTCAACACATTATCGCGCAAATTAGAGGACTTTGTCCCCATGACGGAAGGCGAAGTCAAGATGTACGCCTGCGGGCCGACGGTCTACAACCTCATTCACATCGGCAACGCCCGCCCCATCATCACCTTTGACACGCTGCGGCGTTATTTCGAGTGGCGCGGCTACAAGGTGACGTTCGTGCAGAACTTCACCGACGTGGACGACAAGATCATCAACAAGGCCAAGGCCGAGGGCGTGGACTACAAGGTCATCTCGGAACGCTACATCGACGAATACTGGAAGGACGTCAAGGCAATGGGCGTGAAACCCGCCAATATCCACCCTAAGGCGACCGAAAACATCGACAAGATCATCGAAATTGTCGCGACGCTCATCGAAAAGGGCCACGCCTATGAGGCTGGCGGCGACGTGTATTTCAGCACCAAGACCTTCCCGGAATACGGCAAGCTCTCTCACCTGCCGCTCGACGAGCTGGTCGCCGGCGCGAGCGAACGCGTGGATGCGGGCGACATCAAGCGCGACCGCGCCGACTTCGCGCTCTGGAAGGCCGCCAAGGAGGGCGAACCCTATTGGGAATCCCCGTGGGGCAAGGGCCGTCCAGGCTGGCACATCGAATGCTCCGCCATGAACCTCGCGCTGCTGGGTGAGACGATCGACATTCACTGCGGCGGGCAGGACCTCATCTTCCCCCATCATGAAAACGAAATCGCGCAGTCCGAATGCTGCACCGGCAAGCCCTTCTCGAATTACTGGATGCACAACGGCTTCATCAACGTGGACAACCAGAAGATGAGCAAATCGCTGGGCAACTTCTTCACCGTCCGCGACGTGGGCGAGGCATACGGCTATGAGCCGATTCGCCTCTTCATGCTGTCCAGTCAGTACCGCAGCCCGATCAACTACTCCGTGGACATCATCGAGCAGAATAAGTCCGCGCTGGCGCGTCTTTACACCGCGCTGGAAAACGTGACATTCTACCTTTCCAAAGCGCCGTCCGGCTGGCAGGACGGCGAGGACGCCATCAAGGAACAGCTCCTCACCCATAAGCAGCATTTCATCGACAGCATGGAAGAGGATTTCAATACCGCCGGAGCCGTTTCCGCGCTCTTCGATCTCGCACGCGACATCAACACCCATCTCGGCGCGTCCTCGACCCATTCCAAGGAGCTGGCGCAGTTCGCGCTCGACCTTTACCGGGAACTGGCCGATGTGCTGGGTCTGCTCTACAACCAGAAAACCGAGTCCCTCGACAGCGAGATTGAAGCCCTCATCGAGCAGCGTCAGGCCGCCCGCAAAGCCAAGAACTTCGCCGAGGCCGACCGCATTCGCGACGAACTCAAAGCGCAGGGCATCATTCTGGAAGACACCCCGCAGGGCGTCAAGTGGCACAAACAGAAGTAGTGAATAACGAATAAAGAATAATGAATAATGAATAATTGAGGAAGGGCTTCGCCCTTAAAATAAAAATATCCCCTGTGAATCAGCCTTAGTTGATTCACAGGGGATTTTGTCATAACGAAACGCAGTGAAAAACTGCAATTTTTATTATTTATTCATTATTCACTATTCATTCTTCATTGAGCGAACGAACGTGAGCGTTTCCGTTTCAGCCGCAGCCGCCGCAGGTGGAGCAGCTGCCGGAGCAGCCCGCCTGTTCGGGGTCGAAGGTGGCGGGGTCCGCGCCGTTTACCACGGCGGAAAGCAGCGTGGTCACATTGTTCATGAGGGAATCAATGGCCTCTTTTGCCACGTTGAAGGCAACCATCTTTTCACTGCCCATGACCTCGGTGTAAACGGTCATCAGCTCTTCATTGAGGTTTTTCAGCTTTTCCTCGTCCGGTTCCGGCTTGGACGATTCAATGTCCATCTTCATGCGGATCAGGTTGAAGTGCTGAATCTGTTCCTGCAATGTTTCATCGTTATCGCTGGCGGTTCTGGCATCGGCGAGTGCCTTGTATTCCTCGGACTCCTGAATCACCTTACCCAGCTCTCTTGCCATTTCGATTACGGTCATGATCGGTTCATCTCCTTTGTTGACGGGGATTTTGAGGGATTCGCCGGGGTGCGTTTTTCGTCTTGGCGCGTGTGGCTCGCAGGCTGCGCCTGCTCGTGGGGCGCTGCCCCACCCCCTGCAAGGGCTACTCGCCCTTGACCTCGGCAGGGAGCTTGCCCCCTGCACCCCGCGCCGCATTCGCGGCTATTTTTCATTATTCGTTATTCATTATTCTTTATTCTTTTTTTCTCCCCTGGACTCCCACGCTTCGCTAATTAGCCTTCGGCTTCGACCGGCTCCATGTCGCTGTCGGAAACCGGCTTTTCGGGCGCGACATACATCAGGTCGGCGAGCTTGGTGTCATTGGCCAGCACGTTGAGGTTGATGTAATCGCCCTTGAAGCCCTTGACGTTGTCAGTCTGGCAGTAGTGCCAGATGGTCCAGTCTTTCCAGCCGTCCCAGGAGGCGGGGTGGAAGGAGTTGCTGACCCAGAGGTCATAGCCGTCGATCACGCCGTCGAGGTAATCGTCATAAAATTCCTTGTCGGTGTAGATGATGGGCTTCACGCCGTAGTAATTCTCAATGATGTTGAGGTAGGTGGTGAACTCGCGCAGCACCTTCTTCTTGGAAGGCGCGTTGTGGTAGCGGCTGTACTTCTGGGTGTACTGGATATCCACGGCGGGAATCATTCTGCCGTCGAGACTGCCGACGGTGTTGATGTAATTCTGCGCCTGGGTCGCGCCTTCGCTCGAGAAAGAGAAGAAGTGATAGGCGCTGGCGGGCAGACCGGCGGCCTGAGCATTCTCCCAGTTGGCGGCAAAGCGCTTATCCACGATGGTGGTGCCTTCGGTCGCCTTGATGAGCGCGAACTGGATATCCTGCGCCTTGAGCTGCTCCATGTCTACCTGACCCTGATAATTGGAAAGGCTCACGCCGGTGACAGCGTTCTTGGGCAGGAACCACTCGTTGATTTCCACAACCTTGGTGTGAATCAGCGCGTAGATGGCGATGTAAATCGCGATGAGAATGAGAGCAATGGTCGAGATGATGACAATGACCTTTGCCTTCTTTTCCATGGGCTTCTTTTCTTGTTGCATGAGTAAGAGTCTCCTTTACTGGATAATAATTTTTATGTAAGCATGGGGGAATGTATCCCCACGCATTCATTACATATTGGAAATCACCTTGCCCCCCAGCACCCAGTTGCGTGCCGAGGTAATCTCGCATTCCGCAAAAGAACCGACAAGAGAGGCGTCTCCCTCGCACCATACATTGATGTTGGTGCCGGTGCGGCAGATGAGCCGTCCGTCCCGTTCGTCCACCTGCTCGACGAGTACCCGCTGACGGGTGCCCATCATGGCCTGACAGCGCTTTGCGGCAATGGCCTCCTGCGTGTCGAGCAGTTCCCGCATCCACTTGGCTTTTTCCGCGTGGGAAACGGGGTCTGGGAGCTTGGCGGCGGGTGTGCCCTCGCGGGGGGAATAGATGAAGGTGAAGAGCGACGTGAATTTCACTTCGCGCACGAGGTCGAGTGTCTCACAAAATTCCTCATACGTCTCGCCGGGGAAGCCGACAATGATGTCGCTGGTCAGCGAGATATCCGGCATTTTCTCGCGGGCGAGTCTGACAAGCGCCAGATATTTTTCGCGGGTATATTTGCGGTTCATGGCCTTGAGGACGCGGTTGGAACCGCACTGGAAGGGCAGGTGGAGGTGATGGGCGGTGTGTTTGCCCTCCGCCATGACGGTGAGCAGCTCCTCGGTGCAGTCCTTGGGGTGACTGGTCATGAAGCGCAGCACATAGTCGCCCTCGATGCTGTCGATTTTGCGCAGCAGCTTGGGGAAGTTCCACGCTTCGCCGTCCGAGCTGACGGAATTTTTGACCGCGTAGCTGTTGACGTTCTGCCCCAGCAGCGTGATGTCCTTGTAACCGGCTTGAATCAGTTCTTTGGCTTCGGCGAGGATATGCGCCGCGTCGCGGCTTCTCTCGCGGCCTCTGACGTGCGGCACGATGCAATACGTGCAGAAATTGTCGCAGCCGTACATAATCGGCAGCCACGCCTTGCAATTACCGTCGCGGCGCACGGGTAAATCTTCACAGATGGCGCTGTCGGCCTGCGACAGCTCAAACACGCGCTTGCCGCCGGTGAGTGTGCGGTAAAGCAGCTCGGGGAAGCGGGGAATGACGTGCGTGCCGAAGACGAGGTTGACGTGGGGATAGCTCGTGCGGATTTTGTCCGCGACGCTCTGCTGCTGCACCATACAGCCGCACAGGGCGATGATGAGCTTGGGATTGCGGTTCTTGACGTGCTTGAGTGCGCCGACGTTGCCGAACACCCTGTCCTCCGCGTGTTCCCGCACGGCGCAGGTATTGAAGAGTATGAAATCGGCCGCTTCGGGGTCGTCGGTGAAGTCAAAGCCCATCTTGACGAGCATGCCGTTGATGCGCTCCCCGTCCGACACGTTGCCCTGACAGCCGTAGGTATGCGTAAAGGCCAGCGGCGTGCGGCCGTCCAGCCGCGCCTCCATGACCGACCGCACCAGCTGGCAGTATTCCTCAATCCGGGCGGCTTTATTTTCTTCTGTCAAGTGGTTCTCATCTCCCTGTTTGTATGCGCCTGACTGCGTTGATAATCTTGGCTGGTTCTGCTCGGTCGGCTAAAGCCTCCCTCATGGGGCGCTGCCCCATGCCCCGCCAGGGCGCCGCCCTGGACCTGCCAGGAGGTGCCTGCACCCCCTGGACTCCCATAATTACCAACCTTTATTCTTTGTGGGACTTGTCCTGATAAATTTTGGCCGCAGCGACAAAGCTCTTGAACAGCGGGTGGGGACGGTTGGGACGGGACTTGAATTCGGGGTGGAACTGACACGCGACATACCAGAGATGCTCTGGCAGCTCGATCATTTCCACGATGTGACCGTCAGGCGACTGACCGGCGAAAACCAGGCCGTTGGCCTCGTACTTGTCGCGGTAAATGTTGTTGACCTCATAGCGGTGGCGGTGCCGTTCCTCGATCAGCTCCGCGCCGTAGCACGCCGCGACCTTGGAACCTTCCTTGAGCTTGCAGGGGTATTTGCCCAGACGCATCGTCGCGCCCATCTCCTTGACCTCGCGCTGCTCCGGCATCAGGTCGATCACCGGGTAATTGGTGTACTGGTTAAATTCCACGCTGTTGGCGTCTTCATAGTCCAGCACGTTGCGGGCAAATTCGATCATGGCGATCTGCATACCCAGACAAATGCCCAGATAGGGGATATTGTTGGTGCGGGCGTAGTTGGCGGCAATAATCATGCCCTCCACGCCGCGGTCGCCGAAGCCGCCGGGTACCAGTATGCCGTCCACGTCGCCGAGAATATTGAACACCGTACTTTCGGTGATGGTGTCGGATTCCACCCATTTGATATCCACATCGACCTTGTTGCCGATGCCGCCGTGCTTGAGCGCCTCCACGACACTGATATAGGAATCGTGCAGCTCGGTGTACTTGCCCACCATCGCGATACGGACGGATTCCTTGAGGTTCTTGGCGGTTTCCACCATCTCAATCCAGTCGGACAAATCCTGTTTGCCGTTCACGTCGAAGCCGAAGTAGTCGCAGACGCACTCGTCGAGCCCTTCGTTTTTAAGGAAGAGAGGCGCTTCATAGAGCAGCGGCAGGTCGAGGTTGGCGATGACGTTTTTCTGGCTGATGTTGCAGAAAAGCGCGATTTTCTGTTTAATTTTGGGGTCGAAGGGCTGCTCGGAGCGCAGCACGATGATATCCGGCTGAATGCCGATGCTCAGCAGCTCCTTGACAGAATGCTGGGTGGGCTTGGTCTTGTGTTCCTTGCTGGCGGCGAGATAGGGCAGCAGCGTCACATGAATAAACAGGCAGTTGTTTTTGCCCACGGTGGTGGAGAACTGCCTGATCGCCTCGAGGAAGGGCTGACTCTCAATGTCGCCGACTGTGCCGCCGATTTCCACCAGCGCCACATCCACACCTTCCTTGCCCGCCGCGATCACGTTCATAATTTCCTGCGTGACGTGGGGAATCACCTGCACGGTGCCGCCGTTGTAATCGCCGTGACGCTCGCGGGAGATGACATTGTGATAAATCTTGCCGGAAGTGGCGTTGCTGCTCTTGTTGAGGCTTTCGTCGATGAAGCGCTCATAGTGGCCGAGGTCAAGGTCGGTCTCCGCGCCGTCGTCGGTGACGAAGACCTCGCCGTGCTGAATGGGATTCATCGTGCCGGGGTCCACATTCAGATACGGATCCAGCTTCTGCATGGTGACCTTCATGCCCCTGGCCTTGAGCAGCCGGCCCAGCGAAGCCGCCGTAATGCCCTTGCCGAGACCCGAAACCACGCCGCCTGTGACAAATATGTATTTCGTAGACATCACAAAACTCTCTCCTCATTTTTCAAGTGTTGACTGTTGAATCTCATAACAATAACTAGGATATTCTAACACTTTTCCCCCGGTATTGCAATAGACAATCTCCCAAAAAATCTACCAAAAAACGCAAAAAAAAGAGATTCGGCTATTTGACCACATCGCCTTACCGAATCTCCGTTTTTTTAAAGAAAATGACAATTAGCGAAGCGCGGGTTTCCAAAGGGGTAGGCCCCTTTGGCAGGTCCCGCTTTCGCCAGCGAAAGCTGGGGCAGTCGCCCTTGCGGGGCGTGGGGCAGGGCCCCACGAGCAGGCCAACGGCCTGCGAGCAAGACGCGCCCGGACAAAGGAACAGGTCAGGCGAACCCGGCGCAGGCAAATTCACGTAAATTTCATGAGAATCTGTTGAAAAAGTTGCAATCATTTGCTAAAATAGGAGGAGATGACAAAAGGGAGGGAACTGCCTTGCATTATGACGAACGCATCATGAAGGTCTGCGAGGAGATCGCGGCGCTGGTCAGACCGGTGCGGATATGGATTTTTCACTCCAAATACGCGCTTGACGGTGCGCTGGAGAGCTTCAAACTGTGCGTGATTGTGAATGAAAGCGAGAGCGAATGCTACAAAACCGAGCAGAAGATTTATCTGAATGTGGAATGCGACGTGCCGTATGATGTGCTGGTGTATAACCGTGAGCACTGGGATTCGCTGATGGAAGACCCGTGTAGCTTTGCCAGTCGCGGCATTAAGAACGGCGGTGTAGTGCTTTATGAGTCGGAATAGACACGGCAAGGGTGACAGCAGGCATTATTTCGAGTGGATGGAGTACGCCAGCGAGGACCTCGCCGCCGCGCTCCTGCTCGCCGAGGACGGCACCTGTGTGAATACCGCCTGTTTTCACTGTCAGCAGGCCATCGAAAAGACGCTCAAGGCATATCTGCTCTTTGTCAGCGGCAACAGCATGGACGGCCATAACCTGTCCTGGCTCGTGCGGCAGGCCTGCAAGTTCAATTCCGCCTTCGGCCGGTTCATCTCCCGTGCCGCTGTGCTGAACCCCTATTACATCGAGTGCCGCTATCCCTCCGACCGCTGGCAGACCCCTGACGCCGAAACGCTCTCCCAGACAATCGACGTCACCCGCGAGCTGTATGAATATGTCTGCTCCATCATTTATGACGGCGACTATCACGACGACTATGACGAGGAGAACGATTGAAAAAAACGGAAAGGAGCGAATGAAAGCCATTGGACAGAAGAAACGACATTGCAAGGGACGAGAGCGTGGAGCTTTCGCGGCGTATGCAGGAAGTACGCCGGCAGGAAGAAAGTCAGGCGCGGCAGGAGATGAATGAAGCGTCCGCGCCGCATATTTACATCGAGCGCGGCATCAACCGTCACGCGGGGAGCGGGCGGGATTTGCGCCGGGAGCGCAAACGCGTGGAGAATGCGCCGCTCAGCAATCCGCTGGCGGAATACCGTGAGGCGCGGCTGATGGCCCAGGCTCAGACACAGCAGGCCGATGACACGTCCCTTCCCGACGCGGAGGAACAGCCCGAAGAAGATAACCGCAGCGAGCCCGAGACGCGCTCGCGGAAGTTTATGAAGCGCCGCCGCCGCGAGTGGGCGGAAGATGAGCAGCCCCCGCTGCTCGAAACCGTGGCCGACGCGATGGAAGCGCGTTACAGCAGCCGCCGTGACTTCAGCGAGCGTTACCGCGCCAGCAGCGCGGGCGCGTCCACTGTCAGGCGCGAGAAGGACAAGGGCGGCGCGGTGGTGCGTGATGTGGAATACTTCGTGCCCAAGATTGCGGGCGACAACGCCGCCGCCATCAACCTCGGCGCGACCAAGGAACGCCGCCGCCGCTCCAAAAACGTGCGCCCCATGCAGCGCTGGCAGAAGGCGTCGGTGACGACAGTCAGCCTGCTGCTGGTGTTTGTCATGCTGATGGGCGTGGCCTTCAGCGCGATGCTCAACCGTATGAATTTCGTGGCAACGGCGCAGACTGCCGCCAATCAAAACGGCGGGCTTTCGGTGCAGAATCTCGCTGCCGACAAGGAGGCGCAGGAGGCCGCCGAAGGCATTGACGATTCCGCCATCGAACTGCCCGACGCGGTGATGTTCGACGCGGACATCGAAAATATCATGCTCATCGGCAGCGACCGCCGCTCCATGGACGAGGACGGCCGCTCCGACGCCATGATGATGCTCACCATCGACCGCAAGCACAAGAAGATCAAAATGACCTCCTTCCTGCGCGACCTCTATATCAAGATTCCAGGCAAATACGGCACCCGATTAAATTCGGCCTACTCGGTGGGCGGCGTCGATCTGCTCAAGCAGACCGTCGAGGCCAACCTCGGTATTACCGTGGACAAATACATCATCGTTGACTTCACCGCGTTCAAAACGGTGGTCAACAAAATCGGCAAGCTCAACGGCAAGGGCGGCATTAAAATCACCGTGACCTCCGCCGAGGCCAATTATATGTGTCACCATGAGAAATACGGCAACTTCCCCCGCTTTGAAAAGGGCAAGGGTACCTATTACATGAACGGCGCCGAGGCCTTGAACTATGCCCGTATCCGAAAAATCGACTCCGACTTTGGCCGTACCAAGCGCCAGCGCAAGGTGCTGACCGAAATCATCAACGAGCTGAAAGACCTGAGTTATATGGACCTGATTTCCATCGGCTACGCCTGTCTCGAATACGTCACCACCGACTTCACCAAGGCCGAGCTGGTGGGTCTGGCCTCCGAGGCGGCCGCCATCATGGGCTATGACAACGCGCAGATTTCCATTCCCATCAAGGGCAGCTATTCCACCCAGCACATGAGCAACGGCAACGAAGTGCTCGCCGCCAATCTCAGCGTCAACGCCAAGCTCCTCGCCGCCTTCATCTATGACGACGATATGACCTATGAGGGCAACAACAAGGAAGTCAGAGGTATCTACCTCCCCGACCTCAAGGGCATCGCCAATTCCAACGTCACCACCAAGCATGACGAGCCGACGACCACCACCACGGCGGGAGAAGGTTCTTCGACTACAGCCGCGGGAAGCTCTTCGACTACGTCTGCCACATCTGCCGCCACGACAAAGGCGACGACCAAGGCAACCACCAAAAAGACGACTACCAAGAAGACGACTACCAAGAAGACGACTACCAAGAAGACTACTACCAAGAAGACTACTAAAGCCACTACTACGACCACGGCTGCTGTCACGACTACGACCACAACGGCTGCCGCGCTCGGATAAATTCTCACACCGGCCTGTTTCCGCTGTTTTTGGGAACGGGTCGGTTTTCTGTATGCGCCTGACTGCGTTTTTAGTCCGGGCGCGTCTTGCCCGGCAAGCTTCGCTTGCCTGCTGGGGCGCTGCCCCAGGCCCTGCAAGGGCGATTGCCCCAGCTTTCGCTAGCGAAAGCGAGACCTGCCAGGAGGACCAGTCCTCCTCGACTCCCGCGCTCACATGCGCTCGCTTTATTCTTTTCTGCACTTGACATATTCCGCCGTTGCCAATACAATAATACTGTTAAGGGGGACGAAACGCCAATGAAAATCAAGTTAAGTGAAGGACGCTATATGACCGTGACCAAGCTGCAAGTGCAGCGGACGCTGTTCGGACTGCTGTCGGTGGTGATGGCACTGGTGGTAGCGCGGCAGGCTATGCCGGGCGGACGGGCGACAATTGCGAAGCTCGACAACGAATTGCAGCGCGTGTATTTTGACGAGCGCAGCGTATTGGTCTATGTGGGGGACGCGCTCGAAGCGCAGCCGAACTGTCAGCCCCCCGACGCGAAGGTGTCCTACGTCTGGGAGCTGGAGGACGACGGGGTATTGCAGGTGGAGGACGGGCAGATTGTCGCGGCGAAAAACGGCCGCACCACCGTACGGGTCACAGCCGGACAACACAGCGCGACGCTCCGCGTGACCGCGCAGTACAGGCAGCTCCCGCCCGACAGCACGCTGCCGCCGCTCTATTATGAGGAGCTGCCCATCGCCAATTACAACCATACTTTGTCGGCTGACGACGTGCCCGCCGACCTGATACAGATTCCTGCCGCGTATGTGGCGGCCAATTACTACACGCTGTATGTGTCACAGGAGACTTTCAATGCCTATCTGAAGCTGCTGGCGGCTATGCAGGCCGAGCTTGGCAGCAGCCGTATGCACATCATCAGCGCCTACCGCAGCTATGCGCGGCAGGCCGAGCTTTACAACGCGGCCGTGCGCAGCTACATGGCGGCGGGCAATACCTCCGAGCGGGCGCGTGTGCTTGCTCTCAACACCACGCAGACGCCCGGCAATTCCGAACATCAGCTGGGCAATTCCATCGACGTGAGCAACGACAACACAACCGACCACAACTACCTGCAAACGCCTGAAGGCGCATGGCTGGCGGAGAATGCCCATAAATACGGGTTTGTGATACGCTACCCCGCCGATAAGGAGGATATTACCCGGATTGCCTACGAACCGTGGCATATCCGTTATGTTGGTATTTTCCACGCGACGTATATGTATGTCAATCACGTCTGTCTGGAGGAATACGTCGATTTGCAGGCACAAGCCAAAGAAGCGGCCGAAGCCTATAGCGGAAATAAAGAATAAAGAAAAGCGAAGCGCAATTAAGCGAGCGCATGCGAGCGCGGGGTCCAGGGGGCAAGCTCCCTGGCGGGGACGGGGGCAGAGCCCCAGCGGGGCGTGGGGCAGCGCCCCACGAGCAAGACGCGCCGAGATGAAAAACGCACTCAGGCGAACACGGATTCGCCCGGGTGCGTTTGCGTTATCCGAGATTGCCGGTGGCGTACATCATGGCGGCAATGGCGGCGAGCGGCGCGGTCTCCGTGCGCAGAATGCGTTTCCCCAGCGTGGCGGTGACAGCCCCCGCCTGCCTGAGCGCCTGCGCCTCATCAGGGTCAAAACCGCCTTCCGGACCGATGACAATTGCCACGTCCGTTATCCCGTCGGCAATCACGCGCTCCATCACCGACGGCAGCGGACTGCCGCCGCATTCATAAAAGAATACCGCCGCGCCGTGACCGCTCAGGCGGCGCAGCATCTGCCCGAAGTCCAGCATTTCCTCTACGTCGGGAATCAATCCCCGGCCGCACTGCTTGGCAGCCGACAGCGCGAGCTTCTGATAACGCTCGTGCTTTTTGGCGGCGGATTTGCCGTCCGGTCGGGAAACCGAACGCCGCATCAGCACCGGCACAATGCCGCTCACGCCCAGCTCGATGGATTTTTCGATAATCAGCTCCAGCTTATCCCCCTTGGGCAGCCCCTGATACAGCGTCACGCGCAGCGACGGCTCGCTCTCGGTGGGGACACGTTCCAGCACGCGCAGTCCCACCGTGCCTTCGCCAATTTCCGCAATCTCGCAGCGATAATCCACCCCCTGTCCGCCGCACACGGTGAGCGTTTCCCCGGGTTTCATGCGCAGCGACTTGGTGATATGCGCCGCGTCCTGTCCGTCTATTGTGATATAGTCTTCTGTGACATTCTCGATGAAAAATCTTGGCATGGCAGTTTGTCCTCCATCATTGTTTGTATGCGCCTGATTAATCAGCCAGTTCCGGCTGCCGCCCGTCGAAATAGACCGTCGCGTCGGACAGGGGCTCGTTGCCCACATCGGTGTGGGTCATGAGAGTGTTCCACTCGTCGCGGCTGCCTTCATAGCAGACCTCTCTGAGGCGGCTGCATTCGCTGAAAGCGGCGTAGTCAATGGCAGTCACGGAACGGGGCAAATCCACGCGGGTGAGGTTTTCGCAGTAGACAAAGACACTCTCTTTGATATGGGTGACGGCGGCGGGAATTTCGATGACCGTGAGCGCCTCGCAGTCGTAGAAGAGATTTTCCTCCAGCGCGGTGAGCGACGCGGAGAGACGGATATCGGTCAGGCTGGCGCACCGACGGAAGGCGTTTTCACCGATGGCGGTCACGTTGTCCGACATGGTGACGGCGCGGAGATTGTCGCAGCGCACAAAGGCAAATTCGCCAATTTGGGTGACGTTCAGGGGCAGCTCCACGCTTTGCAGCTCCATGCAGAAGGCAAACGCGCCCTCTCCGATGGCGGTGACGGTGGACGGTACCTTGCAGCTCTTGCCGTATTTGGCGGCGGGATAGCAGATGAGCGTGGACATATCGCGGTTGTAGAGCACGCCGTCGCGGCTGATGTAATCGCGGTTTTTGCTGGCCACGTCGATGCGGCTCAGCCTGATGCAGCCCATAAAGGCGCTCTCACCGATTTTCGTGACGGAGGCGGGAATGCTGATATTTTCCAGCCGTTCGGCGTAATAGAAGGCAAAGTCGCCGATCGTGGTCACAGAAGCCGGAATGTTGACGCTGCGCAGGTTTTCGCAGTTGGTAAAGGCGTTGTTGCCGATGGCGGTGACGGATTCGGCAATCGTCACGTCGGTCAGGCAGACGCAGCTGGCAAAGGCCTGCTCGTCGATGACGGTGACGCTGCCGGGAATGTTGATCGCCGTGAGCGACGCGCATTCGGCAAACGCGCCGTTGCCGATGACGGTGACGCTGCCCGGCACGGTGACGTTGGTGAGCTTGGCGCAGCCCTGGAAGGTATTGGGCGCGATTTCGCGCAGGCCGCGGGGGAGGGCGGCGGTGGTGAGACTGTCGCAGTGGGAGAAGGCGCTCTTGCCGACGGTCGTGACGGAATCGGGAATGACCGCCACCTTGAGCCTGTCGCAGCCGCGGAAGGCGTTGTCGCCGATGGCGGTGACGGAATCGGGGATATTGACGTCGGTGAGTGTGCGGCAGTCGCGGAAGGCGCCGTCGCCGATGGCGGTGACCTTGTCGGGAACGGTGACGACGGCGGCGGTTCCGTTGTATTGCACCAGGGTGCCGTTTTTGATGCGGAACTCCGGGCGCAAGAGGGCGGCGAGTACCGCTGTGACGATACAGACGGCCGTCACCAGCAGCAGCAATTCCAGCAGCAGGGTGATTTTTTCCCGCCGGGACGCGCCGCGCGGCAGGCGGAGCTTTGAGATATTTTTGAGCGTTGACAGCAGGTTTTGCAAAGTAATCCTCTCCTTATGGCTAAAATTATAGCATGACAACACATCTCCGTCAAGGCGCTATTGCAAAAGAAAAAGCCCGCAGATTTTGGCTTACATGCCGTATCTGCGGGATTTTATTTATTTTTATTGCGCGGTGTTGCCCATGAGCAGCGGAAGCGCCTGCTCAAAATGCACGCCGAAGGCCTTGTCGTGACCCGGAGAGGCGGCGGTCAGGCGGATACAGGCGCAGGTGAAGGTCACGGCGGCTTCGAGAGCCTGTCCCAAGGTTTTGCCGCCAGCGAGCGCGCCCACGCAGACCGAGGCGAAGATGTCGCCGGTGCCGTGATAGCTGTCGGCCATGCGCTCGTCGAAATACGAGACATATTCATCGGCGGCGCTGTCGTAGGCGTAAGCGCCGAGCCTGTCCGGCGCAAAGCTCACGCCGGTGACGATTGCCTTTTTCGCGCCCAGAGCGGTGAGCCTTTTGACAATCGAACGGATATCGGCCTCGGTGTAATTGTCGCCGATGTAGGGGATATCCAGCAGGAGGCAGGCTTCGGTGAGATTGGGGACGATGACGTCGGCTTTGGCGCAGAGGGCAGCCATACGCCCGACAAATGACGGGGTAAAGCGGGCATACAGCCTGCCGTGGTCGCCCATCACGGGGTCGATAAAGACGAAGCCGTCGCCGCGGAAAGCGTCGATAAAACGGGAGATGAGGTCGAGCTGCCCGGGCGAGCCGAGGTAGCCGGTGTAGATGCCGTCGAAGGTCACGCCGATTTCGCGCCAGTGGGCGGTAATGCGGGGGATTTCGTCCGTGAGGTCGCAGACGGCGGGGTGCGGGAAGAGCGTGTGGGAGGACAGCACCGCCGTCGGCAGGACAGACGTTTCCACCCCCATGGCGGAGATAATCGGCAGCGCCACCGTCAGCGAGCATTTACCCACACAGGAAATATCCTGCACCGTTACAATTCGTTTCATCGACAATGTCTCCTCAACCAGAATTAAGCGAGCGCATGCGAGCGCGGGGTCCAGGGGGCAAGCTCCCTGGCAGGTCCAGGGCAGCGCCCTGGCGGGGCGTAAGCTTTCGCTAGCGAAAGCTAGGGCACTCGCCCCACGAGCAGGCGCAGCCTGCGAGCACCACGCGCCAAGACAATCAACGCAGTTAGGCGAATTCCATCAAAGTGACTTTTCCTTCTTCTGCCCCACGTTGAAATCGAAAAGACCGGCCTTGATGAGCGCGGGGCGCAGCGCCGCGTACAGGATGACGGCGGCAATCAGCGAAAGCACCGCGTTGACAAAGGTAGTCGCGGTCTGCCACTTGGCGAGAATGGAAGCGGCCTGAGCGTCCACACCGAGCAGATAACGCTTGTAGAAGTAAGAGAACACCGGTTCAAAGATGACATTGAAGAGCAGACCGGCCGCCGACGCCGCCACGCTCCAGAGGAAGACCTTTTTGGACGGCTGCTGCACGCCGTCGGCCTGACGCTGCGAGATTTTGCCGAGTTTGTGGGCAACCAGACCGGTAATCAGGCCGATGAAGAATTTGAGAATAAAGGTCTTGGGGGCGGACGTGATGTAGACCGGGTCGAGCAGGTCGCCGATGGTCATGCCGATGGCGCCGGCGATACCGCCGGGTACACCGCCGAAGAGCAGCGCCGCCAGCACGCAAAAGGTGTTGCCGAGATGGAAGGAGGTGTATTCGGTGCCGACGGGAATCTTGATTTGCAGGAAAGTGAAGGCGAGATACGAGAGCGCCGCCATGATGCCCACCTTGGCGATCAACAGCGCGTGATTGTTCTGATTTTTCATGATAGCATTGCTCCTTTTACTTATAATTCATATTGAAATAATATGTCTTATGGATATTGGGTTGACTTTCAACGTTGAGCCTGCTATCATATTACATCATAACTGTCCATTTGAAAATATACAATTTTGATTATTTTTGGCATGACAGTTTTTGGGATTTGCCCCTTTTTCCGGATTCGCCTGACTGCGTTTTTGGTTTTGGCTGATTCCGCTCGGTCGGCTAAAGCCTCCCTCATGGGGCTTTGCCCCATTCCCCAGCAGGGCGCTGCCCTGCACCAGCTTTCGCTAGCGAAAGCGTGGACCAGTCCCTTTGGAAACCCGCGCTCGCATGCGCTCGCTTAATTGCGCTTCGCTTTTCTTTATTCTTTATTCTTTCCTTCCGAGGTGCTTTTTCATGATATATGAACCGATTTGTCTTGACCTGCATGCCGCTGTACCGATGTATCGCCAGCTTTATGACAGCCTTCGCAACGCCATTTGCGGCGGCGGTCTCGGTGTGGGCGAAAAACTGCCCTCTATCCGGCGCATGGCGGAGGAGCTTGGCGTGAGCCGCACCACCGTGGAACAGGCCTATCAGCAGTTATGTGTGGAGGGCTATCTCGTCAGCCGCCCCCAGAGCGGCTATTTTGTGGAGGCAGACCTGCCGGACGCGCCTGCCGCGCCGCTCCGTCAGCCCTCACCGAATCCCGACAGTGCCGCCGCCGTGCGCTACGACTTCGGCAGCCGCTATGTCGAAAGCCGCCGCGCCGATATCGAGCTGTGGCGCAAGTACGTGCGCGCCGTACTCAGCCGGGAGGACATCGTCTCGTCCTACGGTCACTTTCAGGGGGAGGCCGCGCTGCGGGAGCAGCTCGTGCGCTACAGTATGCAGCTGCGGGGCGTGAACGCGTCCGCCGACCGGATTGTCGTGGGAGCAGGCGTGCAGCCGCTGCTGTCGCTGCTCTGCGGACTGCTGGGGGAACGCGCGGGACGCGTGGGCATTGAATACCCCTGTTTTCCGCAGGCCGAGCGCGTGTTCCGCGACTTCCGGCTCAACACCGTGCCGCTGCGTCATGACAGGTACGGCGTGACCGCCGGAGAGCTGGTTGCCGAACGCATCGACGTGCTGTATCTCAATCCCGCCAATACCGAGAGTATGGGCAGGCCGATGCCGGTCAGCCGCCGCGCCGAACTGATGAAATGGGCGGAGCAGACGGGGGGGCTCATCATCGAGGACGACTACAACGGGGCGCTGCGCTTCAAATCGCGGCCGGTACCGGCGATGCAGGGCATGGGGGACGGTGAGCGGGTGGTATATCTCGGTTCCTTCTCCAAGCTGCTCATGCCGTCGGTGCGTATCAGCTATATGGTGCTGCCGTCGGAGCTGGCGGCGCTCTACCGCGAGCGGGGGCATCATTACAACCAGACTTCGTCCAAAATCGAGCAGCTGGCGCTGGCGGACTATCTGCGGGACGGTCATATTGAAAAGCGTCTGCGGCGGCTGCGCAAGACGTATGCCGAAAAGAGCGAGTATCTGATGAACTGTCTTGCCGACACGTTCGGGGGGGCGGCACGGGTCACGCTGGCGGAAACGGCGCTGTGCGTCGATGTGACGTTTCCCAGTGAAGAAAGCGGGACCGCCATCGCGGAAAAGGCCTTGGAAGCGGGGGTGAGAGTGATTCCGATGGATAGCCCGGCGGGAAGCGCCCGCCTGCGGCTGAGTTTTGCCGGTATCGCCATGGAAGACATGGCAGAAGGGATAGCAAGGATAATAGTGAATAGTGAATAGTGAATAGTGAATAAAGCGGAGCGAATACGGACGGGGAAGTGTGACGGGTGTGACGGGTGTGACGGGTGTGACGGGGGCTTCTATAGACTTTCATACTGTATATACTGTATCTTTCTTTTTATAATTTATATGATATATGCCCGACACACCCGTCACACGTCAAGATATTTGCCCGAAAAATCGCGTATTTCAGGGGTTTTCTGGTATTTGTTCCTGTGACGGGGACCTCCCTTTTTTGCCCGTCACAGCCTCGACACACCCGTCACAGCTGTCTCGTGCTTGACGGTAAATACTGCCTTTTGGGCAGATTTCTGAAACGACAGATTTTTCCGTTTACTCTTCGGCGTTCCAGAACAATCCCCATGTGGTCGAGTGCCTTGCCAATCTGGGCGGTGGAGTATTTTTTCAGCACGTCGTGGTCTTCCTTGAAGGCGGTGACGGTCTGATATTCCCAGACAATTTTGTAATAGGGGGTATCGGATTCGGCGAAGATATCCTCCAGTTCCTCCTGCGCGGGGAGCTTTTTTTCGTGGTTGGCGTTGCGGGCGGCGAGCTGGCGCTGTTCGTCTGGGGTGAGGCGGAAGCATTGCAGGCCGCCGTTTTCCTGATCTGTCACTTCCAGAGAAATCTGCCGCCAGAGCTGGGCGGCGTCAAATTTTGCCAGCGCGTCGAGGTCGATGTGCGTGACGGGAATCGTCCAGAACCGGCGGTTGCCGGTGGTATCGGTGAGAAAGTCCGATGAATTGCAGGTGCCGCAAAACGAAGTGCGGCGCAGCATTTTGGCGCTCTTGCGGGCGTAGGGCATGCGGTATTCGTCCACCGCCTGCGTGATGAAGGCTTTCAGATGTTCCGCGTCGGCGCGGAAGGTAGTTTCAATCTCGCCCAGCTCGCAAATCCAGCAGCTGGTGGCTTGCAGGCAGGTATCCTTGTCCCTGACGTCAATGCGCACGCCCTCCTTGAAAAGCTCGGGCTGCACTGCCAGCTTGCGGAAAAACGACGTCTTGCCGATGCCCTGCGGGCCCGTCAGCACCAGTACGCCGTCCGCACCGTAGGGCGCCTTCAGGCTGTTGAATTGCAGCGCTACCGTTTGATAAAGCCACTTTTTTAAAAGCAGGCGGCTGAGGGTATCGTCCTCGCTCAGCCCCAGAATGTCATACAGCTCGCTCAGATGGTCGCCCTCGTCGTAGCCCTCTGCCAGTATGATGCCAAACACGGGATTGCGGTTGTTGCGGCTCGCCAGAATGTCCAGATAGGACCCGATGGTCTGCATGGTGCAGTGGGCATAGCGGGATTGCAGTTCCGCGTAGATCAGCGCCACGAGATTGGCGGGCAGCTGCTCCGGGTCTTCCTCCTCCATGCCGGAGATCTCCACCTGTTTGGTGATGGCGTTGTAACGCACCTCACAGTTCTTTTTCAGCAGAAACAGCTCCAGCGCCTCCGGCGTCAGGTCGGGCAGGGATTTTTTCGTCTGGCCCGTCGTCGATTCATTCATCTCTTTCATATCGTTCCTCCTATAGTTTGTCACGATTTCGATACGATATTTTTAATTCGTATCGTTACTGAGATTATAAATCATTTCCGACTGCAAATCAATGCAATCTTTTTGGTCTGCGGGGTGCGTCCGCTATACACAAAAAAGCCCCGGCACGGGGGTAAAAACCCGTTCCGGGGAGGATTGGAAAGATCCATTACGGTGCCATCAATTTCAACAGTTTCTTATCAAACGTGGCAATTTCTATTCCTTTGACCTGATGATAGCCATATAGAACACAATCCACAAAATCCAGATTGCGTTTTGCATAGGTGTCCAAAGCAAGGTTGAGTACGTCTGTTTCCTGACAACTGACAAGCAGCAGAAATCCCTTGACCGTGTCGGCAATCTTATCCCGGTCAATGGCATATACGCCTTTCAGGACATAGACAACCTCCGCAATGACTTCAATTGTAACCGTCACATTTCCGGCTTCAAGATATTGTTCTGCCCGGTCAGCCATTTCCCGGTTGTCGTTAAGCAGATATCGCAAAATCATGTTCGCGTCAAACATTACCATATTTTTCCACCAAAGCGCGCTGCCATGCGCCTTTCTCCTGCTGGGCCAGCGCCGGGTCGGCATATTGTGAGAGTGCGCCGCGCATGCCGCTTTTACCCGCGGCAGCGGCAGGTTCCACAAATTCGTCCATAATCGTGATAATCACCCGCTGATTTGGTTTTGCAATCACTTTTTCCAGCGGTCTGATGGAAACCCCGTCGTAATAACCCTGTACTGCCAACATATAGACCCACCCTTTCTTCCTTTTATGTTACTGCCTTTATTTTATCACAGGTCTGCATGTTTTACAATATTTTTCAGAAAATTCTTACACAAAAAAGCCCCGGCACGGGGATAAAAACCCGTTCCGGGGAGGATTTGCGGTATTTGAGATTATTTGGTCTTCATAGCGGCGGAAGAAGAAGTGACCTTGGCGCCGCTGCAGTCGGTGACGATGCAGCGCACGAGACGGCCGGCATTGGTCTTGCTGAGGGTGGTGCTGTAGTCGGCGGTCTTGACGGAGCTGTTGCGCCATGTCTTGCCGTTGTCGTCGGAGAGCTGCCACTGATAGGTGAGGCCGGCGCCTTCGGCCTTGACGGTGAAGAAAACCTTGCCGCCGATGGCGGCCACGCTGTCAACCGGCTGCGAAGTGATCTTGAGCGCGGTGCCCTTGGTGACCGAAACGCCCTTCACGGCGGAAGAAGGGGTCTTCCTGGCAACAGCCTTTTCCAGCGCCTTCCAGGTGACGGAGCCGCACTTGCCGTCTGCGGTGAGGGAATTGTCCTTCTGGAACTTCTTGAGCGCGGTCTGGGTGGTTGTGTCAAACTTGCTGTTCACGGTGACGCTGTAGCCGAGATATTTGAGGCAGGTCTGCACATACTTGACGTCGCTGCCGGTCATGACGGTCTTCTTGTAGGAAAGCACTCTTCTGTAGGCAACCTTGCAGCTGGCGGGGTCAACGGTGGTGCTGGCCTTTTTGGTGGTAGTGGTGGTGGTCTTCTTGGCAGTGGTCGTGGTTGCGGTGGTGCTCTTGGCGCTGCCGGAGGAAGCGCTGTAGAGCGAATTGTAATACTTGTCGGTGGGCTGCACCACGTGGCAGATGTATCTGGAGCGGCCGGAGAGCTGGTTCTTGTTGAAGTCCGACCAGGTGCGGGTGACGATTCTCACGAGGCCGCGGCCGTCGGCGTTGCCCTCGAGGTATGTAATCTGGTTGGCGTTATAGCTCAGCACGATGAGCGAATGACCCGCGCTGCCGTTGTAAGCGCCGTTTTTCTTGGTGGTGGTTCTCATATAAGCGCCGCACTTGACGCCGGCCTTGCTGAACTGGTCATAAGAGGCCTTGCTGCTGCCGCCGGAGATGAGCACCTTGGAATTGGAAAGGCTCTGGGCGCGGCCGATGTATTCGTTGAAGAGCGTGTTATACACGGCGTTGGCGTAGATGAAGCACTGCCAGCCGCTGGTGACGCTGCCAGTGGTCTTGTTTTTGATGTAGTACATATTGCTGCCTGTCATCTTGGAGGAGCCGAGCGGGGCACTGACGGTGCTCTTGAAGGAAGAGCTTTTGGAAAGACCGATGTTGCCCGCGAAGACCGTGTCGAGCTTGGCGGCGAGCGCGGCGGAAGCGGTGTAGGAGGCGCCGCTGGCCTTGTCGGCGGAATTGATGCTGGTGGCCGCGTACACGGCCTCAAACTCGCCAAACGGTACGACCATGGCAACCGTCATCATGATGAGCGCGAAAGCCGCTATCTTTTTGAAAATCTGTGTGCCTGTCTTGCCTGTTCCGACGTTCATTGTGATAAACCCTCTTTTCGGTAATCTGTCTGTTCTTTGTCTCTCAATGCTGCCGCCCCCGTGGAGCGGGCCTCTTTGGTTGCAAATTATTTAACGAGCGATTTCAAATCTGTTACCAATTATAACAGACTTGTAACTATTTGGCAACCCCTAATCTGTCATTTTCTGGATTTTCAGTTGTTTTCACACTTTTTTTGGGCTTTTATACGGGATTTTGTGGAATGTATGGCAAAATTTAGTGAAATCAAGTCACGATTTCAGGCTTCGGCGAGATTTATTCACATATCACGATGAAAAAACAATGACAATTAGCTTACAAATTTGTCATCTTTTTTTGTGCCACAGACAACCCGCCGAGGGGGAAATTTGTCTTTGTTTTTTTGTTGCAAATCGGTTGCCGCCGTGTTATAATAGAAAAGGAGGGAAAGGAGATGAGGCCTATGGCGCGGCGTGAACCGGTGCTGACAGATGAAAAAATGCAGGCGATTATCCGGGAACTGCGTTTGATTGACGACGCATTTTTTACGGTGTGTTTTGACAAGGACACCGCGTTGACGGAGTGGATGCTGCGCATTATTCTGGAGCGTGACGATCTGACCGTGACAGAGGTGAAAACGCAGTATTCCATCAAGGGACTTGACGGCCATTCCGCCGTGTTGGACGCGCTGGCAACCGATCAGGAGGGACGCCTCTACAATATCGAGGTGCAGAAGCCGGACGAAGGCGCCATTCCCCGCCGTGCGCGATTTTACGGAGGTTTGATTGACAGTGCGTTTTTAAAAAAGGGACAGAAATACAAAGACCTTTGCGAAACGTATGTGATTTTTATTACCGAAAACGATATATTGGGCGATAACCTGCCCGTCTATCACATCGACCGCTCGATTCGTGAAAACGGTAAACCGTTTGATGACGGACTGCACATCATTTATGTCAACGCGTCGCACGTTGATTCCACGCCACTGGGACAGCTTATGCACGATTTCATGTGCAGCGACCCCGATGACATGCGGTATGTCCAGCTATCGAACAAGACCCGCTACTTTAAAAATGAAAAGGAGGGACAGCATATGTCGCAGCTTTGGAATGAATACGTCAGCTACTACAAGGAGCAGTTGGCCGAGGCCGAAGCACGGTCCGCCCAGGCCGAAGCACGGTCCGCTAAGGCCGAAGCACGGTCCGCTAAGGCCGAAGCACGGTCTGCCAAGGCCGAAGCACGGTCTGCCAAGGCGGAAGCACAGTTGGCCGAGGCGAAGGCACGCTCTATCCAAGATAAAAATCAGATTGCGCTCCGGCTGATACAAAAGGGCTTTTCCATTGAAGAATCGGCTGAAACCACCGGCTTGTCCCCGGAGGAAGTCAGAAAACTGGCGCAGTAGCCGAAATGAACGAAAAAAGCAGGCATTCCCCTCCGGCACGGTCTGTAGGACTGCGCCGAGGGGGATTTTCTTTCCATACGGACCCGCCGGACCGAAAGAGCGCCGCCGCGTCAAAAATTATGTGGGGTTTGGCCGCTTAGTTTACAAAAAATTCATATTTAAGCGCCGTCAGGATATTATAATGAATTTACCATTATATAGCCGTTCATGTTCCGTTTTCACCGAAGGGCAGATTGCGAGGGGTATCAAAGAATGAAAGACTTGAAGAAACCGCAAAACAAAAAACAACAGAGGCAAAACCGGCACTTCGGCCGCGGGGCGCAGATGCTGACGTTCCTGCTGGTATCCTGCCTGCTGCTGATTGGCTTCGCGCAGGTGCGGCGTTACGCGGCAGCGCATGAAGCGTGGCCTGACGGGGCCGACCGTTCCAATCATGGTGTTGCCGCCGACCTGCCCAGAGCGACGGCGGAAAACCGTGCGCTTACCTCCATGACCATTACCTTCCCCAACGCCGCCGGCACCGTGACCCATGCGTCCAAGCGGCCCACTGCCGCGCCAACCACCGCGACGACGACGGCAACGACAACGGTCACATCGACGATAGTTACATCGACGACAGTCACATCGACCACTGCCACGTCCGCATCGCAGACCACCACGTCCACGTCAAAGACCACCACGTCTACGTCGAAGACCACCACGTCTACGTCGAAGACCACCACGTCTACGTCAAAGACCACCACGTCTACGTCAAAGACCACCACGTCTACGTCAAAGACCGCCACGTCCACGTCGCAGACCTCTGCCACGTCCCAGACCACTACCACCACCAAAGCCACTACCACCAAGGCCGACACCGGCATTCCTGCCAATCAGTACAACGATTCTCCCTATTATATCGTCGTTTACAAGGGCAGCCAGTCCTCCGTGGTCTACGGCAAGGACGACAGCGGCAATTATACCCGCACCATCAAGACCTTCACCTGTTCCACCGGCAAGGAATCTTCTCCCACCCGTATCGGCACCTACCGCATTCGCGCCAAGTACCGCTGGCGCTGGCTGGTGGGCGGCGTGTACGGACAGTGGTGCAGCTCCATCAGCAGCAGCTACCTCTTCCACTCCGTGCCGTATTACAGCCAGGACGCGTCTACCCTCGAAAATGAAGAGTATGACAAGCTCGGCCGGCCTGCGTCGAAGGGCTGCATCAGAATGTGCGTGCGGGACTGCAAGTGGATTTATGACAACTGCCCCATCGGCACCGAGGTCAACATCGTCAATCAGAGCGGCCCCGCCGGCCCCGGCGTGCCCCGCCGCAATACCGACGAAGCCTACAGCGGCTGGGACCCCTCCGACCGCTGGGCACAGGGCAACCCCTATTTCTCCTGAGCGTTGATGATAACAATCATATAACTATTTGTAATATAAAGGATGAGAACCATGCCATTTCCCGTCAAATCCAAAAGGTTCCCGTTTGTCTGTGCCGCCGCGCTGCTGTTGACCGCGCTGCTGGCAATGTCGGGCTGCACGCTGCGGAACGTCGGTGACGCTGTGTCGGAGAGCGACACGCGGGTATCTGCGTCAGATTTCGTGAGTCTGGCCGACCTGCGCACCGCCAGCACCATCAGTCCCACCGATACCGGCGCGTCCACCGCGACCACCGCGTCAACGCCCGCCGAAACCGCCGCCAAGACCACTTGGAACGATGAATATCCCGGCGTACCCTACAGCCGCACCAAATACAAGGTCATCGTCTATCTCGGCAGTCAGTCCACCGTGGTCTATGAGCCGGACGAGGAAGGCGCATACACCGTGATCGTCAAGCGCTTCTCCTGCTCCACCGGCGCGGACGACACGCCCACCGACACCGGTATCTACCGCGCCCGCGCCAAATACCGCTGGCGTTTCATGAACGGCGTCTACGGGCAGTACTGCACCTCCATCAGCACGCGCTACCTCTTTCATTCCGTCCCCTACAAAAAGAAGGACGTGTCCACGCTCAAGAATGAGGAATACGACAAGCTGGGTTCCCCCGCTTCCCACGGCTGCATCAGAATGTGCGTCCGTGACTGCAAGTGGATGTATGACAATATTCCGCTCGGCACCGAGGTGGACATCGTTGACGAAGCCGGTCCGTCCGGCCCCGGCGTGCCCCGCCGCATTCTCGATTCGGTTCACGACGGCTGGGACCCCTCTGACCGCTGGGCGCAGGGCAGCCCCTATTTCAATCAGACCATTACCGGTTAGCCGTTAGCCGTTAGCCGTTAGCAAGTTCACAACCGTATGACGAATTGCACCAAGGGACGCGCTTGCCGCGTCCTGTTTGGTATTGACGGCACCACTGCGGAAGGAGCGAGCGCATGAGAACTTTGCTGGTAAAAATCAAATACGATGGACGGGATTTCTGCGGCTGGCAGGTGCAGGACGGTCTGCGCACGGTGCAGGCGGTGTTTCAGGAGACACTTTGGGACGTGCTCAAAGAACAGGTGCCCATTCGCGGGTGCAGCCGCACCGACAGCGGCGTGCATGCCGACGAATTTTGTGTCAGTTTTGCCACGCGCTGCGCCATTCCCGCCCAGCGTCTGCCGCTCGCGCTCAACGCCAAGCTCCCGCCCGATATCGCGGCGTTTGCCTGCGAGGAGGTGCCGGAGGGCTTCCATGCCCGCTACGACTGCCGCGGCAAGCAGTACCGCTATCTGATCTGGAACGCGCCGTTGCGCGATCCCTTCTGGCGGGACCGCGCTTTGTGGTATCAATACCCGCTGGACGCGGCTTTTATGGACGCGCAGGCGCGGCATTACCTCGGTACTCACGACTTTTCCGCCTTCTGCTCGGCGGGGAGCGATGTGATAGGCAAGGTGCGCACGGTGACGCAGTGCGGCGTGCGCCGTCTGCCGGACCAGCCTGATATGATCGAGTTTACCGTCACCGCCGACGGCTTCCTCTACAACATGGTGCGCATCATGGTGGGAACGCTGCTGCAAACTGCCGCCGGACGGCTGCCGCCCGACGCGATTCCGGAGATACTCGCCTCACGCGACAGAAACCGCGCCGGCGCGACCGCTGCCGCCTGCGGGTTATATCTCCATCGGGTACTGTATGAGGATAAAGAATAAAGAAGAAAAAAGAAAAGAAAAAGCGAAGCGCAATTAAGCGAGCGCATGCGAGCGTGGGAGTCCAGGGGGACTGGTCCTCCTGGCGGGTGCAGGGCAGAGCCCTGCTGGGGAATGGGGCAAAGCCCCATAAGGGAGGCTTTAGCCGACCGAGCGGAACCAGCCCGGACTAAAAACGGGGTCAGGCGAATCCGTATTCGCCCGGGCGCGTCGTGAATCGAGGCGCGTTCTGCTCGCTCAGCCGATGGCTTCGCTTGTGGGGCGCTGCCCTTGACCCGGCAGGGAGCCAGCCCCCTGCACCCCGCGCCGCATTCGCGGCTAATTGCGCTTCGCTTTTTCAAACCGGTATTGTATTCCGGCGGCAGGTGTGTTATAATTTTGCCAATATCGTTTTTTTATTTATATTGCGTTGATATGATTCCGCTATGATTGAGGCGGAGAGATTCGGGGAGGATATCGAATATGGCTGAAACGGCAGCACAGAACAACATCGAACAAATCAAGGCGCGGTGGGAGAAACTCCGGCACAAGGCAATCCGAACGGCGCGGCGCCTGCTGCGGCGGGTCAATTCGTTCCGGCTGCTCTTCCGGGACATCGACGTGAAGACGGCGGTCAAGCTGGCCATCAGCGGCGCGGCAGTGGTGGCAGTGGGCGCCTTGTTCGTGGCGGGAGCGGATTTGTCTCCGGCGGCGATCGTGCGGGGCGCGGGCGACAAGTACGCGCTCTCTCACGCGACGGGAGACGGGTTCCCGGTGGATATCGACGGCAGCCGCGCTATTGCCGCCGAGCGCGTGTCCAACGGCACGGCGGTATTGACCGATACGGCGTGTACCGTGCTGAATTACGACGGCAAAGAGGTGCTTTCCGAGACGCACTACATGGCCAATCCCGTTATGAAGACCGCCGACAGATACCTGCTGCTCTTTGACCGCAAGTCCACTACTTACACGCTCCGGACCCTCTCGGGCAGTCTCTGTACCGGCAAGACCGACCACCCCATCATTACCGGTGCGGTGTCCCACACGGGGCGCTTCGCGCTGGTCACCAAGCACGACACCGCGCACGCGCATGTCTGCGTTTACGACAAGAGCGGCGCACTGCTGCACAAATGGAAGTCCTCGGTCTATCACATCTCGGATATCGCCGTGAGTCCGTCGGGCAGTCTCATTGCGCTGTGCGGTGTGACCACTACCGACGAAGGACAGCTGCGCAGCTGCGTGATTGTGCAGAAGGTGGGCGGCAGTCAGAATCTGCGGGAATACGTCTTTGACGGCACGCTCATGTTTGCGGTGCGCTTCACGGACGGGGACAATGTGGCGGTCATCGGCGACGATGAGGCCGCGCGGGTATCCTGCGGCGCGGAGAAGAGCGCGGTCTACCGCTATGAAGGCCGCACGCTGGGCGGCTTCGATATCAGCCCCAACGGCCATCTCGGCCTGGTGCTGTCGCCCCATTCCGACGGGCAGAACGCATCGGTTGTGGTGCTGGACGCCGCGGCGCAGGAGACGGCGCGTCTGGAAACCGATCTCGACACGCCCTGTCTTGAACTGACCAACAGCCGCATCTATCTCCTGAGTCGTTCGCGGTTTTACAGCTATACCCTGGGCGGCAAGCTCGTGAGGAATGAGCCGGTCCCCGCCGACGCGCAGACCTTGCTCACCTCGGGCAGCAGGGTGCTTGTCAAGGGCATTTCCGCCGTCACCGAAGTTAGTGATTAGCCTTTAGCCGCTAGCCGTTAGCGGTTAGTCAGGCGTTTAAATGTTAATTTTGTTTAAACGATATTGTCATAATCGTTTGGCTGTGCTATGATATTATAGCTTGCAGTCGGTCTCGCGGCGGCGAGCGCGTATAGACGAAAGGAGCCTGAAAAATCGTGTTAGGAATTGTGCTTGATATAGCGACGGCGTTATTTTTGTTTTATCTGTTAAAGAAAAGCGCGGCAAAGACCAAGCTGCGCAATGTCGTGGAATCGGTGGCCTATGTGATTTCGGCGTGCGTCTCGGTGCCGGTTGCGGTATTTCTGGGGGACGTGTGTTACACGAATCTGTATCGCCCGGTGGTGGTGGAGCGTGTGAGAACCCTGGTGGAAACGGCGGGCGATGTGGACAAGAGTATCGACCCGGTGGAACGTATTCTGTCGGGCATGCCGACGGCGGTGAACCACGGCGTAAAAATCTATCACAATACGTCGGGAGAGAGCCTGGCGCAGATCAACCGGCTGCTGGCGGGGGATTTGCAGGCGCCGTCGGTGACGCAGGATATCGTGGACATTCTGGCGCGGCCGGTGATCGACGGCGTGCTGCGAGCGCTGTTTTTTGTGGTGCTGATGGCGGGGCTGTACCGGCTGTTCCGCGCCTTTTACCCCACCGTGGAGGCCTATTTCTACCATGCCGACCGTGCGGCGGTGTCGCCTACCATCGGCATGGTGCTGGGCGCGGGCAAGATACTGGTCGTGCTGCTGTCGGTGTTCTCGATCATCGCGCTGGTGGGGCCGGTGCTGCCGGATTATTACATTTTCAGACCCTCCAGCTACAGTCACTCCTTTCTCTTTCAGCTGTTTTATGAAGACAATCTCATTATGCTGTTTCTGGGCAAGGGTCTGATGCTGTATTGACGCTGCGGCGTGACAGATTTCCCCTTCCCACAAGCCAACTTAGAAAGGGTGTCAAAGATTGATGAATATACCCAACATGCTCACGTCGCTCAGAATCGTGCTGATTCCGTTTTTCTGCGCGCTGTTTCTCATGGGGCCGGATTATTACGTGTATGCCGGTGCGGTTCTGATTCTGTCGGGCCTTTCGGATATGTTCGACGGTCTGCTGGCGCGCAGGCTCCATCAGGAAACCGAGCTGGGCAAAATTCTTGACCCCATCGCCGACAAACTCACGCTGGCGGCTGTGGTGGTGTGTATGTGGTACGTTTACCACGGCAGTTTTCCGTGGATTTCCTTCGGACTGGGCATCATGCTGCTCAAGGAAATCGCGATGGCGGTCGGCGGTCTGGTGATCGTCCGCCGCGGCAGGAAGCTGGTCAAGGCCAAATGGTGGGGCAAGGTGGCCACGGTGGTGTTTTACGCCTGCATGATTCTGATCGTAGCGTTGAATATCCTGCTGCCGGGCGAGGATTTAAAGGTGATTGTGCCCGCGCTGGCGTTGTTCGCGGCGGGCGTGATGCTTTTCGCGCTGCTGCGCTATTGCCTGATCGGCCTGAAAATCATTCACGGCGAGGAAGTCGAGGGAACGATTGATCTGACAAAGGAAAATCTGCTGAGAAACAGGAAAAAGACAGAAGGAACCGCGCCGGTTGAATAATGTCAGTCAGGCGCGTACGGATACAGAACGTGCGATTTATGATGTGGAGGAAAGGACGTGTGAGGTAGTATGCCTCTTTGCTCGAATTGCAAAAAACGACAGGCTGTTGTTTTTATGACCGATTCTTCTCACCCCGAGAAGACGCTGGGTCTTTGTTTTACCTGCGCGAGAAAAATGAATGTCCCAAACGTGGAAAATTTCGTCAGCCAACTGGGTCTTGACGCGGATACAGTGGAACATATGGAAGAAGAAATGGCCGACGCCGCCCGCAGAGGCGAAATTCCCTTCTTCAACCTGCTCGGCCCCAACACGGTGATGGGGGAAGGTGACGAGGAATACGAAGACGATGAAGAAGATGAAGAAGAAAACGACGACGATGACGACTACGACGATATTTACGATATCGAAGCCTTTGAGGAGGACGACGGAGAGCTGACCGGCGACAGCGCACCGCTGCCGATTGTGGCCGGCGAAGATGTCGCGCCGTCTGACGGCGACAAGGACGGCAAGCCCGCACCGTCGGAGGATTATGAGGACGAGTCCAAGCCGCCCGTCAACCCCTTCTCACGTCTTTTCGGGCGTAATTTTGAGATGGGAGGCGCGCTGTTTGCCGACGACGCGCCCAGAAGACGCCGTACGTCCGGCGGACAGAACAAGAACCGCCGTTTTCTCGGAGAGTTTTGCGAGGATCTGACCAAGAAAGCCCGCGATGGGCGGGTGGACGCGATTATCGGCCGCGACAGGGAGATCAGCCGCGTGATACAGATTCTCTCCCGCCGCAGCAAGAACAATCCCTGCCTCATCGGCGAACCGGGCGTAGGCAAGACCGCGATTGCCGAAGGACTGGCGCTGCGCATTGTGCAGGGCGACGTGCCGCTGCGGCTGGCGAATAAGGAAGTTCACCGCCTCGACCTCACCGCGCTGGTGGCCGGAACGCAGTTCCGCGGCCAGTTCGAGAGCCGCATGAAGGGGCTGATCGACGACATCAAGAGCGCCGGCAACGTCATTCTGTTCATCGACGAAGTACACAGCATTGTCGGCGCGGGCGACGCGGAGGGGTCCATGAACGCCGCCAATATCCTCAAGCCCGCGCTGTCGCGCGGCGAGCTTCAGGTCATCGGCGCGACCACCTTCAACGAATACCGCAAGCATATCGAGAAGGATTCCGCGCTGGAGCGCCGTTTTCAGCCCGTCAACGTGGTGGAGCCGTCGGTCGATGAGACGGTGGCAATCCTGCTGGGCGTCAAGGGCTATTACGAGATGCACCACCGCGTGCAGATCAGCGACTGGCTGGTGCGCCGCGCCGTGGTGCTGTCCGAGCGGTACATCAACGACCGCTTCCTGCCCGACAAGGCCATCGACCTGCTGGACGAGGCCTGTGCCTGTGCCTCTCTCGGCAACAAGGCGATGGCGGAGTTTGACCGTCTCAATCTCAGGCTCCGCAAGGTGATGGACCAGAGCGAGAAGCTGAAAGCCGATACCGACAATACCTCTGAGGAACACTACGCGAAAATCGCGGAGCTGCATACCGAGGAGCTGAAAATCCGCAGCCGCCTTTCCGAAATCGAACCGGAAGCGATGGGCGGTCAGGTCACGGAGGCGGACCTGGCCAAGGTGATCGAACTTTGGACCGGCATACAGGCGTCCCGCGTGGAAGAGAGCGAATTTCAGAAGCTCGCGACGCTGGAAGATAAACTCAACGAAAAGATCATCGGGCAGGAGGAAGCCACCAAGCTGGTGGCGGCCGCCATACGGCGCAACCGGGCGCAGATTTCGCCCCGCCGCCGTCCGGCATCGTTCATCTTTGTCGGCCCCACCGGCGTGGGCAAGACCGAGCTGGTCAAGGTGCTGGCGGGCGAGCTGTTCGACTCCCCCGAAACCCTCATTCGCCTCGATATGAGCGAATTTATGGAGAAGCACTCGGTCAGCAAGATCATCGGCTCGCCGCCCGGCTATGTCGGCTACGACGAGGCGGGACAGCTCACCGAGAAGGTGCGGCGCAAGCCCTATTCGGTGCTGCTCTTTGACGAAATCGAAAAGGCGCACCCCGACGTGATGAACATTCTGCTTCAGATTCTCGACGAGGGCAGAATCAACGATTCCCAAGGCCGCGCGGTCAGCTTTGAAAACACGGTCATCATCATGACCTCCAACGCGGGCAGCAACCGGCAGGGCGGCTCGCTGGGCTTCAACAAGACCTCCGACGATATCTCCCGCGAGAAGGCGCTGGCGGGTCTGCGGGAGTTCCTGCGGCCCGAATTTCTGGCGCGTGTGGATGAGATCGTGGTCTTCCGCCAGCTCGACGAGGAGGACTACAAGCGCATTTCCCGCCTGCTGATGGACGAATACGTCAAGGCCATGGCGGAGCGCCGGGTCAGACTGGTCATCGACGACAGCGCCGTCAACCTGCTGGCGAAAAACGCGCTCGGCGGCGAGGCTTCGGCCCGCGACCTGCGCAACCTGATCCGCCGCGAGGTGGAGGATAAACTCGCCAATTTCGTCATCGAATCGGCGGGCGAACTGCCCGGGGAAATCACCGTCACAACCGAAGAAACCGACGGTGTGACCCACGTCAGGGTAAGATAATAGATAATAAAGCGAGCGAATGCGAGCGCGGGAATCCAAGGGGCGCAGGCGCCTCTTGGCGGGTGCAGGGCAGGGCCCTGCTGGGGGATGGGGCAAAGCCCCATAAGGGAGGCTTTAGCCGACCGAGCGGAACCAGCCCGGACTAAAAACGGGGTCAGGCGAACCCGCTGCAATGGCTGTTTTAAATTTTTTTCATGTGACTGCATAACCCTTCACTTACGGCAAACAATAACATCGAAGCCATAAGGAAGGGTTGAAGGAAAACATGAAAAATATCAATAGCAGAAAATCACGTGTATCACGTGTATCACGGGGCAATTACGCGTCGCTTTCGCTGTGTCTGGCGGCGGCGGTCATTACCGTGAGCGCGGCGGTCATGCGCGCGCAGAAGGACAGGGCGGCGCTGTCGCCCCAGCCGGAGGAGCCGTCGGTCGCATCCTATCAGGCAGCCGACACGGCGGAGCATGCCAATACCGAGCCTGCCGCGCCGACCGAACCCGCCAATCAGACTGCCGCGACGTCTCCCGCCGGGACTGACCGTCAGACCGGAACCGTCGCCAAGCCGGACGGGTTTGAGGACCTTGATGAACGGGAGGACAGCGAGGAGACACTGGCCATTCAGGTGCTGGGCAAAAATCTGACCTATATCCGTCCCGCGGGGGGCGCGATTACCAAGGATTACAGCATGGACGGGCTGGTCTATTCCAAGACCATGGGGGACTGGCGCGTACACAACGGACTGGATCTCGCGGCCAATGCGGGAGAAGTGGTCAAGTCGGCGGCGGAAGGCAAGGTCGCGGGCATCACGCGTGACCCGCTGTACGGCACGACGGTGGTCGTCAACCAGAATGACGGGCTGATGGTGTATTACCGCGGTCTGACCAAGGACACGGCGGTGCGTGAAGGCGAGAACATCTCGGCGGGCGCGACTATTGGCACGGTGGGGGAGATTCCGTGTGAGAACGGCGACGGGGTACACCTGCATATCGAAGTCATGCGGGAAGGTAAGTATCTCGACCCCAAAGACGCGCTGGGCATTCGTTAGCCGTTAGCCGTTGGCTGTTAGCCGTTAGCCGTTAGCTATTAGCTATTAGCTGTTAGTTAATTTTGGAAAAAACGCACTCAGGCGAATCCATGGCCGCCGGGGTGCGTTTTTTGTGATTCACGCATGAATCAGATATTGCATGAAATATTTGTCCGAATAACTTGCAAATCGGAAAACAGAGTGGTATAATGGATTTACTATCCAAACTAATTCCATCAAGAGGAGTGCAATGTTATCATGGAAGAAATCAAAGTTCAGCTTACTACCAACCCGAAGCAGAAGCCCGCTGACGAAAGCAAGCTTGGTTTCGGCAAGATTTTCACCGACCATATGTTCGTGATGGACTACAGCGACGGTCACTGGCATGACCCGCGCATCGTCCCCTATGGCCCGCTCGACCTGACTCCGGCCTGCATGTGCCTGCACTACAGCCAGGAGGTTTTCGAGGGCATGAAGGCATATCGCGGTGTGGACGGCAAAATCCGCCTCTTCCGCCCCGACCAGAACTTCGCCCGCCTCAACAGCTCCAACGACCGTCTGAGCATTCCGCTGATTGACGAAGAGCTCGCCGAGAAGGCGCTGGAAATGCTGGTTGACATCGACCGCGACTGGGTGCCCCATACCGATGGCGCGTCGCTTTACATCCGTCCCTTCATCATCGGCACCGAGGACGCACTGGGCGCACATACCTCCACCGAGTACAAGTTCATCATCATCATGAGCCCCTCCGGCTCTTACTACGCGGGCGGTCTGGCGCCGGTCAAGATTTACGTTGAGACCAAGTATGTCCGCGCGGTCATCGGCGGCACGGGCTATGCCAAGACCGGCGGCAACTACGCGGCTTCGCTCAAGGCGCAGGACGTCGCGGCGGAGCAGGGCTACAGCCAGGTTCTCTGGCTCGACGGCGTGGAGCGCAAGTACATCGAGGAAGTCGGCGCGATGAACGTGTTCTTCGTGCTGGGCGACGAGATTGTCACCCCCATGCTGCGCGGCTCCATTCTGCCCGGCATCACCAGAAAGTCGGTCATCGAAGTGCTCAAGCACATGGGTTACAAGGTTTCCGAGCGTCTCATCACGGTTGAGGAGCTCATCGAAGCCAACGCCAAGGGCGAATTTAAGGAAATGTTCGGCACCGGCACCGCGGCGGTCATCTCTCCGGTCGGCGAGCTCAAGTGCGGCGACACCATCATTCCCATCAACAACGGCGAGATCGGCGAAATCTCCCAGATGCTCTACGACAAGATCACCGGTATGCAGTTCGGCAAGCTCCCCGACGAGTTCGGCTGGACCGTAGAAGTGAAGTAGTCAAGGCAGCGAACAGCAACCAAAAAAATATCCCCCGGTGCGGTCTGGATGGCTGCACCGGGGGATTTTTTGGGGTGGGGAAAACAAAAAGAGAAAAAACGCTCTTTCAAACGCTTTTTCTCTTCGGCCCATAAGAATGAAGTGGGGCGACACTCCCACATCTCCTAACATACCGTGTATGGGCGACGGCTGCCCGTTCCGTCCTTTCATTCTTACTGCATACATATATTTTACAACATATACCAAAAAATATCGTAACTATTCAGTCCTCCTGAGAAATCCACAATTTCTGCACAAAGTTGAAAAA
>CAMHEZ010000023.1 GCA_946184295.1 uncultured Clostridia bacterium | reverse complement strand
CCTCGACTCCCACGCTCGCATTCGCTCGCTAATTGCGCTTCGCTTTTCTTCTTTTTTCATTTACTTTTACAATCGCCTAATGAATTGTTAATCATGTCGCAGGGCGATATGTCGATTGTCAATGTATTGTCAGACGTTATATCGCCTTACGACATGATTATAATCCCAACTATGTCGTCTGTCAACATAGTTGGGGCAAATTTACAAATTATTCATAAAAACAGAAAATTCCCTCTCCCCGTCAATTTCAAATCGACGATGAGAGGGAATCTGTTTGATATTGTTATGCAGCCGCATTGCCGGTCTGCGCGAGCTGATTTTCCATCTTGTCCCACAGCTCCGGCACCACGTCAACTTTAGAGTGATAATCGCTCCAATCCAATTCATTTTCGGTGGAAGGTCCCACGGCGCTGACAAGTCCCACCAGATTGCCCTTGTAATCCACCACAGCCGTGCCGCTCATGCCGCTGATAACATTGCGCGACGTTTCCAGCAGGCAGTTGGACCAACCGAAAGCAGGAAGCGAAGCGGTCAGTAACCGCACGTTGGCCGGAGCCACTTTGTTTTCGCTAAAACCGCCCCAATGGGTGGCATACGCCACAACCGGATCGTCTACACGCAGCTTTTTGTAGATATCCGGATCGTAATGCACCTGTTTGATAGCGAGCATTGTATCCGCGGGAATTTCAGAAGTCGGCACCGCAAACATCACAGCCTCGTTGGTCGTATCAGAGGAAACCGCCTGACAGTCCTGCACAATCTCACTGCCGTCAAAAAAAGTGATGTGACAGTCCTGCGTCATTTTTTCCATCACGTGCTCCACCGAAAGAAAATACATATAATCGGATGTCACGCGGTAGATCACACCGCTGCCCGTCGTCCAACTGCCGTCGCTGAAGGTGCGCTTCAAGTCAATCAGCGTCGGCTCCACCAGTGCCAGTGTCTTGTAATAATCAATGCCGGTCAGGGGTTCATAATCAAAATACCCCCAGTGGCAAAGCTGCTCCATCTCCTCCGATGTGAAGCGCAGCTCATCTTTTTGCTTTCGATAATCTGCCGGTTCCATCACGGACAACGTGACCTCTCGCGTGGTTTCCAGACCGTTGTTGTCAGTCACGGCGTACGTCACCTGATAATCGCCGACCTTGTCGGCGTTGAAACCGCCGGTCTGCACCCGCAGCTTATCACCGAGCAGGCCGTCATTCGTATCGCAGGCAAGCACATCCGTGGGATCAAACGCCGTGCCGCGCTCAATATGACGGTCAAACGCACCGATAATCATGGGCGGATCGTCCACGATAAAGGTAACATCACACTTGGCCAGATTACCGCTGGCATCCAGCGCACGCAGCATACCCGTATAGGTACCGTTGGTGTCAAAGCTGATCTGCTCGTATTCCTTCTTCTCCCACAGCAGCGTACTTCTTACCTGACCGGACGCGTCGGTAATGCTCTTCGCCAGATCTTCCGGCAGGTATTCCCTTCCCTTGGCCAGATAAACCGGAGAATCATAGAGATCAATGGCAGGCGGGGTCTTGTCTGTCACCTGGATATCCAGCTTATAGGTATAAAAGAAATAAGTGGCGTAGCCCCTGTAATGACCGACATGTTCGGAATCAACCAGATCAACGTCAATGTGCATGAATCCACGCATAAAAGGCCATCCGATCAGATAATGCTGCGGCTGCTCAGGCACAGGCTGACCCAGTTCCACCTTATAGGTCTTGGTGCGCGGCACAACGATACAGAGGCTGATTAAAAATAGCGCGGCCACTGCCAACACCGCTTTCATGATTCTTTGTTTGGTCATAGGGGATTCCCTCCGTATCAGTTGATCTGAGCCGAAAAAGTCAAAACTTTTTCTCTTTTTTCTTTATTTTACCATAAATTTATCAAAAGTCAACCGCTGTGACGTACCAAGTACAAAAAAACAGCAAAAGACAGCGCCGCCCCACCATCTGTGGGATAGTGGAAAAACGCTGTCTTTTTTGTAAAAAGGTTTTGGAGCAGCTCTGCACAAGCATCTGTTAAAAGAAAGTCGCGACAGGATTCTCGGGCGCCTCGTCGGGCTGCACGGAAATCATACGAAGCACCGGCCCCTTGCGTCCGTAGAAACGGCTGTTTTTAATGCCGATCTTGGCGGTGAGACGCACCCACGCGGAATCCTCCACCTGATCGCCGCCGTCTTCGCAGAGCATACCGCTGAACTGGATATCCTCCACGCAGCAGGTCATAATCGGACGGCCCACATAAAAACCGTTTTTGGGCATACGGGCATTCTTGGCCACGCGGCCGAGGAAGGTCACGGTCTTACCGTTGTACTGCATGGTATTTTCGCATAAATCGCGGTAAAACAGGGCATAATCCCCGTCGCCGATCTCGATCACCGGTGCGTTGACGTCAAAGGGAAGCGGATCCTCAATGTCGTCGTAAGCCACGCTGCCGTCGGTACGCTCATACACGATTTCGGCGCGGCGGCTGATGGTGCGCACCAGCTTGTGAAGCTCCTGATGGTCTGTTTCGGGCGTACAGCGGTTAAACACCGCGATATCGCAACTGCTGAGCTTGTCAACCACCAGATTACGCATATTCGCGTTGTACACGGCAATGGTAGAGGAATCCACAAACAGAAATTCCTGATAAACCGCCCAATCCTCCGGCATGGACTGGAACAGGTCATTCACCAGCCACATGCCGTTATATTCAATCATCACACGGGTGGCATTGTGCTTGCGCCGCAGCGCCTCCAGCTTATCCGGATTGACCTGCTTCTGATCGTCGATGATTTCGATGAAAACATCGGGTGAGGCAAACTTGTCGGGTTCCAGCTCAATCTCGCCTTCCTCGCAGAGCAGCACCAATGTTCTGTCCTTGCCGCTTTCAAAAAAAGACGGGTCGCACAGCGTGTCCTGCAAAAATTTCGTCTTGCCGGCCTCTAAAAATCCCGTAAAAAGATATACCGGTGTATCCATAGATTTTCTGACATCCTTTCTTTGTCTCCGATGATAGTAATGAAGCGGACTTTTATTGGTTACTTCCCGGCGGTAAACAACACCTTCAGACCCTTCTTGTCCAGACCGGTGCCAATCACACAAAGCTTACCGATGACATCGGCCGCGCCAAAACGGATTTCCTTTTCGCCGGGCACATAGTCAAAATGAATCCACTGTCCGTCAGCCGTCGGCACAATGCCCTTGGCACGCAATACCATGCCGTAACGGCCGGTCATCAGCTCGTCAAGGCAGTCCTCAATAGCGCCCTGCGTGAACTTTTCCGAGGTCTCGGTGCCCCAACTGGTGAAGACGTCGTCCGCGTGATGGTCATGATGATGATGGTGGTGATGCTCATGTTCATCGTCATCATCGTCGTGGTGGTGATGGCATTCGCATTCCGGATCGTCGCACTCTTCATCGTCATGATGATGGTGGTGATGATGGTGATGCTCGTGTTCATCGTCATCATCGTCGTGGTGGTGATGGCATTCGCATGCCGGATCATCGCACTCCTCATCGTCATGATGATGGTGGTGATGATGGTGATGCTCATGTTCATCGTCGTCATCGTCGTGGTGGTGATGACACTCACATGCCGGATCGTCGCACTCCTCATCATCGTGATGATGGTGGTGGTGCTTTTCCTTCTGTTCTTCGAGCAAATGCGCCAGTTCGGCTTCCAAAGTATTACGCTTCTCCATAGCCTCCAGAATGGCGCTGCCGTCAAGCTGATCCCAGGGCGTGGTAATCAGGGTAGCGTTGGTATTGAGCGAACGGACGATGGCAACCGCCTCGTCCAGCTTGTCCTGACGGAGACCGTCAGTGCGGGAAAGTACAATAGAAGACGCAAATTCAATCTGATTGCTGTAAAACTCCGCGAAGTTCTTCATATACATCTTGCATTTGGAGGCGTCAATCACAGTGGTAAAGGCGTTCAGCTCCAGATCCGCAATGCCCGCGTCCTGTACAGCGCGAATGACGTCGCTGAGCTTGCCCACGCCGGATGGCTCGATGACAATACGGTCGGGGTTGTACTGCTCCTTCACCTGCTTGAGCGCCTTACCGAAGTCACCCACCAAGCTGCAACAGATACAGCCGGAGTTCATTTCGGTAATTTCGATGCCTGCCTCGCGCAGGAAGCCGCCGTCAATGCCAATCTGACCAAATTCATTTTCAATCAGCACCAGCATTTCGTTTTTGTATGCTTCTTTGATAAGTTTCTTAATCAGTGTGGTCTTTCCGGCTCCCAAAAAACCGGAAAAAATATCTACCTTTGTCATAGCAGCATGACCTCCATTTCTTTTTTCAACATCTTATTATAGCAAATGCAATCCCGCAAAACAAGCGCAAGATGTAAATTTTTTGATGAGGTGAGATTGAAACAACACATTGCAAATTTTCGCTGCGTATGGTATAATCAAAACAATCGAACAAATCATGATACCGGAGGAACTTTTTATGCTGACCAATTATCATACGCATTGCTTCCGCTGCCAGCACGCCCAAGGCACGGTGGAGGATTATGTGAAGCAGGCTATTTCCCAGCAATTTGACATACTGGGCATGAGCGATCACGTGCCCTATCCTCACCATGACTACGGTCTGCGCATGGAAATGGCGGAAATCTGGGATTATATCTATGAAGTGGAGGACGCGCAAAAGCGTTACGGCAGCAAATTGAAGATTCTGCTGGGTTTTGAAAGCGAATATCTCTGCTCACAGCGCGCCTATTATGAAGAACTGCTCCGTGATTATCAGGTGGAGTATCTCATTATGGGGCAGCATTTTTTCGATTACGGCGGCAGCTTTAAAAGCTCCTTCGCCATCAGGGACACCGCCGACTGCGTGCGCTATGCCAAAAGCGTCGCGGAGGGACTGGCCACCGGCTATTATTCCCTGCTGGCTCACCCCGATATTGTCGGCGTCAACCGCCTGCACTGGGACAGAAACATGGACGAAATGACGGATATCATTCTGGAAGCAGCCGTCCGCTGTGACGTGCCGCTGGAAATCAACGCAAACGGCATCCGCCGGGGCTTAATTGAAGATGAGCTGGGTCTGCACTATCTGTATCCTCATTTCAAATTTTGGGAAAAAGCCGCTGCGGCTAAAATTCCCGCCGTCATCAGCTCGGATTGCCACGCGCCTCATCTGCTGCTCGACGACGACGTCGTACGCACCCGCCGCTTCGCCGAGGAACTGGGCGTGAATGTGATTGATGAAATCGCCATTCGCTGATAATCAACAGGTTCTGATTTCCTGTATGAAAAATAAAAATCTGCATACAATAGTTGTGCGGGCACCACAGATACGGCATTTGCCGTATCTCCCCGCACAACTGTTTTTTGCCCCTTACCAGAACGAGCCGGACACAGCAGACGGTCTATCCTCCGCCGCCCCGCCCGTTCGGCTCGCCGGGGCGGCAAAAAGCGGACAAATATCATCTTTCAGACAAGGAGATGACATCATGCTGGACAGAACATCCTTGATTCTGGTCATTATCGGCGCCCTCAACTGGGGTTCGGTGGGCCTTTTCAAATTCGACTTCGTGGGCTGGCTCTTCGGCGGACAGGCCGCCACCCTCAGCCGCATTGTCTTTACCCTGGTCGGTCTTGCGGGCCTGTGGTGCATTTCACTTCTCTTCCGTGACCGGAATGAGGCAGTGGACTCCATTCACGACTAGTCGATAGGCCCCCCGCACACTTTCCCACATCCAAAAGGCAGTACCTTGGCACGAATCACATCGTGTGAAGGTACTGCCTTTATTATCGCGTTATCTCACAGCAAACGGATATGGAAATCCTTGTCATAAAAGAACTCGCTGATTCCGTCATTCTCAAACGCTTCAAGAATCTGCTCAAAGTCGGGAACCGTTTTATATTTCCCGATCTCGCTGCGTTTCAGCCAGAAGACCTCGCCCTCCTCGGAGGAATGCAGCTCCCCGCTGAATTTGTCGGTTTTAAAGAGCAGCACCACATAGCGCAGTCCCTGATAGTGCGTGAACTGACACAGGCCGCAGAGCTTTGGCTGCTCGATGGTCAGACCGGTTTCCTCCTTCATCTCGCGGATTACCGAATCCACAAACGGCTCGCCCGGCTCCACATGACCGCCCGGCAGCGCCACGCCGCCCCAATGCTCGTCAATGCGATCCTCCACCAGAATGCGGCCCTCATGATCGTAAATCAAACACATATTGGTGAGTATCACCGTTTCTGTCCGCGCCATTGCGTTTCTCCCCCCCCCGATGGCAATCATCAAGTCGCGTTCCCGCTAATCGTCAATACCGATGAGCGCCACCCGCTCGATTTCGGGTCGGATGCGCAGAAAAACGTCAACAATTTCGGGATCGAAATGGCCGCCGCTGCCCTTTTTGATGATGTCAAAAGCCTGGTCAAAGGTCATCTGCTGCTTGTAGCTGCGCTTGGAAATCAGAGCGTCAAAAACGTCCGCCACTGCCAGCACGCGGGCACAGAAGGGAATCTTCATGCCGCGCAGGCCGTAGGGATACCCCTTTCCATTCCACCACTCGTGATGATAGGCTGCCATATCCTTACCCAGCAGGAGGTAATAATTGTCGTCAATCTCGTCGGCAAAGGCCTGTAGGATTTTGGCACCCTCGATGGTGTGGGTCTTCATCAGCTCAAACTCTTCCTCGGTCAGGTCGCCCTGCTTTTTGAGAACGGTATCGGGAATCTTGATCTTGCCGATGTCATGCAGCGGTGCGGCCAGTGTAATGCTGAGTACATAGCGGTCGTCAAGAAATTCGGGATACATACCGTAGGCACGCATTTTCTTGACCAGCGTTTCCACGATGGCGCTGACGCGGCGCACATGCACACCGGTAATCGTGTCGCGGGTATCAATCATGTTGGCCAGCACCATGATAACCTGCGACTTCATTTTTTCCAGCTGCATCTGCTTCTTCTCGTTATCCAGCTGAAGCCGGCGGCGGTAATCCTCCAGCTCCAGTGTGCGGGCAATGCGGGATTTCATGACCTGCGGCACAAAGGGCTTGGCAATAAAGTCAATCGCGCCCATCTCCAGACACTCTACCTCGGTCTGCGGGCTGTTTTCCACTGTCAGCACGATGATGGGAATATCGCTCCATTTTTCATTGCCCTTGATCTTGAGCATGGTCTGTTTGCCGTCCATGTCGGGCATATTCAGATCCAGCAGAATGAGGTCGGGAATTTCCCGTTCGAGATATTTCAGCGCCTGATATCCGGATATAACCGCAATGACCGAGTACTCGCCCCCAATGGCCTGCTTGGCCATCGCGAGCGTGGTCTTGTTGTCGTCAATTACCAGAATTTTCTTCATTTTGTCAGATGTTCCTCCTCAGCGATTGGTCAGCAGATTTCATAGACTCATCTGTCGGCTGACCGTATTTACAGGGGTTTCAATGTCTGAATGGCTTCCTCAAACATATAATCATGCAACTGGCTCAAGGCTCTTTTCAACGCAGAGCGATCGCATTTATCCAAGCGATAATGCAGCAGATCATTGATCTTGTCAATCGCCGCGTCGCTGTCGAAGCGTTCAATCAGGCGGATAATCTCCACAACACTGTTGTGCTTTTTCTGATTGGAAATAGGCTGACTGCTGCCGTCGTCATCGAAACTGTCCGCGTGAGACTGAATCAGGCCGTTGGCGGTGAGATACTCCTCCACACGGCAGAGAATGGCAGTATATTCCTCGACCAGCTCGGCGTAATGCTCTTTGACAAAAACGATATCGCCGCCCCGCGCCGCGTCCTCATGCAGCTTGGCCAGCTCGCACAGTGCCGACGCGCCGATACTGGCCGCCACACTCTTGAGGGAATGCGTTTCAATGATGTAAGCCTTGATGTTGCCCTCCTGCGCGTATTTTTCCAGATAGATCAGCTTATTGCGGCCGTCCTCCAGAAATACGTTGAGAATGCGCACATAGGCGTCGGCGCTGCCGCCGATATTAAAGACGCCCATCTCGGTGTCGATGCCCTCGATCTCAATCTTCCGGCCCGCATCTGTCGCGGCGGCGGAGATATATTCGTCGCGCGGCCGGTTGCGGGTCATCATCGGATCCACCTTTTCAGCATACTCGTTGAGCTGTTTTTCAGGGGCAACGTACTTTTTGAGCACCGCGGCAAGCGTATCAACACTCATGGGCTTTCCCACAAAGTCATTCATCCCTTCGCGGATAAACATGTCGCGGGATTCCTGGCTCACATTGGCAGAAAGCGCGATAATCGGCACCTTTTGGTAATAATCATTTTCCATGGCGCGGATATGCCTGACCGTCTCCACGCCGTCCCAGTCCGGCATCATGTGATCCATGAAGATCATGTCAAAGCCGCGGTCCTTCTGTAGAATTTCGTAGGCCTCACGTCCGCTGCTCACCATCGCCACCTGCGGCTTGAAGATATTCAGCAGCCCGGCGGTCACGCGGAGATTGACATAGTTGTCGTCCACGACCATGATGCGGGCGTCGGGAACAAAAATGTGTTTCTTCGGCTTGCTCTGACGGTGGAAGTCATCCAGGTTTTCCCCTCTGATGAGCGCCGCGAGCTGTCCGGTGAGAATCGGCTTGTGCAGCATGAGGATATTGTCCTTGATGCCCGCCTCCACAAAGGTATTGCGATCAATCATCGTGACCAGCCGCATACGGTGCACTTTGGCGGCAAAAGAATTGACGCTGGCGATGCCGGTGGTGTAATCGAAGAAAAGCAACGCCCCGAAACGATCAGCATTGTAATAATCCCAGATAGCGATATCGCTTACCGTAATCACCGGAACGCCCAGCCGGTCACAAATCGCCCGCATATTGTCAAAGTAATGGGGATTCGGCTCATAGAGATAGGCCACATAGCCGTCCGGATCCGGCACAAACGCCAGCTCCGAGGGGTCGCTGACCCGCTGCTCAATTACCACGGTAAACGTCGATCCCTTGCCGTATTCGCTTTCCAATGTAATATTGCCGTTCATCTTGTTGGCCAACCGCTGGGAAATGACCAGCCCCAGACCGGTTCCTTCCATGGAGCGCTTGTGATCGGTATCCACCTGTGTGAACTGGGAAAACAACCGCTTCTGATCCTCGCGGGTAATACCGATGCCTGTATCGGAAATCGCAATCGTCACCCACGAATGATTCCATTCGTCCATGCTGTAATCCATTTTCAGCCGGATGAGGCCGCTTTCGGTAAACTTGACGGCATTGTTGAGCAGGTTGATGAGAATCTGGCGGATTCTGGCTTCATCGCCGACCAGCGTGGCGGGCAGATTGGGATCAAGCTCCGTCACAAAGGCAATATCCTTTTCGCCGATGCGCACATTGATGATGTTGGCAACGTCGGCAATCAGCGCTTCCACCTTATAAGGCGCCTCATCAAGATCCATCATATTTGCTTCAATCTTGGAAAAATCCAGAATATCGTTGACCATGCTCAACAGATTGTTAGCGGAATTTTGAATGGTGCGGACATATTCTTCTTCCAGCGGGGTCAGGTTGTTTTGCAGCAGCAGCTCGCTCATGCCGCAGACGGCAATCATCGGCGTGCGCATTTCATGGCTCATGTTGGCCAGAAAATCGTCCTTTTCACGCGTGCCCGCCTCCGCCTTCCGCTTTTCCTTCTCCACCATGCGGTAAAGCTCCGTCACGCTCTCGCTGCGCAGCTCCATCACCTTGACGGCGTTGCGGAACCACACGATCATCAACAGAATGGCAGCGCTGCCCATATAAAAGAGAATCAGCCGCGTGACCTCTTCAAAGGAAGATTCCAGACGGGCGAAGAATTTATCGGGAAAAATCAGGTAAACACCCGCGTAGAGCAGTCCCACATAGGCCATCTGACAAACCGTGAGACCGATACGGCGGTAGAGCGCGCCAAAGCACAGGATAATCAGAAAAATCTCCTGCATGGTGGAAAGCGCGTTGTTGGCAAAGGCATATACTGTGGCGGCCATTTCCATGCAGAATACCGTGACATAAGCCTGCGGCGCTCCCTCCAGCGGCGGAATATAGGTAAATGCCGCGATCACCACCGGCACGGCAAACATGAATCCCCAGACATACGGCGGCATTCCCGCCATCAGACAGGAAATTCCAAATACCACAAAAAAAAGCAGGCTGGCCCAGAACATGATCTTTTCCACCGAACGGTGGGTAATTTCTCTGTGCTTCATTGGCACACCCCCAATATGATGTAAACAGCTTCCGGTGCAACGAAACAAAAACAGACGAGCAAAATAATGATACTATCACATCGTATGATCGGCCTGCTGCAAGCAAGAATTTTTTCTGATCTGTAAAATAAAAACAAATTTACACGTCTATAATCTTATAACAAACCGTGGATTTTGTCAATTGATTGATCCTGAGACTTTTCTGAATTGAAACTGTGAAATTCAACAAAAAACTTTTCACCGACCATTCGGACGATGACATACGGGAAACGTCGTGTCCATCAATGAAAAAAACGTCATTGCACACAGCCCCGTGTGTGCAATGACGCGATACAGCATTGATCCGATTTCTGCCCCGGCCCCTAACGCCCGACGCGTTTGAACACCTCGGCGGTATCGGTGCGGCTCTTGACCATGATATAGTCGCCCCCCGAGGCGCGAAGCTGCCAGACCTTGTATTCAGGCTCGTCCCTGAGCCGTCCCAGACGACGCCCCACCGAGACATGCGCCGCGCCGAAGGAAGACGAGAAATCGCCGTCCTCGCCAAAGCCGACAAATATGTATTCCGAAGATTCGTTCCAGAGGGTCTCGCCGTCCTGACTCAATTCAAATTCCGTCCGAAAGGAGGGAAGCACTTCTGCGGCTGATGATACCACATGAGCAATCTGCCCCAATCCCGTCAATGCAAACGAAAAAATAACCGACATTCCTAACTACCTCCGAATATGTTGCAAAGGCACCATTCTCCAGCGCCACCGTGCCAATGACCTGACTGAAAACATCAACAAAATTCAAAAAGAAAACAGTGTGGGCGCACGCCGAAGAAAACCGACCGAGAAACCCGCACAGCAAACAAAGGAAATGAAATAAAACTTGCACCCGATGAAGTACAAGTTAATGATACCACCGTCATGTGTGTTTGTCAAGTAAATTTTATTGAAAAACAGTAAGTTATTTCTTTAACGATTTTTCCAACAACATTTCAGCCGATTATACCAATGATTTTGTACGAAGTGATGAAAACAATGGGAATGCCGGGACAGCCCCACACTTGTTAAATTATTTTCATTTGATTAACATTTTCTTGTTTGTGATATTGTAAAATTGATTTAAATGTGCTATCATGTGTTTACTGTATGGTGTAAGTGTGATAAGGTCTCACTTACTCTCATCAAAAATTTGTTGTCCGGCATTTGCTTTGCTGTTTGGGCCGGACGAGGAAGGACGGTTTGAAATACCATGGGTATTATCAAAAAGATATTCGGCAGCTATTCCGACCGCGAGATCAAGCGCGTCCAGCCGATCTGCGATCAGGTGCTCGCCCTGGAAGAAAAATATGCCGCGATGAAGGACAGTGAGCTCCGCGAGCAGACCAACCTGCTCAAGAAGCGGCTGGCCGACGGCGAGACACTCGACGACATTCTCCCCGACGCGTTCGCAGTCTGCCGCGAAGCGGGCTGGCGCGTACTGGGTATGAAACACTTCCCGGTACAGATCATCGGCGGTATTATCCTGCATCAGGGCCGTATCGCCGAAATGAAAACAGGTGAAGGCAAAACGCTGGTCGCAACCCTGCCTTCCTACCTCAACGCACTGACGGGCAAGGGTGTCCACGTGGTAACGGTCAACGACTACCTCGCCAAGCGCGACAGCGAATGGATGGGCAAGATTCACCGCTTCCTGGGTCTGAGCGTGGGTCTGATCCTGCACGACATGAAAAATGACGAGCGCCGCGAGGCCTATGCCTGCGACATCACCTACGGCACCAACAACGAGCTGGGTTTCGATTACCTGCGCGACAATATGGTCATCTATAAGGAACAAAAGGTGCAGCGCGGTCACAATTTCGCCGTTGTGGACGAGGTTGACTCCATTCTCATCGACGAAGCCAGGACGCCGCTCATCATCTCCGGTCAGGGCGACAAATCCACTGCTCTCTACACCACTGTCAACGACTTCGCCAAAAAGCTGCAATATGAAGTCATCACCGAGGTGGATGAGAAGGAAGAACACGACGACAAATACGGCGACGCCGATTACATCGTGGACGAAAAGGCTAAGACTGCCACCCTTACCCCAAAAGGTGTGGCGCGTGCGGAGAAAACTTTTGGCATTGAAAACCTGATGGACAATAGCCCCGAGGCCATCACCATTCTGCATCACATCAATCAGGCCATTCGTGCCCACGGCATTATGCACCGCGACGTGGACTACGTCGTGCAGGACGACAAGGTACTCATCGTCGATGAGTTTACCGGTCGTATTATGTACGGCAGACGCTATAACGAAGGTCTCCATCAGGCCATCGAGGCCAAGGAAGGCGTACAGGTCGAGCGCGAATCCAAGACGCTGGCCTCCATTACCTTCCAGAATTACTTCCGTCTTTACAGCAAGCTCTCGGGTATGACGGGTACTGCTCTGACGGAGGAAACCGAATTTAATGAAATCTACAAGCTCGACTGTGTGGAGATTCCCACCAATAAGCCCAAAATCAGAGTGGATCTGCCCGACAAGATCTATTCCACAGCCAAGGGCAAATACAGAGCCGTCATCGAGCGCATCATCGAAGCGCATGAGAACGGCCAGCCTGTACTGGTGGGCACCGTCTCCATTGACAAGTCCGAAATGCTCAGCGAGGCACTCAAGCGCCGCGGCATCAAGCATTCCGTCCTGAACGCGAAATATCACGAGAAGGAAGCGGAAATCGTCGCGCAAGCCGGTAAATACGGTGCTGTTACCATCGCCACCAATATGGCGGGCCGCGGTACCGACATTCTGCTGGGCGGCAACCCCGAGTTTATGGCCAAGAGCGAAATGCGCAAGCAGGGTTATTCTGAGGAGCTGATCGAGGAATCCACCGCCTACAGCGATACCGACGATGAAGAGATCATCGAGGCACGTCAGAAGTTCTCCGATCTCAAAGCAAAATTCAAGAAGGTGACGGACGACGAAGGCGAGAAGGTGCGCGACGCGGGCGGCCTGGTCATCATCGGCACCGAGCGCCACGAATCCCGCCGTATCGACAACCAGCTCCGCGGCCGTTCCGGCCGTCAGGGCGACCCCGGCGAAAGCTGCTTCTATCTCTCGCTCGAAGACGACCTCATGCGCATCTTCGGCGGCGAACGCCTCCAGTCCATGATGGCCACGCTCAATATCGACGAAGACACCGCTATTGATTCCAAGATGGTCTCCCGCAGCATCGAGAGCGCACAGGCCAAGGTGGAAGGGCGCAACTTCGCCATCAGAAAGAACGTGCTGCGCTATGACGATGTCATGAACCGTCAGCGCGAACTGATCTATACTGAGCGCGACAGAGTGCTGGACGGCGCTAACATTCGCGATAATATTCTCAAGATGATTGACGATTCCATCGAGGCCAATGTGGGTCTGTACCTTGGCGCTCAGGAAAAGGACGAATGGAATTTCGACGGTCTGCGCACGACCTACCTGAACCTTCTCACTCACGAGGATGATTTCCACTATACGGTTGATGAACTGGACGTTCTCGACAAGCAGGAGATCGCCAACGAACTCATTGACCGCGCTCATGCTCTTTACGAAGAGCGTGAAGAGGGATTCGGCGAAGAGGTTGCGCGTGAACTTGACCGCGTAGTACTGCTGAAAGTGGTAGACACGCTGTGGATGGCACACATCGACGCCATGGAGGAGCTCAAGAAGGGCATTGGTCTGCGCTCTTACGGCCAGAAGGATCCCGCCATTGCCTACACCGAAGAAGGCTTTGAGATGTTCGACGAAATGATCGCCCAGATCAAAGAGGACACCGCGCTGCAAATCCTCACCGTACAGGTACGCCGCCAAGAGGAACCCAAGCGCGAGCAGGTGCAAAAGCCGATGGAGCCCGACGCGGATTCCGAATCCATGCCGGTGAGAGCAGGCAAGAAAATCAGCCGCAACGCACCCTGCCCCTGCGGCAGCGGCAAGAAATACAAGCAGTGCTGCGGCAAGGGCAAATAATGAAATGATTGCATTGCGATAAACCAAGGCAGTGCCTTGACACGATAGATTCGTGGCAGGGCACTGCCTTTTGATATGGCCGCTAACGGCTGAGAGTGCTTTTTTTGAGCATATTCTCGGCAAAAATGGCATAGCCGCAGGTGGGGTCATTGACAAAGACATGCGTCACCGCACCCACGAATTTCCCGCCCTGGATAATCGGGCTGCCGCTCATACCCTGCACGATGCCGCCCGTCTTGCGCAGCAGCTCCGGATCGGTTACGGTGATAATCATGTTTCTGGTCGGCTCGCTGCCGTTGTAATTGATCTTGTTGATGTTAATGTCATAGAGCTTAGGCTTGCCGCTCGGTTCCACCGTGCAAAGCACCTGTGCCTTGCCGACCTTGATTTCCTGCTTCATTGCAACTTCATATTCCTGTCCTTCGGGGCGTGTCCCCGTATAACTGCCGAATGTGCCGCAAATGGTGTTGGCACTGATACTCCCCAGCTTTTCGGTGCCCAGAAATCCCCGTATTTCCCCCGCTGTGCCCTTCACACCGCGCTTGACGTCGGCCAGCTCTGCCGCCACGATATCCCCGCCATGAATGGGAACAATCGTCTGGGTATCACTGTCGCAGATGCCGTGGCCAAGTCCGCCAAAGGTGCCATGAACCGGGTCAATGTAGGTCAGCGTGCCGATGCCCGCTGCGCTGTCGCGCACCCACATGCCGGTTTTCAGACAGCCGTCACCGTCAGAATACAGCGGTTTGAGTGTGACCTGCCGGGTCGTGCCGTCACTGTGCAGCAGCTTCAGCTCAATATCGCCGTCCGCCGTCTCCACCAGACGGGAAAACGCATTGTTGGTATAAACTGCCTTTCCGTTGACGGCCTGAATCACATCGCCAACGGCAATGCCAGCGTCCCGCGCCGGATTGGCGCTTCTTCCTGCCGAATTAAAATCCGACAGTCCGACCACCATCACGCCGTCGCTATACATTCTCACACCAAACAGCGTGCCGCCCAGCAGCACCTTGGTGTGCGGCACAAAATTGACATGCACGGTTTTCAGACGGATCAGGCCGAACAGCTTCGCGGACGCGTCTGCCACCTTGCTATCCGCATCCGCATGACATTCCACACACGTGGGCAGCAAGGTGGCAAGCCGCGCCGTTTCCGAAGTAACAACCGTCAGCTCATCCGGAAGCTGTCCGGCTGTCACGCCCACCAGCGCCGAACAAAATCCCAGACCTGCCGCCAGAAGCATTCCGACCGCTCCGACAACCAACCGTTTTCTCTTTTTTGTTTTATCAAACCGCCGGCCCGTGTTTTTTTTCCGCAAAAACACCGGAATCCCTCCTTTCCCCTTTCCGCGATATTCCTTTTTTGCGCCGCAAATTTTATTTTTTTCGCGCCGCAATATTATCATGCGCAAATTTGACGGCGGCACGACTGACAAATTTATTGCAGCAACGTCAGAAAGCCTCAAATTTGTCGTTTATCAAAATCTGGAAACATTAAATTCAATTTTATGGTATTGACATATTAAAAACAATCATTGTATAATAGATAGGATTCCGTATTGCCACAAAATTGAGAGGGGACATGATATGAGCGATTTCTTTCCGGAATACAATCCCTATCCGTATATATACATACAGTATTGCTCGCAGGACGCGGACAAGGTTCTTCCGATTGTCGGAGCGCTGCGTCAGGAGGGCTATAATGTCTGGTACGATGACGATTATGAAACTGACGACCGCTATCGGAACATCAACATCGAGCGGCTTACCCGTTCCGCCGCGCTGATATTGTTCTATTCCAAATCGGCTGCCAAGTCCCGTCTCATCAAGGATACCGTAAGGATTGCTGTACCCATGCGCAGTCTGGATAAAATGTGCGTCTGTCTGGACGACAAAAACTTTGGCATGGCCTTTGGCGACTGCAAAAATAATTACACACTCTTTATGGCGTATCAGTCTGAGGACATTCTCGCAGAGCTGCGCCCTTATCTGGACATCTACAAGCTGCCGCCGGAAATTATCAATAATCTGATAGCAAAAAATTATCAAGCAGATGAAATTCACGAGCTTGATGAGTACGGCGAATTTGATGAAATCGACGATTTTGACGAATTTAACGAAGAAGACGACGCCCAAACGGATAACAATGTCTTCAACCAATTCGACGATACAGATGAATTTGCCCTGCCTGATGACGAGTCGGCCGACTGGGATATTAATGAAGTTGCACCCGAGGCAATTGACGAAGAGCCTCTATTGTTCACACAGGAAATCTCCCGCGAGCCGGAATCTCCGGCGGTATTTGTCCGGCAGGAAAATTCCTCCGAGCCCGAAGACAGTATCAGCGGTGAGGATATCTTCGCTTCACAGCTGGACCGCCGTCCCTTCGGCTGGGTCTATTGGACCGGCCCGGAAAAAGAACCGATAAAAACTGTATCACCGCCAAAACCTGTCATTGTCACCCCCGTTCCTATCATACGGGAAAAGCCTGAACCGAAACCCATTCCTGAGCCGGAACCCATTCCTGAGCCGGAACCCATTCCTGAACCGGAACCCGAACCGGTTTACGAATTTGATGCCTTAGAAGCACCTACCGTATACAATGATTTTCTTGGTTCCAACTTTATCATTCTTGACGAACGGACGGAACGTATCGAACCTGAACCGATTGCTGAACTTGATCCCATTCCTGAACCCGAGCCGATTCCCGAGCTGGAACCGGACGTAAAAAGCGAGGAAGAACTTTGGGAAGAAATGTACCGCAAAATGCGTGCCCGGACCAATCGGAAAGCATGGCATTTTACCACCCGACCTGAGCCGAAACCGATTCCCGAGCCGGAACCGGACGTAAAAAGCGAGGATGAGATTTGGGAAGAAATGTGCCGCAAGATGCGCGCCCGGACCAATCAGAAGGCATGGCATTTTACCACCCGACCCGAGCCGGAACCGATTCCCGAACCGGAACCGGACGTAAAAAGCGAGGATGAGATTTGGGAAGAAATGTGCCGCAAGATGCGCGCCCGGACCAATCGGAAAGCATGGCATTTTACCACCCGACCCGAGCCGGAATCCACTCCGCCCCTTCAGGAGCCTCCGAAAGAACCCGAAATGCCTTCGATTCCCGAAAAGCCCGTGGCGCAGGCTCTGTATGAAAAGCAGTTTGCCCTGTATCTGCCGCTGGATGATACCATCGAGAGCATCACGATTGAATATCCCGTGGACGAAAACTTTGCGGAACCGCGTCCCTTCGGAAGACCGAGCCGGATTTTCAAATCCAGACCGCAGCCCTCCCCCACTGCTCCGCAGGAATCTCAGCCGACAGATGTGGAGGACGAACCCATAGAGGAAACGACGAAACAACTTGTCAGGCCCGTTGTGGTCGCTGTAGAAACAGCCGAGCCGGAAAAACCGGAAAAAGAGCCTGTCATTGTCACGCCGGTCCCCGTGGTGGTTGAAGAGCCCGAACCTGAGCCGGAGCCGGAACCCGAACCGGAGCCCGAACCGGAGCCGGAGCCTGAGCCTGAGCCGGAACCCGAACCGGAGCCGGAGCCTGAGCCGGAGCCTGAGCCTGAGCCGGAACCCGAACCGGAGCCGGAGCCTGAGCCGGAGCCTGAGCCTGAGCCGGAACCCGAACCGGAGCCGGAACCCGAACCGGAACCGACATGGGGAGAGCAATTTGCCGATTCGGATATGAATTCGTATGAATTTTTCTCCACCAATATTCTGGCCGATATGGACAGCGACAGCGCATGGAACGGCGAAAGCTTCTTCGCGGAACCAAAGCCTGTTGTCCCCCCGGAACCTGTTGACCCGCCCGAACCGGCCCCCGCGCCCGTAGAGGAATTTAACGCTTTCAGCAGCGACCCGTTTGAAGCGCCGCAGATACAGCCCGAATTTATCTCGATTCCCGACAGCCGCTATCACGCACCCACGCTCACTTCCGACAACACCTCAGACTTTTTGGATTCTCATGTCACGTCAGAGGAAATGAAGAAAGAGGAAGAGGTCGATATCAAAACACAGCTTCTGATGAAAGCGGCTGAACAGGGCAATGCGGACGCACAGTACAAGCTTGGTCTGAGCTATGAGCAGGGCGACCGTGTGGAACAGAATTATGTCAAAGCGGCGCATTGGTACATTCTCGCGTCCAATCGCGACAACGCCAACGCACAGTTCAATCTTGCCCGTATGTATGAAAAGGGCCTCGGCGTGACGCAGAATCTCGCGGAAGCGGCTGAGCTTTACCGTTCCGCCGCCAGACAGGGACATTCCAACGCCCAGACCCAATACGGCGTCTGCCTGCGCACCGGCAAAGGTGTGGAAAAAGATGAGGCGCAAGCCGTGAAGTGGTTCGTGCGTGCCTCCGAAAAGGGCAACGCCGCCGCGATTTATCACCTTGGCGTGTGCTTTGAATTGGGGCAGGGTGTGGAAAAAGATTTCTCCCGCGCCCTCCAGCTCTATCTCGCCGCCGCCAATCAGGACTACGCCGACGCGCAGAACGCGCTGGCCAACTGCTACATCAGCGGCAACGGCGTTCCCGCCAATTATACCGAGGCGGTGCGCTGGTACAGCAAGGCCGCCCGCAACGGCAACGTCGCTGCCCAGTTCAACATCGGCTTCTGCTGTGAAAACGGCATCGGCATCGAGAAAAACGACGACATGGCCTACCGTTTCTACAAAATCGCCGCCGACAACGGCAGTGAAAACGCACTTAAGCGTTTGATGGACCTTGGCTACATGAAAAGCAGTGATTAAAAAACAGGGAACTCCCACCGGCACTTCGTGCCACCTCCCTCAAAGAGGGAGGCAATAAAGGCTCCCTCTCTGAGGGGGCTGTCAGCGTAAGCTGACTGGGGGAGTGAAAGATGCAGTTGGCAAATTCAAACAACGTCCCGACCAAAATTGATTTCCCTGCAAAAAACTATTGCAACTTGCAGAATTATCCGTTATAATGAAAGCGGTGTATTTCCGGCTTTGAGATACACACGTTTTCAGAATTGAGAGGTAATGAATTTATGCAGTATGAAATCACAGGCACGCCCCTGCCGGTTGTCACCTGCACCTTACAGGCAGGCGAAAAAATGATTACCGAGAGCGGCGCCATGAGCTGGATGAGCCCCAATATGCAGATGGAAACCACCAGCAACGGCGGCATCGGCAAGGTGCTGGGCAGAATGTTCTCCGGCGAGAGAATGTTCCAGAACGTCTACACGGCGATGGGTGGTCAAGGCATGATCGCTTTCGCGTCCAGCTTCCCCGGTACCATTCTCCCTTTTCAAATCACCCCCACCAATACCATCATCGTCCAGAAGCGCGGCTTCCTCGCGGCAGAAGCAGGCGTGGAACTGTCCGTCTTCTTCAATCAGCGCATCGGCTCAGGTCTCTTCGGCGGCGAAGGCTTCATCATGCAGAAGCTCAGCGGCAACGGCACGGCCTTTGTGGAAATTGACGGTTCCGTTGTGGAATACGAGCTGGCGCCCGGTCAGCAGATCGTCGTGGACACCGGCATTCTCGCGGCCATGAGCGAAACCTGCTCCATGTCTATTCAGCAGATTCATGGCGTGACCAACGTGCTGTTCGGCGGCGAAGGTCTCTTTAACACGGTCATCACCGGCCCCGGTAAGGTCTATCTCCAGTCCATGCCCATCAATATGCTGGCGGGAGCTCTGAGGCCCTACTTTCCCTCGGGTGGGGACTAATGGCGTGATTGACCTCGCAACGGATTTTCTGTTTGATTCTTAAACAGCTTAAAAAACGAGCCGACGACTTTGGAACCATCATTCCGAGGTCGCCGGCTTTTCCGTATTCGCCCGAGCTTGTCGATTATCTTGGCGCGTCTCGCTCGGTCGGACGCTTCGCGCCGACCTAATGGGGCGCTGCCCCATTCCCCGCAAGGGCGACTGCCCCAGCTTTCGCTAGTTCCCTTGCCCGTATTGGCAAAACTCACGCAGCGGACAGTGTCCACATTTTTGGGAACGTGCTGTGCAGGTTTCCCGCCCGAACAGCACAAAACGATGACAGAGGTTATTGCCCTCACTCGGCTCGACGCAGGCGCGTAGCTGCTTTTCCACCTTGACGGGATCTTTGGTACCGTCGGTCAGGCCGATCCTGCCCGAAATGCGAATGCAGTGGGTATCCGCTACAATCGCGGGTTTGCCGTAAACGTCGCCCAGAATCAGATTGGCCGTCTTGCGCCCCACACCGGGCAGCTTCAATAATGCCTCCATACTGTCGGGCACGATGCCGCCGTATTGGTCGCGCAGCATGAGCGACAGCTGACTGATATCCCGTGCCTTGGTATTAAACAGGCCGCAAGGCTTGATGATCTCGCCGATCTCTTCCACCGACGCGTCACACAGCGCATCGAGTGTGGGAAATTTTTCAAACAAAACCGGCGTGACCTTGTTGACCCGCGCATCGGTACACTGTGCGGACAGCCGCACCGCGATGATGAGCTGCACCGGATTGGTATAGGTCAGTGAGCAAAGCGCATCGGGATAGATGGCCTTCAGTGCCGCGACCGTTTTCTCCGCCAATTCCTTTTGATTCATATTGATTTCACACCCCTACACGGCTTAAATATGAATAATCTCATTGTCCAGAAAGACCCGGGAACCCGTCGCGCCGCGCTGTCCCTGATACTTGCCGCTGTAGGGATTGCGTGCGGATTGGTCCATCTCGGCAAAGACCAGCTGCCCCACGCGGCGGCCTGCCCGCAGCTCAATCGCGCAGCGGTTGGCGTTGAACAGCTCCAGCGTGATTTCCCCGCGGAAGCCCGGATCCACCCAGCCTGCATTCTGGATAAACAATCCCATGCGCCCCAGCGAGCTTCTGCCCTCCACAAAGGCGGTCAGGTTGTCCGGCAGTGCAATGTACTCCATCGTTGTGGCAAGCACAAACTGACCCGGCAGCAACACATAGGTGTCGGTCTGAATGCTTTTGTAGTCGATCTTGTCCTCCAGTGTAATTACACCTGACGGCAAATCCTCCACCACTGAAAACGTATTGCCCAATCGGATATCCACGCTGGCCGGCTGGATTTGTGTCGGTTCGAGCGGCGCAATTTCCAGCGTCTTTTCTTCCAGCATACGCAAAATGGTTTTATCGGATAAAATCATGCCATTGTCTCCCCTTCCTTTTTGATCTCCCACTCGCTCTGCAATATCGCGTATTGCAGGGTATCCTGCCAGACGGGCTGGCCGCTGGCGTTCTTTCTGAACCAGATATTCTGCCTGAACGCTCCTTCACGGCGCATACCCAGCCGCTCCATCAGCTTCCATGAGCGCGTATTCCGGACATCGCACGACGCTATGACGCGATGCGCGCCCAGCGTGCCAAAGGCATAATCCAGCATGGCGCATGAGGCCTCGGTCGCGTAACCGCAGTGCTGCCAGCAGTCGTCAAACACAAAGCCCAGCTCCCAGCTGCCAAATTCCCGCCGTCCCAGATACAGGTTGCCGATGAGCGTGTCGTCCTTGAGCGTCACGGCAAAAAAATCCTCCGAGCGCGCGCGGAACTCCGCCTCCCGCCGCGCCTGCTCCACGGTGTACGCTTCATACGGCTCATACCGTACGACGGAATCTTTGGAAAGATAGGCATACAAGGCCCAATGATCGTCGGGACGGAATCTTCTGATGACAAGCCTGTCGGTTTCCATCGGTTGAAATGCCATGATGTGTTCCCCTTCTGTGACAGATAAAACAAAAAGTGCCGCAGCCCGATTGAACTGCGGCACTTACAAATGGAGCGGAATACGAGGCTCGAACTCGCTACCTCCACCTTGGCAAGGTGGCGCTCTACCAGATGAGCTAATTCCGCATCGGCAAACCCCTTTGCGATTGCTTAGATATTATAACAGGGCATAAGGGATTTGTCAAGTGTTTTTTTACCAATCTATCGTGAAATTTTCATCTATGTAGCTTTTGCATTCTGTTTCGTAAACGCGACGGTCATACCACGGGCTGACGCCCATAAAATCGCCTACATACAGCACCTCGCCGTCGCGAAGCACCCATTCCAGACCGTGCGACTTCTCCCACGCGCAGTCCAGCTCCACGCTGAATCCGACGATCGCTTCATCGGGCGGCCGTTTCACGATCAGACAGCGCGGTGTAACATACCCGCGGAGATTCTCCCGCGTCACGTCAAACGGAAAATCCGCGTCGTCCCTGTCGCGAAACTGCTTCATGTCCTCATAATACCGCAAGGAACAGGTCATCAACCGTTCGGTCACGTCCTGCGGCATTTCCTCAAAATATACCGCGCAGCGCTCGGCATAGGGCAGCAGCGCCTCCCCGCCGCGCAGAATCACGTCCATGTCGCAGTCAAACCGCCCCGAGTGCATCTTGCCCACGACCAATGAACTGAAAGAATCTTGTTTGACATCGTGAATCATCAATTTCCGTTTCCTCCGCGCCGGTTGGCCAGCCGAATAATAAGTCTGGTCAGCTTCATGGGATAAAGACCGTGACACACGCCGCACAGCCGTTCCACCGGCATATTGAGCACGAAGTCCAGCTTCTCGGCATACACCGGGTCACGTCTGTCGGTCGGACGAATGCGCCATTCGGCAACCGCCTTCACGCACTTAACCGCAAAACGAAACATACCGATACCGCAAAGCTGATTGAGCGTATTGCGGGTGGAATACCTGCCGCAATAAAACGGCACAGCCTCAGGAAGTTCTTCACCGTAGAGGCGGTAGAAATCGCTCTCCTTGGGCCGTCCGGACGGACGGATATACCATGCGGGAATCTCGTATTTCGGCGCTGTCTCGCCTCCGACAGAAATCCAAACTTCCGCGCGGATATCCGCTGATGAAGCCGCCGCGCAGACGCGATAACGTCCCGCAGGTATACCAAAGCACTCAGTCTCGCAGTTGTAGCGCTCAAACGCCTCATCGGACAGCATCATTTCCACGGTGGTTTTCTCGCCCTTGGTCAGAAACACCTTGGCAAACTGTTTCAGTTCCCGCACGGGGCGGAGCTTATTACCTTTAGGCGGTTCCACGTAAAGCTGCACGACCTCCGCGCCGTCCCGCTTGCCCACATTCCTGATATCCAGCGTAATGCGCCAGCCGCCGTTCACTTTGCCCGCACGCATTCTGCCGTATTCAAATTTCGTATAGCTGAGTCCGTAACCGAACGGGAAGGCGGCATAGAGATTAGCCTTGTTGAAATAGCGGTAGCCGACATACAGGCTTTCCCGGTGTTCCGACACATTCTCGTTCCGTCCGAAGGTATCGCCACAAGGCAAATCCGCCTCATTGAGCGAATAGCTGACCGCCAATCTGCCCGAAGGATTGCTGTAACCAAACAGCAGCCTGAAAAGCGCTTTGCAGACCTCCTGCCCGCCCAGCGGCAGGTAAAGCACCGATTTCACCTTGCCAATCCAATTCATCTTTGGGAGAGCACTGCCGCCGACCACCACGACCGTATTGGCATTGGCGCGGGCCACCGCGTTGATGAGCTTGGTCTGCGCTTTGGGCAGCTGATTGGTGAAACGATCGGCGCTGGCATTGTCGTAGTAATCGTCAAAACCCACAAACAGCACGGCAAATTCGGCTTTGGAGGCGCATTTCACCGCCTCACGCAGCAAATCATCGTCGGTTCTGTTGTGCTCGTCGTAACCGTCACAGTACTGATATCGCACCTGATTTTCATCAAATACATCGAGCATATTTTTGATTTCCGCTGTATCCATGGTCAGGGCATTGACCCCGCCCCGCTGCATGCGCGGGAATTTGGCTCTACGGCCGATCAGGGCAATTGAACCGCTCAGCGGCAGCGGCAGCATCTGCTTGTGGTTTTTGAGCAGTACCGCGCTGCGCTCGGCCGCCTTGCGCGCGATACGGCGGCATTCGTCCTGCGTGAGATTTTCATCAGTTCCGTCGGACACGGACGCGGTCAGATCACGCACACGGTCGGCACACAGCCTGGGATAATGCTGGGGGAGTTCCCCTTCCTTCACGGCCCGTTTCAGCCGACGGCGCATATCCGCGCTACCCGCGGGATAAGACATATCCACGCCGCAGGCCATCGCCTCCACCGGGTCAAGCAGCCGCATATCCGCCAGCACCGCACCCTTGAAGCCCCACCGTCGGCGCAGAATCTCGGTGAGCAGCACATCATTTTCTCCGTTATACAAGCCGTTGATCTTGCTCACACCAACGTACACCGCCTTGGGCGCCGCCAGTTTCACGGTCATCTCAAAGGAGCGCAGGTACAACTCGTGCAATGCCCGGCGGTCAATTTTGTGGTCGCAGGTGTATTTGCCGGTGGATTGACTGCCCCCCGCGAAATTGCTGACAACCGCCGCCACACCCGCCGACTGAACGCCCTTGACCCATTCGGCCCCCAGCGCGCCGCAGAGATACGGGTCTTCGCCGAAACGGTCGGCCAGCCCGCCGTACAGCGGGCTGCGCACAATTCCCACGTCGGGAGACAATACGGCATTATCACCAAACTCGGCCGCCAGACTGCCAACCGCTCTGCCGACCTTGTATATCATCTCCCGGTCAAAGGAGCAGCCCAACGCACACGGCGACGGCATACACACACCGTCTGTTTTTTCCACGTAATGATCGTTTTCATCGGAATGTGCATACGTCAGTCCTCGGCTTCCGTCCACACAGGATAAGAATAGTCCCAATTCTCCGCCGCTGCCAGTGTCTATTTTTAAGCTGTCGCTGATTTTTTCCTCACGATGAATTTCAGAATCAACCAATTGCCGTTCACCTCTGAAAAATGCTGTCATATTTTGCTTCTATAATTTTACCATTTTATCACAGAAATTACAAGGGATTTCCATGAACATTTACGATATGTCTGTTTTTTTCTGAATTATCGCATTTTTTCTGTCAAAAAAACAACGGATTTTTTATTGACATTCCCCTGACAAGGGGGTAAAATGATACTATTATACTTTCAGCTTATCAACGAAATCCGGAAAGGAACGATATCATGTCAACCATCAGAACGCGCTTCGCGCCCTCCCCCACAGGATATATGCATGTGGGCAATCTGCGCACCGCGCTGTATGCCTACCTCATCGCAAAAAAGGAGGGCGGCAACTTTATCCTGCGCATCGAGGACACCGACCGCGAGCGGCTCAAAGAAGATTCGGTGGATATCATCTACAACACCCTGCGGGAGACAGGTCTCAATTGGGACGAGGGTCCCGACGTCGGCGGCGACTGCGGTCCCTACATTCAGTCTGAACGCAAACCCATCTATGCAGAGTACGCCAAAAAGCTGGTGGAGATGGGTCACGCCTACTACTGCTTCTGCACCAAGGAGCGTTTGGAATCGCTGCACGCCGAGGCCGGCGGCATTGCCAAGTACGACGGCCACTGCCGTGACATTCCGCTGGAAGAAGCCTTGCAGCGCGTGGCAAACAGCGAGCCGTATGTGATTCGTCAGAAGATGCCCCGCGAGGGAACCTCTTCCTTCACCGACGCGGTATTCGGCCCGGTAGAAATCGACAACGCCGAGCTGGAAGACCAGATTCTGCTCAAATCCGACGGCTATCCCACCTACAATTTCGCTAACGTCATCGACGATCATCTGATGGGCATTACCCACGTCGTGCGCGGCAACGAGTATCTTTCCTCCACACCCAAATACAACCTGCTGTATGACGCGTTCGGCTGGAAGCGCCCTGTATATGTCCACTGCGCCCCCGTCATGAAGGACGCGCACGCCAAGCTGTCCAAGCGCAACGGCGACGCGAGCTATCAGGATTTGGTCGCGAAGGGCTATCTTTCCGAGGCCGTACTGAATTACATTGCATTGCTGGGCTGGAGTCCCAAGGGTGAGCAGGAGAAATTCACGCTCGCCGAAATGACGCAGGTCTTCGACATCGGCGGCATTTCCAAGTCCCCCGCTATCTTCGACCCCGAAAAGCTGCGCTGGCTCAACGCAGAATATATCCGCGCCATGAGCGAAGAGGATTTTCACGCGGCTGTCCTGCCCTTCATTCGTCAGACGGTGCAATCCGAAACCGCCGACACCAAGCTCATTGCCAAGTGCCTGCACCAGCGCACCGAAGTGCTGGGTGAAATCGGCCCGCAGATCGACTTCATTGACACACTTGACGATTATACCACCGATTTGTTTGTCAACAAAAAATCCAAGTCCACCATTGAGAGCAGCAAGACCATGCTCGAAGCGGTCATTCCCGCGCTGGAAGCGCTGCCGGATTGGAAGCAGGAGACGATTCATGATTGCCTGATCGGCATGGCACAGCGCATGGAAGTCAAGAACGGCCTGCTGATGTGGCCGGTGAGAATCGCCGCGTCCGGCCGCACCGTCACGCCCGGCGGCGCGGTGGAAGTGCTGGGCATTCTGGGCAGAGAAGAATCGCTGCGCCGATTGAAGATCGGTCTGGAGAAGGTTAATGGCTGATTCATGAAGGAGAGCAACCTATGAAAAAAGTACTCACGGTAATAGTTGCTGCCTTAATGCTGTTTTCCTTGGCAGGTTGCAGCAAATATTCATCAAAATATAAAGCGATTGGATTTGTTCACTCAAACGAATCGTCTTCTGCGTTTATGGAATTTTACTCCTTTGATGGCAAGATGGTTTTTAAGTTGAACAGTACCGGCGAAGGCGCTCTGAAATATACTGCCAAGCTGGAATCCGGAAGTGCCACCGTCTATTATGATTACTTGGACACTAAATCCGAACTGTTTACCGTCAACAGCGGCGACAAGCTGGATTCCTATGGAGGCTATGTCGATGTCGGTACGGTATATGTCATCGTTGAGACGGACGGAGAATGTAAAAACGGTGACTTCCGTTTTAGTCTGGAATAATTCAATGCAAGTTTTCATGAACAGGACAGCAAATTCTGATTGATCTATCATAAAAAATTGAGGAGGAAGTACATTGGCTGACATCAAAACAACCACAGAAAATGAAGAAAATAAACTCAGCAATTTTATTGCCGAATACATCGCCGAGGACATCGCCGAAGGCGGTCAGTTCGAGGGCATGACGGTTCATACCCGTTTCCCGCCGGAACCCAACGGCTGTCTGCACATCGGTCACGTCAAGGCGCTCTGCATCAGCTTCGGTCTGGCGGAGAAATTCGGCGGCATGTGCAACCTGCGCATGGACGACACCAACCCCACCAAGGAAAAAGAAGAATTTATCGAGGCCATCAAGAACGACATTCACTGGCTGGGCTACGACTGGGAAGACAGATATTATTTTGCCTCCGATTACTTCGACGCAACCTATGATTTTGCGGTCGAACTCATCAAAAAGGGCCTCGCCTACGTCTGCGAGCTGTCCCCCGAGCAGGTCAAGGAAAACCGCGGCACACTCACTACACCGGCCACAAGCCCCTACCGTGACCGTCCAATGGAAGAAAGTCTCGATCTTTTTGAGCGCATGAAGAACGGCGAGTTCCCCGACGGCGCTATGACGCTCCGCGCCAAAATCGACCTCGCCTCCCCCAACTGGAATATGCGCGACCCGGTGCTTTATCGCATCAAGCACGAAACCCACCACCAGACCGGCGACAAATGGTGCATCTATCCGATGTACGACTTCGCGCACCCGATCGGGGACGCGATGGAAGGCATCACCCACTCGCTCTGCTCGCTGGAATACGAGAATCACCGCCCGCTCTACAATTGGGTCATCGAGAACATCTCCGCCCCCGCCAAGCCGCGTCAGATTGAGTTTGCGCGTCTGGGCATCGACTACACCGTCCTCAGCAAGCGTAAATTGAGAAAACTCATCGAGGATGGCATCGTCGGCGGCTGGGACGACCCGAGAATGCCCACACTCGCGGCACTGCGCCGTCGCGGTTACACGCCCGCCTCTATCCGCAATTTCTGCGACCGCATCGGCGTGGCCAAGAATGACAATGTCGTGCAATGGAGCTTCTTGGAATACTGCCTGCGCGAAGACCTCAACAACAACGCGATCCGCGCGATGGCGGTACTCGACCCGGTCAAGCTGGTCATCACCAACTATCCCGAAGAACAGACCGAGAATTTCGAGATTGAAAACAATCCGCTCAACGAACTGGCGGGTAAGCGGAATATGTCATTCAGCCGTGAGCTTTACATCGAGGCCGACGACTTCATGGAGGAGCCGCCCAAGAAATACTTCCGCCTCTTCCCTGGCAATTACGTCCGCTTGAAAGGCACCTACATCATCAAATGCACCGGCTGCAAGAAAGACGAAAACGGCAAGGTTGTAGAAGTCTACGCCGAATACGACCCGTCCACTCGCGGCGGCAACCCGCCCGAGGGCCTGAAGGTCAAAGGCACCATTCACTGGGTCAACGCCAACGACTGCGTGGAAGGTGAAGTCCGCCTGTTCGACCGCCTGTTTGACATTCCCAACCCCGACGCGGCCGACGTGGACTTCATGCAGCACATCAAGCCGAACTCCCTCACGGTCAAGACCGGCTGCAAGCTGGAGCCTTGTCTGGCCAAAGCGCAACCCGGCGACGGTTTCCAGTTCCTGCGTCTGGGCTACTTCTGCGCCGACTGCGTGGATTCCACACCCGACCATCTTGTCTTTAACCGCTCGGTAGAACTCAAGGATTCATATAATTTCAAGGGATAATTTTTCCGCATCATCAAAAACACCCCGCCCGGCTGGCGACATCTTCCCGAAGGAAGACCGCACAGCCGGGCGGGGGTTGTGTTTTGAGAAGGTGACGATCTAAATCATCATCACTTCTTATCAATTTTCATCTCGTCGTGCTTGAAGCTGACAGTAATGCGCTCGCCTGCCTTGACGGTGCCGTCGAGAATCTTCTCGGAGAGCTTATCCTCGATTTCGGACTGAATAGCGCGGCGAATCGGTCTGGCGCCGTACACCGGGTCGAACCCGTGCTTGGCAATCGTCTTGGCAACGCTCTTGTCGAATGTCACGTCAATGCCCATCTCCTTGGTTCTGACAGCGAGAGAATCCAGCATTTTCTCAGCAATCTGCTCCACGTCAGCTTCGCTCAGCTTGCGGAAGACAATGATGTCATCGAGACGGTTGATAAATTCGGGACGGAAGGCATTCTTGACCTCCTCCATGACGGCTTCTTTAATGCTGTCATATTCCTCCTGCGCCTTCTCCGCGGAACTGTGTCCGAAACCGAGCGCGTGACCGCCGGTGCCCGTGATGGCGCGTGCGCCGAGATTGGAGGTCATGATGAGAATGGTGTTCTTGAAATCCACCGTGCGTCCCTGCGAATCGGTCACACGGCCGTCGCTGAGAATTTGCAGCATGATGTTGAGCACATCGGGGTGTGCCTTTTCCACCTCATCGAACAGCACCACGGAATAGGGGTGCCGACGAATCTTTTCGGTGAGCTGACCGCCCTCGTCATACCCCACATAGCCCGGAGGCGAGCCGATGAGCTTGGACACGGTATGCTTTTCCATAAATTCCGACATATCCAGACGGATCATGGCGTTCTCGTCGCCGAACATCGCTTCGGCCAGTGCCTTGCAAAGCTCGGTCTTGCCCACGCCGGTCGGACCGAGGAAGAGGAAGGAACCAATCGGCCGCTTGGGGTCCTTCAAGCCGACGCGTCCGCGGCGAATCGCCTTGGCCACGGCGGTGACAGCCTCGTGCTGGCCGACAATGCGTTCATGAAGAATATCCTCCATTTTGAGCATACGCTCGCTTTCTTCGGTGGTGAGCTGTACGACCGGCACGCCCGTCCACTGTGAAACAATCTCCGCGATGTCCTGCGTGGTAACGGTGTCCTCTTTGCCGGCGTTGCTCTTTTTCCAGGCTTCTTTCTGCTCCTCCAACTGCGCGTGAAGCTCCTTCTCGCTGTCGCGCAGTTTGGCGGCGCGCTCGAAATCCTGACTGTTGATGGCTTCCTGCTTGTCGGCGGCAATCTGCTTGATTTTGTCTTCCAGTTCCTTCACGTCGAGCGGAGCGGTCTGCCGCTTCAGTCTCACGCGGGAGGCAGCTTCATCAATCAGATCAATGGCTTTGTCTGGCAGATAGCGGTCGGCAATATACCGCGCCGACAGCGTGACGGCGGATTTGATGGCCTCGTCACTGATTTTGACATTGTGATGCCCTTCGTAGCGGTCGCGCAGACCGAGCAGAATCTGTTCGGCTTCTTCCTCGGTCGGTTCGCCCACCATGACCGGCTGGAAACGACGTTCAAGTGCGGAATCCTTTTCGATATACTTGCGGTATTCGGTGATAGTAGTCGCGCCGATGACTTGGAAACTGCCGCGCGCCAGCATCGGTTTGAGGATATTGGCGGCGTCGGTTGCGCCCTCGGCGGCGCCTGCACCGATCAGAGTGTGAATTTCGTCGATGAAAAGAATGACATTGCCGTCCTTGACAACTTCATCAATGACCGCCTGAATGCGCTCTTCAAACTCGCCGCGGTACTTGGAACCGGCGATCATACCGGTGAGACTGAGGTCCACAATGCGCTTGTTTTTCAGCGTTTCCGGCACCTCACCCTCGGCGATTTTCAGCGCCAGACCTTCCGCAATGGCGGTTTTGCCGACGCCCGGTTCACCGATCAGGCAGGGGTTGTTCTTTGTACGGCGGGACAAAATCTGAATCACGCGGTCGATCTCCTGCTGACGGCCGATGACCGGGTCAATCTTGCCCTGTTTGGCTTCGGCGGTCAGATCTCTGCCGTACTTGTCAAGATTCTTGCCGCCCTTCCCGTGCTTCCCGCCGCTGCCGGTCTGTGGGAACGGACTTTGTCCGCCCATACCGCCCAGCATACCGAACAGACCGCCAAAGGGGGATTGTCCTGCCATGTCGTTGTCTTCCTCGTCGGAAGAATCCTCGCTGCCGCCCCAGAACTGTTCCAGCGCCTCGGCGATATCCTGAATATCGCCGTCCAGCTCCTGAATCAGGCGCACGGCATAGCTCTCACTGTCGCTGATAAGCGCGAAGAGAATATGCTCCGTACCGACATAACTACCCATGCGGGAGGCAATCGCCTTGGCCTTTTGCAGCGTATACTTGCTGCGGGCGGTGAGGTCATTCGGGTTGACGGTGCATTTCACACCCTGACCGTGAATTTCGATGATCTTCTCTCTGATGGCGTCCGCGTCAATGCCGTTTTCGTTCAAGATCGACTGTGCGACCGAGGAATCGGTCATCAGCAGACCCAGCAGAATATGCTCCGAACCGACAAACGTATGCCCCATACACTCAGCGCTGTTAAAGGCGGCATTGAGCGCGACATTCGATTTTTCCGTGAATCCTTTAAAATTGTAGTTCATAAACAAACCCCCGTTTCTGTTCTGTGTTTATCCTATCCCGTTGTTAAATTTATAGCTCGTTTCTCAAAATTTCGGCGCGCTTTTTATCGCGCTGCTGCGGCGTCATGTCCTTGCCGTACTGCTCCATGATATTGGCAGGCTGCACTTTCGCGTACACGTCGCTGAGTCGGTCAAGTGTGAGTTCCGGAACAACGCCTTCCGCCACACCCATTCTCAGTGCGGAATACAGCTCGGCAAATTCGCCGCTGCTCATGACGCGGGCACTTCTCATCAAACCCAGCGCACGCCAGATGGTATCCTGATAGGCTTCTGTTTCGAGCAGCTTCGCACGCGCTTTTTTCTCCAGAGCAATGAGCTGATTGGTAATCTGCGTGAGGTTGGAAAGCGTATCCTTTTCACTCACGCCCAGCGTGACCTGATTGGAAATCTGGTACATGGCCCCGCTGGACTGACTGCCCTCGCCGTAGCTGCCGCGTATGGTCGCACCGACTTTGTCCAGACTGGCGGCGATTCTGCGAAGCGTGCCGCTGCTTTCCAGTGCGGGGAGATGCAGCATCACCGACGCTCTCATGCCGGTGCCGAGATTGGTCGGGCAGGCGGTGAGATAGCCCAGTTCCTCGTCAAAGGCGAAGTGAAGCGTCTCGTCAAGCAGTGTGTCGATCTTGTCGGCGGTGTCGTACAGCTCATCAAGCTGCAAGCCGCTGCCCATCACCTGAATCCGCAGGTGGTCTTCTTCATTCAGCATAATGCTGACCGATTCGTCCTTCATGAGCAGCAGCGCCCGTCCTGTGGGATGGCTCGCAAATTCCGGGCTGACCAGATGACGTTCCACCATCGCGGCCAATTGGACAGGCTCCAGTTGGTCGGCTTCCAGATAGATGAAGCTGTCGCGCAGCGCGGAATTGCCGCCGATCAGTGCGTCTCGCACCTTTTCATTGACTTCCTTCTTCTGCGCGTCGCTCATAAGGTGCGGAAAAGGATAACCGTTGAGATTTCTGGCAAATCTCAGCCGCGTACTGATGACGGTATCGGCATTTTTACCCTCGGTCTGGTACCATTTTTTCTTATCGTTATCTAACATCTCTGTCAACTCCGTTTTCGTCAATCTTTTTTGTGTGCGCCCAAACATATAGATTATTCAAGCGCGTCCTGCTGCGGTCAGCTTTGCTGACCTGTGAGGGCCAGCCCTCACACTCCCGGCAGGGCTCTGCCCTGCACCCGCCAGGAGGACCAGTCCCCCTGGACTCCCGCGCTTCGCTTAATTATTTTTATCCTTCCATTGCCTTGATTTGATCGCGCAGCTCGGCGGCACGCTCGTAATTCTCGCTTTGAATGGCCTCATTGAGCTGATTGCGGAGCGAGGCAATTTCGTTCTCATGGCTCTGCTCAGTGGTCACTTTGGAATGTTTGCCACAGTGGACGGTGTTGCCGTGAATCTTCTTGACTGTCGGCGCAAGCCGGTTTCTAAATTCGCTGTAGCAGTTCGGGCAGCCGGCCTTGCCGGATTTGGCAATGGCATTGAAATCCGAACCGCATACCGGGCAGCGCTTGCCGGAACCGATAGCGGGTGCCGCTCCAAAGCTGCCAAAAGGCGAGCTGAGCAGGCTGCTCACTAAATCGAATCCATTGTTCATGCCGAACAGACTGCCCAAGCTGCCAAAGCTGCCGAAATCGCTCATGCTGTCCCAGTCGAACAGCTTGCCAAATTCGCCGTTGTTTCTCATCTCTGCCGCACAGTCGGGGCAAAGATGATACTCATGAACGTCCCCATTGACATTCGTCTTGATATAAGCAGTAGCCTCATTTTTCTTACACTTTTCACACAACATAAATCTTCATTCCCTTTCCATATAAAATTCTACCATTATGATTGGCTGATCGTGCACTTGATAAGCATCTGTTTGAGAATCCCCGCCCGTGCGATATCCCGGTATTCGGGCGGCAGAACTTTTAAGGCGCCGTCACCGCATGCCGCCAGCATGACCTCCGCCACCGGTGGGGTGATAATGCCACGGTCGGCCAGATTCACGATCAGCATACGCGCGGTACCAGTATCCACACTGTCGCCAATGCTGTTGACCACGTGCATCACCACCGAAGGGCCGTTGATGCGTACCCGCGTAATGCGGATATAGCCGCCGCCGCCGCGCCTGCTCTCCACCAGATATCCTTGTTCCGGAGTGAAGCGCGAGGTAATGACGTAATTGATCTGACTGGGCACACAGCCCATCTGGTCGGCCAGCTCGTTGCGGCGAATCTCTGCGGTACCGTCACGGCTGTCGAGCATTTCCAGAATATACCGCGCAACCTGTTCGCTCATTCTCACGATGTCTCATCTCCCAAAGGTCTTGATTTGCTTTTGTCTTTGACTTTCTTTGACCTTTTGTGATTATCATTATACTCAATAGTCAGAAAAAGTCAAAGTCAGAAAAAGTCAAATTTTAATCAACTTTTCTTTCTTTTCTCGCTCAATCTCACTTATTCTTATTTTTCCTTAATTTTTCAAAATATTCTGACTTTCTCTGACCTTTTAAAAAACGAAAACAGACGATGAGCGAACGATCACTTTGATCTTTTTCGTTCATCGCCTGTTTTTTGATTCATCAGAGAATGAATTATTCTTCGCCGTAAACCGTCTTATACCAGTACTTGCGATTCTTGGCAAAATCCACGCCCAGCACCGACATCTTCTTGACAGTCATGTACTTAAAAGTGCCGTCAGCGGGCATTCTGGCAGATACCAGATCATACGTCAGATATTCAGGAGAATTAACCAGCAGTGACAACACCTCACCCTGCGTGAGATTGGTGGTAATACAGGGCAGCGTAACATTGGCAAACTCGTTCAGCTCACTCACACTCATGCTCTTGGCTGTTTTATAAAGCTCGGTAAGCACTTTGCGCTGCCGTTCAGTACGGCCGAAATCGGCATTGCCGACATAACGCACGCGCGAATATGCCACAGCCTGCTTACCGTTCATCTTAAGCAGTCCGGCATCCTTCTCGTCTACCAGATCCATTGTCTTGGGCAGCGCGAGATAGTTGTTCAGCTCGGGAATGTAAATCTTGTTCATCACCCTGATCTCATCGACACTCACATTGAGCGTGACGCCGCCTGCCGCGTCAACAATATCCATAAAGTTGTAAAAATCCACTTTGACATATTTGTCAAGAGGAATCTTAAAATTCTTCTCAATCGTGGCAATCAGCAGCTCCGCACGTCCATAGGCATAGGCCGCATTGATTCTCGTATTGCCGATACCGGGAATATTCGCGTAAGTATCGCGCATGATCGAGGTCATGACAATCTTTTTGGTGTTGCGATTGATGGAAAGAATAATCATGGAATCGCTGCGGCTCGACCGCTTACCCACCTCGCGGTTATCGGTACCGATGAGCAGAATATTGGTCACGTTCTCGTCATCGAATTTCAGCCCCTCGTCACCCTCGGCCAGATTACCCAGCACATACTGATCCAGATCAGCAATTTCCTCATCAGAAGAATCTTCTGCGCTCTCGTCGTAATCGTCGTCTACGTCGATCTGTGTTACCACATCAAATTTATCTTTCAGCGCCTGTCTGTCCAATTTATTGTAATAATGCGCAAACACACCGTAACCCGCCGCACAAATCAGCAGCACTACCGCAAACAGAGCCACCAGCACAATCAAAGCCTTACGCCAGCCGGAGCCTTTCTTTTTGGGCTTGCGTACAGCAATAGCTTCCTCTGGCTCCTCGGCATCTCCGAAAGCTTCTTCCATTTCCAAGGGCGCTTCTTCTGGATTCTCTTCCCCTTCAATGGATTCGTCCTCTTCAAGCGCTCCCACACCTTCCAAGGCTTCCAACACTTCAAGTACTTCCGCTTCCTCGAGCGCTTCCGCTTCTTCAAGTGCTTCGGCTTCTTCGAGCGCTTCTGCTTCTTCGAGCGCTTCTGCTTCTTCGAGCGCTTCCGCTTCTTCGAGCGCTTCCGCTTCTTCAAGCGCTTCTGCTTCTTCGAGCGCTTCTGCTTCTTCGAGTGCTTCCGCTTCTTCAAGCGCTTCCGCTTCTTCGAGCGCTTCTGCTTCTTCGAGCGCTTCTGCTTCTTCGAGCGCTTCCG
>CAMHEZ010000022.1 GCA_946184295.1 uncultured Clostridia bacterium | reverse complement strand
AATATCATGGGCGGCGAGGATATCCTTTTCTCGCAGAATTACGCCTGCCCTGAACACGGTATCAGCATAGAGGAACTTACCCCGCGTATGTTCTCCTTCAACAGCCCGCAAGGCGCGTGCGAGCATTGCACGGGTCTGGGCATCTTCATGAAGGTCAACCCCGACCTGGTGCTGCGCGACAGGACGCTTTCCCTCCGCAAGGGCGCGGTTCGTGCGTCGGGCTGGTATTCCACCGACGAAAATTCTTTTGCCATGATGTATTTCAAGGGCATCGGCAAAGCGTTGGGTTTCACCATCGATACCCCCATCAACAAAATGAGCGAAGAAGCGGTGAACGTCCTGCTGTACGGTTCGGGCGACCGCGAATTTGAATTTTCCCGCATCGGCACGATGGGCAAAAGCAAGTTCTCCGCCAAATTTGAGGGCATTATCCCCAATCTGGAACGGCGCTATGCCGAAACGCAAAGCTCCTGGTCAAGGCACGACATCGAACCGCTCATGACCGAGGTGCCCTGTGATTTCTGCAAGGGCGACCGCCTCAAACCCGAAATTCTTTCGGTCACGGTGGGCGGGCTGAATATCGCGGAGTTTTGCAAGCTGTCGGTGACAGAAGCGCTGGAATTTCTCGATGAACTGGAAACAAAGCTGACCGAACACGAGCATTTCATCGCCGACCGTATTCTGAAGGAAGTGCGGGCGCGTCTCGGTTTCCTCAAAAATGTCGGTCTGGAATATCTCACGCTGTCCCGCTCGTCCGGCACGCTGTCGGGCGGCGAGAGCCAGCGCATTCGTCTGGCGACCCAGATCGGCTCCTACCTCACGGGCGTGCTGTATATTCTGGACGAGCCGAGCATCGGTCTGCACCAGCGCGACAATGACAAGCTGCTGGCGACGCTCCAACGGCTGCGCGATTTGGGCAATACGCTGATTGTCGTCGAACACGACGAGGATACGATTCGCGCGGCGGATTATGTGGTGGATATCGGCCCCGGCGCGGGCGTGCATGGGGGAGAGGTGGTCTTTTCCGGCACGGTCGATGCCCTCATCCAATGTGAGGATTCCATCACGGGACAATACCTCAGCGGCGCACGGAAAATCCCCGTCCCCGAAAAACGGCGGGAAGGCAACGGCCATTGGCTGCACATCAAGGGTGCGGCAGAGAACAATTTGCAGCATATCGATGTGGATATTCCGCTGGGCACCTTCACCTGCGTGACAGGCGTGTCGGGGTCGGGCAAAAGCTCGCTGGTCAACGAAATTCTCTACAAGCGTCTCGCCTGCGATCTCAACCACGCCAGAATCATCTGGGGCAAGCACGACGGCATGGAAGGTACCGAATTCCTGGATAAAATCGTTGATATCAGCCAATCCCCCATCGGAAGAACGCCGCGTTCCAACCCCGCCACCTATACGGGCGTATTCACCGATATTCGCGACCTGTTCGCGAATTTGCAGGAATCCAAGCTGCGCGGCTTTGATGCGGGGCGCTTCTCCTTCAACAAGAAGGGGGGCCGTTGCGAGGCCTGCGAGGGCGACGGCATCATTCAGATTGAAATGCACTTTCTCCCCGATGTGTATGTGCCCTGCGAGGTGTGCAAGGGCAAGCGCTACAACCGTGAAACGCTGGAAGTCAAATATCGCGGCAAGAGCATTGCCGATGTGCTGGATATGACGGTAGAGGACGGCGTGACCTTCTTTGAGAATCACCCGAAAATCGCCCGCAAGCTCAAGACGCTTTACGATGTGGGGCTGGGCTACATCAAAATCGGCCAGCCCGCTACGACCCTTTCGGGCGGTGAAGCGCAGCGCGTCAAGCTGGCGACCGAGCTTTCCAAGCGTGCGACCGGTAAGACCATCTTCGTGCTGGACGAGCCGACCACGGGTCTGCACACGGCGGACGTTCACCGTCTCATCGAAGTGCTGCAAACGCTGGTGGACGGCGGCAACACCGTCCTCGTGATTGAGCATAATCTTGACGTGATTAAAACGGCGGATTATATCATCGACCTCGGCCCGGAGGGCGGCAACCGCGGCGGTACGATTGTCGCGGCAGGCACCCCCGAACAGGTTGCGCAGGTAGAGCAGTCGTACACGGGACACTATTTGCGCGCGTTGCTTAGTGAATAGTGAATAATGAATGATGAATAGAAAATGAAGCGCTGCGCGCTTGGTATATAGATAAGTGAGATGAAATTTGATGGCGAAGAATAAAGATGTCAAAACCAATGCCATGCGGATTCTTGACAGCATGAAGATTGATTACGAGACAAAGACCTATGAATGCAAGGATTTTGTGGACGGTATCCAGATTGCCGATATTCTGGGGCTGCCGCATGAGATTGTCTACAAAACCCTCGTGGCGCAGGGCGCGAGCAAACAGTATTTTGTGTTTGTGATTCCCATTGAGGCCGAACTGGATATGAAAAAGGCAGCCAAGTCGGTGGGGGAGAAGTCGGTCGCCATGCTGCACGTCAAGGACATCAACGCCGTGACGGGCTACATTCGCGGCGGCTGCACCGCCATCGGTATGAAGAAGCAGTATGTCACACGCATTGACGCATCGGCGCAGGCGCTGGCGTCCATGATCGTCAGCGGCGGCAAGCTGGGGACGCAGCTCCAACTCGCGCCCGATGACCTCCGTGCCGCCTGCAAAGGCGAATTTGACGATATTACCAGAGCATAAAGAAAATCCCGGCAGGTCGGCGAAAACCTGTCGGGATTTTATGTTGATTAACCTAGTGAAATTACGCGTTGAAACGCATCAGCCATGCCTCAGCGATTTCGAGTGCGTCGGTGAAAGTGGCTCTCTGGATGCTTTGGCGAATTTTGCCTTTACCCTTGATGTCAGGGTCGGTCAACAGCAGCTCGATGTCGAATTTGGTTCCCACATCGACCTGGCCGACCTTTTTGGTGGCGGTTTCACGAATCAGAATGATATACTTGTCGCTCATGTTGCCGTAATAAATCTCATTGCCGCAGCGCACCAGCGAACGGCCTTTATAAGAAAGGTACTTGTTTTCCATAAATAGGCAGCCTCCTTAATGATTTTCAATAATACAAATTATTCTACCACAAAATGAGAGGAAAGTAAATAAACAAATCTTGAATTTTGGTAATTTTGTAAAATTCAATTTGGTGCTGGTTTTCATTTGCACGATTGAGAAAGGAGGCGAACGTGTTAAACCGTTTATTTGACTGCTTTGTGGAAAACCTTTTTGCCCTTTTTGATGACGATATAGCCCTTTTCGCCGAAGTCGGCTTCGGTCACGACGGCCTTGGTGTCAGTGACTTTGGCGTCGTTGATGGAAACGCCGCCCTGCTCGATCAGACGACGCGCCTCGCCGTTGGATTTACAGAGTCCGCAGCGCACCATGAGATTCAGCACACCAATCGCGCCGTCGGTGAAGTCGGCTTCTTCCAGCTGGGTGGAAGGCATGTTTTCGCTGTCGCCGCCCGATACGAAGATCGCCTTGGCGGCGGCCATCGCCTTGTCTGCCTCGTCCTTGCCGTGTACCAGCGAGGTCAGCTCATAGGCGAGAATTTCCTTGGCCTTGTTGAGCTGACTGCCTTCCCAGTCGTTCATCTTGTCGATTTCCTCCAGCGGCAGGAACGTGAGCATTCTGATACATTTCAGCACGTCCGCGTCGTCCACGTTGCGCCAGTACTGGAAAAATTCATAGGGAGAGGTCTTTTCGGGGTCGAGCCACACAGCACCCTTGGCGGTCTTGCCCATCTTCTTGCCCTCGGAGTTGAGCAGCAGGGTGATGGTCATGGCGTGGGCGTCCTTGCCCAGCTTGCGACGAATGAGTTCGGTGCCGCCCAGCATGTTGGACCACTGATCGTCGCCGCCGAACTGCATATTGCAGCCGTACTCCTGGAAGAGATGGTAGAAGTCGTAGCTCTGCATAATCATGTAGTTAAATTCCAGAAAGCTCAGACCCTTCTCCATGCGCTGCTTGTAGCATTCGGCGCGGAGCATGTTGTTGACCGAGAAGCAGGCGCCCACCTCGCGCAGCAGCTCAATGTAATTCAGATCAAGCAGCCAGTCCTTGTTGTCCACGAGCAGCGCCTTGCCCTCGCCGAAGTCGATGAAGCGGCTCATTTGCTTCTTGAAACACTCCACATTGTGCTGAATGGTTTCCACCGTCAGCACCTGACGCAGGTCGCTTCTGCCGGAGGGGTCGCCGATCATGCCCGTGCCGCCGCCGACCAGCGCGATAGGCTTGTTGCCCGCCATTTGCAGACGCTTCATCAGGCAGAGCGCCATAAAGTGACCGACGTGCAGCGAATCCGCCGTCGGATCGAAGCCGATGTAAAAGGTCGCCTTGCCGTTGTTGATGAGGTTCTTGATTTCTTCCTCGTTGGTCACCTGCGCGATAAGGCCGCGGGCGACCAGTTCTTCATAGATTTGCATGTTCCAATATCTCCTTCAATCATAGAATGGTTAATTTGCAGAGCGCTTTTTGAGTGGAAAAGAAAAAGTCCTCTGCCAGTTGAATTGACAGAGGACGAAAATTTCCGATCGCAGACGAAAAATCCGTGTTACCACCTCAATTTGCCCGCACCTCACAGTGTGAGCCTTAGCGAGTGACAAGCCAAAAAAGCGATATCACCCTGCGCTGTAACGTGCGCCCACGTCCGCGCCTACTCGCTGACGTCGTAACATCGGCTTTCCGCACGGCGGCTCCGCGATGTATTTCACCGTCCGACAGCACCGCCTTGCACCCAACGGCGGCTCTCTGTGGCTTGCCGAGGGTCATTTTTCGACCCGAAAACGGCTACTTCTTCGCTTCATTGCTTTTGACAGGCATTATTAAAACACATTTTTAACAGAATGTCAAGTGTTTTTCGTTGTTCATTTTAAACGAAAGAAATATGTTTCGTTGAACTGACAACGAATCACCGGCCACTGAGTAACTAATCCGTCACATAATTTTTGACCAGTTCGGCGAGCAGGTCGTCACGGTCGATTTTGCGGATAATACTGCGTGCGTTGTTGTGCGTCGTGATGTAGGTGGGATCCTCCGAGAGAATGTAGCCCACGAGCTGATTGACAGGGTTATAGCCCTTTTCCTTGAGCGCGTCATACACGATTTTTACAAGAGTCTTCATTTCCTCTTCGTGATCCTGTTCAATCGAGAAAGTCATTGTTTCATCCATAAAATAAGCACCTCCATATTACCATTATTTTACATCAATTCCCCGCAGTAATCAAGATGAAATTAACAAAAAATCGAAAATGTTAGAAAAACCGATATTCCGCAATACTCCATATTTGATATACCACGCTATCATTATACACCAACGTGGGGCAGGATAATCCTATCATATTATGAACAAAATGAAAAAATATGTTGAATAATTCATATAGCGAAGGAGATGCGTCGAAAAGGGGAAAGATGGCGAAAAAAGCAAAAAAACTATTGTGTTCACGGGGAAGATATGTTATAATGGTTGAGAATCTTGAAATTCACAATTTTATCAATGGAGATGTTGCAGCAATGATTAGCGATATCGTATGTGAACAGCTTGTTCAAAGAAAACTGACGCCGATGCGGATACTGACGATCGCCGGTGTGACGGTGGGGGGTATTCTGCTGTCCTTCTTTTTATATGTCATTGGCGGCATCGCGGACCCGGCTGTGGGAATGATGGCTTCTCTTTTCTTTCTGGGCGGTATTGCGTTGACCGTATTTCTGGTGCGCCGTATGCTGTTTGTGGAATACGAGTATACGTTTGTCAACGGGGAATTGACGGTAGACAAAATTCTCACCAAGAGCAGCCGTAAGAATCTGGCTGAGATTGACGTCAAAGCCATTGAGAAGCTTGGCAAGTACGATGCGGAAACCGTGGCCAAGCTGGGCAGCGTGCAGGTGTGGGACTATTCGGCGGACAAGGCTGATGAGAATACGTTGTATGCCTTCTTTAAGGACGACGCAAGCGGCCGCAATACAGTGCTGTTCTTTACCCCGAATCAGAAGCTGCTCGATGCCATGAAGCCTTATGTCAGCGCGACGGTGTATAGAGAGGCATTCAGAAAGTAACGAGGGGAATCAATCATGCTGATATTGAATAACGCACAGACCAAAAAGTTGGAGGATATCGCCGTCAGCGAAGGCGGTATCGAACATATTAAATTGATGGAAAATGCTGGAACGGCTGCCTTCCGCTTTATCAATGAGCGGTTGAGCGTCAACAACAAATCGGTGGCCATCGTTTGCGGACGCGGCAACAACGGCGGCGACGGCCTCGCGGTGGCCAAGCGGATGCTGGACGGCGGCGCAAAGGTGCGCGTGCTGCTGGCACTGGGACGGCCCACCACAGAGGATGCGTATCGCCTGCTGGAAGAGAGTGAGAACGCGGGCATTAAAACGCTCTCCTATGTGGAGGACGACGGCCAGCGGCAGGATTTCGCCAAGACGCTCGAAGCGGCGGATATTATCGTCGATGCCATTTTTGGCGTAGGGTTCCACGGTGCGGTGAGTGACAGCCTGAAAACCGTGATTGACATGATTAACAGCGTGCGCGGCACGGTGGTTTCCATTGACGTGCCGAGCGGTGTGGATTCCGATTCGGGTGAGGTGGCCGGTCCCTGTGTGCGCGCGGATTACACCGTGACCTTTTCCACCATGAAGCCAGGGCATGTGATTTATCCGGCGGTGGATTACTGCGGACATGTTCATGTGGCAGGCATCGGTATTGATGACAGAATGATTCACGAGCAAGAACACCACATTGCCACCATCGACTATCAGGCGGTGCGCAACAGTTTCCCGCTGCGCGGACGCAACACACACAAGGGGACGTTCGGTAAGCTGCTGTGTATCTGTGGCAGTATCGGCATGGCCGGTTCGGCCACCTTCGCGGGCAAGGCCGCGGTAATGTCGGGTGTGGGCATGGTGGAGATGGCGGTGCCGCGGGATATTTATCCCATCGTGGCGGCCAATCTGGTTGACCCGGTCTACATTCTGCCCGAAAGCAGCCCCACAGGAACAGTTTCGGCCAAGTCGCTGCCGCTGATTCTGGAGAAAATGCGGAGCGCGACTGCCGTGATGATCGGCTGCGGCATGGGCAAGGGAGAGGACGTGCAGGCCGTTGTGGAAGCGGTCATTCGCCAGAGCGAAGTGCCTATCATCATTGATGCGGACGGTCTCAACGCGATCAAGGACGATCTCGGCGTGTTGGGCGAGGCCAAAGCACCCATCGTGATGACTCCTCATCCCGGAGAGATGGCGCGTCTGGTAGGCAAAACCAATGACGAGGTGCAGTCGCAGCGTCTGGAAGTCGCTTCTTCCTTCGCGATGACATACGGCGTCTACATGGTGCTCAAGGGCGCCAATACCGTCTGTGCGTTCCCGGACGGCAGGATTCTGATTAATCTCACCGGCAATCCCGGTATGTCCAAATCGGGCAGCGGCGACGTGCTGGCAGGTCTGCTGGGCAGTCTGCTGGCGCAGGGCATGAATCCCGAGGCTGCTGCTGCTGCTGCGGTGCATATTCACGGCATGGCGGGGGACAAGGCTGCTGAGAGCTTCTCGCAGCATTCCATGACCGCCAATGACATTATCATGGAGTTTTCGGACATCTTTGCCGACATCGAAAAAATTTAGTAATAAGCGACAGGTGGTTAGTGATAAGTGTGTCAACCCGATCACTGACCACTTCTTGTTTCATATAGAATGGAGAACCATACCCATGTATCATCTGATCAAGCAAGAAGGACGGGCGCGTCTGGGGGATTTCGAGACGGTTCACGGAACAGTGCATATGCCCGCCTTTATGAATGTGGCCACCACGGGCGCCATTCGCGGCGCGGTTTCGGCCTTTGACCTGAAGGAACTGCATTGTCAGGTGCAGCTTTGCAACACCTATCACCTGCATCTGCGTCCGGGTGATGAAAACGTCCACACGCTCGGCGGCCTGCACCGGTTTACCGGCTGGGACGGCCCCATTCTCACCGACAGCGGGGGATTTCAGGTCTTTTCTCTCTCGCAGCTGCGCAAAATTACCGAGGAAGGCGTCCATTTCCGCTCTCACATCGACGGTCACAGAATTTTCATGGGTCCCGAAGAAAGTATGCAGATTCAGTCCCATCTTGCCTCCACCATCGCCATGGCGTTTGACGAGTGCGTAGAGAATCCGTCGCCGCGTGAGTATGTGGCTGGCAGTGCGGCGCGCACCGTGCGCTGGCTCAAGCGCTGCAAGACCGAGATGGACAGGCTCAATTCCCTGGATACCACCATCAACAAGCGGCAAATGCTGTTTGGCATCAATCAGGGCGGCACGTTTCGGGATATCCGCATTGACCACATGAAGGAAATCGCGGAGCTTGACCTCAACGGCTACGCCATCGGCGGTCTGGCCGTAGGGGAACCTCCGGAGGTGATGTATGAGATCATCGAGGCGGTGGAGCCGCATATGCCCGCCGACCGCCCGCGCTACCTGATGGGCGTGGGTACGCCGGTGAATATTCTGGAGGCGGTGTATCGCGGCGTCGATCTTTTCGACTGCGTGATGCCCAGCCGCAACGCGCGTCACGGCCATCTCTTTACTTCGCAGGGCGTCATCAACATGAATAATGCCAAGTACAAGCTGGACGAAAGTCCCATTGACCCGCAATGTGACTGCCCCACCTGCCGCCGTCATTCCCGCGCGTATCTGCACCATCTCTTCAAGAGCGGCGAAATGCTGGCGATGCGTCTGGCGGTGATGCACAATCTGTATTTCTATAATACTCTGATGGAACAGATTCGCGACGCCCTTGCCGAAGGCCGCTATGAAGCGTTCTACCGGGAGCAGCGTGAGATTCTGGGGCGCAGAATTTAGCCGGAAAACATTAGAGCCCTTGCAAAGATGATGTTTCATAAAAAAATTTTGAAGGATCGCCGATTTCTTCATACCATCTTCAGATAAGGCTGCTATGATATAGAAGAGAAAACAAGTAGGGAGAGAATATCAAATGAAAAAAATCTTGGTAATGGGGCTTTCGGCTGCGATTGTACTGTCCTCGGCCGGCTGTGTCGGCGGCGGTTCGGGGCATGACAATCGTTTCGTGTCGCAGGAAAGCAGCACTTCCTCTGCGGTGGAGAAGGACGGTTCAACTTTGCCGATTATCTGAGCGACGAGATCATTGACATCCAAAAGGTTGCGGTCAGCGAGCCGCTCGATGCAAAATGCGAAACCTACCGATTCATTTTTCTTTCGGACATGGAGAAAAAATACAAAATCAAGGGTTTTATCTCCATACCGGTGTCGTGTATCGAAACGCGGAAACCCTGTCAATGTATGGTGTTTTGTAATGGAGGAAACAGCAATCTCGGCTATTTGGATAAAAGTGATACTGCTATGCGATGCGCCGTCACCAATCGCGTTGTCATCGGCTGTGAACACAGAGGCGGCAACGGCACGGAAGGAACCGACCAGTTCGGCGGCGACGACCTGGATGATGTAATCAGGCTGATTGACTTCTGCGATCAGGTGTTTGCATTTGCCGATATTGACGATCTTTGTGTGGAAGGTGAATCGAGAGGCGGAATGATGACCTATATGACAGCCCGCCGGGACAAAAGGGTCAAGAAAATCATCGTCTGTTCGGGCCTCAGCGATCTGTTTGCGGCTTTCGATGAACGCGAGGATGGAATGAAAGAGACTCTTGTCAGATGTATTGGCGGCACCCCCGAAGAACTGCCCGAGGAATACGAGAGACGTTCAGCGGTCTATTGGGCTGATGAGATGACAATTCCGGTGCTGCTCATTCACAGCAAAGGAGACAAACGGGCCAATTTTCAAACACAGGCGCAAGCCATCTACGACAAGCTGAAGGACAGCACGGACTGCACATTTATTCCCCATGAGGATGATGTTCACGGTTTTCATGACGAGGATATTCCTATTATGGTTGAATGGATCGAAAATCACTGAACAGGCTTTGAGGACTGCCGCACATAGAAGCAAGTGGGGCAGTTCTTTTTTGTAAAGGCTGCGTTTCTCAAAATTTCTCTTGCACTTTTGTCCGATACCTGTTATAATAGAGTAAATTTTTCTAATGGGAGGTTATACCTATGACACCAGCAGGCTTTGCATTTACGCAGGGCGGAGAATCCGGCAGCATGTGGATGATGATGATTGTCTATGGCTTGATTATCGCCGTGTTCTATTTCATTCTCATCAGACCCCAGTCCAAGCAGAAGAAGAAGGAAGAGGAGATGAGAAACAATCTTGAGGTAGGCGACACCATCGTGACAATCGGCGGCATTATCGGCCGCGTTGTCAGCGTGAAGGACGATGAACTTGTCATCGAGACCGGCGCCGACCGCAACAAGATGAAGATCAAGAAGTGGGCTATCGGCAGCAACGAGACCCGCCGCGCCGCCGCCAAGACCGACGACAAGAAGGACGACGGCGAAAAGAAGAGTTTCTTCAGTTTTCTCAAGAAGTAATTCGCCTATAGTCATATTCTCCCGGGCATTTGCGTATTCATGTAACAAATGAGAGCGAATGCTTTGGGAGGATTTTTTTATGGTTCGTGCGAGAAGAAGAAACAATACATTCTGCAACGCTTCGTCGGTCTGCGGGGGAGCGGTCAGCGCCGTTAAGCCGGTTGCGCTGGGACTGGTAGCGGCGGCAGCGGTGGCCTTTCTGTTTGTGATGCTCTTTGCGCTGGTATTTGTGCTGATGAAGGCGATTGTCGCTTCCGCGATTTTGCCGCTTTCACTGATCGCGCTGATGCTGGGCTGCTTTGTGGGGGGATTCCTCTGCGGTTCGGTTGCGAAGGCCAGAGGGCTGCTGTACGGACTGGCCATCGGGGGCATTGTATTTCTGATTGTGTGGCTGATCGGTGTGGCGACAGGCGCGGCGCCTTTGAGCCTGGTCATGGCGGTAAAGCTGGTCTGTCTGCTGCTCGCGGGCGGCTGCGGCGGCTGGATCGGTTCCAACCGCGCCTATACGAGAAGACGCTCCAGATAGAATGATTGACGGTTTTCCTGTTTTATGGCAATTAACAGTTGCAATATCTGAAAAGGTTTGGTATAATAAAAGTATCCGATAAATGATGGGAGGTTAATTCCATGAAAAAGCACATGAAGACACTCAACAAGGCGAATCTCAAGGAGAGCGCTGTCAAGGGCGGCTGCGGCGAATGCCAGGCCTCCTGCCAGTCTGCCTGCAAGACTTCCTGCACGGTTGCCAACCAGAAGTGCGAGAAGTAATTTTACTGTACTTGCAAATTGAATCCAACAAAGCCGTCGGGCAGGTTTCTTGTCCGGCGGCTTTGTTGGGCGCATAGTGTCTATATGGAAAGGATCATTGAAAAAGTCATGATACATAAGTACAGCCTGAACGGCTACAATATTATTTTGGACGTTTACAGCGGCGCGGTGCATGTCGTGGACGACTTGATTTATCGGCTGGTGGATTTCACGTCGGAGCAGATGACTGACAAGGTGTCGGCCGAAGCCTATGACGCGCTGCCGGAATACAGCCGCGAGGAAATCGACGCGGCATATGCCGAATTGTATGAGGCCTATGACATGGGTCAGCTTCACGCGGCGGACGATTATGAGCAGTTTGCGGACATGATGATTAACGCTTCCGTCAAGTCGATGTGCCTGAATATCAGCCATGACTGCAATCTGGCGTGTGAATACTGCTTTGCGAGCAAGGGCGGCTTTGGCGGGGAACGCTGTCTGATGAGCGAGGAAATCGCCCGTAAGGCCATCGACTTCCTCATTGACAAATCCGTCGGCCGCCGCAATCTGGAAGTGGATTTCTTCGGCGGCGAGCCGCTGATGAATTATGAGGTAGTCAAAAAGACCGTGGCATATGCCCGCAGCAGGGAAAAAGAGTGTGGCAAGAATTTCCGCTTCACCATTACCACCAACGGCTTGCTGCTCGATGACGAAAAGATCGACTTCATCAACCGCGAAATGCACAACTGCGTGCTTTCCATCGACGGTCGCAAAGAGGTCAATGACCGTCTGCGTCTGGACTGGGGCGGCAAGGGCTGTCACGACCGCATTCTGCCTAAATTCCAGAAGCTGGTCGCACAGCGCGGCGACAAGGATTACTATGCCCGTGCCACTTATACGCGCTACAACCTTGATTTTACCAACGACATTCTGTATCTTTACGAGCAGGGCTTCGATCAGCTTTCTGAGGAGCCGGTTGTCTCCGACCCCAAGCTCGATTTCTCCATTCAGGAGGAGGATCTGCCCCGTATCTTTGAGGAATACGAAGTGCTGGCAAAGAAGCTCATCGATATGAAGAAGGCGGGGGAGAAGATCAACTTCTTCCACTTTATGATTGATCTTAACCAAGGTCCGTGCGCCATTCGTCGTCTGCGCGGGTGCAGCTGCGGCAATGAATATGTGGCGGTCACGCCGCAGGGGGATATTTTCCCCTGTCATCAGTTCGTGGGCAACGACGACTGGAAGATGGGCAATCTCAATGACGGCACCTTCGATCTGGAAATGAAGAAGCGCTTTGCCAAGACCACCGTCTATAATAAGCGTAAGTGCCGCGACTGCTGGGCGCGGTTCTATTGCAGCGGCGGCTGCAACGCCGGCAACTTCGAGAAAAACGGCGATATTCTGGAGCCGTACACTATCTATTGCGAGATGGAGAAAAAGCGTCTGGAATGTGCCATTATGATGCAGGCGGCGCTGGCGGACGAGGCGTAAGATGGGTGCATCGTGTGACATCATGGAGTCCTCGAGGTGCGTCACGGCCAACGAGAGCAGCGAGAGAATGAAGATCAAAAAATCCTCTGAAAAATATGTGGCGTCTTACAGCGATACCTTTGACAATGTGGCGCGGGAAGGAAAATTCCTTTCGATTTCGGCGGGATATCCGCTACAGGATATGATTGATTTTATCCGTGCCTGTCGGCAGTGCGGCTATCCGCAGTTTCTGCTCATCAACGGGGACGATCAGGCCGTGGGGTGGTGTGACATCGTGCGCCGTGCCGACGAGCCGGACGATGTGGGTTTTCTGGGCGTGGGAATCCGGAAGGAGTACCGTCACCGCGGCCTCGGCAGTAAGCTCATGACCGCTACGATTCAAGACGCCCTGAAGCGGGGCTTTCACGAAATCCGGCTGGAAGTGCGCACGTCCAACGAAAACGCGATCCGCACATACTGTCGCTTAGGATTTGTCAAAATCGCTCACATTCGGGACGGCGTGGTGACGGACGGCGTGGCGGAGGATATCTGGTTGATGAGCTTGTATGCCCGTGAGATAGTATCGCGTGATTTCAGCGGAAAGCGTTTTCTGAAACGGTTCCCGAAACTCAAGTATCAATTCAGACCCAAGACAAGTGAAAAGTCAGTTGCGGAAGGGGAGAAGAACGCGTGAAGGATACGGTCCTGGTGACAGGAGCGTCCCGCGGCATCGGCATGGCCACTGCCAGACTTTTTGCCGCGCAGGGACACCCGGTGGCGCTCAATTATAATCACAGCCGCGAAAGTGCTTTTGCCGCAGCGCGGGAAATCAACGCGGCGGGCGGTATGGCATTGGCAGTGAAGGCAGACGTGTCTCGTTCCGATGAGGTAGCGGCGATGTTTGATGCAGTGCGTGGGCAACTCGGCCCTGTCGGTATTCTGGTCAACAACGCGGCAGTGGCGCGGCAGTGCCTTTTTACGGAGATTCCCCATCATGAGTGGCGGGAGACCTTTGCGGTGAATGTTGACGGAATGTTCCTTTGTTCCCAAATCGCGCTGCGGGAGATGCTGCGGGCGCATCGCGGCAGCATTGTGAATGTGTCCTCCATGTGGGGACAGGTCGGCGCGTCCTGCGAGGTGCTGTATTCCGCGACAAAGGCAGCTGTCATCGGCCTCACCAAAGCGCTTGCGCAGGAGGTAGGCCCCAGCGGAATCCGTGTGAACTGTGTGGCGCCGGGCGTGATTGACACCGATATGAACGCTCACCTGCGTGAGGAAGACCTGGATGCGCTCCGAAATGACACGCCGCTCATGCGACTGGGAACCTCAGCTGATATTGCGGAGGCGATTTATTTTCTTTGTTCTGACAAAGCGTCTTTTATCACAGGACAGGTACTTGGTGCAAACGGCGGATTCGTGGTGAGTTGAAGGTGATGGATTTGAATAAAAAACACATGGATGTCTGGGGCGTGCTGCTGGGGTCAGCCGCCTTGTTGGTGGTCTGTTTTGCACTGGTGGGCATCATCGGTGCGGGCAGCGGCAGATCTGTGTCATTTGACAAGGCCGCGGCGGCGGCGGACAGCATGACGGCGCTGTGCTGCGGTTCTACGGAACGCACAGGTTCCGTGGAACGTACAGGTGAAATTTCGCTCGCGGGTACACCGTTTGATACCGAGTTTGTCCCGCAGGAACCGCCGTATGTCGCGCGTTTTCAGAATTATGACGGCGAGAAGGCCACTTATGTGCCGGTGATGATGTACCATTTCTTTTATGATGAGGTGTTTGAGGAACCTACCAAGGGTACCAACAGTCATTCGATTCAGTCGGTACGGGAGCAGCTGCAATTCCTCTGGGAAAACGGCTATGTGACGTTAACAATGGACGAGCTTTATGAATGGCTAAACGGCAACATCGAACTGCCCCGGCGCTGTATTCTGCTGACGTCCGACGACGGACAGGACAATTTCTTTGAGCTGCTCCAGCCGGAACTCCACAAGTACGGGTTTGTTGCGACTTCCTTTGTCATCACCAGCTATCGTAAACATATCCCCGAAAAACTGGCGCTGCCTAACGTGGAACTGCATTCCCACACCCACAATATGCACAAGGGCATGGTAACGAGCGGCGGCGTTCCCGACAACCGGGGCATGATGCAGGGCGTTTCTGTTGAGGAGGGCGTGAAGGATATCCAAAAGTCGGTTGAAATTCTGAACGGTTCGCGGTATTTTGCCTATCCCTACGGCACCTACGGCGGCAATTCCAAGGAAATCCTGCGTCAGACGGGTTTCCGTCTGGCCTTCACCACGCGCTACGGCTTCGTTCACCGTGGCGACGACCCCCTCCAGCTCAAACGGGTTCGTGTCAGCGGTTCGATGTCTGTTAATACCTTCAAAGCGGCAATTGGCTTTCAGGCCTAGTTGCTTCTTCTCAAACAAAAAAGGCAAGATACGGAACAATTAAAAAACCGTATCCTGTCTTTTTATTTTTGCCATACATCAGAATTTCATAAATTTTCTGAGGAAACCTCTCAGCTTGGTATCATAGAGAGCGAAAAATTCCCACAGCGCGTGGTCATAAAAAGCAAAAGCAAAATTTCCCACCACAAAATAAAACAGCAGCACAAGCCACAACGGGCTGTCAGTGTCGAAGACCGGTACGGCCATGACGACGCTCGCCAGCCAGATGGCCAATACGGAACAGCCGTTGAAAATCGCCGCCTTGACAACCATCCGTAGCGGACGCGAGGCCAGACGGTTGATGTAGGGCTGAATGATGGGGTAATGTCCGAACAGCATGAGATAGAAGAAAGCAAGTTCCTTGTCCGTCACCAGCATGATGCCCAGCAGCGCTACCGCCGCGAACATAGTGACAGCCGTCTTGGTGCCGTATTCCTTGACCGGCACGATGAGCAATCCGCCGATCAGCATAGGGGCCGCGTAGGTCATGACCCCCAGGAATCCCGCCAGCACGAGAGCCAGCACACTGAGCGCCGTCAAAATGCCACAGACGGCAATTTTGGCCGAATTGGCAGAATTTCTCAAAACAATTCCTCCCGGTTCTGTGATGGTTAGCAGCAGGTAATGAGGTCGCCGCCGAAACACTCACAGCAAGAGTCGGCACAGAGCAGACCCACGCAGGTGGAGCAGGGACCACAGCCGCTGGTGCACGAAGAATTGCTTTGTTTTGGGTTATACTGATAACCGCCTCTCTTGCCGCTGCGCTGTTGAGAAACCTGCGTATATGCGGCGCGGTATTCGGTGTTGTTGGGGGCGGCATTGACTGCGGTTTCGAGGTAAGCGTAAGCCTGATCGATCCAGCCGCGGCGATAGAGCACGCTGCCCTTGAGAAAGTACCATTCTGCGTTGCGGCGCGCCGCGGGAACACCGTCCAGCACCATTTCCGCGTCCGTAATACGCCCTGCCGCCAGCAGGTTGCGCACATCGGCAAAGTCGGTGTGCTGCGAGCCGGAGAAGCTGCCCGCGCCGTTGTAGCTGTTCTGATTGCCTGCGCTGCCGCCATAGCCGCCCGACGTGCCGCCGGAGGAACCGCCGACAGGCTGCCCGTTTTTGCGGGCATTGACAATCTCGTCGTAAGCCTGATTGATCTGTGACATTTTTTCGGCAGCCAGCTCCGCTACATCGGGGGCGCCGGCGTAATTGTCGGGGTGATATTTCTTGGCAAGATTGCGATAAGCGGTCTTGACCTCTTCATCAGAGGCACCGGAGGACACGCCCAGTACTGCATACGGATCCGTCATGATGTTTCAACTCCTGTTTTTCGGTTTTTTTGTTCTTTGGGATTGTCGGTCATGCCTTTCATCAAGGCTGATCGCTGCGCCTCGGAGACGCCGAGATACATAATATTGTCGAGTATCGGTTTGAACTGACCGAAATCGAGTAATTCGTAATATTTGATGGCTTCGGCAATGGACTGGTTCAGGCTGTCGTTGCCGAACTGACGGGCATTTTCCCACGCTTCGGAACGCTCCGCCGTGTCCTGTGCCGTCAGGTGAAATTTCAGTGCCAACGGATTAAAAGAGCGATTCTGTAAATCCTCGTCCAGATCGTCCAGCGCGTCGATGAGATAGATCCAGCGGCCGAGGAAATAGCCGAAATATTTCAATACCGTTTGTTCGTCCGGCTTTGTCGATAGTTTCACCGCGATGGCGGAAATCACGTCGGCAGTGGGCTGACACAGTTCATCGACGATAACATCACCGCTTTCAACGGCTCTGTGCTCGGCCTCAAACTGCCTGCGGATATATTTGTCCACCAATGCGTCTTCGTCGGCGCACAGCTTCATGGCGCGTTTGCGGACATGAGACGCATACGGCAGGAGCATTTGCCAAAGCAGCCGCTTGCCGCCGGTGGCGTCGTTGATATTATCTCTGAGCTTGTGATAGAACATGATGGCGGTGAGGGCGGAGGTATATTCAAAGGCGTCGGCGTGAGTGGCGCAGTTGCCGCACCGTTTGGCGGGGTTGAAAACACAGCGGCCGCGAACAAACCGGGAAGGTTCTTCGCTGAGCGCGATCATGACCATGGTGAGGAAAGTATAGTCATAATTCAGCAGCATGCGCGCAGGCAGCCCCAAGTGTCTGCCAAGGTGGCGGCAAAGGGTACAGTAGACCGCTTGGTAGGTGTCATATTCACAAATTTTCATTTGCGGCTTGCAGATGCGGATATACCCAAACACCTTGGTGGTTAGCTCCCTTCCTGAACCGTATTTCAAAATTTATTATCTCATAATTTGCCCGGCGCTTTATTACAAATATGTAAACTTACTTCAAATATTTCAAATACTTCTCACAAATTTCTTCCCCAATCATGTCCCAACAGTACCTTTTGGCAAGTCATAATTCAATGGTTTGGACAATAAACATGGACATATGAGAAAGATTAACGGAGGCGTATGAGCATGATTCACCTGAGGGCGAAGCATTGGTTTTTATTTTTTGCGGCGGGCATACTGGCGCTGGCACTGTTTCTGACGGGTCGTCTGTATGAAGGCGTCAGCGGCATGAGCATGACAACGGCGGAGCAGGACAATACCAACGTCATCATTATTGACCCCGGACATGGCGGATTTGACGGAGGCGCGGTAGGCGTGAACGGTACCGTGGAGAAAGACATCAATCTTGCCATATCACTCAAGCTGCGCGATATGCTTACCCAGGCGGGATTCGATGTGGTGATGACCCGTGAAACCGACGTTGCGACCAACGACGTTGATGATACCACCGTGCGCAAGAAGAAAATCAGCGATATGCGCAACCGTCTGAATCTGACAAAGCTCTATCCTGGCTCCACGCTGGTGAGCATTCATCAGAATAAGCTGGAGGGCAGCAGCAAAACCTACGGCGGACAGATTTTCTATTCCCCCAACCGCGAGAGCAGTCAGTTGCTGGCGCAGTATATTCAGGACGAATTTAACACAGCCATCCAGCCCGAAAAGCCGCGGGAAATTGTGAAAACCGGCAAGAATCTCTATCTTTTCTACAACGCGCAGAACACCGCTGTGCTTTGCGAATGCGGCTTTTTATCGAACCCGAAGGAGGAAGCGCTGCTGGGAACGGAGGAATATCAGTACCGGATTGCTTATTGTATTTATCGCGGCATTCTGCAATACAGGGAATCTTCACGATAATTTGACAAATCCGTCCAATAATACGGTTGCCTTTTGCGGGAAAATGTGTTATACTGACAGAAACAGGCACAAACGAAAGGCGAATCGAATAAAAATGGCAAAATCAAAAAATGTGTATGTCTGTAATCAGTGCGGTTACGAATCCAGCAAGTGGTACGGCAAATGTCCGTCGTGCGGTGAGTGGAACACGTTGGAAGAGCAGGTGCGGGAAACGGCTGTGCCTGCTCCCGGCGCGTCGGGACTGCGGCGCGGCGGCGCTCCGTCGGTGACGCTGACCGCGTCGGATCTGCCGACTTCTATCCGCGACATCAGCACCAAGGACGAGCCACGTTATTCCACCGGTATGGGGGAGCTTGACCGGGTGCTGGGGGGCGGTATCGTCAAAGGTTCGCTGATTCTGCTGGGCGGCGACCCGGGCATCGGCAAATCCACCATTCTTCTGCAAATCTGTGAATACATGGGGCGTGGACTGAAAATCCTCTATGTATCGGGCGAGGAATCGCGCCGGCAGCTCAAACTGCGCGCCATGCGGCTGGGGGTCAACAGCGAGAATCTCTATGTACTGGCCGAAACCGATGTGGAGCGAGTAATTGAGAATATCCGCGTCATGAAGCCGGACATTGTGATGATCGATTCCATTCAGACCATGATGATGAAAGAACTGAGTTCCTCGGCGGGCAGTGTGGTGCAGGTGCGCGAGTGTACCAATGCCATCATGCGCAGCATCAAGGCGCTGGAAATCCCCACGATTCTGGTGGGACACGTCAACAAGGACGGCGCGATTGCGGGACCGAAAGTGCTGGAACACATTGTGGATGCGGTGCTGTATCTGGAAGGGGACAGGCATCTGTCTTACCGCATTCTCCGTGCGGTCAAAAACCGCTACGGCTCTACCAATGAGATCGGCGTGTTCGATATGCAGGATAACGGCCTGCGGGAAGTGGAAAATCCTTCCATGATGCTGCTGTCGGGACGTCCGGTGAATGTATCAGGTACCTGTGTGGCCTGCACTATCGAGGGCACGCGGCCGATTTTGGCGGAAGTGCAGGGATTGGCGGCCTCGTCCGGATTTGGCAATCCCCGTCGTATGTCCACCGGCTTTGACATCAGCCGCATGAATCTGATTATCGCCGTACTCGAAAAGCGGTCGGGCTACTTCTTCGCCAATATGGACACCTATATCAATGTGGTCGGAGGACTCCGACTGATGGAGCCTGCGGCGGATCTGGCGGTAGCCATTGCTCTTGTGAGCAGTCTCAAGGACGTGTGTGTGGGTGAGGACGTGATCGCCTTTGGGGAAATCGGTCTGGCGGGCGAGCTGCGCGCCGTCAACCATGCGGAAGCACGTATTCGGGAAGCGGCGCGACTGGGGTTCAACAAATGTATTATGCCCTACCACAATCTGCAATCCCTCAGCGGCTCCCCGCAGGATTACGGTATTCATCTCTACGGTGTGCGCACCATTCGACAGGCTGTGGAAGCACTGGAAAGTTGAAAGGAGTTAATCTTTTATGAATAAAGCAGAGATTTTGAAAATGACAGATCATACGCGTCTGAAGCCTGAGGCAACGTGGGAGGAAATTCGTTCGCTGTGTGACGACGGCTTGCAGTTCGGCACGGCGTCGGTCTGCATTCCTCCGAGCTATGTCAAACAGGCAGCGGCATATCTGAATGGCAAAATGCCGATCGGCACGGTGATCGGTTTTCCGAACGGCTACAGCACCACTGCGGTGAAGGTGTTCGAGACGCAGGACGCGATTGCCAACGGCGCGGACGAAATTGACATGGTTATCAATATCGGCTGGCTCAAGGACAAGCGTTATGATGATATTCTGGCTGAAATCAAGGCAGTCAAGGCAGCGTGCGGTGACAGGATTCTGAAGGTTATCATCGAGACTTTCCTGCTCACGGAGGAAGAAAAAATCAAAATGTGTGAGATCGTGTCGGAATCCGGCGCGGACTTCATCAAGACGTCCACCGGCTTTTCCAAGGGCGGCGCCACGGCGGCGGATATCAAGCTGATGGCGGAGCATGTGGCTCCCCATGTTAAAATCAAGGCCTCAGGCGGCATTGCCGGCTTTGCTAACGCGGAAGAACTGATTTCTTTGGGCGCGTCGCGACTGGGTACCAGCCGACTGGTGAAGAAAATGAAGAACGAAGACAAATAAAGAATCGTTCATGGCATGATGATGAGAAAAGAGGTTTGAGAAAGATGGCGGAAAAAAATTATCCTACACCGCATATCAACGCGGAGCCCAAGGATTTTGCGAGGACAGTGCTGATGCCGGGTGATCCGTTGCGGGCGAAGTTTATCGCGGAGCATTATCTGGCAAATGCGGTGTTGGTCAACAATGTGCGGGGCATTCAGGGTTACACGGGCACTTACAAGGGAGAGCGCGTGTCAGTGATGGCCAGCGGCATGGGAATGCCTTCTATCGGGATTTACAGTTATGAGCTTTTCAATTTTTTTGGCGTGGAGAATATCATTCGTGTGGGCACGGCAGGGGCAATTTCCCCGGATGTCCATGTGCGGGATATCGTCATTGCCATGGGGGCGTGTACCAATTCCAACTATGCCTCACAGTACAAGCTGCCCGGTACCTTCGCGCCGACCGCGAGCTACGGCCTGATGAAGACGGCCATTGACAACGCGGAAAAACACGGCGCAGTGTATCATGTGGGTAACTGTCTGTCGTCCGATACCTTTTATTGCGACGACGAAACCGCCACGATGCAGTGGGCGAGAATGGGTGTGCTGTGCATCGAGATGGAAGCGGCGGCACTTTATATGAACGCGGCACGCTGCGGGAAGCATGCGCTGGGACTCTTTACGGTTTCCGACCACATTCTGACCGGCGAGGCTACCACTGCCGAGGAACGGCAGACCACCTTCACCACGATGATGGAAATTGCGCTGGATACGGCGATTGAGAATTAGGAGAGCAGTTGATATGAATCATTTCGGCAAGATCAAGCGGGTATTTTTGATGGTTCTCGACAGTCTGGGCGCGGGGGAAATGCCGGACGCGGCGCGGTTTGGAGACAAAGGAGCGCATACGCTGCGCAGTTTGTCACAGACAAAAGAGCTGTTTATTCCAAATTTACGCTCGCTGGGCATCGGCAATATTGACGGATTGGGATTTCTCGGCACGACTGAAGCGCCAAAAGCGGCAGTCGGCAAGCTCAGCGAGCTTTCCAATGGCAAGGATTCCACCGTAGGACATTGGGAGATTGCGGGAGTGGTGTCCGAACAGCCGCTGCCCACCTTTCCCGACGGATTTCCGCAGGAAGTCATCGACCAATTCCGGACATTGACCGGTCGCGGCGTACTCTGTAATAAACCGTATTCCGGCACACAGGTGATCGTGGATTACGGTGAGGAGCATATGCGCACGGGCGACCTGATTGTCTATACTTCAGCCGACAGTGTTTTCCAGATTGCGGCGCACGAGGACATCGTGCCGGTAGAGGAGCTTTACCGTTATTGTGAGATGGCACGGAAAATACTGACCGGTCAATACGGGGTGGGGCGTGTGATTGCCCGTCCGTTTATCGGGGAACCGAGCAGCTTTACCCGCACCAGCCGCCGTCACGATTTTTCTCTTGAGCCACCGTCGGAAACCGTATTGGATATGCTGAAAGCGGCGGGATATGCTGTGATTTCCGTGGGCAAGATCAAGGATCTGTTTGCCAAGCGGGGGCTGACCAGAATGATTCCCACAGGGGGCAATGTTGGCGGCATGACGCGGACAATGGAACTGGTGGATACCGATTTCAACGGGCTGTGCTTTGTGAATCTGGTGGATTTCGACATGCTTTACGGCCACCGGCAGGATGTGCAGGGCTATGCGCGTGCGCTGTCTGCCTTTGACAAGTGGCTGGGGGATTTCCTGCCGAAGCTGCGGGAAGACGATCTGCTGATTCTCACTGCCGACCACGGCTGTGATCCTGCCGACAACAGCACCGACCACACACGGGAATATGTTCCGCTGCTGATGTACGGCAAAAAGATTTTGCCTGTGAATCTTGGGACGCAAAAGGGGTTTACCAACATTGCCGCAACACTGGCGGATATCTTTGATGTGGCTTATGATTGTCCCGGACTGAGCTTGTTCGGCGAGATTACCGAGATGCCTAAGCATCTGGCCAATGCCGCCGTGCGTGCGCTCCGGCAATCCTACTGTCCCTATTCGGGATTCAAGGTGGGAGCGGCGCTGCTGTCCGACAGCGGTAGAGTTTACACCGGCTGTAACGTAGAAAACAGCTCATTTTCGCCTTCTCTCTGTGCTGAGCGCGTGGCTTTTGCCAAGGCTGTAAGTGCAGGAGAGACGGGATTTCAGATGATTGCCGTTGCGGGAGGCAAGGACGGCGTGATTGATAGCATCTGTCCGCCTTGCGGCGTGTGCCGTCAGGTCATGCAGGAATTTTGCGGACCGGATTTTCCGATTATACTTGCCAAACCTCGCTTGTACGGCAAGTATGATGAAGTGGAGATTCATACGTTGAGCGAAATGCTGCCCTTTGGATTTGAACTGTGATCTATCGGTAAAATAAATGCAAGCCTGCATGGCGTTTTTCTCCTCTGCCAGAGGGGGAAAAGGCGCCGTGCAGGCTGTTTTATTATGAAATGATGCGGATATTGTAGGTTTCCAGCCAATAGTTGACCTGCAAGAGATAGGCGATGGTCTGGGGCGTGGTCATGAGCTGACCGTACCACGGTTGGGGATTGTTGGCAGTATTGAGAAGGGTGGCGGCCTTGTCACGGCGGACGATTTGCCATAGCGGCGCGGCGGTGTCCCACACCAATTCTTCCAGCCGCTTGGAAACCGCAGCGAGATAGGTGGGATTGTGCGTTTTGGGATACGGGCTTTTCTTGCGCCAGAGAATATCATGAGGCAGATAATCCTTCATCGCCTCTCGCAGCAGCCCCTTCTCGTAGTGTCGGTAGTCCTTAAATTCCCACGGCACACCGTAAAGGTATTCCGCGATGCGATAGTCGCAGAAGGGCACGCGCACTTCCAGTCCATTGTACATGGACATTCTGTCTTTGCGGTCAAGCAGTGTCTGCATGAACCAGTGATGATTCAGATTCACCATTTCCTTCATACGGGATTCAAGGGGGGAGAGGCCTTCCCGCTTGTCGGTTGCCCGGACGGTGGCAAGGTATTTGTCCTGCACATAATCGTTGGGGTCGATTTGCCGGGTAAATTCCGGGCGGATAAATTCGGCGCGGTAGGCGGTGGACTGTGCCCATGGGAAGCCGTTGACCGCACGAACGGTCGGGTCGCGGAACCATGGATAGCCGCCGAAAATTTCGTCAGCGCATTCTCCCGACAGTGCCACAGTGACGTGCTTCTTGGTTTCGTCGCAGAAGAGCAGCAGCGAGGAATCCACATCCGCCATGCCCGGCAAATCACGTGCGTCCACGGCATTGAAGAGCGCCTGCACAAGCGCGGGCGTATCAATTTCAATCATGTGGCTGTCACTGCCCAGATAGGCCACCATTTGCCCGACAAAATCGCTGTCGCTGTTGGGCTGGAATTTGGTTGCCTGAAAATACTTATCGTTGTCCTTGTAATTGATGGTGAAGGTTTGCAGCCGCTGACCGCGTTCCTTCATAACGCGTGAGGCCACTGAGGATATCAGGCTGGAATCCAGACCGCCCGACAGGAATGTCCCGATCGGTACATCGGAAATCAACTGTCTTTTGATGGCATCGGTGACAAGATAGCGTACGTGTTCCGCAGTTTGTGCAAAACTCTCGGTATGTTCGCGGTCTTTGAGGCTCCAATAGCGGTAGATGCGCAGGCCGTCGTCGTCATAGAAGCCGCAGTGGGCGGGCTTTAATTCCTCCACGCCCTTGAACACGCCATAGCCGGGCGTGCGTCCGGGACCGATGAGCATGATCTCCATGACACCCTGTACGTCAATTTGGGGTTGCTCATTTGTTTGGGCGAGAATCCCCTTGATTTCGGAGGAAAAGATAAATTTGCCGTCCTTGACGCAGTAGAAGAAGGGCTTGACGCCGATGCGGTCGCGGGCGAAGAACAGGCGGCGTTTCTTCTCATCCCAGACCGCGAAGGCAAAGATTCCGTTGAATTTGTTGACGCAGTCCGAACCGAATACCGTGTAGGCCTTCAAGACTACTTCCGTGTCGGAATGCCCCTTAAATTCGCAGCCGTGTTCAAGCAGCTCAGCGCGTACTTCTGCGGTGTTGTATAGCTCACCGTTGTAAACGATCACATAGCGGTTGCCGTCGGACAAACAGCTCATGGGCTGCCGTCCGTTCTCGATGTCCACCACGCAAAGCCGGGTATGTATCAGCACCGCGCTGTCGCTCAGATAAAGGCCGTTCTGGTCGGGACCCCGCCGCCGCATGGCGTCCTGTGCCGCGTGAGCGTATTCACCTGTCACGCCGCCTTTCGGACAAATTTCTCCTGCGATTCCGCACATAAAAATCAACTCCGTTATTGATGTGAAAATAGACGAATCAATTTCCGTACAATTTCAGAATATGCGGCGTGAATCAAATGGTGATTCAAGATATAAAAACGTCAATTCAATATGCGAAGTCCCTTAGGATAGCGATTCTTGAGTCTGCCCCCCGAGGCTTTGCCGAAGCCGGTGACGGTGTTGCCGCAGGCCACGGCGGTGAAGCCTTTGAAGCCCTCGCAGGTCGGCGGCAGGTCGATTTCCTCCCCGTGCAGGAAGGCGGCCAGTTCGGCGCTGTCGGGTGCGAGGGAAACTATGCGGCGGCATTCCTCAGGCATCGCTGCCATGAAGAGCGCATGGGACGGTTCGATTCTGCCGAGCAGTATTTCTCCCAGCAGCACACCGCCGCGCAGTATGCCCAGCCCCCGCAGGTCGGGAATTTCTCTCATTTCTTTGGGCTGGAGATAACAGGATTCGCCGATCTGGACAATTGCTCCGTATGGCTGACAGGTGAAACCTTCCTCAAAAAGTGCGGCGGCACGTTTCTCATTGTCATTTGGATTGATATTTCCTGCCGGAGCGGCAGAAATATTGGAGAAATCTCCGCCCGATTTCCGGAGCCTGGCGACAAAATGCCCTTCGCCGCCATCCATCGGGAAGATTCTGCGGCTGCGCGTGAGGTCAAAGGCGTCACTGCGGTCAAAGCCGGGGCGGCCGAAGGTCACACCGCTGTCTTCGATGGAAAATTCCGGGTGGTGTTCCAGAAAGGCAATCACTACGTCTTCGTTTTCGCAGAAGGAGAAAGTGCAGGTGGAATATACCAACACGCCCCCGTCCCGCACGCACGGTGCTGCGCTTTCCAATATCGCGAGCTGACGCACCGCGCAGGTTGCGGAGTGTTCAGGGGTCCACTCGTTGACGGCGATTTCATCGCGGCGGAACATGCCTTCGCCGGAACACGGCGCGTCCACCAGTACCTTGTCAAAAAATCCTGCCAATTTGGCAGCAAGCATATCGGGGTGAGCGTTGGAAACAACGGCATTCCTTACGCCCATGCGCTCGATATTGGAGAGCAGAATCTGTGCGCGTTTTTTGACATATTCGTTGCTCCACAGCAGACCTTCCCCCTGCAAGGCCGCCGCGATCTGCGTGGATTTGCCGCCCGGCGCGGCGCAGAGGTCGAGCACGCGTTCGCCCGGCTGCGGGTTCAGCACCGTCACGGCAGACATGGCGGATGGCTCCTGCGAATAGAACGCGCCTGCGTGGTGCCACGGCGAACGGCCGATGCCTCCTTCAGACGAGCGCAGATAAAAACCGCTTGGCGAGAAGGGACATAGTTCCAAATCCAGCCCCAGTTTGTCGCGTTCTCCGAATGGCATTTTCAGTGTGTTAATGCGAATGCCCCGCTTGTGCGGCTGTTCCATGCACGCCAGAAAATCAGCGTACTCCGAGCCGAGCATGTCTTTCATTTCGTCCAAAAAAGCAGTATGTAAATTCACTGATATGCTTTCCTCCGTTCACTACCGTTTGTTATAACGGCAATCTGACCCGAAATCGGCTGCCTTTGCCCTGTTCACTCTTGACCGTGACCTCGCCGCCCGCCAGTTCGGCAATGCGCTTGACGATGGCCAGCCCCAGACCGTTGCCGTCCGCTTTGCGGGAAGTGTCGCCTTGATAGAACTTGTCGAAGATTTTGCGGAGTGTGTCCGCGTCCATTCCCTCGCCGCCGTCGATGATATCCACCACAATGTGCTGATCTTTCTTTTTGCAGCGAATCTTGATAGTGCCGCCGTCCGGAGAAAATTTAATCGCGTTGCCGATGAGATTCAGCCACATCTGTGAGAGCATTTCCTCGTTGAAGGTGTACCGCACCTCGTCCAGATCCAATTCCGGCTCAATGCCGCGGCTGCTCCATTCCTTTTCCAGAATCAGCACCACATGGCGAAGCTGTTCGTCAAGGTAAAATTCCGTCTTGTCAGTGACGATCTGCTGATTTTCAAAATTAGTCAGCAGCAGAATATTGGAGGAAAGCCGTGCCAGACGGTCGGATTCGTAGGCAATGATATCGGTGTATTCCCGCCTCTGTTCACCCGACAGAAGGTGTTGTTCGTTGTCTTTTTGCAGCTGCCGCGCAAAGCCGCGAATGGAGACAATGGGGGTTTTGAATTCGTGGGAAAAGTTGTTGATGAAGTCGTTGCGAAAGAGTTCCGTGGCTTCCAGCTCACCGGCCATATCGTTGAAGCTCTGGATCAGGTTGCCCAATTCCCTGATGGGCGTTTTGTCTGACACGCGAATATGGTAGTTGCCCGACTGGATCTGCTCATGAGCCGCGATAAGACGGCGCAGAGGATTGAGAAACAGCCGTCCCGCGAAGACCGACAGAATGGTGCCGATTATCATACACGCCAGCAGCGCGAGCACCGGCAGAATGATGGGAGAGACAATCGCTTGTGGAAAAACGCCCAGCTTGTAGAGCAGGATAAACATCACCGAGGTGATGAGTACAGCGGAAGTCAGAATGCCGAATACCAGCAGCGTGAAGGCGGTCATCAGGGAGCGGAACGATTTCCGTTCCGCTTCGCTCATACGGTGCTTTTTTGTGGGAGAAGGATTTGTCATGTCTTGGCCACCGCCTTATAGCCCAGACCGCGCACGGTGACAATCTCAAAATCGTCGTTGTCCTTGAAGCGGTCGCGCAGTCGGTTGATATGTACGTCCACGGTACGTTCATCCGTGTCGCTGTCCATGTCCCACAGCTCGTCCATGAGCTGACGGCGGGTAAATACCTTATTCTGATAGGAAAGCAGCTTGAAGATGAGCAGAAACTCCTTCTGGGGCAGTTCGCTCACCACGCCGTCCCGCTCTACCGTCATCGCGTCATAGCTGAACTTGGTGGAGCCGATCACAATGCAGTGTTCACTGGCGATCTTGGCGCGCCGCAGCAGGGCGTTGATGCGCAGCAGCATTTCCTCCTCGTCTACCGGTTTTACCATGTAGTCGTCCGCGCCGGAGGTGAATCCTTCGCGTTTGTCGGCCTTGGTTTCCTTGGCCGTTACCATCAGAATAGGCATATCGCTGCCGCCTTCGCGCATCAGGCGGGTCAATTCGTAGCCGTCCATGCGGGGCAGCATGACGTCCAACACAATCAGATCGACCTGTTTTTTTTCCAGCAGTTCAAGTGCTTCCACACCGTCGCAGGCCGGAATCACGCGGAAACCGTTTTGTGTCAATACGGTTTCCATCAGGCGGCGTGTGTTTTTGTCGTCTTCCACGACCATGATATTGAACATCTTCTATCCCTCTTTTTTTAATTTTTGTAAAGTCTGAGCGTATAAAAGCCGTGTCGTTGTTTACACTAAACAGCAGAAGGGAGGCTTTTCAAAATGGCCAATTATTCTAATAATCAACAGAGTCAAAGTAAAAAGAACAAGCGCAACAATCGGGGCAGCCAGTCCGTTCAGGATTGTCAGAACAACGCCAATGCCCGCGGTCATCAGAATGGAAACCCAACCGATTGCAATGATTGCAGCGATTGTTATGGACAGAACCGCCAGAACGCGCAGGAGAGAAACGACAGCGGCTGCTGAACAATGCGGGGACGGAACGAAATGAACGTCCCATGAGTCAGCCTGGTGTAATATTGCTTAAGACACGGCGCGGCGCCTTTTTGGAGCACGCCGTGTTTTCATGTGGTTTAGTTTGTTTCGTTGTCCGGTACGATACAGATTTCAAACAGTTCCCGCAAGCGGGGGGTATTTCCACACAGGTAGAGATAGCCGAAGAGCGCTTCCAGACCTGTGGCAGTGCGGTAGGCCGCGACGTTTTTGCGCGGCGTGTGGGAGGTGTGATAGTTGCGGCCCCGGCGGAACACGCCTTCTTCCTCTTCGGTGAGGTGGGGCAGGAGCCGCTGCATATAGTCGGCCTGTGCTTCACAGCGCACCATGGCGACGGCACGATTGTGCTGTTCGCCGGCGTGAACGCGGCTGTTTAATGCCAGATATTCCCGCACCATCAGGCCGAACACGCCGTCCCCCACAAAGGCCAGCACATCACTGCCGTATTCCCGTGGCTGGCAGTTTCCTTCCCAAAGTCTTGCGCCGTCCGTGCCTTCTGTGTTATCATTTGCAAAAAAACTCATAATTCCAATCCCCTTGCCAGACGCGCCTCGGCGTCATCAATGAATTGCACCGCTGTGCGGGGCGAGCGGCCGCCCTTGGCGATGGCCCAGCGTTCAGCCGCCAGTTCCAGCTCCAGTGAATCCACATTCAGACGGCGTTCCAACGCCAGCGCGTGGATAATGCGGAAGTAGTTGGCGCGGTCGGGGGCGAGGAAGGTTACCTGTACGCCGAAACGGTCGGAGAGTGAGAGCGATTCCTGAATGGTGTCGGAGGCGTGAATCTCGTCGCCGCGCCGGTCGGAAAAGGCTTCATTGAGCATATGACGGCGGTTGGTGGTGGCGTAGATCAACGCGTTGTCGGGGCGGGAGGCAATGCCGCCTTCCAGCACACCCTTCAAAGCGGCATAATTCTCATCGCCCGCCTGAAAGGAAAGGTCGTCGATGAAGATGATGAATTTGAGCGGCAGCCCCGCGATTTCCTGCACGATGTCAGGATATTCGCTGAGATAGAGCTTGGGCAGTTCAATCAGGCGCAGACCCCGGTCGCAAAATTCGTTGAGCAGTGCCTTGACGGTGGAGGATTTGCCGGTGCCGCGGTCGCCATAGAGCAGGCAGTTGTTGGCGGGCAGACCGCTGAGAAATGCGATGGTATTGTCGATGACCGGCTGACGGACGTCCTCATAGCCCTTGAGGGAATCCAGCGCGATGATGTCGGGATTGGGAATCGGCACACAGCGACCCGCGCGGCGCACAAAAGCGATGTATTTGGCATATTCGCCGCAGCCGTTGGCCATGTGGAATTTGACGATGCCGTCATAGGTGATTTCCGCCGAACCGCAGTCCCAGCGGGGGAGAATGTCAAACGGGCATTCCCCGAACGCGTCGCGGCGGGGATAGGCAGCCAGCACATCGTCAGGCGTGAGTGCCGCCAGCTCCCGCAGGGTAGCCAGATCCTTGTGGACCGCGTCAAGCGTGCGGCCGTCGCTCCAGGATTTGTCCGCGCCGCCGCCGAAGATTTCACCTCCGGCAGCCGCACGGGTAAAGACATTGTCGTCATAAACTGCCTTGTTGTAAATAGCGTCACTGAGCGATTCGGCGCGGCAGTCTTCCGCGCTCAGCAGCGAGAAGAACGCGCCCCATCTGGCGGCAAAATCAGCGGGAGAATCCTTCATCGCGCCGAGCAGTTCATTCAGACTGTGTATCAATTGGTCGCGCAGCAGGCCGTTATAGACCGACAGCGCCGACAGCTTGATTTTGAGCATTGATATGTTGCACATTTTCAAATCACCTTTCCATTATACAATAAGCATTGCATCTCCAAACGAAAAAAATCTGTATTTCTCATCAACGGCTGTTTTGTACGCGCTCATAACGTGATCGAAACCGGCGAAAGCAGATACCAGCATAATCAGCGTACTTTCGGGCAGGTGGAAGTTGGTAATCAGTCCGTCGATCACCTTGAATTGGTAGCCGGGGTAAATGAAAATCTGCGTCCAGCCGTCGGCGGCCTGAATCTTTCCGTCGATGACGGGGCAGGATTCCAGTGTGCGGCAGCTGGTCGTACCCACGGAAATCACGCGTCTCCCGTTTGCGTGGGTTTCATTAATCAAATCCGCCGTTTCCTGGGGCAGACAGTAGTGTTCCGAGTGCATCACGTGATGGTTTACGTCGTCCACTTTGACCGGCCGGAATGTGCCAAGTCCGACGTGCAGGGTGACATAGCCGATTTTCACCCCTTTGGCGCGAATTTTGTCCAGCAGCTCGTTGGTAAAATGCAATCCCGCTGTTGGCGCCGCAGCCGAGCCGAGTTCACGGGAGTAGACCGTCTGATAGCGTTCCTTGTCTGCCAGTTTTTCCGTGATGTAGGGGGGGAGGGGCATTTGCCCGATGCGGTCCAGTACCGAGAAAAACTCGTCGTCACATGCAAAACGCACAATGCGGTTGCCGTCCTCCAGCACATCAATGACTTCCCCCGTCATCAGTCCTTCGCCAAAGGTAAAGCGCGTGCCGACCTTCGCACGCTTGCCCGGCTTGGTGAGACATTCCCACACCTTCTGCTCCTTCTGGGTGAGCAGCAAAAATTCATTGAGCGATTTTCCGCCTTCCTTTACGCCGAAAATACGGGCGGGCAGTACACGGGAATCATTGACAATCAGACAGTCGCCGGGATTCAGATAGTCGATCACGTCGCGGAAATGGCGGTGCTCCAGTGCGCCGCTTGTCCGGTTCATCACCATCAGGCGGGACGCATCACGGGGCTCCACAGGGTGCTGGGCAATCAGCTCCTGTGGCAGATCATAGTAAAAATCAGATGTTTTCATGGAATCAATCCTTGCATATTATAATAAAAAGCCTTGACATTTGGCGATAACGCGCTATAATAGAGACAGTGATAATTGAAAAACAGAATTTTGATAGAGGCGCGGCATCAAAAGAGTAGCGTTGACCGAGGCTGCCATAGCCGTTTGAGGTTGTCAGGAAAGGTTGTGCCGCCGAAGAATCCGCCCTGATTGGCGCGGCGGATATCTGGGGGTGCGGTCAAGAGCCGTATCACTGTCATCGTGTGTGATGGAGTGCTATCGTAACTTCGATAATATGAGCGAGCGGGCGGAATTGGTAGTTCCGGGAACCAACGATTCATATTATAGCGCATTGATGACCGGTAATCAACCGGTTTTTTTGTTATCAGTCAAATTTTTTCTGCTTTTTTGGATTTATTTTTTTGGAGGTTGTTGACATGAAAGAAACATACAAGGTAGGTATCATCGGTGCAACGGGTATGGTAGGTCAGCGTTTTGCCACCCTGCTGTCGGGTCACCCCTGGTTCAAGGTCGTTGTGCTGGCCGCCAGCGCACGTTCCGCGGGCAAGACTTACAAAGAGGCGGTCGGTTCCCGCTGGAAGCTCGCCACCCCCATGCCTGCCGAGATGGCCGATATGGTCATCATGGACGCGGACGCGGACATCGAGAAGATCACCTCGATGGTGGATTTTGTCTTCTGTGCGGTTGACATGAAGAAGGACGAAATCAAAGCGCTTGAAGAGAGATATGCCAAGCACGAATGCCCGGTTATGTCCAATAACAGCGCGAACCGCTTCACTGAGGACGTCCCCATGATTATCCCCGAAATCAACGCCGATCATTCCCAGATCATCGAGGCGCAGCGCGAGCGTCTGGGCACCAAGCGCGGCTTTATTTCCGTGAAGTCCAACTGCTCCATTCAGAGCTATGTCCCCGCCCTCACCCCTCTGCTCGAGTACGGTGTGGAAGATGTGCTGGCCTGCACCTATCAGGCGATTTCCGGCGCGGGCAAGAATTTTGAGACATGGCCCGAAATGGTTGACAACCTGATTCCCTTCATCGGCGGCGAGGAAGAGAAGTCCGAGAAGGAACCCCTGAAAGTCTGGGGCACCTATGCCGACGGCAAGATCACGCTGCGCGACGATATCTGCATCACTACCCAGTGTCTCCGCGTACCGGTTTCCGACGGTCACACGGCCGCGGTGTTTGTGCGTTTCAAGAATAAGCCTACCATTGAAGAAATCAAGGAAAAGTGGGCCAATTTCTCCGGTGAGCCTCAGAAGCTGGGTCTGCCCAGCGCTCCCAAGCAGTTTATTCACTACTTCGAGGAGGACAACAGACCCCAGGCTAAGCTCGACAGAAATCTCGAAGGCGGTATGGCTGTGAGCTGCGGCCGTCTGCGCGAGGACACCCAGTACGACTACAAATTCGTCTGTCTCTCCCACAACACGCTGCGTGGCGCGGCGGGCGGCGCTGTCCTCATGGCGGAGCTTCTCTGCGCACAGGGCTGGCTTGATTAAGCGCTCGCATTCGCTCGCTAAAAGAATAGTGAATGGTGAATAATGAATAGTGAATCATGATGGAAGCCCTGCGGGCTTGGCATATATTCACCGGTTATTTGATTCACGCATATGATAAATACAGCGGTATTTTCGTTTTGGTTCCTATATACAAAATTTTAAAAATTTGATGAGAAAGAAGGACTTGTCGCATGAAGAATACGATTTTCACCGGCGCCGGCGTTGCCATCGTCACCCCCATGAACGAGGACGGTTCGGTCAATTTTGACGCTTATGCCGACCTGATTGAGTTCCAGATTGAAAACAAGGTCGATGCCATTATTTCCTGCGGTACCACGGGTGAATCTTCCACCCTGAGTGACGAGGAACACGTAGCTGTCATCAAGTTCGCTATCGAACAGGCTGCGGGTAGAGTACCCGTCATCGCCGGTACCGGCAGTAACGATACCAAGTATGCCATCGAGCTTTCGTCTGAGGCCGAGAAGCTCGGCGCGGACGGTCTGCTGCTGGTCACGCCCTATTACAATAAGACCTCCCAGCGCGGTCTGGTGGCTCACTTCGGCGCGATTGCCGACGCGGTGAAGACCCCCATTATTCTCTACAGTGTGCAGAGCCGCACCGGTGTGAACATCGCGCCTGAAACGGCGCAGGCACTCTCGAAGTATGAGAACATCGTGGCTATCAAGGAGGCTAGCGGCAATATTTCACAGGTTGCCAAGATTCGCGCCCTCTGCGGCGACGAGCTGGACGTCTATTCCGGCAACGACGATCAGATCGTGCCGCTGCTGTCGCTGGGCGGCAAGGGCGTCATTTCGGTGCTGGCGAATGTCGCTCCCGAAGTCACCCACAACATCTGCCAGCTTTACTTTGACGGCAAGGTCAAGGAGAGTGCGGCGCTCCAGCTTGAATATCTCGATTTGTGCAACGATCTCTTCATCGACGTGAACCCGATTCCGGTCAAGGAAGCCCTCAACATGATGGGCATGAAGGCCGGTCCCTGCCGTATGCCGCTGTATGAAATGACCGATGCGGCCAAGGAGAAGCTCGCCGCGACAATGGCGAGACACGGCTTGCTGTAAGCACTCACTTTGTTCGCTAAAAGAATTTAGGAATACGCTGATTAAAGGCTCTGCCGTCAATTCCGCGCCGCGAGGATATGCCTTTGAGCGGTGCGAGAATTGACTTAATCAGCGTTTCCTTAGATAACGCGTATGCTTTCGGTTGCCAATCCGACCGGAAGCATATGTTTTATTGGAGCGTGGAAAATGCTGTTTACTTTTGGTCAATGGCAAATTGATGTGGATGTGGGGCGGACAAGCGCGTTTTACCGCCACGCAAACAAAATGACAGATTGTTGTGCCTGTTATGACTGCTGTAATTATGAGCAGGCAACCGAGCTGTTTCCGAATGAAGTGCAGGAATTCTTTGCCAATCTGGGCGTGGATTTGAAAAAAACCGCCGAGGTGTGGGAGACAGATACAAACGACGGCGGAAAAACAGTCAATTATAGCGGCTTCTATCATCTTTGCGGCACGGTGCTGTCGGGAGAAAGTTGTTGGGTTTCGGTGTATAAAAACAAGAAGGCAGAAACGTTTCATCTGGATGAAGACGGCTTATACCAGATTGCGGAAGGCTTCTCGGTGGGCTTTCATGACAACTGCAGCCTGATGGAAGAAAAATTTCCCTCACCTGCGATACAGATGGAAATTGCTTTCCGCTGCCCGTGGGTGCTGGAAACGCCGTATCCTGAGCCAGAAACGCTTGAAAAGGAGCATGGTTTGAGATTTTTAGCGGCGGTGAGAAAGCTTTTAGGCAAATAAATTTAGGAATAATCTGAAAGGAAGTATAAATCTATGACAAAAATCATTCTTTGCGGCTGCAACGGCAAGATGGGAGCCGCCATTACAGGCATTGTCGGCGAGCGTGGCGACTGCGAAATTGTCGCGGGCGTTGACATCAATACCGCTTCCCTGAACGGCTATCAGGTTTATGCCGACATCGCCGACGTGAAGGAAACCGCCGACGCGATTGTGGATTTCTCTAATCCCGCCGCACTGGATTCCATTCTTGCCTATGCCGTGCAAAAGAATATTCCCGCTGTGCTCTGTACCACCGGCTATTCCGAGGGACAGCTCGCTCAGATCAAGGAGGCCTCCGAGAAGGTCGCGGTCTTCCATTCGGGCAATATGTCGCTCGGCATCAACCTGCTGATTGCCCTGTCCCGTAAGGCCGCGCAGGTGCTGGGGGATTCCTTTGATGTGGAAATTGTGGAACAGCACCATAATCGCAAGCTCGACGCGCCCAGCGGCACGGCGCTGATGATTGCCAACGCCATCAGTGAGGAACTGCCCTATGAATCCCGCTATGAGTACGACCGTCACAGCGTGCGCCGTAAGCGCGAAAAGAACGAAATCGGCATTCACTCGGTGCGCGGCGGCACCATCGTGGGCGTGCATGAAGTTATCTTCGCCGGCCATGACGAGGTTGTCACCATCTCTCACACCGCTCAGTCCCGCGGCGTGTTCGCGTCAGGCGCGGTCAATGCAGCCGTCTACATGAGCGGCAAGCCCGCCGGATTGTACGATATGGGCGATGTAATCGACAACGCGTAATGAATATAACATCATCAAATGCACAGGAGTGAATGACTGTATATCATGAAAATTTTTCCTGCAATAGACATCAAGGACGGGCAGTGTGTCCGTCTGGTCAAGGGCGATTATGCCACCGCGCACAAGGTCGCCGAGGATCCGCTGACAACCGCCCGTTCGTTTGAGGCGGCGGGAGCGGAGTGGATTCACATGGTGGATCTTGACGGTGCCAAAGATGCCGCGCTGGTCAACAAGGACATTTTTGTGACCGTGGCCCGCGAGACCGGTCTCAAGGTTGAGGTGGGCGGGGGAATCCGCACGATGGAGGCCGTGGACTGGTATCTGCAAAACGGCATTTCCCGCGTGATACTCGGCTCAGCAGCCATCAAAAATCCGACCTTTGCCAAGGAAGCGGTTGCAAAATACGGTGAGAAAATCGCCATCGGCATTGATGCCCGTGACGGCATGGTAGCCGCCGAGGGCTGGCTGGATACTTCCAATGTTCATTTTGTCGATCTGGCCAAGGAAATGGAGAAAATCGGTGTGAAGACCATTATCTTCACTGACATTTCCCGTGACGGCACGCTGACCGGTCCCAATCTCGACCAGCTGCGTCAGATCAATGCGGCCGTGTCGTGCGACATTATCGCGAGTGGCGGCGTGTCCGGCATTGCCGATATCGTCGCGCTGCGTGACGAAGGACTGTACGGCGCGATTGCGGGTAAGGCGATCTATACCGGTGATCTCGATGTAGCCGAAGCCATCGCAGAGGGAACCAGGCCGCGTGACCTGTCGCGGTATTTTGCCAAGTCGGAGCTGATTCCCGCTATCGTGCAGGAGGCGTCCACCGGTGAAGTGCTTATGCTGGCCTATATGAATGAGGAATCCCTTCGCTTGACGCTGGAAACCGGCATGACATGGTTCTGGAGCCGTTCGCGTGGAGAACTGTGGAACAAAGGCGCCACTTCGGGCCACTATCAACATATTGTTTCGGTTCACGGCGACTGCGACGACGACACACTGCTCATTCGGGTCAATCAGATTGGCGCTGCCTGCCACACAGGCGCTCATTCGTGCTTTTTCAATGCCATTGGCTTCAAGCCGTCAAAAGGTGAGTAAAGCTCCCATCGGCTCAATAGGATTGCGAATAGATTTGGAAGGAGATTTTCAAGTATGAATAACCAAACAAACGAAAAATATGATGTATTGCAGGCTTTATATGACACGGTGATCGAACGCAGAGATCACCCGCAGGAGAAGTCTTACACCTGCTATCTGCTGGATACCGGCCTCGACAAGATTCTGAAGAAGGTGGGGGAGGAGTGCTCCGAAACCATCATTGCCGCCAAGAACGACAGCGACAGCGACTTGGTAGGCGAGATCAGCGACCTCATGTATCACCTGATGGTGCTCATGGTCAAGCGCGGTATTCCGCTGGAGGACGTGTACGCTGAGTTGGACAAGCGCAGCCTCAAAAGCGGCAATCTCAAAACTTTCAAAACGGTGGACAAAAATTCCTGACGGCGTTTGAGACTTTTTGGAGGCAAATATAAAAAGCGGGCTGTTGCCATTTCGGCAGCAGTCCGTTTTTTAGCGAGCAGTAACAGTTTAAAGAAAAAGCCTATACCGATTTGGTGCTGATCGGTATAGGCTGAACCAAAGATGAAAGCAGTTCAGAGCTGCTCCGAGAAATATAATATCACATTTGGTGAATTTTGTCAATATGTATCGTGAAAATTTTTCAAAAAAGTGGGATAAAACGATGTCAGCTATGGCAAAGAAAATACCCCACAAACACCCAGAATTGAGCATTTGTGGGGCTTGGCGGAGAAGGAGGGATTTGAACCCTCGCGCCAGATTTTACCCAGCCTACTCC
>CAMHEZ010000021.1 GCA_946184295.1 uncultured Clostridia bacterium | reverse complement strand
GGAGGCCGAAGGCGCGGTTGTGGTGGTTTCATAGGTATATGTGGTGGTGGTGATGACAGTAGGATAGGGTGTGGCGCTCACAAACGTGCCAAGTATCCAGCCGTATTCGCCCGAAGACAAGCGGATATAATACCAATTGTCGGAGTAATAGTAATACTGGAAGCTTTCGTCCTTTCTGGCTTCGGCAATCTTTCTGGCAGTGGTGTCGGGCGCGATGCGAATATTCATCATCGTGCCGGTGACAACCAGCTTGCCGATTGCCGGGTGTATGCTATTATCAATGGTGGTGGTGGTCTCCTCGCCCTCTCTGGCAACGACATAATCGCCGCTGACCCAGCCGCTCTGTGAAGCGGAGTATTGCACATAATACCAGCCGAGCTGTGCGTCGGTATAGGTGAAGGTTTCACCCTTTTTGGCCACATAAACCACCTTGTTGCCCGAACCGATCCCCGAACGGATATTGACGTAGGCCGATACGATTTCCACCTTGCCGTGCTTGGCGCGCGTGGTGGTAGTCGTGGATTGGGTGGTCTGCGTTGACGGAGCCTGCGTGGTGGTGGTTGCGTTCGGGGTAGCCTGCACAAAGTCAGCCATGATCCAGCCGCTCTTGCCGGACACCTGAATGTAATACCAGCCGTCCTGCTTGTCGGAATAGGTGTAGGATTCTCCCTGCTTGACCGTGGTAATGACAGACTCACTGGTGCTGCGGCCTGAGCGGACGTTCACGAGGACTCCCGTGATTTTCAGGGTACCGCTTTCAGGAAGCGGCGCCGTAGTGGCTGTAGGCTGTGTCGAAACGGTGGTTGGCGTGTTGCTGAGCGTGACCTGGATATAATCGCCCATGACCCAGCCGCCCTTGTCGGCAGTGACCTGAATGTAGTACCAGCCGTCCTTGACGTCGGTAAAGGAATAGATGCCGTCCTTCTTGACGGTGGTGACAATGTCATAGCCGAGACCCGCGTCAGCGCGTACGTTGACATTGGAGCCGGTGATTTTCAGCAGGCCGCTGCCGCCGTTGCCCTGCGTGGCAGCCGTGACGTTGTTTCCATTGGCGTCCGTTGCGGTAGTGGCATTTGCATTGGGCGTGGCCTCGACGAACTGTCCCAGAATCCAACCGCTCTGGGAAGAGGAAATGCGGATATAATACCAGTCGTCCTTGACCTCGGTATAAGCGTAATTCTGCCCCTTCTTGACGGTGGTGAGAATATCGTCGTTGATGCTGGCGCCGGAACGCACATTTACCAGTGTGCCGGTGACTTTCAGCGTACCGCTCTGGGGTACGGCCACCGTTGTAGTGGTGGGAGCGGCGGTTGTTGTTGTGGTGGTGGTAGTGGTAGCGGGCGCGTTGGGCGTGGGATAGGCATAGGTACCCATGACCCAACCGCTCAGATTGGCGTTGACCCGGATATAATACCACTTGACGCCGTTGACCGTCTTGGCGTTGGAGTAGGTGAAGGTCTGCCCGAGCTTGAGCGTGGTGAGCTTTTTAGCGGAAGTACTGGCGCTCGTGCGGACGTTCAGAATCGTGCCCGTCACCTTGAGCGAACCGCTTTCCGTCGATGTGGCCGCCGTCTGGAACAGACTGATAAAGGTACCCAGTACCCAGCCGCTCCGGGAGGAATCCACTTGAATATAATACCAATTGATGTTGTCAACGGTTTTCATGTCGGAGTAATTGTAGGACTGCCCTTTTTTGAGGGTAGTGATTTTCTCGGAGTCCGTGCTGGCTTCCGAGCGGACGTTGAGAATTTCGCCCGTGACCTTCAAGACGCCGCTGTGGTCTGCGGCGGTCATCTCCTTGACGAAAGTGCCCATGACCCAGCCGTTGATGTTGTCGTTGACCTTGACATAGTACCACTTGACGCCGTTGACGGTTTTGGTCTTGGTATAGGCAAAGGTCTGACCGTTGGTGACAGTGGTCAGTTTCTTGGAAGAGGTGCTGGCGCTGGAACGCACGTGCAGAATGGTTCCCGTCACCCGGATTGACTTGCTGTCGGTACTTTCGGAAACTGCCGTTGTCACCGTCTGCTCAGGAACGGGGGAGAGGGTCAGCGGGGTGGCGTACTTACCGCAGATGTAGCCCTGTGTGCCGTTCACAGTGACCTTGTACCAATCGACGCCGCTCACGTTTTCGGAGGACTCATAGGTCAGCTTTTGTCCCTTGTCAACCGTGGTGATGATTTTACCGCTGGTGTTGGTTCTGGTACGCACATTGACATTGGAGGCATCCGTCTGTACGACCTTGGCGGTGCCCTTGATCAGCCCGTCAATCAGACCGAGTGTGCCGTAGCCGGCAATGCCGTCGGCTTTCAGTCCGTAGTCCTTCTGAAGATTTTTTACGGCACCGTCGGTCGTCTCGTCAAAGGTGCCCGTATCGGAACCGCTCTTCATATAGTTGAGTCTGATCAGATTTTGCTGAAGCTGCTTGACGTCGTCACCCGACGAAGACAGTTGCAGACTGGCTGCCGAGACTGTGAGCAGGTGACTGGTCAGCAGCGCCGGTGAAGTCGCCAGCGCGGCCGTTCCGACCATGGCCGCCGCAATGGCCGCCGCCGCAATTTTTTTTACGTCCACGTCAAAAAGCACTCCTTTCATTGGGTCTTAAAGCATAAAACATAAAACATAAAATCGTTCCCTGATGCGACAACTGTTTTTTACAACAAGTAAAAACAGACAAAAACTCTCCCTATAGTATACAACAAATGCTTGAAGCTGTCAACAAAAATAACGATTTCTTTCCATAAAGATTTTGTTAAGATGCTGTATGTTGACGGCTGAAATTCAGATTCTTGCCACACCGGATTTCCGGGCAGCTTCCGCAACGGCGGCGGAGACGCATTTAACCACGCGCTCGTCAAGGGCGCTGGGAATGATATAGTCGGGGGTGAGTTCTTCGTCGGTGATAATGTTGGCGATGGCGTAGGCGGCGGCGACTTTCATTTCCTCATTGATCTGGGAAGCTCTCACATCGAGCGCGCCCCGGAAGATGCCGGGGAAAGCCAGCACATTGTTGATCTGGTTGGGAAAGTCGCTCCGGCCGGTGCCGACGACTGCCGCGCCGGCGGCCTTGGCTTCATCGGGCATGATCTCCGGGACGGGATTGGCCATGGCGAAGACCATGGGATTGGAGTTCATGGTGCTGACCATCTCGGGTGTGAGTACATGGGGTGCAGAGAGGCCAAAGAAGACGTCCCGGCCCTTGACAGCGTCGGCCAGCGTGCCGGTAAGATGCTCGCGGTTGGTGACGGTGGCCATGTAAGCCTGTTCGCTGTTAAGGCGCTCGTCGCCCTCACAGATAATGCCCTTGCTGTTGCACATGACAACGTCCTTGATGCCAATCTGGAAAAGCAGCTTGGTGACGGCAATCGCTGCCGCGCCAGCGCCGTTGACGACCATTCTGAGGTCAGATAGTTTGCGGCCGGTCAGACGGCAGGCGTTGATGATGGCGGCGGCGCAGCAGACGGCGGTGCCGTGTTGGTCGTCGTGGAAGATCGGAATATCGCAGATTTCCTTGAGGCGCCGCTCGATCTCAAAGCAGCGCGGCGCGGAGATATCCTCGAGATTGACGCCGCCGAAACTGCCGGCGATCATGGCCACGGTGTTGACGATGGTGTCCACGTCGTTGGAGCGAATGCAGAGCGGAATCGCGTCCACATTGCCGAAACGCTTGAATAGGGCGCACTTGCCTTCCATGACCGGCATACCCGCTTCAGGGCCGATGTTGCCCAGACCGAGAACAGCGGAGCCGTCGGTGATGACCGCCACCAGGTTGGAGCGGCGGGTCAGGTCATAGCTTTTGCTCACGTCCTGCTGAATTTCCAGACAGGGCTTGGCTACACCCGGGGTGTAGGCGAGCGAGAGATCTTCGCTGTTTTCAATGGGGCAGCGGGTGACAACCTCGATTTTGCCCTTCCATTCATAGTGCTTCTTGAGAGATTCCGTCTGATAATCCATAGTTATTGTATATCGTCCTTTCAGTAAATAAATCATAATACATAATTATACCATACGATTTTGAAAAAATAAAGAGATTTTTTGTGACCGAGCGGAAAACTGTTGGTGCAACCATCGCTTTGCCTTGACAGCATACGTGGAAAATGGTATAATGAAAGTATCGGAGAGAGGTGAGACGAATGGCAGCAAACCGTGAATATAAAGATCGGTTGTTTAAGTTTATCTTTGGCAATCCGGACAACAGGGAATGGACGTTGAGCTTGTACAACGCAATGAACGGGTCGCATTATACCGATGCAAGTGCAATAGAATTTAATACCATTGAAAATGCTGTGTACATGAGCATGAAAAACGATGTGTCATTTTTGATTGAGGATACGGTGAACTTTTATGAGCAGCAAGCCACATTCAATCCGAATATGCCGATGCGTTTTCTGATTTACGCGGGCATGGCTTACAGTCGCTATGTAGAGCAGAATGAGGATTACAATCCGTACAGCTCCCGTCAGCAGACTGCGCCTACACCACGATGTGTGTGCTTTTATAATGGGACTGACACGACGAATGAGCGGGAAATTTTGAGGCTGTCAGATGCGTTTTCGAATGATTCTTCGCCCGATATTGAAGTGACTGTCACCATGATTAACATTAATTACGGTCACAATAAGGCGTTGTTGGAGTCATGCAGACCGCTAAAGGAATACGCGTGGTTTGTGGACAGAGTACGGGAAAATCAGCGAGTAGCTGATACACTAGAAACGGCAATTGATATGGCGCTGGCGGAATTGTCTGATGATTCGCTCATTAAGCCATTTCTGCTGGCCAATCAGGCAGAGGTGAAATATATGTGTATTACCGAATACGATGAGGCAAAAATGTACGCCCGGCAGCGAAAAGAAGCTCTGGAAGAGGGCATGGAAAAAGGCATGGAAAAAGGCATGGAAAAAGGCAAGCTGGATATGCTTCTTGAGTTGTTCAAAGACGGTATGCTGACGCTTCAACAGGCAGCCGAGAAAGCACACATGACGGTGTCTGAGTTTGAAGCCAAGGCGGATAATTAAAGATAAGCGGAAAATTTTGAAATGTTTCCAAAAAACTATTGCAAAATCTGTCCGGCTGTGCTAAAATCATAAAGATATGTCAGCGAATGAGGGCGTGTTTTGGCTTTTCATCGTTGACGCTTAACTTCCAACTAGAAAGCGGTGACAGAAAATGTTGACAATTCCCGAGTGGATCATCAGCGGCGTGCTGATGGCAATTGCGGTATTCATGGTTGTGATCGTGCTGTTTCAGGAGTCTGACGACGACGGTCTGGGCGGTACGATTGCTGGTTCCTCTTCCGCTTACGATTCCTATCTGGGCAAGAATGAGGGCAGAACCACAACGGCGAAGCTCGCCAAGTTCACCAAGATCATGGCGACGTGCTTCTTTGTGTTGGTTCTCGTACTCGATGTGCTGACCGTACTTGACTAATTGACAGGCCGCAGCCGAGACGGACGGGTACAGACCGGCGTGACCGATGAAAGAACGGTTGCATTTTGTGAATGTCAAGCGTCGTTGCCAAGACATATGCGGAGCAGGAAATCCTGTTTCGCATATTTTTTTTGAGAGGGTCAACGGTTTTGTACAAAATTATGTTTTTATGAAAGAGAGGTTTGCGCATGAACCACGATTTTTTGTTGTCTGACCGGCAGAAATATCTGAACGATTGTCTGAGCGAACACCGCAAGCCGGTGAAGATTGAGAAGTTCATCAAGGAGATCGGCGTGACAGACAAGACGCAGTTTGTCCGTGATCTCAACGCGCTGGAGGCGGCGGGCGAGGTGATTCTCTCCAAAAAGGGCAGCGTGCAGAGTGTGCGCGGCGCAGGGCTGATCAAGGGCGAAATTGTCTCGGCCTCCCGCCATTTCAGCTTTTTCCGCCCCGAAAACGGCGGGGAGGACGTCTACATCCCCTGTGAACACAACGGCGGCGCGCTGCCGGGCGACCGGGTGCTTGTTTCGGTATATCAGGAGGAAAAGGGTCCATGCGGCAAGGTACAGCTCGTTTATGCCAAAGGGGAACGGCTGGCGGTCGGTACGGTGCGGAAATATCACGGCAAGCTGGAATTGCTGGCCGACACCGGCTACCGTGTGCCGATTGACATTGTGAAAAACAAGATTAACGCCGCACCGGGGGATAAGGTGCAGGTCAGGGTGTCGCTCGCGAAAAACGGGAAAGACATGGGCTGCTCGGTGCTGAAAAATTACGGCGAGGCCGAATGCGCCCGTGTCTGCGCCGACGCGATCATTGACGCGCTGGGCATTCCCCATCAGTTCAGCGAGGCGGTGCTTGACAGCGCGGAAGAGATTAATGCCCGCGGCGTGACGTCGGAAGATATCGCGGGACGTGAGGATTTGCGCGATATGAATATCTTCACTATCGACGGCGCGGACGCGAAGGACCTGGACGACGCCATTTGTGTCAGGCGCACGGAACAGGGCTTTGAACTGTCGGTGCATATTGCCGACGTGTCGCATTATGTCAAAGACGAAAGCCCGCTGGATTTGTCCGCGCTGGAACGCGGCACGTCGGTCTACTTTGCCGACCGCGTGATTCCTATGTATCCCGAGGCGATTTCCAACGGCATCTGTTCGCTGAATGCCCATACGGACAAGCTGACGTTCAGCGCATTTATGAATTTTGACCGCAGCGGCAATATGCTGGACTACCGCTTTGCCAAGACCGTCATCAATTCCAAGGTGAGGGGGGTGTATGCCGAGGTCAACGCCATTCTGGACGGGACCGCCCCGGAGGAAATTCTCACGAAATATGCCCTCGTGCGCGAGGTCATCGACGACGCGCGGGAGCTGTACGGAATTTTGAAAAACAGCTCAGACGCGCGCGGCAACGTCCACTTCACCTCCACCGAATCGCGGTTTGAGCTGGACGAAAACGGCGTGTGTGTCGGTTTGCGCGAGCGGGACACCGGTGAGGCGCAGGAGATGATTGAGCAGTTCATGATCTCCGCCAATATCGCTGCCGCTATGCTCGCACGCAAGGCACAGTTGCCTTTTGTCTACCGTGTGCACGAATCTCCCAATCCCGAAGCGCTCGACCGTGTGGCGCAGCTTTTCCGTACCTTGGGCGTGGATACCACCATGCTCAAGGACAATCCCTCGCCCGCCGATGTGGACAATGTGCTGAAGCAGGTCAAGGACTCGCCTTATGAGCAAGTGGTCTCCAACGCCCTGCTGCGTGCCATGGCCAAGGCACGGTACGACTACAATCCGCTGGGACATTTCGGTCTGGCGCTGGCGGATTACTGTCACTTCACCTCACCGATCCGCCGCTATCCCGACAGCTTCATCCACCGTGTGCTGTCGGCATATGTGGCAGGTGTGAAACAATATGATATCGTCAAGGCGCTGGACTGGAAGGCCTCGCAGGCGGCCGATCTTTCCTCGCAGTACGAGGTGAGAGCTGTAACAGCCGAGCGCAGGACCGAGGATTGTTATATGGCCGAGTATATGTCGCAGTTCATCGGAGAGGAATTTGACGGTATCATTGCGAGTGTGCTGGAGCGTGGCTTTTTCGTACGGCTGGAAAACAGCGCCGAAGGGCTGGTGGCGTATGAGGATTTTCCGGGAAACGATTTTGAGTATGACGGCATTGCCACCTACCGCAGTCCGTCAAGCGGCAAGCGGTTCCGGGTGGGGGACCGTGTCAGAATCCGCGTGGCGGCGGCCAGAATTGCGCAGGGCAAGGTGATGTTTGTACTGGCAGACACGCCCGACACAATTGATTTGCCTGGAAAATAACTATAGATTCTTGACATTACCATATAGGAATGGTATAATTTGCATATAAATAGGTATCTTGTGATTGTGAGGGGAAATCAGCGATGGGAAAGAAAGACAGTATGGGACTCAATCAATTTAACATTAAGGAAAGTCTTGATCTGATACGTTTGTGGGGAGAGTCTTCCGAACCGTCCGGTCAGGATGGACGCAAGCGAAATCTCAGACCTGCCGCTGTGGGGGCGCTTGCCGTTGCGGTTGCCGTGGGCGTGAGCGCTGTGGTGATCGGTGTGACGAATGCCGGCGTCAACGCAAGAAATGTCCGAAATGCCGCTGATCATCAGATATCCGAAGCGGTTGACAACGCGCTTGGCAAAGGTGTGTTGTCTCAGACGACGATCATCTATGCCGGCGCTTCCTCCAATACCGAAGTGCTGACCGAGCTTTCCGGGGGAACCGATCTGCTGATTCTGGGCGTATACGGTGAATACTACAGGGTTTCTGACGCGGCGGGACAGATCAAGGGGTTCGTGCACAAGGATTATGTGGACACCGGCGGGATTGATTTTGCTGCGCAGCAGGATTTTACCCCTATTGTGGAGGAAGGAAATACGCCGGTCACTACAGCGACAACCAAGAAAAAGAATACCTCCAAAAAGGTAGCGCTCAAGGCCATTTCCTTTGGGGTGAGTGAGGGCAGCATCAAGGTCGGGCAGGTTGTTATTCTCGGTGTGGGATATAGTCCGACCAATGCTACCAATAAGAAGTGTGCGTGGACTGTGAGTAATTCCGAGATTGCCGAAGTTGAGATTTCGGGGGACGGCACGCTTTGCCGGATTACCGGGCTAAAGGCGGGCAGCACAGTCATTACCGCCACTTCGGTGGACGGTGGCCACACCGCTTCGTTTACCCTGACAGTTAAGGCTACGTCCACCACAACCAGTACCACCAAGCCGTCGCAGAACGCGGCGTCATCCGATGAACCAACAGATACGACCACGCAGCAAACCGACCCGACAGAGGCGACCGGTTCCACAACCGAGCAGTCCTCCGATCCGGAACCAGACGAAACCGGCACTTCCTCATCTCAGGACGGTGAGGAACCCGTTAACGGTTGAATCACAGGAGCAAATTCATCACAACCAAAATTTAAAAAAAATGTTGACTGTTTTTAGGAAGAATGATATAATACCTGCAGGAATACCATCATTTTTTGTCAGGAGGTTTTTTTGATGAAAAAAAGAATCGTGTCTCTTGTCTCGGTAATGCTGCTGATTCTTTCTCTGATGTGTTCGGCGGATTTCCGGAACGCCCAGGTCTACGCAGTCAGCGAGGGTTCGGCACGCTATGTGGCGGCGCTGGTGAATAAGGAGCGTGCCGCGCGCGGTCTGCCGCTGCTCAAATATTCCAGCAAGCTCTGTAGTCTTGCCAACATCCGCGCACATGAAACGGCGGTGTATTATGAACATGCCCGTCCCGACGGAAGATCATGGTCCACAGTCTTTGATGAAAACGGTGTGAGCTATAACAGAGCAGGCGAGAATCTCTACAACATGGTAGCCCCCTCCACATCGACCGGCGCCATGGACGGATGGATGAATTCCTCCGGGCATCGTGCGAACATTCTGAGTACCGATTATGATTATATTGGCGTGGCAGTTTATGAGAGCGGCGATTACGATTGCTGGGTGCAGCTGTTTGCGCGTTCCGATCAGCTTTCCGGTACGGCGTTGATTCTGCAGGACGGCGCTGTGGTAGCCGCTTCCGCCGAGGAAACCAAGGCCACCACGTCCACAACGGCCAGCACGACAACTACCACCAAAACCACCGTGAAGTCTACGGCTAAGACTACCGCGAAAACCACCGCCAAGACCACTGTGACAACCACTGCAACATCGGCTGTTGAGACGACAACCACAACGACTGCGGCAACAACCACTACTACTGTTGCCGAAGACAAAACCGGCACCGGAGAGGAGAATACACCTGCCGAACAGCTCGGTTTTTGGCAGCGAATTGTGAGATTTATCAAGGGTCTTTTGGGACTCAAGTAGCAGCCCAAGCACCAAGCCGGAAAAATGCCTGTCTGTTCCCGTTTTACGGAATAGGCAGGTTTTTTTGTTTACATCACAGATCATTCGTCAAATCTCACAAAAACTTGACGTTACTCACAGAATCCTACGCGTAAGTTTACAAACAAGATATAAACCGTCAACATTCATTCAAAATCAAGGGGGTAGAATAAAACACGTAAGAAACAATCGGAAGGGGCGGTCGAACCAAGCCGTCGGTGCCTTGCTGATTATCAATGATTCATCATCACAGAAAGGAATTAATCGTTATGAGCTATACGGAAAACAGTTGTTCCAATGGAAATGTCAACCAATACAACAAGCTTGTCCTCGCGCTGGCGGCATTCATGGGTGTGATCGGTTCCGCGGCGGCGCAGACCGGCGGCAGCATTGATACAGCCAGTCTCTTTCAGATGGTATCCGCGGCTTTTCCGCAGCTCACCGCGTGGCTGATTGCCTACCTGATGTATCAGAACCCCGAGGCAGGCAGACGCCTGACGGTTCAGCACGCGCTTCCTGCCTATACCCCAGGGGAGCAGGTCTGAACATAACGCTATCGGAAACGGCTGCCTGCTGCGGCAGCAGGAAAGGAATTAAACCTAAATGGAACATATCGAGCCAAACAATCAACTGAATCTTTTTGAAAACAATGAGGCCATGCAGAATGTGCTGATGGAGCAGGCCAACGAGATTCTCGATACACTGTTGGATTTTAAAGCCATTATGATGTATTATTCGGCGGCAATCCGCCGCTTGCGCACCAAGTTGGAGATTCTCAATACCGAATTTGAGGTCAAGTATCAGCGCAACCCCATCAGCAATATTCAGAGCCGCCTGAAAAGTCAGGTCAGTATCATGGAAAAGCTCAACCGCAAAGGTTTGCCCATTACGAAGGAGAGTATCGAAGAGAATATCCACGATATTGCCGGTGTGCGCGTGATCTGTTCCTATGTGGACGATATCTATCGGCTGGCCGATGCGCTGGTGGGGCAGGACGATATTGAGCTGGTGGTCAAGAAGGATTACATCGTCAATCCCAAGCCCAACGGCTACCGCAGTCTGCACCTGATTGTGCGGCTGCCGGTCTATTTTACTGACGGAACGCACTATGTCACGGCGGAGATTCAGATACGTACCATTGCAATGGATTTTTGGGCGAGCCTCGAACATCAGATCAAGTACAAGAAAAAAATCAACAATCCCGAAGTAGTTGCCGGCAAGCTCAAACAGTGCGCGGATATCATCTCCTACACCGATATCATGATGCAAAATATCCGCAAGGAAATGGACGATGAGCAGGCCGAGGATGCCGATCTGGCCGAACAGCTTTATGAAAAGCTCAAGCGGTTCGATGTGACGCTCGGAGAATAGTTTTCAAAATAAGGCTTCCGCTGTCTGACGGCGGAAGCTTTTTTGATGGGAAGGAGCGCTGTAAATACAAATAAAAAGCGGCATCGGTCTGACAGAACCGACACCGCTTTTTATGTTTATTATTTGGAATGAAGTGATTGTCTGAATTTGAGGATTGATTGTCTGTTTATAGAAAAACGTAAAGTTTTGATTGTCTTTTTAATGGTTTAAAGCATTGATTCTTTGAAGATCCGTAGCAGGTACTAGAACATCACCAGTACGAACCCCATCACACAGGAGGCAGCCGCGAGAATGGATAACTCGTTGCTGTTCTCCTTGATGAAACGCGGAAGGCTGAATCCGAACAGCTTTTCAATGGCACTGTAGATCAGGTAAGGAACACAGATTGCCAAAATGATAAGTGCCAAAGTTAGCTTGATGTCCTGCATGATTCTCACTCTCCGATTTCTTACACGTTGCTTTTGGATTGATTGTCTTGATTGATTGTCTTGATTGATTGTCTGTAGAATGCCGGGGGATTGATTGTCTTGATTGTCTTGATTGTCTTGATTGTCTTGATTGTCTGAGCTTGGAGGTTTGATTGTCTTTGTTTGTCTCTTGCTCTTTACGTGTATTATTATAAACGGCAATTATTAGGATTCGGTGATGACGATGCGTACATTCCATGCAGTTTTCTCCTCACTTTGTGAGTGGATTTAAAAGGATTTAATGTCTTAATAAGCGTATAAAAATCTGGTCAAAGCAATAAAAATGGGAGTTTGAATCGTTGAAAGTTTGTTATTATCTTAACAATCGTGATGAAAAAATGAGGGCTTCACACAAAAATAACCCTCCCATCTTTCGATGAAAGGGTCTTTCGTGTGGTTTTTGAGGGAGACTTCACGTTGTTCGACAAAATCTCTCACAATTCATTCACAAATTAACAGCCGAATATCTTTTTACAGTAGCGTACCGAAGCCATCGCGTCGCGGCAGTAAGCGTCCGCGCCGATCTGCATGGCGTAATCTTCGGTCAGCACCGCACCGCCTACGAAAATCTTCACGTCGGGCGCTTCTTTGCGCAGCAGTTCGATGGTCTCCGCCATGCGCACCACCGTGGTGGTCATGAGGGCACTGAGTCCCACCGCCTTGATATCGTACTTCCGTACATTCTCCAGAATGACTTCCGGCGGCACGTCACGCCCCAGATCCAGCACGTCAAAGCGGTAATTTTCCAGCAGCACCTTGACAATGTTCTTGCCGATGTCGTGAATGTCGTCCTTGACGGTGGCCAGAATCACGCGCCCGAGCTTTTCGTCGGAACCGTCGCCCGCCAGCATTTCTTTGAGTACCTCGAAAGCCGCCTTGGCCGCCTCCGCGCTCATGAGCAGCTGGGGCAGGAATACCGTTCCCTTCTCAAAGCCGTCGCCCACTTCATTCAGCGCCGGAATCAGCTCGTCCTGAATCAATGTCATGGGCGCGGGGGGATTCTCGCCGGAGAGAAGTTCCCGCACGATACGCGCGGCCTCGTCACCCATGCCCGCGATAATCGCGGATTTCAGCGACATGCCGGATGCCGCCGCCTTGGGCGCGGCAGGCTCGTCCGCCGGGGCACTGTAGCGGGCGATATAATCCCCGCAGGCCTCATCATAGCCGCAGAGAGCGCGATAGGAATAGTAGGCGTTCATCATGCCCTCGGACTTGGGATTGATGATGCCGCAGTCCAGACCGGCGGTCAGCGCCGCCGTGTAAAACACCGCGTTGATGACCTCGCGCTTGGGCAGGCCGAAGGAGATATTCGACACACCCAGCGTGGTACAAACGCCGAGCTCCTGCTTGACGCGCCGCAAGGTTTCCAGTGTGACGTTGGCGGAATCCGGCTCGGCACTGACCGTGAGCGTCAGGCCGTCGATGACGATATCCTTTTTAGCAATGCCGTATTCCGCGGCGGTGTCAATGATTTTTTTCGCAATCGCCACGCGCCCTGCGGCGGTGGTCGGAATGCCGCTGTCGTCCAGCGCAAGACCTACGACTGTGCCGCCGTACTTTTGCACCAGCGGAAAGACCGCGCGCATGGATTCCTCCTTGCCGCTGACCGAATTGATGAGTGGCTTGCCGTTGTAGCAGCGCAGAGCGCGTTCCATGGCCTGCACGTTGGAGGTGTCGATCTGAAGGGGCAGGTCGATGACCGATTGCAGCTTTTTGACGGTCTTTTCCAGCATGGCGGGTTCGTCAATGCCCGGCATACCGACGTTGACATCCAGAATCTGCGCGCCCGCGTCCTGCTGGGCAATGCCCTCTCCCAATATATAGGAAATCTCATCGTTCTTGAGTGCCTCTTTGAACCGCTTCTTGCCGGTGGGATTGATGCGTTCCCCCACAATCAGCGGTTCCCGGCCAATCGTTACGGTATGCGTATAGGACGAAATCATCGTGATGCCCTTGTCGGCCGGTTTGGCGGGGGTCATGCCCCTGCACAAGCGGATCATCTCACGGATATGGTCTGGCGTGGTGCCGCAGCAGCCGCCCATTACGCAGAGACCCAGCGCCGCCGCTCGCTGCATGGAACGGGCAAAGGCCTCCGGCGCGACGTCGTAATAGGTCACACCGTCTTTCTGCTTGGGCAGACCCGCGTTGGGGTTGAACAGCAGCGGCAACGACGATATTTCCGACATCTGTTTTATCACGGGATACAGTTCGTCCGGACCGAGGCCGCAGTTCATACCGAACGCGTCCACCCGCAGCCCTTCGAGCAGAGCCACAACCGCCGCCACATCGCCGCCGGTAAAGAGCTTGCCCCGCTCGTCGAAGGTGCAGGTGACAAATACCGGCAGAGACGTATTTTCCTTGGCGGCCAGCACCGCCGCCTTGACCTCATAGGTCGCGCCCATTGTTTCGATGATGACCAGATCGGCTCCGGCCTGCTCGCCGCAGACCGCCATTTCGCGGAAGATGCTGTAGGCTTCCTCAAACGACAGGTCGCCCATCGGTTCGATCAGCCGCCCGATAGGGCCGATATCCATTGCGATATATTTTGGCTGGGAAGTGGCGCACTGTTCCCGTGCCGCCTTGGCGCAGGATACCGCGGCCGTCACGATTTCCTCGACCGAATGACCGGCCGCCTCCATTTTATCACGGTTGGCGCCGAAGGTGTTGGTGGTGACGACGTGACAGCCCGCGTCGTAATACTGTTTATGAACCGATGTAATCAGCGCCGGATTCGTCAGGTTGAGCAGTTCCGGCAGTTCCCCCGCCTGTAAACCGGCGCTTTGCAGCATGGTGCCCATGCCGCCGTCAAAAAAGAGCATTTCCTGTCCGAGATATGCTGTTATCGGCTTTTTGTTGCTCATTTGGTAATCACCTGCATTCTGTCAGACGCGCCGGAAGGCGCATGATATGTTGGGACAGCGGGCGCATTTGCCGCTGGCACAGCTGCCTGTGCTGCCGGGCTGCCGCTCACGGGTTACGCCGATGACCGCCGAGACAGATTTCATGGGAGTCATCTGCCCGCCGCCGCTCACGGTGATGCCCGTGTATTTATAGGCGTTTAATCGGGCGAGCAGCGCCTGCTGATGGGTCAGCGAAAAGTCCCCGTAGCCCGGACTGTAGCGCGGTTTGAGCCAGCAGCCCTCCGCCGCGTAACGCGCCTCAAGCAATGCGTTGGCCTCGTCACAGTAGCGCTCCACCAGCGCGGCGGCCGCCGCTTGCAGCATGACGGCATAGCTCATCTTCACCGCCGAATACCGCGCGATCAGCAGATCCACGCCGCTGCCCAGCGTCGCCGCGAAGAGCAGCACGCGGTCGCAGCCTCGCAAATGTGCCGCCAGGTCGCGGCTGACGATCAGCATGCCGTCGATATCGCAGGAATCTCCGTTGACCGAGCAGAGACATTCGCGGGAAATCTGTTTTGGGGCGGCGGCTTCGCCGGACTCGTTGACGGCGCGCACCGCGCTTTGCTTCACGTCTTCACCGCATAACGCCGCGTCTTTCACGCCGGCGTAACGCAGCACTTCTTCAAGGTCAACACCGCTGTACCACTTATCCGGATTTATTTGCGCAGCCATGCCCTGTCCGCTCCCACGATATAGGAAAGGTTCGACATGATGGCGGCAGCGACGTCGGGCTTGTTCATGGTGTAGAGGTGGATACCCTTCACGCCGTTGGCGATCAGGTCGATGATCTGCTCGGTGGCATAGGCAATGCCCGCCTGCTTCATGGCCTCGGGGTCGTCGCCGAAGCGGTCGGCAATGCGGCGGAAGCGCGTGGGCAGCGTCGCGCCGGACAGTTCGCAGCTCCGCTTGATCTGGGCGGAATTGGTCATGGGCATGATGCCCGCGATAATCGGCACGTCAATGCCCTTTTTCAGCGCACGGAACATAAAGCTGTAAAAGGCGGTGTTGTCAAAAAACATCTGAGTGGTGAGAAAATCCACGCCGCAGTCCACCTTGGCCTTGAGGTGGTCGAGGTCCTGCTCCATGCTTTCGCATTCCACATGGCCCTCGGGATAGCAGGCCGCGCCGATGCAGAAGTCGCCCTGCTGACGGATTTCGGCAATCAGCTCGCCGGCATAGGTGTAATCGCGGGGCTTGTCCCGCAGCTCGGCGGGAATGTCGCCGCGCAGCGCCAGCACGTTTTCAATACCGTATGCCTGCAATTTGGCGATCGCGCCGCGCACTTCCGCGCGATTGGAGGAGGCACAGGTCAGATGTGCCAGCGCGGTGCCGCCCAGCTCGTTGATGTAGCGGGCAATTTCCACGGTCTGTTGCGACGTGCCGCCGCCCGCGCCGTAGGTCACGCTCACAAAGTCGGGGCCTAAATCGCAGATGGATTTGGCGACCGCCTTGGTCTTGTCGATGTTCATGTAGCTCTTGGGCGGAAAGATTTCACACGAAAAGCTCGCGCCGTTGGCTTCAATGATGTCTTTGATTTTCATGATGTATCAAACGTCCTGTTCTAATGGATCTTGTGTATTTCCTGCATCAGGCGGCCGATGGGCAGCCCCATGACATTGTAATAATCGCCGATAATGCCGCTGATGAAGACCGCGCCGCCGCCTTGAATGGCGTAACCGCCCGCCTTGTCGCTGTATTCGCCTGTCGCGATGTAGTCGCGTATCTGTTGATCGCTCAGGGGATAAAAATGCACCTCGGTGCTTTCAACGAATTTGTTGACCGTCAGGTCGGTATTCACAATGGCAACACCGGTGTAAACCGTATGCGTGCGGTCGGAGAGCGCCGAAAGCATACAGTATGCGTCAAGCTCGTCCTTGGGTTTGCCGAATTTCTGCCCGTCCAGGCTCACGATGGTGTCCGCGCCGATCACAATGCTGCCCCGGCAGGATGCCAATTGCGCCACGGACAGCGCCTTGCGCTCGCACAGCGCCAGCGCCGCTACTGCCGGGTCGGTGCCTTCGGGAATGGTCTCGTCCGCGTCGCTCGTCACCACGTCGAAATTCAGTCCCGTCATGGCGAGCAGCTCTCTCCGCCGGGGCGAACCCGACGCGAGGATGATTTTCATATTTTTCAATCCCCTAACTGAATGTAGTGCGGCACAATGTCTTCATAGGTGCCGTCGGGCAGACGGAAGCCGCCCGGAATGATCCCCAGCGGAACAAAGCCCAGTTTTTCATACAGATGGCGGGCGCCGAAATTCGTCGCCACCACCGCGTTGAATTGCAGAATGCGGAACCCCGCTTTTTTGGCCTGTGCCATGCAGTCGGTGACCAGTTTTTCGCCGATGTGCTGCCCGCGCAGGGTCGATTTCACCGCGTAGCTTGCGTTGCAGAGGTGGCCGCAGCGTCCGACGTTGTTGGGGTGGAGAATATACAGTCCCACCACGTCGCCGCTGTCCGCGTCTTCTGCCACGCCACAATGCGTCTGTGAGGCGAAGAAGGCCTCGCCGCTGTCTGCGGTCAGCGGTTCCTCCTGCGGGAAGGCGATACCTTCCTCCACCACTTCGTTCCAGATGGCGTTCATCGCCGGAACGTCTTCCGGCGTGTATGGCCTGACGGTAATCTGCATATTGAAAAATCCTTTCTGTGATTTGATTTATAACATAAAATCCTCCGGCTTGAATTGGCCAAGGGAAGGCGCTTCCTTGGGCTGGCGCAGGGTCGGCTCATAGCGGAAGGCGCCGCAGGACGCATTGGGAGCGGCGTTTTTTCCTTTTTCGCAGGTGATTTGTTCACCGTTTTCCCCTGCTGCTTTGCCGTACAGACAGTAACGGCAGGCGGGAACAATATTTTTGCCGTAATATTTGGAAAGATTCATGATATCGTTCCTCTCTTTATAACCTTTTACGGATTCGCCTGACTTTATCTGATGATTGGGCGCGTCTTGCCTGGCAAGCTCCGCTTGCCTTGTGGGACGCTGTCCCACGCCCTGCAAGGGCGCTGCCCTTGACCTGCCAAAGGGACCAGTCCCTTTGGAAACCCGCGCTTCGCTTAATTGTTTTCAGCTTGACACTGCGGCAGACAGATCACGCTCATCAGGCACATCACCAGCATCAATGCGCCGAAGCTTCCCGATACGTCCGAAAACTGCGCGGGAATTTCCCCGCCGATTACCACCGCCGCCGGCGCGCACATCTCCGCAAAATAAGGCAATCGCAGCGCCAGCTCGACCAGCACAGCACAAATGCCGCCCTGCGCGATACGGGTCGCGATGTAGCGGGCTTTGTTCAGGTTTATCGTGCGGCAGAGGGCGAAATTCTGAAAATGCACCGACAGCCCGCCGAAGCCCACGACAAACGCCGTGAAGGGCAGTCCCAGCCTCACCGAGAGAATGCTGCCGCCTGTCACTTCGGTCACGCAGGGCAGCAACATTTCTCCCCATTCCGCAAGGCCGACGGGAGCAAGCAGTCTGGCCGGGATTTCATTGACACGCATAATCCCCAGTAGGGCGTTGTTGACCCGAAACAGAACGATGAAGCCGCACATAGCCAGCACCGCAGACGATGCCGCACTTGCCGCCTCTACAAAAGCGTTGCGGGAAGCTTCCCGCCCGTCGCTTGATTGGTTTCTGCCCCCGGAAAGTGACGAACAGTCGTCAAAATGCCCGGCCAGAATTTTACTTGCGATTCCTATTATTATACAGGAAAGGGCCTGCGCTGTCAATATCAACAGGCCAATCATTTTATTTTGATAAAGCTGCGCCCCCACCATGCCAACCGTGAAGCCCGGCCCGGAGCAAAAGGCGATGTTGGCGAGCCGCTGTCCCTGCCGGCGGGAAATCGCGCCGCTGTTGACAAGCGCCTCAGCCGCAGCCGCACCGGCGGGATAGCCTCCGACCAGCCCCGTGAGAATCACCGCGCCGCACACGCCGGGCAGGCCGAACAGTACGCGGGTCGGCGCGTCCAGCAAGTGCCCCGCTTCTGCCGCGCCGCCGCTTTTGACGAAATACTGCGCGAGAAACATCATGGGAAAAAGCGAGGGCAGCACGCTGACCCCGCATAATTGCAACCCTTGGCGCACCGCCGCTGCCGATTGCTCCGTGTGCAGCAGCACCGCCGCGCACGCGGCCGCACAAATCAAAGCCGCCGCAATGCTTTTGTACCTGTCTGTTCTCCGTTTCATCAAACCACCGTCCGCCCCTAATTTATGCGGCGTGCGGCAGGAATTATGCGTACATCCGCCGCATATGATGACAGCAGTGAGATGTTTACATGGTTATATGGAGTGATGGCAATTGAAAAGAAATCAAAAGAACGCTCTCGATGACCGCTCGGAGCGCTTTCTCAGCGACATGCTCAACCGGGTGCCCGATTTTTCACGCGGCGAGACCCGTATTACCTGCGAGGTGGGGAAGGGGCTGCTCATCGAGGGCGTACGGAATGTCTGTGAATATACGGAGGAACGGCTGATTGTCGCCACCTATTCCCGCAATATCCTCATCGAGGGGAGCTGTCTTTGTATCTGCCGCATGATGGAAGACGCGCTCGTCATTTGCGGGAGACTGGAAGCTGTCAGGTTTCTGTAAAGCAAGCGCGACAGGGTCGGGCGAATACGGAAAAAAGGGAGAAAAGAAATGATACATCTGAGAGAAATATACCGGTTTGAAATCATAGACGGCGCAGGTATGTCCGAGCGCTTTCTGAATATCGCCAACCGGCGGCGATTGAGGCTTTTCAACATTCACTGCCAGAACGGCCGTATGTTTGCCTTTGTTCACGCGGCGGACTTTGATACACTGGCCGACGCGGCCGACAAGGCGGGCGTGACCTTAGCCGTCACGGACAAATACGGCCTGCCGTATGTCTTGCGGCATTACGGCAGGCGCGTGGGATTTGTCGCGGGGTTCGGTTTGTTTTGCTTCATGCTGTGGTATCTGTCGCTGTTCACGTGGTTCGTGGATTTCGTCAATCTGCCGGAAACGCTGGCGGTCAGCGCTTCCGACGCGGTGTATGCCGCGGGGCTTCGACCGGGCATGCTGAGTTCCCGCATTGACGGCCCCATGCTGGAGCTGGAGCTGGAGGAACAGCTGCGGGACTTTGATTTTATCAAGATATCCCGCATGGGGAGTAACGCGCAGGTGTATTTCAGTCCCTCGACAGCCTCAAAACATACGGTGGCGGACGATGTGCCCTGTGATCTCATCGCCGCGGAAGGCGGAGAAATCGTGGAAATCATCGCGCCCCAGGGTACGCCTATGGTACAGCCCGGGGATGTGGTTTATCCCGGCGACACGCTGGTGAGCGGCCTTTTCGCGGGGCAGGAGGACAAAATCCGCACGGTTCACGCCAGCGGGGAAGTCATCGCGATGGTGGACGAGACCTTTTCAGAAAACGTGAGTTTCCGTCAGACCGTGCAGGAGCCGACCGGGCGCGTTGTGCTGGTCAACCGTCTGACGGCGTTCGGCTGGGAGATACCGCTGTTTTACGGGCTGCCCAAGGGCAATTACCGCCGCACCTATGAGGAAATCCCCCTGACGCTGCTGGATTTTGAGATGCCCTTCGTGCTGCGCCGCGAGGAATGGCACGAGCTTTGCTACACCGAAAAGACCTTTTCCACCGACGAATGCGCCGCGCAGGCCGAAGCGCTGCTGGACAGACGCATTCAGGCCGCCGATACGCGTGGCATTGTGTCGGATACCCGCACTGTCAACGAAACCGAAAACGGCGTGCGCGTCACGCGCTACGTCACCTTTCTGCGCTCCATCGCCAAGGAACGGGAGATGCTTTTCGGCTAGGGACTTTTTTCCGGATTCGCCTGACTGCGTTGTTGGTCTTGGCGCGTCTTGCTCGGTCGGCTAAAGCCTCCCTCGTGGGACGCTGTCCCACGCCCTGCAAGGGCGATTGCCCCCTGGACCCCGCGCTCGCATACGCTCGCTTAATTGCGCTTCGCTAGTTGCTGGATTCCTGCGCCTGCATCTGTACGTATTCCTCCAGACACAGATTGTGCTTAGTGATGTACTTGGCGGCCTTGGTGCCGACATACCGGTAGTGCCACGGCTCATAAAAGATGCCCGTAACCGATTCCTTATCCTTTGGATAGCGCAGAATGAAGCCGTATTTGTCACAATTGGCCATCAGCCATTTGATTTCGTCGGATTTCTCCTGCTCCTGCGTGGGGTACTGGTTGCTTTCGGGCAGGATATCCACCGCCAGCGCGAGATGATGCTCACTGTAGCCGGGGTGAGCCTGCAATTTTTCGGCCTCGATGACCGCCCCTTCCTGCGAATAGCCTTCCCGCAGGTACTTGCGCACCTCGGTGTTGAAGAGCTTCTCCTGATACGCGATGGTGCGGTAGCCGGAAATCACGATGGGATGGTAGCCCGCCGCGCGGCAGTCGTCCATCATCTGTTGCAATTGGGGATACATACGCTCGTCTACCCAGACGTCGCCCCGCAGCTTGACAAAATCCAGCTTGCGGGTGTAGCCGTCGGGCAGCTTGTTGTCTTTGTTGACCAGCGTCAGCATCCAAGGTTCGGTTTCCTCTTCCTCCTCACTCTCCACGGCGGAGGAAACGACAGCTGTTTTCGCGGCTTCGGCGGCTTTGCGGGCACGCATAAAGGTGGATATTTTTCCTGTGATGGCCACGGTCGTGTAGATGACCAAAAAGCCCGCCGCTGCCGCGCCGAGAATATAGTAAATCGCCGGATTGGCTCTGTGATACCTCATGATTGTCAGCTCCCTTTGCCATGAATTGTCATGTTGTTTTCATTATAGCACGATATCGCCGAATGAATTGTCAAGATTGTAAACTTTCCTTACCGCCAAATATGAACGCTGTTTTTTGTGGAAAACGATCATTGCAAACAGGGAAATTTGGTGTAGAATATAAGTGTAATGCCTGACGGTTTTACAATTCGTGATTTTTAAAAGGGTGATTTGTTATGAGAAAACAAGCCAATCAACTGATTTGTCTGGCGCTGTCGCTGCTGATGGCGCTGTCCGTGACCGCCTGTCAGGGCGGCAAACAGAACGGCGGTACCGACGTCAGCGCGTCGGACACGCCATCGCTGACGCTCACCAAGGAGGAACTGCCGATTATCGACGGCGCGCTCGCGCTCGCGCCGTATTATGAGGCCATGACGGCGCGGCTGCTGGGGGTGGACATCGAGGAGGCGCGCACGCTGGTGCTTTGCAACAACACGCCTGCCGCCTACCAGAATCTGACGGACGGCACCGTGGATATGATCTTCTGCGCCATGCCGTCGGACGAGCAGGTAAAAACCGCCGAGAAAGCCGGCGTGACGTTTGAGTATCACACCATTCTCAACGGCGGCTTCGTGTTCTTTGTCAACAAGGACAACCCCGTCAAAAGTCTGACCAAGGAGCAGCTCCAGGGCATCTATAAGGGGGAAATTACCAACTGGAAGCAGGTAGGGGGCGAAGATCTTGACATCATTCCCTATCAGAGAAACGAGGGCTCCGGCAGTCAGACGGGACTGTACCGCTTCCTGCTGCCCAAGAAAGACGTGATGGAAGCACCCAAGGAACTCGCTATCGGCGAGATGGGCGAAATCATCGACGCGGTGGCGCATTACGACAATGCCAGAGGCGCGATCGGCTATTCCTACTACTACTATGTGTCCAGTATGCACTACACCGATCAGATCAAGCTGCTCGGCATCGAAGGGGTGGTGCCTTCGGACGAGACGATTTCGGACGGCACCTATCCCATGATTAATCAATCGCAGATTGTCATTCGGGACGACACGCCCGAAGACAGCGTGGTGAGAAAGATCATTGCGTGGGTGCAGAGTGAGGAAGGCGCAAAGCTTGCGGAGGAAAACGGCTATGTGGCGAATCGTATGTAAATGTGTCTGCCTGCTGACGGCGTGCGGCCTGCTGCTGAGCGCGGCGGGGTGTTCGCATGGCACGGTGGACAGGCAGAAGCGGCTCTTTGACGTGGGGATTGTCATCGACAACAATCTCACCCTCGAGAACAAAGAGCTGGCAAACGGCAATATCGCTTCGGATTTTCTCGCTATTGACGGGCTGCGCGATCAGGCGATAGAAGACAAAATCAACAGCCGCATTCAGGCGGTGGCCGATGAGATGCACAGCGGAACCTATGTGCCGCCCTATCGCGGCATTGCCGTCAAAATCCGGCAGCATCAGGACGAACTCAAACAGCATCTGGTGTATATGTACAACGAGTTCAACAGCAACAATATCCTGAGCGTATATGCCAGTTGCTACACATATTATGAAAACGACAATCCCGATGACGACCTGAGCTACAGCTATGAGGTGCCGCTGACTTTTGACCTGACCACGGGGGACGAGCTGACGCTCCAAGACCTGTTCGCACCCGGTACCGATTACATCGAGCTGATCAACCGGCAGGTTGACGCGTATCTGATGGCCAACGGCTATGACAGCGGCGTCGAAAACAATGACGAGTATTACAGCGACGAAATCGCGCTCACCGCGCCTTTCCAAAGCATCACGCCCGAGCAGAAGTTTTATGTTTCGAGCGAGGGGGATCTCATACTGATACTGGATTTTGACACTCCCTTCGTCTATACGACATATCCCATTCATATCTTCATTGATTCGCGCAAGCTGGGAGACGCGTACCTGCCGTATCGCAAGGCGGACGAGCCGATTTATCATTTCAACACAGAACACTGCCGCCTGATGTGGGGCTACGCGGAAAAACGGGAGCAGCGCGAGATTCCCATCCAATCCAACGTGCATTTCTCCGGTACATACTCCTATCAGGAGGGAACGCCGGAGGCGGTGGTGAAGCAGGCGGAAACGCTTACTTTTGAATTGGAACATTTGCCGTTTTCTGTTGATGACGTCTGCCGGGAGACGTCGGACCTGTTCGGCGATGAGAAATGGACGCTCTATATTTCCACCTACACCGGCATTATTGCTACCAAATGCCCCGATTATTTTGGCTTTTCCCGGAGTGATATGGTCTACGGTTTTTCGGAAAACGACAATCCCGCGAGCCTGTATCGGGTGTATGACGCCGCGTATTGCTTTGACCGGGACGGCAATCCCGTGGAGCCGTCGGCGCTCTTCGTCAGACCGGAGCAGATGGACAGTCTGCTGACCAGGGTCATGGTACACAATCTGACGACGATCGATGACGATGACGAACCCATGATGGACGACGTTCAGGCGGCGAGAAAGCTGGTACAAAAGGTACGGCCCCGCCTCAACGGCGCGGGCGTGGAAGCGGAGCAGCTGCATATTTCGTTTGACATCTCCGATGAGGAGCTGGAAAAGCTGGCGGACGGATACCTCGACGAAACGCATAATATCTATACCTTGCGTAACGCACTGTCCTATCTTGCCTATGACGATATCGGTTATGAAAATCTGGTGATGTTCCGGGAAGTGTTCCGATAAAGCAAAGCGAAGCGTAATTAAGCGAAGCGCGGGAGTCCAGGGGGACTGGTCCTCCTGGCGGGTCAAGGGCAGAGCCCTTGCAGGGGCCGGGGCAGCGCCCCGGGAGCAGGCCAACGGCCTGCGAGCAAGACGCGCCGAGACAACCAATGCAGTCAGGCGCATACAATCTATTCCCGGAAATCCGTCAGTTCAGCGGGACTTTGCGCCGCCAGCAGCTGCTGCGTGGGAATCGGCCGGTAGTCATGGCCGTTTCCGTCGTAGTACTCATAGAAATCAATGCGGTAGCCGAGGGATTGCAGCTTTGCGGCGAGCTGCTGCACCCGCTGCAAGGACTGCGTCTCATCAGTGTCCAGCGAAAGCAGCACGCAGGTTTCCACCGGCATGTTTTTGGGGTCGGCGGTCATGTCGTATTCGACGCGGCTGCGGTCGATATCTTCGTCGCCGAAAAAAATGGTGGCAAACCCGAACTCACGCCCGTTTTCATCCTCTTTCAGCTCGCTGTCAATCAGCGGGTCCACCGCGTCCCGGAAATCCTGTTCAATGCGCATCAGCGTGTTTTCCTTGTTCATTGCCGCTTCGTAGGAATCATTGATGCGGCCGCCGTAGGAATAGGTGGCATAGAAGGATTTGTCAGCGCTGTCCGGGTCGGTGATGCGGCAGGAATAGCCCCCTGTCTTGAAATCATAGTTCGCCTTGGAAATCTGATAGGCGCTGTCGGGGTAGGTTTCCGAGATGTACGCCGTGATGCGGTGTCTTGCGTACAGCGCCGAAAAAATGTTGCCGCAGAAGGCGTTGTAGAAAAACAGCACGCCGCCGATGAGCGCCAGCGCAGTCACTACTGCTGCGATTTTTAATATGGTTTTCTTCATCTGTGTTTCCTCCCTGTGAATGTCAGTCCTTGCGGAACGCGTAGGTCAGCAGCGCACCGATGATATGGCCCACCAGCACCAACACCGTGTAAATCACGCCGTAAATGAGAAATCCGGCAAAATCCGACCAGTACCCTGTCACCATACAACTGACAGCGGCATGCAGGGCAGTCATGGCAAATACCGCCGGACAGGCCAGCAGGCCCTTTCCTTTGAAGCAGGCATAGGCCAACGCGCCGACCAGCGGCATGATGAGGAAATTCTGGAATTGCAGCGCGGTAGCTGTCATCATGACGCCCGCCGCCGCGCCCAGCAGTGTGACAAAGGCGAGGAAAAACACTGCCCGCCGCCGGATATAGGCCATGATTTTTTGGTCGTTCTGTGGCGTGGGAGCAGCGGCGGGATTCTCCGGCCGCTCTGAGGTATGCAGCAGCGCCGCGCATTCTTCGCAATGGGCGATATGCGACAATACCGCCGCCTCACTTTCCTCCGAGGCCACGCCGTCGGCCACCAGCGGCACCAAATCCCGAACGATGGCACAGGTGACAACTTCCTTTTCCGTGATACGTTCATTCATGCCCGTATCCCTCCTTTTTCAATTCTTTTTGCAGATACAGTCTCACCCGATGCGCCAGCACGCGGGCGGAGCTTTCGGAAATCCCCACCGTTTCGCCGATTTCGCGGAAGGAGTAGCCGTCCAGCCGCATGCGGAAGACCGTACGGCTGCGCTCGTCCTTCTGCGCGAGCAGCCGACTGACCAGTGCGGCCAGCGCCGCGCCGTCCTCCATATCGCTATCCGCGGTATACTGTCCGCGCAGTTGATAGAGCAGCGTGTCCTCGGTGGGGATATCCCGTTTGCGCTGCTTTAAGTGCTGGAAAAAGACGTGTTTGGCGATGGAGAACAGCCACGTTTTCACGCTGCTGTCGCCCCGGAACGCCTGAAATCCCATGAACGCCCGGAAGAAGGTTTCCGCCAGCAGTTCCTCGGCCTCGTCATGCGCACCCGTGAGGCCGCAGAGGTAGCGAAACACGTCCTGCTTGTACAGGTTGTAGATTTCTTCAAAGTCCATGGCATTTCATCTCCTTCCGCTATATTAGTCTTTTTCAGAGGGGATTCGTTACACACTTTCCAAAAAAAATTCATCAACCAAAAAGCCGCCCGCCTCCTGCGTGAAATACGCACCCGGCGAACGGCTTTTGTTAGTTGATGAGAAAAACGATGGGGAAAAGGATTACAGCATACCGCCGTGGAAGCCGGGGTCGTTGTCACCGTCGAGAATCTCGGTGCTGCGGAAGTTGCGGCGGGTCTTTTCCTTTTCGACCTGCTCAGAGAGAATGGAGCGGAACTCCTTGACGTGCTTGATGTTCTTGATGATGAGGTGGGGGCAGGTCTTATCCTGCGAATCAATTTCCAGCGTGCCGAGGCCGAAGAGCTTCTGACCGAGTGTGCGTTTGACGGTGATATCCTGCACGCGATAGAGCAGAATTTCGTCTTCGGTGCTGCTGAGAAGACCCTTCTTGTAGATCAGCTTCTTGTCAGTGATGGCGAAGGTAGTGAAGGAGAAGGGAAGACCGAAGAATCCCAGTCTCTTGCGCTCCTTGATGAGAACGGTTTCCTGTTCAACGTTTTTCTTTGCCATAGTGGATAAACCTCCTATTATGTGGATTTGGTCAGGCAATGACGAACAGACCAAAATGATCGGTTTCATTATAACATAAACTATTCAAAATGACAACCATATTTTGATAATTTTTTTGCCATTTCGCTGTTGTCCGGATTTGCCTGACTGCGTTGATTATTCGGGCGCGTCTTGCTCGCAGGCCGTTGGCCTGCTCCCGGGGCTCTTCCCCGGCCCCCGCAAGGGCGACTGCCCCCGCTTTCGTGAAAGCTGGACCCGGCAGGGAGCTTGCCCCCTGCACCCCGCGCTCGCATACGCTCGCTTAATTAATCGCACCAGACGAAACCGTCGCCCACGCTTGTGACCGTGGCGGGAATGAGTTTTCCGTTGAGGTTTTCGCCGTGGATTCTGGCGGGCGTGTAGTTTTCGGTGTAGCCCTCATAGATGCCCGGTTGGACTTCCCGCTCAGCGAGAATGGTCACTTGTCTGCCGACCTGCGATTGCAGGAAGGCGGCCGCCGCCGCGTTAGTAGCGGCAATCATGCGTTCGCTGCGGGCGTGCTTGACCGATTCGTCCACCTGATGAGGAAAACTGTCAGCACGCGTGCCCTTGCGGCGGGAATAGGCGAAGACATGCGCGCGTGCAAAGCCGATTTCCTGTGCGAAGGCCAGCGACGCGGCAAATTCCTCTTCCGTCTCGCCGGCGAAGCCCACCATGATGTCGGTGGTGACGGAGGGATTGTCAAAGGTGGCGCGGATTTTTTCGCAGACATGGCGGAACTGTGCCGTATCGTAATGGCGGTTCATGCGTTTGAGGGTGGCGTCGCAGCCGCTCTGTATCGCCAGATGGAACTGGGGGCAGAATTTGGGCTGTTTGGCAAGACCGTCAATCAATTCATCGGAGGTCAGATCGGGTTCCAGTGAGCCGAGACGCACGCGTTCGATGCCGTCGGCGGAGGCTGCCGCATTGACCGCTTCCAACAGGTCCGTGCCGATGTCGCTGCCGTAGGCCGACAGGTTGATGCCCACCAGCACGACCTCGCGGTAATGCTGCCCGATGCGGCGGGATTCCTCCCGGATTTCCTCGATGGAACGGCTGCGAACCCGTCCGCGGGCATAGGGGATAATGCAGTAGGTGCAGAAACGGTTGCAGCCGTCTTCAATTTTGATGTAGGCGCGTGTGCGCTCGTTCATGCCGCTGACGGAGGATTCCGCGCCGTAGGCCTTGCCGTGGGGCTGAATGTCGATGATGCGCTGATGGGTGCGGAGATATGTCTCTATGTATGACAGCAGCGCTCCCCGGTTGGCGTTGCCGATAATGATATCCGCCTCGTCGATGGCCTCACATTCTTCGGGGAAGGCCTGCGGCATACAGCCGGTGAGAATGAGGACGGCTTCGGGATGTTCGCGGCGGGCGCGGCGCACGGTCTGGCGCACCTTTTTGTCGCTGGTGCCGGTGACGGTGCAGCTGTTGACGATGAACACGTCCGCCCGCTCGCCCTCTTTGACCGGTTCATAGCCGTGGGCGCAGAGATTGTCCATCATGACCTGGGATTCATATTGATTGACCTTGCAGCCAAGGGTTGCGATGCCTGCTTTCAAGTAAAAAACCACCTTTTTTCGTATCAGTCGTAGAGCTCGTCGAGCAACGAGTACAAGTCGTCGATCTGCTGCTGCATATCGGCGGCCTGATGGGTCATCTCCATCATTTTTTCGTAATTGCTGCTGTATTCCGGGCGCGTCATGCGTTCGTTCAGTTCTGACAGCTCGTTTTCCAAGCGCTCGATGTCGTTTTCCGCGTTCTCGATTTGCTTCTTGCGCTTGCGTTCGGCGGCGGCTTCCTCCTTGCGCTGCTTGTAGTCGCTTATGCGCTTTTCCTTTTCGGGATTGACCGTCACAGCCGTGGCCGTACCTGTCGCTTGTGCCGGGTGCGCGGCGCGGTAGGCGGTGAAATCGTCGTAATTGCCGACGTACTCCGTGGCGGAGCCGTTTTCCATATAATAGATGCGGTCGGCCAGACGGTTGATGAAATAGCGGTCGTGGGACACCATAAAGATGGTGCCTTCATAGCAGGTGAGCGCCATTTCGAGTGCCTCGCGGGAGATGATGTCGAGATGGTTGGTCGGCTCGTCGAGCAGCAGCAGATTGCAGCGGGAGAGCATCAATTTGAGAATCGCCACGCGGGCGCGTTCGCCGCCGCTCAGGTCGCCGATGGATTTGAACACGTCGTCCCCCTTGAAGAGGAAGGCCGCCAGACCCGAGCGCACTTCGGTTTCGGTCATGCGGGGGTACTCGTCCCACACCTCATAGAGGACGGTCTTGCCGTTGTGGAGCGATTCCTGCGTCTGGTCGTAGTAGCCGATATCCACATTGGAGCCGAGCGCCACATAACCCTTGGTGCCGCCCAGACGCGCACACAGCATTTTGAAAAGCGTGGTCTTGCCGCAGCCGTTGGGTCCCAGCAGAAAGACCCGCTCACCCTTCTTGATGTCGATGTTGACGTCGTGGAAAATTTCCCGCGGTCCGTAGGCAAAGGCCAGATCGCTGCCTTTGAGTACGTCGTTGCCGCTCTCGTTCCTGACGGGAAAATCAAAGCTGAAATCCTCGGGGAGCCGGTCTACCGCCACAAGGGTTTTCTTCAACCGCTCAATCTGCTTGAGCTTGCTCTCAGCGGTACGGATATTCCGTTCGCGGTTCCACTGGCGCTGCTGGGCGACAATGCCCTCGATGCGCTTGATTTCCCGCTGGGTATTTTCAAAGTGGCGGATAGCGATTTCGCGGTTTTCCGCCTTTTTGTCTATGTAATAGCTGTAGTTGCCGCCGTAGACCGTGAGCTTGCTGTTTTCCAGCTCAAAGGTCTTGCCCGTCACGCGGTCGAGGAAGTAGCGGTCGTGGGAGATGACGATATACGCGCCCTTAAAGCCGCGCAGGAAGTCCTCCAGCCATTCCACGGAGGCGATATCCAGATGGTTAGTCGGCTCGTCGAGCAATAGGAGGTTCGCGCCGGAGAGCAGCATTTTACAGAGCTGCACTTTGGAGCGCTGACCGCCGCTGAGCGTGTAGACGCCCTGCGTGAGCTGCTGTTCGGTGAAGCCCAGACCCAGCAGCGCGGAGCGGGCGCGGCTCTGATAGGTCAGGCCGCCGCGGTCGTTGTATTCCTCGGTGAGACGGTGCTGTTCCTCGATGAGCGCGTCCATATCGCCTTCGTTGCGGGAGAGCAGCGTGTTGATTTCGCTCAGCCTCCGGTCGATGTCCTTCAGATCGTCAAAGACGGTCAATAATTCTTCCAGCACGGTGCGGCTGCTGTTGATGGCGAACTGCTCGACATACCCCATGCGGGCGAGTTTGCTCTTGCTGACGGTGCCGGCGTCGGGGGCGTATTCACCTGTCAGCACCTTGAAAAGGCTGGTTTTGCCGCAGCCGTTGACCCCCACCAGCCCGATGTGATCGCGCTCGTCCACCAGAAAGCCGATATCTTCAAAGATATTTCTCGCGCCGAAGGAAAGCTCCAGCCCCGCCGCATTCATCAGCGTCATAATTACCATCATTCCTCATCGTATAATCCCTGATATTATAGCAAATCATCGCCGTATATGCAAGGAAAAATTAATGATTATCCTTCGACAGCGCGACCGCTTTCTTCATTTCTTCATACCACTCCACGCATTTGAAGCGCGGTTCATAGGACGGACCTTCCACAAAATCCATCTCCTGCTGGTTCAGCACATCGTCCAGATCAAGCGATTGAGTGCCTTCTTCCTCCGGCATCTCCGACACCGGCGAGATGCACAGCGGCGGAAACATCACGCACCACCAGTTATGCCCCTCTCCCGTGCCGATGATAACGCGTACCGCGGTATATTGCCCCGCCGGAAGGGTAATATCGCCGTAAGTGCGGGTGTTGAAATAAGTATCCTCCAGCGCGACGGTCACATTGTCGCTGCTGCCGTTGTCCCGCAGTACCTGCTCTGCCTCTGTCTGCAATAAGGGCAGGCTTTCCCGCGTACGCTTAATGGCCTCGTCCCGGTCGGGCGCGTCGGCGTAAATATCCCCTGCCACTTCCAGCAAGCGGTCGCGCACCCGCAATTTCAGCGTCTGGTCACGCTCGCTGTCAGAATTGGCCAGCACGTGCAGCCGCAGCACGCTCCCGCGTATGGCTTCACTTTCCACATTCATGGCGCTCATACTCAGCACCGCCGCAAATACCAACGCCATCAGCAAGGATATCTCGATCCGTTTCATCAAAAAAGCCCTCCGTTTCATCATCGGGTCACCCGATTACCTTGATGATTGACAGAGAGCCAACGCTTTATGCAGTTAATGAAAAAAATCAAATCATGAAATCCGTTCTATCACGCAGCCCTTGGCCGCCGCGTGGGTGAGATACGTTTTCGGGAAGGTCTTCCCCAGAAACGCCGCGCAGGTTTCGGCCACGGCGCTGTCGTCAAACAGCCCGAACACCGTGGTGCCGCTGCCGGTCATGCACGCGCCAAGCGCTCCCATATGCAGCATGGTGCGCTTGATTTCACTGCATTCTTCAAGCTGCATCACTTCTTCAAAGACGTTCACCAGATTCTCCGCCACGCCTTGCAGATTTCGGTCGGCAAGGGCGCGTTTCATCGCCTCCGTGTCGGGACGCAGGCGGTCGAGCGTTTCAGGGGCGCAATTGTCCACCGCGCCGTAAGCCTTCCCGGTAGAGACGCCAATCTCGGGCTTGCAGAGCAGAATGACCGGTGGCTTGACAAAATCCGCCAGCAAAGGCAGCGGCGTAAGAATCTCCCCCTTGCCCTCCGCCAGCATGGTGCCGCCGGTAATGCAGAAGGGCACGTCCGCACCCACTGTCACGCCGATGTCCCACAGCTTCGCGTCGTCGTACCCCGTGCCGCACAGCTCGTTGAGCGCGACAATCACCGCCGCGCCGTCCGCACTGCCGCCCGCCATGCCCGCTTCCATGGGAATCTTTTTTTCAATCGTGATATCCACGCCCTGACCGGCAATGCCGCTCGCGTCAAAAAAGGCCTTCGCCGCCTTCCACGCAATGTTGCTTTCGTCGTCCCTGAGCTGCGCGGAGGAGGAATGCACCGTAATCCTGCCGCTGTCGTTCAGGTTGACCTGCACACCGTCGTGAAGTCCTACCGACTGCATCACCATCACCAAGTCATGATAGCCGTCGGGACGTTTGCCGATGATGTCAAGTGTCAGATTGATTTTTCCGTTTGCCTGTATGTTCATAGGTTTTCATGTACCCCCTTGGAGGAATCCTTCATTGGATTCGCCTGAGTGCGTTTTGGGCTTTGGCGCGTCGCGCTCGGTCGGCTAAAGCCTCCCTTGTGGGACGCTGTCCCACCCCCTGCAAGGGCCCTGCCCTTGACCCGCCAGGAGGACCAGTCCCCCTGGACTCCCGCGCTTCGCTTAATTATTTTTTCAAATCAGGCCTTCTTCTTTGAGAAACAGCCGGATTCTTCTGAGCGCTTCTTCGATATGATGGGTCGAATACGCATAGGACACCCGGATAAACCCTTCGCCGCAGTCGCCAAAGGCATTGCCAGGCACCACCGCGACGTGTTTGGTTTCCAGCAGCTTCTGACAGAATGCCTCCGAGGTCATGCCCGTGCGGGCAATGCTCGGGAAGATGTAAAACGCGCCTTCCGGCTCAAAGCAGTCCAGCCCCAGCTCGCGGAACCCATTCACGATCAGGCGGCGGCGCAGGTCGTATTCGTCGCGCATGGCGGCAATGTCGCCGTCCCCGCTGTGCAGCGCGTCGATTGCCGCGTACTGCGAGGTCGTCGGGGCGCACATGATGGCGTACTGGTGAATCTTGGTCATCACGGCGATGACCGGCGCGGGTCCCAGCGCATAGCCCAGCCGCCAGCCCGTCATGGCGTAGGATTTGGAGAAGCCGTTGACCACAACCGTCCGCTCCTTCATGCCGTCGATGGAGGCAATGGAGACATGGGGCGTGCCGTTGTAGGTCAGCTCGGAGTAGATTTCGTCGGCCAGCACCATGATATCGGTGTCCCGCAGCACAGCGGCAATTTCCTCCAGATGCTCGCGGCGCATGACCGCGCCGGTCGGATTGTTGGGATAAGGTAAAATCAGGAGCTTGGTGCGGTCGGTGATTTTCTCGCGGAGCGCGTCGGCGGTCAGGCGGAACTCATTTTCCCGCCGCGTGACAATCGGCACCACCTTGGCACCTGTCAGGGCGGCAATCGGCGCATAGCAGACAAAGCTCGGCTGCGGTACCAGCACTTCGTCCCCCGGATTGACCAGCGCACGAACCGCCAGATCAATCGCCTCGGAACCGCCGACCGTCACAACCACATCGGTCCTGTAATCATATGACAGATGAAATTTCCGCTCGTAATAGTCGCAGATTTCGCGGCACAGCGCCGTAAAGCCGCGGTTTGGGGAATAGCCGGTATGACCCTTTTGCAGTGAATCAATCGCCACGTCGCGCACATGCCACGGCGTCTGAAAATCCGGCTCGCCCACCGAGAGCGAAATCACGTCGTCCATCTCGGCGGCAATGTCAAAGAAACGCCGGATACCCGACGGAGGAATGTCCCGCGCCGTCACATTCAGCAGTGCATCGTAATTCATCACAGGATATCCGCACCTCTTTCGTCAGCCTGTGCGGGGGAGAGAATAATGCCCGCCTGCTTGTAGCGCTTGAGGATAAAGGTCGTCTGGGTGGAAATCACCGACTGAATCGGCGCGAGACGCTTGGCCACAAACAGCGCCACTTCCTTGAAGGTGTGACCTGTGACGCCAACAGAAAAATCGTAGCCGCCGCTCATCAGGCTCACCGACTCCACCTCGTCAAAGGCCATGATTTCTTCGGCGATTTTTTCAAAGCCGGTGTCGCGGCGGGGCGTGACCTTCAGTTCAATGATGGCCGTCACCTTTTCGGTCAGCTCGACCTTCTCCCAGTCAATGACCGTCTTGTAGCCGCAGATAATCCCTCTGCGCTCATAATCGGCAATCGCTTCGCCGACCGCTTCCTCCGTCTGACCTACCATCGCCGCAATCTGCGCGTTGGTCAGCCGGGGATTGTCCTTTAAAATTGTGAGTATTTTATCCATAACGTGTATTGAACCTCCTGTTAAGACAATACAAACTTACAGCATTCTTTTCTTCTTTAATACCACCATCGACACGGCGCAGATAATGACCGTCATGACGCAGACAATCGGAAAACCCCACGGCGACTGTGAAAAAGGCATACCGGCGGGGTGGACGTTCATGCCGTAGAAGCCGGAAATAATCGTGGGAATGGCCATCACGAGGGTAATGGCGGTGAGATACTTCATGACGTTGTTGAGCTTGCTGTCGATGATGGACGAAATCAGCTCGCGGGTGCCGTTGAGGATATCCCGATAGATGGAGGTCATCTCGATGGCCTGACGGTTTTCCACAATCAAATCGTCCAGCAGTTCCTGGTCGTCAGGATACTGCTCCAGACGCGTATAACGGGTGAGACGGTTGAGTACGCCGCTGTTGGCGTTGAGTGAAGTGGCAAAGTAAACCAGCGTGGATTCCAGCTCGTGCAGGTCGATGAGGTCCATATCGGTGGTATCGTCGCCGACGCGCTCTTCAATCTCGGTGCGCATTTTGTCAATCGAGCGCAGGGTGGATTGATAAAACGAAATCGTGCGGGCAAAGATCTGATAGATGAAACGCATTTTTTTCTTGGTGCTGAAATCCTTGATGCGCTTGTTGATGAAATCGTTGAGAATGGGGGTTTCGACGGTGCAGACCGTGATGATGGCGGTCTGGGTGATGAGCATGCCCAGCGGAATGGTGGTGTGACGGTACTTTTCATGACGCACCTCCACCGAGGGGATATCCACGAGAATCAGCGTGTAGCCGTCTTCCAGTTCAATACGCGAGCTTTCCTCATCGTCGAGCGCGGCCATGATATCGGCCTCATCAATGCCAAACTCGTCGGCGATTTCAGCAACCTCCTGATAAGTGGGATTCACCATGTTGACCCAGCAGCCGTCGGACACTTCCTCAACTTCCTTCAAAACCTTGCTTTCCGTGCGATACAGCTTCAGCATGAAACGACCTTCTTTCGGGCATACAAATCATACACGCATACAAAAAAACATACGTCACCCGTTATTTTGCTATGCGGTTTATTATAACATACCCCCCGGGCAAAATCCACCTTTTTCCCGCAAACTTCATAATTTGTCAACAATTCCGCGCCGCGGCTGGCGCAGGCCTCAACATCCTGTTGTTTGCCGTCTCAAAAAAGTTAACAGTTTATCAATTGAAAATTGCGGAACACTTATTGTATAATAGTACCAAGTACAAAAAAATTGTACCTCAGTTGGACGAGACTAACTCATAGCCTGCCGTTCAAATTGAGAAAGGAGATTATTATCATGGCACTGACAAACAACAAGTCCATGCTCGCATGGATCGACGAAATGACCGAGCTCATGAAGCCCGACCAGATCGTCTGGATCGACGGTTCCGAGGAGCAGCTCGAAGCGCTCCGCAAGGAAGCCTGCGAAACCGGCGAAATGATTAAGCTCAACGAGGAAAAGCTCCCCGGCTGCTACCTCCACCCAACGATGTGGCCCGTGTGGAAGCCCGCACCTTCATCTGCTGCAACACCAAGGAAGAGGCCGGCCCCACCAACAACTGGATGGAACCCGCCGACGCCTACAAGATGCTCTTTGACATCGCCAGAGGCAGATATCAGGGCAGAACCATGTATATCATTCCCTATTCCATGGGTCCCATCGGTTCCGAGTTTTCCAAGGTTGGCATCGAGTTGACCGACTCCATCTACGTCGTGCTCAACATGGCCATCATGACCAGAATGGGCAAGGCCGTCCTCGACGCGTTCGGCGACGACAACAACGACTGGGTGCGCGGTCTCCACGCCAAGTGCGACGTTGACGAGGAAAAGAGATACATCTGCCAGTTCCCGCAGGACAACACCATCATTTCCGTCAACTCTGCTTACGGCGGCAACGTCCTTCTCGGCAAGAAGTGCTTCGCGCTCCGCATTGCTTCCTACCAGGGCTGGAAGGAAGGCTGGATGGCTGAGCATATGCTCATTCTCGGTCTGGAGAATCCCGAGGGCGAAATCAAGTATGTCTGCGCGGCATTCCCGTCCGCCTGCGGCAAGACCAATCTTGCCATGATGATTCCGCCGGAAGTCTACAAGAAGCAGGGCTACAAGGTCTGGTGTGTCGGTGACGATATCAGCTGGCTGCGCATTGGTCCCGACGGCAGACTCTGGGCCATCAACCCCGAGAACGGCTTCTTCGGCGTGGCCCCCGGCACCAACGAGAAGTCCAATCCCAACGCGCTGGCTTCCACCAGAAAGGGTACCATCTTTACCAACGTGGCGCAGAACCTCGACGACAACACTGTGTGGTGGGAAGGTCTCGACAAGAACCCGCCTGTCAACGCTGTCGAATGGAAGGGCGAGAAGGTCAACGGCGTGGAATACACCGCCGCGGGCAACAAGCTGGCTCACCCCAACTCCCGTTTTACCGCTCCCGCTCAGAACTGCCCCTGCGTTTCCGCTGAATTTAATTCCACTACCGGCGTGCCGATCAGTGCGATCATCTTCGGCGGCCGTCGCGCCAAGACCGCTCCGCTGGTATATCAGTCCCGCGACTGGAACCACGGCGTGTTTGTAGGCTCCACCATGGCTTCCGAGACCACCGCAGCCGCGACCGGCGCTGTCGGCGTTGTCCGCCGTGACCCCATGGCCATGATTCCCTTCTGCGGCTACAACATGGCTGACTACTGGCAGCACTGGATTGACATGGGCGAGAAGCTCGGCGACAAGGCTCCCAAGATCTTCCATGTCAACTGGTTCCGCACCGACGCGGAAGGCCACTTCATCTGGCCGGGCTTCGGCGACAATCTCCGCGTCCTCGACTGGATGCTCAAGAGATGCGAAGGGAAGGTTGACGCGCAGGAAACCGCCATCGGCTATGTGCCCAACGTGGACGATATCAACCTCGAAGGCCTCGACTTCTCCAAGGAAGACCTCGCCGGCATTCTGAATGTTGACAAGGATCTCTGGAAGGCCGAAGTGCCCGGCATCAAGGAGTTCTACGCCAAGTTCGGCGACAAGCTCCCCGCCAAGCTCCAGGCTGAGCTCGACACCCTCGAAAGCAATCTGGCAGAGTAATTGCCAATACGTCATTTGTGAGATGTCATAACTAAAAAAAACAGGAAGGCAGACACACGAGTCCGTGTGAAAACCTTCCTGTTTTTTGATTGGGAACACATCACCAACCACTATCAACAACTTAGGGAAATAAACTCCCTCCGTCTTGCCTTCGGCAAGCCACCTCCCTCAGAGAGGGAGGCAATATCCGGCTCCCTCTTTGAGGGAGCTGTCAGCGACAGCTGACTGAGGGAGTGCTTAAGTTGTGGCTAGTGCATCGCCAACGGCTAACGGCTAGCAGCTCTTCTTGACCACGTACTTGTGGAAGCATGCCGCCAGCGCGCCGCCGACAAGGGGGGCTACGATGAAGACCCATACATACCTGAGCGCGTCGCCGCCCGCAAAGAGCGCAGGGCCGAGGCTTCTGGCCGGATTGACGGAGGTGCCGGTGAAGGCGATGCCGAGGATATGCACCAGTGTGAGCGACAGGCCGATGACGATACCCGCGAGATTGCCGAAGCTCTTCTTCGCGGTCACGCCGAGTATGACCAGCACAAAGACGAAGGTCAGAATCACTTCAATGAGCAGCGACTTCATGATGCTGCCGTCATAAAGACCGTTTGCGCCGAGGCCGCTGTCCCTGCCCGCGAAGCCCATCAGGATTGCCGCGCCGGCAATCGCGCCGAGGCACTGCGAGCCGACATACAGACCGAAGTCACGCCCCGACATTCTGCCGTCGATCAGCATGGCCAGCGACACGGCAGGGTTGATGTGACAGCCCGATACGTTGCCGATGGAATAGGCCATCGCCACGATGACCAGGCCGAAGGCCAGCGCCGTCAGCAGGTAGCCGCCGCCGTGCTCGGAGGAGCAGCCCACCATCACGGCGGTACCGCAGCCAAAGAGCACCAGCACAAGCGTTCCGACAAATTCCGCGGCACACTTTCTGTAATCCAGTTCTTTCATTGTGAAGAACCTCCTTCAAAGAATGCTCAACAAACGAGCGTATGTGATACCTACACACTTACACGCCGATTGTTGGCAGATATTTACCCGGGTATGCAAAAAATGAAACCTGTTCCGATTCTATGCGCCCCGGAAAATATTTCCTTTTTGTGAAAACTATTATACCGCGAATTGTGCGTATTGTCAAGAATCCGCTCATAATCTATCGAAATTTAATCGAATTTATCCTAATAATTCCCGGTAAATCGCTAAATCCGCGTCCTTGAACACGTTGAAAATCACCTTCATATGGCTGTTGTGATTCGCCAGAAAGTCCCTGACGGTGTTCACGGCAATCCCGACGGCCTCCTGCTGTGGAAACCCGAACACACCCGTGGATATACAGCAGAAAGCGATACTCTCACAGCCGTTTTCCGTCGCGAGCGTCAGGCAGGAACGGTAGCAGTCGGCGAGAAGCGCGCAGTGTGTTTGGGTCAATCGTCCCTCCACAATCGGACCGACTGTGTGAATGACATAGCGGCAGGGCAGGTTATAGGCCGGCGTGATTTTGGCCTTGCCGGTCGGTTCCTTATGTCCCTGTGCCGTCATCAGCTCATGGCATTTGCTGCGGAGCTGAACCCCCGCATAGGTGTGAATGCAGTTGTCAATGCAGTTGTGCAGCGGGCGGAAACAGCCCAGCATCTGGGAATTGGCGGCGTTGACGATCGCGTCGCAGGCCAGCGTGGTGATGTCGCCCTGCCAGAGGTACAGCCCATCACCCGCTTCCTGCAAATTCTCAAGGCGGGTAATGCCCTTCGCCGCCGTTTCGGCTTGCAGATACGCGTCCTGCACGTTCAGAAATGCCTCACTGACCGGCGCGGGCAGGCGCACATTCATCAGCGCCCGCAGTAAATCCTTCTGCTCCTGCGCATCGTTCGGAATGGCCATATCCTGATATCGCGGCTGTTCCGCCAGCAGCTCCTTCACCAAATATAGCAATCCAAAAAAAGTATAAGGCAGTTGACAAGGGTGATAAAATAGAA
>CAMHEZ010000020.1 GCA_946184295.1 uncultured Clostridia bacterium | reverse complement strand
ATATTAATGAATCATTACCTATATTATTTAAAGATAAAGTCCCTGATAAAACAATTAAAAGAAATTTGATGAGGAGGGAGCAGATGTAGAAATTATTACCTATAGCCATTCGCACTTACCCATATTATTAAAATGTAAAAAATGTGGGACAGAATGGACACGTCATTATAATTCAATTGCACGAAAGATTCCTAAATGCCCATCTTGTCATCCATATATTCAGAAAGGAAAATCGTCATTATCTGAAGAAACAAAATCTGAACGAGCATTAAGATTTGCTGAAAAAATTAGTGAACTTAGTAATGGACAGATTACTATTTTAGACTATTCAGGTTCGAGGAATCCTGTGGTAGCAAAGTGTAATATTTGTGGAAACGAATGGAAAATACGACCTGATAAACTTAAGTTACGCTGCTATTGTCCGATGTGCAAATAAAAACATTCACACATCTGTAACGCTTTGTCATGAAATAATGGATTGACTTGCCTGCCGGATTGTGGTAATATTTAGGGAAGCATTGTATTGTGCAGTGCTTCCCTGATTTTTGATTCTGACGATAAGAGGGTTATGACCAATGAAAACATTCCAAAAATCCCACAAGCTGGACAATGTTTGTTATGATATCCGAGGACCGGTCATGGACGAGGCCAACCGCATGATTGCCGCCGGCGAGACGATTTTAAAGCTCAATATCGGCAACCCCGCGCCCTTTGGCTTCCGCGCCCCCGACGAGGTCATCGAAGCCATGTCGGGCAATCTCACCTCCACCGAGGGCTACTCTGATTCGAAGGGACTGCTGTCGGCACGTCAGGCCATTGCCGACTACTGTGTCAATGTCAAGCACATTGAAGGTGTGACCCCCGACGATATCTACACCGGCAACGGCGCGAGCGAGCTGATTACCATGTCCATGCAGGGCTTGCTCGACAGCGGCGACGAAGTGCTGGTGCCGGCTCCGGACTACCCCCTCTGGACGGCTTCCGTCACGCTGGCAGGCGGTACGGCGGTGCATTACATCTGCGACGAGCAGGCCGACTGGTACCCCGACATCGCCGATATCCGCTCCAAGATTACCCCCCGCACCAAGGGCATTGTCATCATCAACCCCAACAACCCTACCGGTGCGCTCTATCCCCGCGAGCTGCTCGAAGAAATCGCGCAGATTGCCCGTGAGAACGGCCTGATTGTGTATTCCGATGAAATCTATGACCGCCTTGTCATGGACGGTCTGGAACATACCTCGATTTCCGCCATTGCGCCGGATATCTTCTCGATTACCTTCAACGGCCTTTCGAAGTCCCACCTCATCGCGGGCTACCGCTGCGGCTGGATGACACTCTGTGGCGAGAAATCCCACGTCAAGGGTTACATCGAAGGGCTGAATCTCCTGTCGTCCATGCGTCTCTGCTCCAACGTCCCTGCGCAGTCGCTCATTCCCGTCGCGCTCAAAAACGCCGACACCACCAAGGAACTGTTGGTTCCCGGCGGGCGCGTCTATGAGCAGCGGGAGTTCATCTGGAAGGCCATCAACGACATTCCCGGCATGAGCGCCGTCAAGCCCAAGGCCGCCTTCTACATTTTCCCCAAGATGGACATGCAAAAGTTCCACATTACCAATGATGAGCAGTTTGTCCTTGACTTCCTGCGCGAAAAGAAGATTCTGCTCACTCACGGCGGCGGTTTCCACTGGGAGACTCCCGACCACTTCCGCATTGTTTACCTGCCCCGTCTCGACGTGCTGAGGCAGGCGGCTGACGGTCTGCGCGACTTCCTCGCGGATTACCGGCAGGCGTAATACAGTATCTTTTCATCAACAAAACAGCGTCCCCTGTACGGTATTTCCGTCAGGGGACGCTTTATCATACTTAACGCCTGATTTTTATTCCAGTTCGGGCAGTACATCAAATTTGGAATGGAAAGCGCTGTTGCTGATATAACCTGTGGTAGATGGTCCTACCGCACTGGCCAGAACGCACAGCTGATTGATATTTTGCGCGAATCACTATTGGATTTCCTGCTCTAAGCAGTCAAACTCTTCTGATGAGAAAAATTCGGCAAGGGTAATGTTCAGACCGTCGCAAATCTTTTTAATGGTAGCGAGCTTAGGATTTCTGCTGCCGCCGTTTACAATATTGTTGAGTGTTGACTGCGTCATACCGCAGCGATAGCTCAATCGGTTGAGTGTGATGTGTTCTGTTTCGCAAAGCGAAAGTATCCTGCATTTTACAGCATCTGCCAAAGTCATCCTACCACCACCTTGTCGCGCATTTGTGTGTTGTGTATAGGATATCAAAGTCAACCATACAAAGTTTAACCGTACACGGTTGATTTTATTTTTCAGTGCAGATGTCGTCCGCTTTAATAAAACCGCTCGACGATGGCCAGCAGCTTGTCATAGGGAATCTGGCGGCACACGCCGCCCCGGCGGGTTCCCTTGGGAATCAGCTCGGCCGTGCAGAAGCCCTTCATGCGCTCCCGCAGGCCGCGTCGTATTTTGACGGCAGCCAGACAGCCGCGCCGCAGCGTCAGACGACGCGCCGACAGCAGACCCATACCGCCGACGCTGAGTGTTCCCGCTCCGATGTGAATCCCGCTGTCCTCTCCGAACCGCAGTGCCGTCATGCAGTGCAGCAGCGCGGTGAGCAGCGCTGCGGTCAGGGCCGCTGAGGCAAACCGGCGCATTGTTCCGTCCAGCGGCAACAGGAGCAGCCCACCCGGGATACCGGTCAGCAGCGCCGCCACGGTCAGACCGACATAGTACCGCCGGAAAGCCGCACTGTCCGCCGCGTGGGTGAGCGCCAGCCCTGTGCAGTCCAGCAGCCGTTTGGCGGCCTCCGCACCGCAGCCGCCCTCATACCATCTCATGCAGGGGATTCTCCGTCCGCCCTCACAGATCAGCTCAAAGCGTGAGGCGCCCCGGAGCAGCGAGACCGGCCCGGCACATTCCACCGTGCCGATGACCGAACGGCGCGGTACGAAGTATTTCCGCCTGTGCCATACGCCGGCTTGTATGGCGAAGCCCTCCGGTAAAATGGCCACTTTCAGACCTCCCTCACGCAGCAGCCGCATGACCAAGGAGAGCAGTCCCGCCGTGAGCAGCGCGGCGGCGAGTATTGCCATGGTCAGGTTCCCCATGCCGTACAGCGCACAGATGCCGCTCCAGCCAACCGGCAGCAGCGTTTCTCTGGCGGTGGCAGCGCCAAGCAGCGCGGCGTATTTTCCGCTCACCAGGCGCTGGGAATGCGCGTTGCCTTCGTGCGGTTTTTCCTGCGTTGCCGCGGCAAAGCGGTTGACAAGCGCAGCCGCTTCCCGTTCCGCCATCAACTGGGAAAAAAACGGTTTTGCGTCTGTGGGGGCATACAGCCTTACCCGGGAGCAGCCCAGCAGCGCCGTCAACGGATTCTGTCGGATCTCGGCATACAGCAGCCGATCCAGCCGAAACCCCAATTCCCTGCGATTGACCGCCCCGTAGGTGACATACAGCATGCCCTCCGCCATGCGCCAGTGACACACCGTGCGCCGCATGACTGCCAGCGTCGTGCCGGTCACTGCTATGATGGAAGCCGCCGCTCCCAGCGTCAGGAGCAGCCATGACCGCGAGCCGTTTCCCATGAACAGTCCGAAACACACCGCTGCCGCACTCAGCGGCAGCAGCAGCGGGGGAAAGACGGTCAGCAGATGAGGTCGTCCCGACAGGCTTTCTTTTGCCGCGACCTGCTCCATTTACTGCGCCGCCTCCCCGCCGAAGAGATAATGCAGCCGCCGCCCGTCGTCGGCGTTGATGCCCCGCAGCCGCACCTTGCCGCCTCCTGTGAAAAAGGTGACAGTGCAGATGCCGAACCGCCGTTCCATCGGGCTGCCGGATATCTCGGAATAGCGGATATCACTGCGGTTGACGATCAGCCTGCGACGCACGAGCGAGCCGCGCTCAATGCTGATGGTGCCGCCCGTGCGGGTATAAGTGATGCGACCGCTGCTCAGGGGGACGGCAAAGGCTGCCGCGCACAGCAGCACACAGATTCCCCCCATCGCTACTGCGCCCAGCCGGATTCCCTCAACCCCCATCACCACCGCCGCGCAGAGTGAAACAAATGCCAGCAGTCCCAGATAAAGCCGCAGCAGAAGCGTATATCTGCGCGAGCATTGCTGCCTGATTCCCATGACAGATGACCTCCCGAAAGATTTCTTTATGATTATCATGAGCCGTCACGTCATTTTTATACAATCTTAACATAAGTCTCTTTGAAAAAACTTGCAATTGTCTTATTTATTTGCTATAATAAAACAACGTCAATAAAACAACATCCGTATAACAACGCGGCAATGGGGTGATATCTTGAAAAATCGGGCAGTCAGGCGGATTGCGGCGCTTCTTGTCATGCTGCTGTGCGCGGCGGGGCTGTCGGGCGCAGCGGTTTTGGCGACAAGCGATACGGCACAGACCTCACAGACATCGGCGGATACGTCCTCCGCGGTTTCTTCCAATCGGGACGACGATGTGCCCGTGGTCTCCGTGGCCTCCAATCCGCAGGAAACGCTGGGGACGGTCGGCTTCTCCGACGCGAATACCAAACGCATCGCGGTGGGCAAATCCACCACGCTGTACCTCATCATCAAGGACATGGGCTACAATTTTTCCACGACTTTTGAATGCTCCGATACCGGTATAGCGACGGTGAGCTATCTTGATACCCGCTCGGTGAAGGTGGTGGGTCTGAAAAACGGCGTTGTTACCATTACGGCCACCGTCAATTCCAAGAGCAAGGGCGATAAAGTCGCCAAGTACGTGTTGATTGTGGGTGACGCGGAACTTACTTCGGACATTGCCGAAAGCGCATTGGAAAGTGACGTCGCGTCGGATAACGGCGGCGGCATTATTACGGAATACGAAAACGACAACGATCTCGACTTGTTTTCCTCTACGGAAGACCCCATGCTGGTGGAGTACGCCAACGCCCGCGCCAATACCAACGCGACGTCACTCCTGATCGGACTGATCGCGTGGATTTTCATTATTTCGGCGGTGGTGTATGTCTTCTCGGTCATCATCAGCCTGCGAACCCCCAAGCTCAACGTTTCTCCCGGCAGCCGCAGGCGTTACAGCACCGGCAGTTCGGATTCCCTGCGCTCGGGCAATCGGCTTCTGCCGGATAAGTATTACCGCGGCCTGAAAAAATATTAAAAAATATTGATTCTTGCGGAGGATATAGAATGGATACCATGACAGATTTTTTTGATACCGTTACCGGTCACCTGAGAAGGCTCAAAAAAAAGATTCTGCGAACCGACAGATATGTGCTGGCCTGTCTGGTGACAGGCGCGGTTTTTCTGCTGCTGGGTCTGATACAGATTATCGTGATCGTCGCCGTCAGGGCGCAGATTTCGTTTGACACGGTGATATTGATTCTGGTTGACTTTGCCGTCGCGGGAGCGTGCGTCTTGCTGGCGATGAAACGCGATCAGAAGGTCAAGCGGCTCCGACGGGCCAAGCGCCGCCGCAGACGTCCCGCGCCCCGTCATAACCAACCCACAAACGACTATGAGGAGTAAATCACATTGGCAGCTTCACAGGAATTAATTCGCAATTTCAGCATTATCGCCCACATCGACCATGGCAAGAGTACCCTCGCCGACCGCATTCTGGAAAAGACCTATGCCGTCAGTCTGCGCGAGATGGAGGATCAGATTCTCGACAACATGGATCTGGAGCGCGAGCGCGGCATTACCATCAAATCCCACGCCGTCACGGTCAATTATGAGGCGAGTGACGGAGAAGTCTACACCTTCAATCTGATCGACACGCCAGGTCATGTGGACTTCAACTATGAGGTGTCCCGCTCACTGGCGGCCTGCGAAGGCGCGATTCTGGTGGTGGACGCCAGCCAGGGCATCGAAGCCCAGACGCTGGCGAACACCTATCTCGCCATCGACGCGGGGCTGGAGGTCGTGCCGGTCATCAATAAAATCGACCTGCCCTCGGCTGACCCGCAGCGCGTCATTCACGAGGTGGAGGACATCATCGGTCTGCCCGCCGAAGACGCGCCGCAGATTTCCGCAAAGGTGGGTCTGAACATCGAGGCGGTGCTGGAAAAGATCGTCACCGACATTCCCGCGCCGGAAAACGACCGCGAGGCGCCCCTCAAGGCGCTGATTTTTGACAGCTACTACGACAGCTACAAGGGCGTCATCGTCTATGTCCGTCTCATGGCAGGCAGGCTCAAGGCAGGCGACACCATTCGCATGATGAGCACCGGCGCACAGTTCAACGTGGTGGAATGCGGCTATATGCGCACCACGACGCTGGAACCCACGGGCGAACTGGCAGCGGGTGAAGTCGGCTACATCGCCGCCTCCATCAAGACCGTGTCAGAAGCGATGGTGGGCGACACTGTGACCAATGCCGACTTTCCCGCCGATGAACCGCTGCCCGGCTTCCGCAAAGCCAACCCGATGGTCTTCTGCGGCATCTACCCCGCCGACGGCGCGAAATACGGCGACCTGCGGGAAGCACTGGAAAAATTGCAGCTCAATGATGCCTCCCTCTCCTTCGAGCCGGAAACTTCCGTCGCGCTGGGCTTCGGCTTCCGCTGCGGCTTCCTCGGCCTGCTCCACATGGAGATCATTCAGGAGCGCTTGGAACGGGAATACAACCTCGACCTGATTACCACCGCGCCGAGCGTTATCTACAGGATTACCGGCACGGACGGACAGGTCACGTATATCGACAACCCCACCAATTACCCCGACCCATCGCAGATTCAGTATGCGGAGGAACCGATCTGCAACGCGCACATCTACTCTCCCAACGAATATGTGGGCAATATCATGGAGCTTTGCCAAGATCGCCGCGGCGTGTTCAAGGGGATGGAATACATCGACACCGACCGCGTGGACATTCACTATGTCCTGCCGCTCAACGAGATTGTCTATGACTTCTTCGACGCGCTCAAGAGCCGCACCAAGGGCTATGCGTCGTTCGACTATGAACCGGCGGGCTACCAGCGTTCCGAGCTGGTCAAGCTGGACATGATGCTCAACGGCGAGGTGGTGGACGCGCTGTCCTTCATCGTCCACACCGACAGCGCCTATCCCCGCGCCCGCAAGATGACCGCCAAGCTCAAGGAACACATTCCGCGCCAGCTCTTCGAGGTGCCGATTCAGGCGGCCATCGGCGGCAAGATCATTGCCCGCGAAACCGTCAAGGCCATGCGCAAGGACGTGCTGGCCAAGTGCTACGGCGGCGATATCACCCGCAAGAAGAAGCTGCTCGAAAAGCAGAAGGAAGGCAAGAAGCGCATGCGGCAGCTCGGCTCGGTGGAAGTGCCGCAGGAGGCCTTCATGGCGGTGCTGAAGCTGGACGAAGAGTAGTGCGGCATCAGGTGAATGCTATATTTGTGTATGGAGATAACGTGACAGAGTGATAGAATATATGTCATGATTGTGAGATTTGATTATGAATGTGATTGTAATGATTCCCTCCCTCAACCCCGACAAATCGCTGATTGCGTATGTGGAGGCGCTGGCGAAAGAAGATTTCATGCAGATCATCGTCATCAACGATGGCAGTTCGGGCAAATTCCGCAAGAAATTTGCCCGTATCGGCAAAATCGACAAATGCCGCGTGCTGACGCACAAGGTCAACCAAGGCAAGGGCAGGGCGCTCAAAACCGGCATGGCGTTTGTGATGAAACACTTCCCGCACTGCGAGGGCATTGTCACGGTGGACGCGGACGGCCAGCATAAATTAAACGACGTGCTGCACATCGCGCAAGCGGTCACGGAGAACGACAACCGGGTAATTCTCGGTTCGCGCGATTTCAACGCGCCCAATATTCCGCCCCGCTCGGCCTTTGGCAATAAGCTGACATCGCGGGTCTTTGCCCTGATGTTCGGGCAGAAGCTGATGGACACCCAGACCGGTCTGCGCGGGATTCCGGCGGCACTTCTGCCGACGATGCTGGAAATTGACGGCGAGCGGTACGAATACGAGATGAATATGCTGATTGAGTGCCGTCAGCGGAAGATTGAACTGTTTGAAATCCCGATTGAGACGGTGTATATTGACGAAAATGACAGCTCTCATTTCCGCCCGGTGGTGGATTCCGTGAAAATCTACTGGCTGATCTGCCGGCGGTTTCTGACCTATTTTTTGTCGTCTGCCGCCAGCATGGCGGTGGACCTGCTGTTTTTCACCGTGCTGGCCAAGTTGGTGCTGCCGGGCGACTTTGCCTATCGCATTCAGCTCGCCACCATTCTGGCAAGAATCGTATCGTGTACGGTGAATTTCATTATAAACAAGAAGGTTGTCTTCCGCAAGGAAGGTCATCTCGGCTCCACTGCCGTGAAATACTTCTGTCTGGCGGTGACAGTCATGCTGATTTCCGCCAACGCGGTGAATTGGCTCTATCGGCTGCTGCACTGGCCGGAACTGCTCATTAAAATCATCGTGGACTGCACGCTGTTTGTGTTCAACTATGTGATACAGAAAAAACTGATTTTCAAGAGATAGTGTTTATTCTGGCTCCATCTGATCGACGCGGAAACGGAGGGAGAATTGATGGAAATTCAGCAGAGAACGACGATTCCGGAAGTAAAAGATACCATTGTCATGCTGCGTCAGCTCAGCGCAGATGAAAAGGTGCGCCAAGAGGCCTATTACCGCGAGAAACGCCTTCACGACGAGGCTACCGCCTTGGGTCACGCCAGACGCGAGGGCATCGCGCAGGGCAGAGCTGAGGGCAGAGCCGAGTTGGTTGAACGATGGCGTAAAAGAGGTATGACAGAGGAACAAATTAAAGATTTGCTTGGTGAATCGTAAATCATGATCCAATCAAAAACGTACAATCCAAAAATGTCCGCCGGGCTTCGTAAAGATGTACGCAGCCCGGCGGGCATTTGATTGTTTCATGTGACGAAGGGGGGAGCGATCACGGTGGGAACTGTGAACAAGGCTTTTATTACAACGATTGGAGGACGGCGGTTTGACCCGACCGCGCCGGAGAAAAAAGACATTGACATTGACGACATCGCCCATTCGCTCAGCCTGATTTGTCGGGCAAACGGGCATTTCCGGGTGTTTTTTTCCGTGGCGCGGCATTGTATCAACTGCGCACGCGAGGCAGAAGCGCGGGGCTATTCCACACATGTGCGGCTGCTCTGCCTGCTGCATGACGCCACCGAGGCATATATGGGGGATATGACCCGCCCGCTCAAGCGGCAGCTTCCCTACTACTGCGACTGTGAACGGCGGTTGTACGGCGATATTCTGGCCGCGCTGGACATTGCCCCGCCGACTGACGAGGAAGCCGCTTTGGTCAAGGAAGTCGATGATTGTATGCTCTATCATGAATTTCAGACCTTCAACGGGGATATCCTATTGGAAAAGGCGCCGGACATTCACATTGCCATTGTGGAGAGTGAGCGTCCGTTTGAGGAGACGAAAGCGGCATATCTCGCGCTGTATGAGGAATTGCGGAACGCCGTGCAGACAGAAGCATGAGGGAGGAGGTAGGATAAATGTTGATTTCGGTGGTGGTACCCTGCTACAACGAGGAAACGGTGATCGGACTGACCTATCGGGTTTTATCCGACGAGCTGCGGGGCATGACAGATGATTACGAGATGATATTTGTCAATGACGGCAGCAAGGACGGAACACTTACGCAGTTGAAGGCGTTTGCAGAGAGCGACAGTCATGTGAAATACATCTCGTTCAGCCGCAATTTCGGCAAGGAATCGGCCATGCTGGCGGGACTGCGGTATGCCTCGGGGGACTACACCGCCATCATGGACGCCGATTTGCAGCATCCGCCGGAGCTGCTGGCCGAGATGCTGGCCTATGCGCAGGAGGGGTACGATCAGGTCATTGCCCAGCGGGACAGGCAGGGTGACAAGGCGATCGGCACCTTTCTGGCACGGACCTATTACCGGTTGGTGGACAGGCTGACCGATGTGGAACTGACCGACGGCATCGGCGATTTCCGCATGCTCAGCCGCAAGGCGCTGGACGCGCTGCTCTCGATGAATGAATACAACCGTTTTTCCAAGGGCTTGTTTTCATGGATCGGCTTCAAGGAGAAGCTCATCAAATACGAAAACCGTCAGCGGGCGGCGGGGGAGACCAAGTGGAATTTCCGTTCGCTGCTGCGCTACGGCGTGGACGGCGTGCTGTCCTTCAATGACAAGCCGCTGCGATTCTGTCTGTATCTGGGCGGAGCGGCGATTGGAGTGAGTGTGCTGTATCTGCTCAGCCTGCTGCTGAGTATTCTCTTTGAGGGCATCGACCTGCCCGGCTACTTCACCACCATTTTTGCCATCTGCTTCTTTGGCGGCGTGCAGCTGGTTTCCATCGGTATTATCGGTGAATACGTCGGGCGTATTTATTACGAGGTCAAGCGCCGGCCGCATTATCTGATTGATGAAAGCAATTTACGTGATCAGTAAACCAAAAAGCAAGACTTCGTTTGCCTGAGACGTGTGAGACGAGCAAAAAAGGGTTCCTCGTCTCAGCCGCAAACGCTAAAAAAGCCCTGAAATACGCGGTTTCTACAGGAAAACAGGCAGTAGTGAGACGATGAGACGTATTTATACTATAGAACAATCATCCATCAAGTAACGGTAGTATAGATAAAGCTATATACAGAGTGCGTCTCATGCGTCTCACACGTCTCACTTCCCCTGTCCGGGGCCGCATGATCTGATTGATGAGACAAATGCGGAAGCAATGTTTCAAATAGGACAAAAAATCAATTTGCTGCGCAAAGCGTGATCGAAACCCTCTTGCAAATACAAGCTGAGTATGTTACAATTATTTTGAAAACAGGGAAGATGGGAGTGAGTGGATTGGTTAGTCTAAAGTGTTTTCATGGTACGTCACTCGATAACGCACAATCCATTCTAACAGAGAATCATTTCAGACATAGTGATGCAGATTCGTTGCGCATGGGGATTGGTGCTTATTTCTTTTGTCAATGCGGTGACAATGAGGCATATGCTGTGCGGTGCGCGAAGCAATTGGAGATGTATCATATCAATAAAGGTAAACATACCGGCGGATATGCGATTCTTTCTTGTACAGTAGAGTGTGATGAGGAAAATTATATGGATTTATGTGATCCTGAGAAAATGGAATATTTCCATCAAATGAGATATATACTATTAAACAGAGATTTGAAAACCGATCCATTGCATAAATATCGCAATGCGGCAGTGGCGGATACGCAGGTATTTGATGCTATCAGAGATATGCGGAAGTTAAGCGTGATTCGATGCCCGCAGTTCTTTGGCATGTTGGAGGAAGAGAAGAAATTCGTATTTAATAAAGGAGAGCATCAATATCCCAAGACGTATGTTCCCAATGTGATAATGGCTTGTGTTGATACTGATAGTGCAATTGTCAAAAATATAGAAATTTTTGAGGAAGGAAGATGTCAGAATGGATATGAAGGCATTGTTGGCTGATTTTATCGATTATGTGAATAACATGAGCGACGAAGATGTCAGGAACAGCATTGAGCAAGCCGTCAGACATACCAAAAACAGCCATATATTGGACGGTGGGTTGGAAGAGGAAGTATTTGCTGCGTCTTATACAGAAAGTGAAATAACAGTGCCGTCTACAGATGTTTATGCGTTTTCCTCTATTCCCTCTGATGATGCAAATCAGAAATACAATTGGGGTGATGTGGGGAGGTTTGCGGCATGAGTGAGAATAATGGAGCTATTATTCAATTTATTGGATATCGTGTATCAAATATTGATTATTTTTGTGACCCGGCGTTTGAGTTTCCCGAAGGCGATATAAGCTATATGTTTCATTTCAGCAAGAGCTTGTCTTTTATATCAGAAACGGAAATACAGGAAAATTTAAAGGTAGTTGTTTTCTATTCAGAGGATAAAAATATTGATAACGCCTCTTTTCGGCTTAGCATATCGATTTCGGGGAGATTTATGAGTGAAGCTGCCTGGCAGCCAGAGTGGGAGATTAATGCACTGGCCATTTTATTCCCTTATCTGAGAGGATTAGTTTCGATGATTACTGCCAACTCTGGCAGACCTCCCATTATTTTACCCACGATGAATATTGCGAATATGTTTACAAATAAATCATAGTTATTGATATTGAAAATCAAAAATCAAAATGAAGGACTCATACTCACTATCATAAAAAGTGCGTATGAGTTCTTCATTTTTGTATGATTATTATTGTTTTCCTGTATCAATCTTCCCAAATCTGCCAATACTTATCCTGCGGGAAACAATAACAAGCCCGCGAGGCCGTTGTCCTTGCAGTATTGAATATTTTTCAGGTGTTCTTCATAGGTGACGGCGTAGTAGTGTTTGTCGTTGATGTCGTTGTAGAAGAAGTAGGCTTTGCAGGACATATCGGGATAGACCGCCGCCTTGATCGAGCTGAGCGAGGGAGAGCAGATGGGGCCTTTGGGCAGGCCGACGATGTTGTAGGTGTTGTATTCGCTCACGAAGCCTTCCGGCGTTTGTCCCACCACGTAGGGGTAAAATTTGGTCGCGTCGGATTGCAGCTTGCCGCCTGTGCCGGACACAGAAGGATTTTCCATGCGGTTGTAGAAGCAGGCCGCGATTTTGGGGCGTTCGTTGTCGGTGGGGGATTCGCGTTCGATGATGGAGGCGAGAATCACAGCCTTGTCAAAGCTCATGTCGATATTGCGGAACCCTTCGCCGTTGGCATTGGCGTAGCTGACCAGCTCGTCCGATACCTTGGTTTGAAAATTGTTCAGGAAGCGTTTGATGACAGAATTAGCGGATTCGGGTACGTAAAAGCTGTAGGTGTCGGGGTAGAGGTAGCCCTCCAGCGGATATTCCCGCTGCTGCAAAATGTCGTTGGCGGGCAGGAAGGGGTAATCCGCGGTGTAATCGTTGTCGCGCATGGCGGCATAAAATTCCTCCGCGCTGCAAACGCCGTTTTCCTCGAGCAATGCGCCGTACTGTCGCACGGTGCGCCCTTCGGGAAAGGTAATATCCGTGGTGACAATGGCGGAGGCCTGCTGCGCTTCACGCCGCTGTTCCAGTCGGGAGAAAATGTAAAAGCCGCTGGCCGTCAGTGCGCCAAGCGCTGCCAGCGCCAGCAGTGCCACCAGCGTGGCGCCGCCGGATTTCTTTTTTTGTGAGTATGCGTAGGTTGCCATGATGCTATGTACCGTCCTTTCCGTTCATGCATCGGGGAAAAGCCAGCCCGATTGCTATCGTTCCGAATACCACTTTTTCATTATACCGAATCACAATGAATAAGTCAAATAAAAAATTGACAAGCCCACAGATTCCGACAAAAAACACGTTTGCCATGAATTACAATAGTTGACGCGCCTTTCTCCCGGGAGGCGGCGGAGATTGTGACAAAGGAGGAACATTATGAATGCACAGAATGTCGCTGCGAGGCTGACGCAGGAAGAACGACAGGGTGCGCGGGCGCTGTTTCACAGACTTGCTCCCAAGCTGACGGTGGCCGTCATCAGTGCGCTGATGAACCGTGCTGTCCTGCCGGGCGGCTATTGTCCGTTTGGCGCGGCGTTTATCGCGGCAGTGCCAGCGGACTGCGCGACCATTGCGGCGGTGGGCGGCGTGATTGGCTGTCTGACCGACGCGGGCATGCTGCTGACCATGGAAGGACTGCGCCGTGTGGCGGCGCTGTTGGCTGTTGGCGGCATCCGCTGGGCGCTGGGGGAACTTAAGTGGGTCAATTCGGCAAAGTTCTATCCGTTCTGTGCGGCGCTGGCGGGCGTTCTGCTCACGGGCAGTATCATTAACGGGACAACCGGCTCTATGCTGTCCTACAGCACGCTATATTTTTTCGTAGAAGGATTAATGGCAGGGACGGCGGCGATGTTCTTCACGGAGGCTTCCGGCGCACTGCGGCTGCTGGAGGGCGGGACGCGGCTGCGCAAAAGCACGTCGGTCTCGCTCATGATTACGTTGTGCGCCGCCGTGATTCCCCTCTGCCGCTGGGAGATTGTCAGGCTTTCGCCCGGCCTGATTATGCTGCATACGGCTGTACTGCTGGCGCTGCCTGCCAAACGCGAGATCGGCGGCGCGGCGGGCGGCACGGCGGCAGGCTGTGTCACGGCACTCTCTCAATACAGCCTGTATCAGGGAACCTTTTGTCCGGTGGCGGCGGTGCTGGCGGGGTATGCGGCGCGGTACGGCAGAATTTTTTCCGCGTCGGTGTATATCGCGGTTTGCCTCATGGGAACGCTGATTTCCGGCAGCATGGATTATTCCTTTGCGGCGGAAGTGGCGATAGCGGGGGTACTGTCTTGCCTGATACCGACGGCCTTTGCCGGACAAGTGCTGACAGCAGCGGGATTCGTGCAGGAGGAGCGCAGAATCTGCGCGGCGGACAACCGTGCGGTCAGCGGACGGCTGAGAAAATCCGCGGCGGCGCTGAGGAGTGTTTCCACCGTGGTGGAGCGCGTATCCGCGGGGCTGGACAGGCGCGGCTGTTCCGAGAGTGAGAAAATGTATCGGCAGGCGGTAGAGAAGGTTTGCGGAACATGCCCTTGCCGCGACAATTGCTGCGGTGAAGAGGGAAACGCACAGGACGAACGTGTCCGGCGGCTGGCTTTCGGGCTGGACGGCCGTGACCCGGCGGGGGGCATGGACATTTCCGCTGCGCTGGGGGTCAAGTGTCTGAAGGAAGAGCAGTTATTAGGGGAGTTGAAACGGCTGTACGGCTACCATATCGCTTCCTGCGGAGCGCACAGAAGGCTGTCACAGGTGCGTTCAGCCATCAATGACCAGCTGGCGGGGGTAAGCCTGATGCTAACCGAACTGAGCGGCGAACTGGGGGCAGCCGACCGGGAAGACAGTGCCGCCGCCGCTCGTCTGGCTGATGCGTTGTCATCGTGCGGCTACGATGTGCAGTGCGTGAGATGCTGCGAAAATCAATATGCGCGGCTGACCGTATCGCTGGTATTAGGTGAGACAGAGCGCACCGTGTTGACGCGCGACGAGCTGGGGGCGTTTGTCGGGGAATGTCTGGGGTGTGAATTGCTTTTGTCCGAAATGGAGCAACAAGAGGGAGACGCATGGGAAGAAGGGACGATTCTCACGATAGAGCTGGTGGAGCGGCCGCGTTACCATCTCAATTTTGGGGCTGCGCAGCACTGCTGCAACGGGGGACAGCTCTGCGGTGACGCGTATGAGAGCTTTGAGGACGGTGAGGGCTGTGCCTATCTGCTGCTCAGTGACGGCATGGGCAGCGGCGGTCGTGCGGCGGTGGACGGCGCGATGGCCTGCGGTCTGTTTGCAAGGCTGCTGCGGGGCGGCTTCGGTTACGAGAGCGCGGTGAAGATCGTCAACGCGGCGCTCATGCTCAAATCGGAGGAGGAATCGCTTTCCACCATCGACAGTCTGCGGCTGAATCTCTGTAACGGACGGGCCTTGTTCTGCAAGGCGGGGGCGGCGCAGTCCTATCACGTGCGGAACGGTCTGGTCAATCGCATTGATACCCGCTCGCTGCCGCTGGGCATTCTGCGGGAGACTGACACGGCACAGTATTGCTTCACGGCGGAGGAAGGCGACCTGATTGTCATGCTGTCCGACGGTGTGCCCACCGACGACAGTATGTGGTTCGAGAAGCTGCTGGCAGCGTATGACGGAGAGGAGCCGGCGCAGTTTGCACGGTTCCTGCTGTCGCGAGCGGTCAGCCGCCGTCCCGCCGGAGAGGACGACGACATCACCGTAATGGTAGGAGAAATAATGAATAATGAATAAAGCGAAGCGCAATTAAGCGAGCGCATGCGAGCGCGGGGTGCAGGGGGCAAGCTCCACGCTTTCGCTAGCGAAAGCTGGTCAAGGGCAGCGCCCTTGCAGGGAGTGGGGCAGCGCCCCACGAGCAGGCGTAGCCTGCGAGCGCCACGCGCCAAGACCAAAAACGGGGGTCAGGCGAATCCAATCAAAGCGCCGACCAAAAAAAGCTTGCCATTGTCCCCGCAGTCTGATACAATAGGGTGGTAACCAATGTCGGACCGGGGGGACTGTGAAGGATGAAAACAAAACTTTTGCTTATGGTTGGCTGTTTGTGTCTGGCTGTCTGGCCTGTCGGGTGCTTGCAGCACACGGATTCTGAAATCAGCAGCGATCACATGAACGGCAAATCCGCGGAAGCGCTCATAGAGGCATTGACGCGTCATGTGGACAATCAAACGAAATACCGCTATGTATCGGGCAGCGATGTGGTATTTGAGGATATTTCAGACAGTTATGTTCTGAGCGATATTCCGATAGAACCCGAAAACAAATTTATCCGGCACACTGACGACAAATGCTATGTGATATGCAGTCTCCAAGACAATCGGCTGGGGTACGCTTTTTTGCATTTTTATGGGGATTCAGGCTTTGGTTATTATGTTGACCGTTGTGTGCAGTATCCGTCGGAGGAAATTGACAGCGCTTTTTACGATGCCATTTTGCCGATTGACGATCCTGAAACGATTGTATGAAACGGCGTGAGTGGGGGAAGTTATTTTGCACATGGTCAAGGCGAAGGGCATTCTGTCGGCGCGCAATGGCATGAATGTGTACCGGGGGTGTCTGCACGGCTGTATCTATTGCGACGCCCGCAGCAAGTGCTACGGTATGACGCACGCGTTTGAGGATATCGAGGTCAAAAGCAACGCGCCGGAGCTGCTAGAGCAGGCGCTCCGCCACAGGAGAAACCGCTGCATGATCGGCACCGGCGCCATGTGCGACCCTTACATACCGCTGGAGGACGAGCTGCAAATCACGCGGCGGTGCCTGCAAATTATCGACCGTTACGGCTTCGGGGTGACGGTTCTCACCAAATCCGCGCGGATTCTGCGGGATCTGGATTTGCTGCGCCATATCCATGAGCAGGCCAAGTGCGTGGTGCAGATGACGCTCACCACCTATGACGACGCGCTCTGCCATATCGTCGAACCCCATGTTTCGACCACTTCCGAGCGCTTTGAGACGCTGCACATCATGCGGGACAACGGTATTCCCACCGTGGTGTGGCTCTGTCCGATTCTGCCCTTTATCAACGACACCGAAGAGAACCTCCGCGGCCTTCTGCGTTACTGCGTGGAGGCGGGGGTCAAGGGGATTGTCTGTTTTGGTATGGGGCTGACGCTGCGCGAAGGGGACAGGGAGTATTTTTATGAGCAGCTGGACAGGCATTTTCCGGGGTTAAAAGAGCAGTACATCGCAACATACGGCAATGCCTACGAGCTGCCTTCCCCCAATCAGGAACGGCTCATGAATCTTTTCCGCGATACCTGCCGCCGAAACAGTATCATGTACCGTCAAAACGAAGTGTTCGATTATCTGCACGCATTCCCCGACGATGAATTTGAACAGACCACGCTGTTTTGAACCCAAAATAAAAGGGTACGTCTTGGAACTAAATCCAGAACGTACCCTTGTTTTTTATTTTACTCCCAACTCATCAGAAGAGATTCCACACGTCCTTGATCGTCACGGCGATCATGAGCGCAATGAGCAGGGCGAAGCCGATGAAGTGAACAATGCCCTCCTTTTCGGGGTCAATCGGCTTGCCGCGAATGGCCTCGATGAAGACAAAGAGCAGCCGGCCGCCGTCGAGTGCGGGGAGTGGCAGCAGATTGAAGATACCTAAGTTCACGGTGATGAGCGCCATGAAGTAGATGATGTTGTTCAGGCCGCCCAAAAAGCTCACCGCAAAGCCTTCCTCCGCGACCTGCCCGATGGCGGAGGCCATGCCGACCGGCCCGGAAACTTCATTGAAGCCTGCCTGCCCCGTGAAGAGCATGATGATGCTTGCGTAAATCATGCGCACGAACGACAGCGTTTCCGAGAAGGTGGAAGAAATGACGGTCTTGACGCTCTTTTCGACGCGATAGACCTTGAAGTCAATGCGCGTCATCGCCACATTGTCGGAATAGGAGACGACCTCCATCTGCAAATCGTTGAAGGTGAGTTTTTGGCCGTCGCGCTTGACCACGATATCCAGCACGCCGTCCTTGGCGGTAGAGAGCGCAAAGCTCATGTCGGTGGTGTTGAAGGTGCGGTACCCGTTGACGGAATAAATCTCATCGTCAAGCTGAATGCCCGCGTTCATGCTGGTGGAATCGCTGACCAGATAGGCGATTTTGGTGGAGGCGTAATACGGCTCCTGCACCTGAATGATGAACATGAAGACGATACCCAGCAGGATATTCATGGTCGCGCCGGCGGCGAGAATGATGGCGCGTTTCCACCAGACCTTGTTGTTAAAGGCGCGTTCGTCGTCGCTGTCCTCGTCTTCGCCTTCCATGGCGCAGTAGCCGCCAATCGGCACCAGACGCAGGGAATAGAGGGTTTCTTTGCCCTGCTTGGACAAAATTTTCGGCCCCATACCGATGGAAAATTCATTGACCTTGACGCCGCATCGTTTCGCCGTGATGAAGTGGCCAAATTCATGAATGCCGATAATCAGCGCAAACAGGATGACAGCGATAATGACCGTTAAGACCGTATTTAAGACAGAAATAGTAATCACTCCAAACTACACTTGCAATTCATGACTGTTTACATCGTTCCCGAGGCGGTCATCACATATTCACGTGCCGCCTTGTCGCACGCCAAAACGTCCTCCACGGTGAAGCTGTCCACTTTGGGCTGGCGTTCCATGGCTTCCCAAACGTATTTGCCGATGTCGAGGAAGCTGATTTTTTTCTTGAGAAACAGCTCGACAGCTTTTTCATTAGCGCCGTTGGCGGCGGCAGGCGCCAGACCGCCTCTCCGCATCGCTTCCTTGCAGGCCGCCAGACACACAAAGGTCTCGGTGTCAGGGCGATAGAAAGTCAGCTTGCCGACCTCGAACAAATCCAGCGGTTTGGCGGGGGAGGGTACGCGGTCGGGGTAGCTGATGGCGTATTGAATGGGAATGCGCATATCAGGTGTGCCGAGCTGCGCAATGACCGAATTGTCGCAAAATTCCACTGCCGAATGAATGATACTCTCGCGCTGGACAATGACCTCGATATCGTCAACGCCCTTGTCAAAGAGCCACGCCGCTTCAATGACCTCCAGACCCTTGTTCATGAGGGTAGCGGAGTCGATGGTAATCTTTGCCCCCATGCTCCAATTGGGGTGCTTCAAGGCCTGTTCGGGGGTGACGTCCAGTAATTCCTCGCGCTTTTTGCCGAAGAAGGGGCCGCCCGACGCCGTGAGCAGAATGCGCTTGAAGGCGTGCGGACCGGGAGAACCTTGCAGACATTGGAAGATAGCGGAATGTTCGCTGTCAACCGGCAGAATGGGCACGCCCTTGGCCTTGGCCGCGCTCATGACGAGCTGACCGCCCGCCACGAGGGTTTCCTTGTTGGCGAGAGCCAGATCAATGCCCGCCTCAATGATAGCCAGCGTGGGAACCAATCCCACCATGCCCACCACGGAATTGAGCACCACATCGTTCTGCGGCAGTGTGGCGGCCTCGATGAAGCCGTCCATGCCCTGCAATACCTTCACAGACGTATCGGCGAGTTTGATTTTTAATTCCTTGGCGGCAGCTGCGTCCATGACGGCGACTACATCGGGACAAAATTCCCGCGCCTGCTTTTCAAGCAGGTCGATACTGCGGTTGGCACAGAGCGCGGTGACGTTCAGACCCATGCAGCGCACGACGTCGAGCGCTTGTGTGCCGATGGAGCCGGTGGAGCCGAGAATGGCGATATTTTCGCGTTTTTTGAAAGTGTTCATGTCATGATTCATATCGGAAGGATCCTCTTGTGATTACGGTTGGGTAATGTTCAGAATGGGCAGGACAAATTGCAGCAGATAAAAGGTGGGGCAGACGAACAGCACGCTGTCGAAACGATCAAGCACGCCGCCGTGTCCCGGCATGAGATTGCCGAAGTCCTTGATGTTGTATTGTCTTTTAATGGCGGAAAATGAAATATCGCCGAACATGGACATCACGATGCAGATGCCGGAGTTGATCGCCAGATTGACATAATTCAGTCCCCACGGCAAGCAGTGCAGCATGTCGGCGTAGGCGTAGGCACAGGCCAATGAGAGGAGAATCGAGGTGACAAAGCCGCCTATTGCACCCTCCACGGTTTTCTTGGGACTGATGACGGGGGCGAGCTTGTGCTTGCCGAGCGCGCGTCCCACAAAGTAGGCGCCGCCGTCCGCGACCCACGACACAATGAGGCAGTAGGCCACCAACGCCACGCCGCACGCATAGGCCGCGCCGCTGTCGTCAGGCGGTACGATATTGCTGAAAACCAATTGCATTGTCATGAAGGGGAAGGAGACGAACATGGTCAGAATCATGGCAGTGCAAAGCGTTTCAATGCGGAGTGTTTCGTGTTTTTTGAGCAGAATGGCAAACATCACAAAGAGAAACACCAGCGAGGCAGGCAGAATGACCGCCGCGAGGTCAAAGAAAGGCGCAGCCATTACCGTCGCAGCGTAAAGAAAGCATGGCACATAAAGGATTTTTTTTTTGCCCGCGCCCGCGGTCCGCAGCGCCTCATAGATACCAATCAGACAGAGAATCATCAATGCGCCGTACATCACCCACGGAAACCACGCTGAGAAAATGACAATGGCAAGGGCGAGAGGAATGCCCACAGCGGCTGTCAGTAATCGTTCTTTCATGAATTATCAGACTCCTCCGAAGCGGCGGTTACGGCGAGAGTACTCGTCGAGCGCTTCTTCCAGATTTTCGGTGCTGAAATCGGGCCAGAGAATGTCGTCCATAAAGACGTATTCCGCATAGGCCGACTGCCAGAGAAGAAAATTGGAAGTGCGGTATTCGCCGCTGGGGCGAATAATCAGATCAGGGTCGGGCTGTCCGGCGGTATAAAGATGGGTCGAAACCAGCTCCGGCGTGATATCGCTTTCCTGTAAGGTACCGGCGGCGACCTCGGCAGAGATTTCTTTGATTGCCTTGACGATTTCGTCGCGTCCGCCGTAATTCACGGCGATGTTGAGGCGCATACCGGTTTTGTCGGCAGACAGATCCACGGCCTCCTGCATCAGCGCCTGTATTTTTTCGCTGAAGATGGACGTATCGCCGATAAAGGTGGTGCGGACATTTTCCTCCCGGAAGTTTACCAGCGCGTCCTGCAAGTAATCATAGAATAAATCCATCAGCGCGTCTATTTCCTCCTTGGGCCGTTTCCAGTTCTCAGTCGAGAAGGCGTAGACGGTGAGACTCTTGATGCCAAGGGTGGTGCAATAGCGGGTAATCTTGCGGAAATTGGAAGCCCCGGCCTGATGTCCCGCCTGTCGGGGCAGACCGCGTTTCTTGGCCCAACGGCCGTTGCCGTCCATGATAATGCCGATGTGCTGTGGCAGGATTCTCTTGGAACGGTCTATGGTTGTTTCTTTCTTTTTAAAAAGCACGGCTATCATCTCACTTTCACGCTTTTTGATTGTGCGTTTGCCGCATCATTCCGGCAGCACCGTGTTTGCCGCCGTCGCTCACAATCGTATCTGGCTATTTTATGAAACAAAGGCTCCCCTATAATATATGACAAGGGAGCCTTCAAATTCTGTGGAAGCACACCATTCTTTTGACTGTCCCACCGCCAAGGGCAGGCACAGCAGAAAACAGGAACGCGGAAACCGTCAGATTTCCATGATTTCCTCGGTCTTGTCGGCACACATGGCGTCGATTTGCTTGCAGTATTTATCTGTCGTGTCCTGAATCTTCTTTTCGCCCTGCTTCTGGTCGTCCTCCGTAATCTCGGAGTTCTTCTTCATGGTTTTGAGCTTATCGACGGCGTCACGGCGAATCGAGCGGATAGCGATCTTGCTGTCCTCACCCATCTTGTGAACGTCCCTGGCCAGTTCCTTGCGGCGTTCCTCGTTGAGGGGCGGGAAAACCAGACGGATGATCCTGCCGTCATTCTGGGGATTGATGCCGATGTCAGCTCCGTTGATCGCGCGTTCCATGGCCTTGAGACTGCTCACGTCGTAGGGCTGGATTGTGAGGACTCTGGCTTCGTCCACGTTGACGGCAGCGAGCTGCTTGATGGGCGTGGGAACGCCGTAGTAGTCCACATTGACCTTGTCGAGCACACCGGGGTTGGCTCTGCCGGCACGCAGCGTCTTGAACTCGTTGTCGAGCACGTCGAGGGTCTTTTCCATTTTGGCTTTCATATCGTCAATGACTTTTTTCATGTTGCATTACCTTCTTTATATTTTTATGTTTCATTCATGAAGCAGTGGAAATGTTATGCTGTCACAACGGTGCCGATCGTTTCGTCGCCCTGCATAATCTTGACCATATTTTCGGGGTGGTCGAGGTTGAAGACGTGAATCGGCATCTTGTTTTCGCGGCACATGGTGGCGGCGGAGCTGTCCATGACCTTCAGATTCTTGGCCAGCACTTCGTCAAATGTCAAGGTGTCGTATTTAACGGCGTTGGGGTTGAGCTTGGGGTCGCTGTCATAAACGCCGTCCACCATGGTGGCCTTGAGAATGACGTCCGCCTCAATCTCCACAGCGCGAAGCGCAGCTGCCGAGTCGGTGGAACAGAAGGGATTGCCGGTGCCGCAGCCAAAGATGCAGATGCGGCCCTTTTCGAGGTGGCGCACAGCGCGGTTGCGGATATAGGGCTCCGCGATGGTGTTCATGTGAATGGCGGACTGCACACGCACAGTAGCGCCGAGCTGTTCAAGCGCATCGGCTACGGCCAGCGCATTCATCTGGGTGGCCAGCATACCGATGTGATCGGCTCTGGTTCGATCCATGCCCTCGGATGTGCGGCCGCGCCAGTAGTTGCCGCCCCCCACGACAATGCCGATCTGTACGCCCATGTCGGCGCATTCCTTGATGGCCTTGCAAATATCGTGCATCACTGCGCCGTCCAGACCGAAGTGCTTGTCACCGGCGAGCGCTTCGCCGCTCAGCTTGAGCAGTACGCGGGAATATTTAGCCTGCATAATGTATCATGCCTTTCTTGCTGTTTTGTCGATCACCAGGGAAACGCGGAACAAAGGGTATGCCATCGTTCCCCTAAAAAATCGAAATCCTATCCGTATTATTCTACACAAATTCTGCCAAAAAGTAAAGCATATGCGGAAATTTTTATTGAGAATTTATCGAAATTTTACAATTTCCGTCTGCGCTCAAAAAGCCTATGGGAATTCGACAAAGTGTCGTTCCCATAGGCTTGACTTGAAATAAGGGATACGTTGTTTGGTTAAGATTGTTGTTCCTCCAGCAATGCCAGATATTTGGGTTTGTCTGCCTCGGGAATCCTCAATAGATTCATGGCCTGTTCAGCAGAGATGTGCATGCCTTCCATGATGTTTTTAATAGAGGTTACCATAGCCTCAAGAATGCCTTCAGCCCGGCCTTCAGCCCGGCCTTCAGCCCGGCCTTCAGCCCGACCTATCTTCATGCCCTTTTCCATGCCTTCCGCAAGGCCTTTTTCCATGCCTCTGATTCGGTAGCCCTCACTGATATTGCACATTAATGATACATCTCCTTCCAATTTTCTTGTCATGGTAATCCCATAATTCTCATGCAGTACTTTGATTTTATCTTCCGCGTTCAATTCACTTGTCAGCGCCGTGTTGAGCAGGTCAATCATCTGTCCCGACTGCTCGTCAAAATCATTGCTCAGATTGATAAAAATGACCGACAGCAAATCGTAATTTTCGCTTTTCTCTGTGGAATGACCTAAGAGGCACTCCTCTGCGATATAATACCGTGTGATGGCCTGCTGTTTGCGTTTTGGCGGCTGCGAGCAGATCCAGATAGAATACACTTTTTTGATGTCTTCGTAATGCGGTATCATAAATTCTGTTCCATTCTGTGCCGAAATCATTCTGGCGCAGTAATACAGGCCGCGTTTGACTAGCGGATAGCCCGGATGATAGGCGTTCTGTGCCTCTACATTAATGATGATTTTAATTTTTTCGCTGTCAGTCGGCGCGGTGGCTGAGAAACGAATATCATAATACACAGTACCTTCATTGATGGTTTTATCTTCTGTGTTCATTCCTGTCACAGATTCCCGCATGGTGCGGTTCACCATGTCAGCATCTACGATCATTGTTGCAATTTCCGGATCACTTTCAATGTACTTGTCGGCAATATCCCGAATAGAGCAGTTGTGAAATTCCTCTACTACGCCTTGCAAAATCCAGGCAAGGATTTCTCTGTTGGCCAGAATCTCCTTGGCTATCGCGTCACAGGCATCCTGCCCTTCGCCGGTGCGCAAATGCCCTGCCAATTGTGTGTCCATCTGCATTTTCTATCGCCTCCGTTCCATTGATATTATATCCCTATTTCATTTCAGTGTCAAGAATGAGATTCGGTTTCGTTTTTCCTCACAGACCTTTTAATTTTCACTGCCCATCATGCCGCGCAGGAAATTTTCCATTGCGTGGGCATGGTTGAGATTGATGATTTGCGTCGTGGTATACAGGTCAATGGTGTCGGTCATCAACATTTCGAGAAATTCGTCGAGGTCCTCACCCACACACCCCGAAAATTCAGTGATATTATCGTAGTTGAAGGGCAGTGTAATCATTTCGTCCTTGTAGAAGGAAATCTCTTTGCCGTCGCTCAGCAGATCATGCGGACAATGGAAGATCGTATGATCTTCATGCACCAAATCAATACACACAGGATCGCCATCCGCGGTGGAGGCAAAGGCAAACAGGCCGTAGGGCGACACATTCGCGCCGGGTACATATTGGGTGTTTTCCGCGATGATTCGCTCAAGCGGGTAGAAGGTAATGCTTGATACTTCCACTGTCTCGGTCGGCATAGCGCCGCGGAACATCGCAATAAAATCCTCGGGTAGTTCGTACTTGGTCAGTTTCTTCAGTTGGGCGATTTCCTCGTCGGTTGCCTCGCGGAAGGAATGGGGGTATTTTGCCTTGATAAATTGCAAGTATTTTTCTAACATTTAGAAAAGACTCCTTTTCATGTACGCTAAATACAGAACAGGGACATTCCGATCAGCATAAACTTTTCAGAAATGTCCCTGTTTTGATTTGTTATGATTTAATCAAGATTCTATGGCTTACTTCTTTTTGGAGAAGGAGCTGAGTTTTTTCTGCGCGAGCTTGGCGTCGCGGTATTCACGCCATGATACCCAGAGAGAGTTGGAGATGAACATGGAGGAATAGGTGCCTGCAATAACACCTGCCAGCATGGGCACCGCAAAGGTGATGATGGAGGTGATGTCATAGATAAAGGCCACAATCACAACCGTCAGCACCGCCACAATCAGGGTGAGGTTTGTGTTGATGGTTCTGCCCAGTGTTTCATTCAAGCTGCGGTTGGCCAGTTCAGCATAAGTCGCCTTCTTGCCCATGACCTCACGATTTTCGCGAATACGGTCATAGATGATGATGGTCGAGTTGATGGAATAGCCGATGATGGTCAGCAGCACCGCGATGAAGTTGTCGTTGAGGGAGAAGCCGAATGCCACAAAGGTGAAGTAGACAATCAGGCAGTCGTGAATGATGGCGATAATCGCCGTCACACCTGCTGACATACCGCCGATCTTGCGGAAGCGAAGCGCTACATAGAGAATCATGAAGACGGCCGCGAGCAATACCGCCATCAGGCATTTGCCGAAGAACTCGCTGCCTGTGGTGGCGTCCACTGAGTTGGACTCAATCATGGCGAAGTCCACATGGGGATATTCCGCAGTCATCTTTTCTGCGAGCTGATCGCCGGTGTCCTCGTCCATGGTTTTTTTGCCGCTCATGGAAATCGTGATGGTGTTCTTGACGCCGCCTTCCGCCGAAGCGCTCTGGGCAATGGTGATGGTGGAATCCTGTCCGGTGACTTCCTTGACCATGCCGGCGATGGCGGTCTTGTCGAGCTTCATGTAGTCGCTCGCTGACACGTCGGAATCCGAAACCGTGTTGTCAAGGGAGTAGGAATATTTGAGCATAGCGCCGCCGGTGAACTTGATGTCCAGCTTGGTGCCGCGCACGACATTGAAGACAACGCCCACGAGGATCACGCAGAGGGCAAAGAGCAGGAAACGCCTGCGATATTTCAGAAAGTCAAAATCTCTTCTGGCCAGATAACTTTTTACCATTAGTTCTCTGCGGCCTCCTTTCTTTCGGCATGCGCCTTGGTATAAGCCTTTGCGGCGGCTGCCTCAATTTCACGTTTTTTCTGTTCGCTGTAGTCGCCGTAGAGTCTTCTGCCGCGCAGCAGCTTGTAGCCGGAAAGCGAGCTGATCATGATACGGGACGCGGCCACACCCATGACAAAGTTTAGAATGACGCCCACCAACAGGGTATAGCCGAAGGAGTAAATCGCGCCGGTGGTGGAGGTGCCGAACATCCAGAGGAAGGGAGTCAGCAGCGTGCTCCACACGGTATCCGGCGGACCGAAGACGCCCATCAGAATGACGGAAACGATGATATTGGTCACGTTGCTGTCGAAGATGGCCGAGAAGCTGTTGGAAGAACCCGCTTTGATGGCGCCGTCAAGGGTTTTGCCTTTGCGCAGCTCCTCACGGATACGCTCGGCGGTGATGATGTTGGCGTCCACGCCCATACCGACCGAGAGAATGATACCAGCGATACCGGGCAGTGTGAGGGTAAAGCTGTCGAAGACGGAGAAGTAACCCGAAACCGCCGCGATTGTGCCCGCGACCTGCCCCAGCAGGCAGATGCAGGCTACCACGCCGGGTAGACGGTAGTAAGCAATCATAAACACGCAGATGAGCGCAAAGGCGATGATGCCCGCGATGAGCATGGCCTGAAGCGCATCGGTGCCGAGTGTCGGGTCAACCGACGAATAGTCGATGGTGACCAGCTTGAAGGGGAGCGCGCCGCCGTTGATATTGTCGGCGAGCGTTTTGGACGATTCGGCGGTGAAGCTGCCGGAGATCTGCGCCTTGCCGTCCGAAATGACATTGTTGACGGTGGGAGCGGAGAGACACACATCGTCCATCCAGATGGAAATGCGTTTGTTGAGATACGTTTCGGTACCCTGTGCAAATTTTTCTTTGCCGCTGAGTTCCTCGCCTTCTGCGGGTTCGGTGGTCAGCTCCAGCGAGACAACAAATTCGTTGTCATTGGAGATATAACCGCTCTCGGCCTTTTTGACGTCTTTGCCTTCGAGGACAATGTCACATTCCGCGCCGGTCTCATCGGTGACGGTTTTGGTGCCGTCCTCATTGTAAGTGATGGTGATGCTGTTAGGCGTGCCGCCGATGAAAAACAGCTCCGCACTCTGGGAGAGACTCTTGATGGTGCCGGCCACGTCCTGTGAATTGTTGTCCTTCCACGGGAAGCTGACCAGCAGTCTGTCGTTGTCCTTGTCCGCGTAAAGCTCGTAGTCTGTGACGCCGGAAGAAACCAGACGGATTTCTAGAATGGACTTAGCGCTCTCGATCTGGTCGTTGGTGGCGTCGACATTTTCTTCGGGGCCGAAGGTGACGCTGACGCCGCCTTGTATGTCGGTACCCCACCTGATATCCTTTGCGCCGCGAATGATGGTTTCCTGCAAATCGCCGTTTTGCTTATACACGCCGAAGAATGACGTATACGCCAGACCAAAGATCAGCAGGGCAACCACAAAGAACCACGGCTTGCCTACACGCTTCATTTGTTTTCCTCCTTAAAAGATGTTTGTATGTTTGCGGCCTATCTATCGCATATGCCGCATAGCCCGTCCGCCTTACGCCGCGAAACGGACATAACACAGATATTATAAAATTATTGGACGAAGTTGTCAATCTTTTTTTGCAATATTCATAAATTAGTTGGATAGCTGCATGGTTTGACAACGCATGGCAAAAAGCAGGGAGACCTTCATACCTTGGTGGGAAGGTCTCCCTGCCTGATGTTATGTTGAGCCTGAAAAATTTTCCTGCTCCGGCAAGCACTAATTGCCGGCAGACAGCAACTTGTCGGCGGCCGCGAGCTTAGCGCTGACGGCGAGAATCTTCATCGCCTCGGTCAGCTCCTCCACGGTGGGGGAAGTGGGGGCAATGCGAATATTGCTGTCATGAGGATCGTTGCCGTAAGGATAGGTAGCCCCCGCATTGGTAAGCGTGACGCCCGCTTCCTTGCAGAGCTGCACGGTGCGCTTGGCGCAGCCGTCCATGACGTTGAGACTGACGAAGTAGCCGCCGTTGGGCTTGCTCCAGGTGGCCACATCACTGTCAGCGAACTGCTCGGTGAGCGTGCTGTCAACTGCCTCGAACTTGGGGCGGATGATGTCGGCGTGCTTCTTCATCTGTTCAAGCAGGCCGTCGAGGTTCTTGAAGAACTTCATATGACGCAGCTGGTTGATCTTGTCGGGACCGATGGACTGCACAGTCATACGCTTTTTGATGGCGGTGATGTTTTCCTTGGAAGAAGCCATGCCGGCAAGACCGGCGCCGGGGAAGGTGATCTTGGAGGTGGAGAAATACATGTAGACCATGTTGGGATTGCCCGCCTTCTTGCACTCGTCGAGAATATCGAGGAGCTGCACGTCCTCGTGGAAGAGATGATGGATGCAGTAGGCGTTGTCCCAGAAAATGCGGAAATCCTTGGCGGCGGGCTTCAGATTGGCGAAGCGGCGCACCACTTCGTCGGAATACGTAATGCCGACAGGATTGGAATACTTGGGAACACACCAGATGCCCTTGATAGCGGGATCGCTGGCGACGGCACTCTCGATGAAGTCCATCGCGGGGCCGTTCTCGTCCATCGGAACGGGGATCATCTTGATGCCGAAATATTCGGTAATGGCAAAATGGCGGTCGTAGCCGGGAACGGGGCAGAGAAATTTGACCTCGGGGAGACTTGCCCAGGGGGTGCTGCCGAGCAGGCCATGAGCCATAGCGGAGGAAATGGTGTCGAACATGAGCGTGAGGCTGGAGTTGCCGCCTACGATGATTTCATCTGTCGTTACATGAAACAGGTCGGCGAAGAGCTGCTTGGCCTCGGGAATGCCGTCGAGAATACCGTAGTTGCGGTAATCTGCGCCGTTGATGCCGGTGAGGTCGGTGGAGCTGTTGACGGAATCGAGCAGACCCATAGAAAGCTCCAGCTGTGCCTTGCTGGGAATGCCTCTGGCCATGTTGAGGCTGAGTCCCTTTGCCTTGTACGCGTCGTACTCGGCCTGAAGCTGATTTCTGACGGCGGTGAGTTCTTCCCTGTTCATGCTCTTGAATGATGCCATTGACTGATACACTCCTTCAATATTCATTGCGGCAAACAATATGCGGAAGTGCGAAATGCCCTACACAAAACGCAAGGCACTTGGCACCTCCGCATTCACCGCATGTAAATGCTCTTATTATCTTACTACAAACACTGCTGTTTTGCAAGTCATTTTTTAAATTCTTGCATTTCTGACAAAAAACCGACTCACAACCGTTTGTAAGCTGTTTGCTTTTCCGCAGAGACCGATTGGCCTGGCGACGACTCGGCGGGTTCTTCTTCCTCTGGATGCTCGATGTTATAGACGAAGTCGGAGACTTGGCGCACATAGGCGTTCATATCCTGAAACGCGCTGTAGCAATGGGTGGCCTTGGGTACCATGTAAAGGTATTTTTGTTTGGCATGGCAGGCTTTGTACATTTTTTCAGTCATTTTAGGCGGCACGAAGGTATCGTCTGTGCCGTGAATGAAGAGGACAGGAATCCGAATGTTTTTGACAGCCCGGAGCGTGGAGCAGTCGCGGAAGGAATAGCCGGCGCGCAGTCGGCACACTCCGCTGGCGAAGTAGAGCAGCGGCCGCCCGGGTACGCGATAGTTGGAGCGCATGATGTAGCCAAATTCCTCATAGGCGCCCGCAAAGGGGCAGTCGGCAATCACGCCTTTTACCTGATGCGGCAGCGCCGCCTCGCCGCAGGTCATCAGTACGGTGGCGGCCCCCATGGAAACCCCATGCAGCAGGATCTCGCAATTTTGTCCGAAGCGGGATGTGGCGTAACGAATCCAGTTGAGGATGTCCATGCGGTCCAGCCAGCCGAAGCCGATGTACTTGCCCTCGCTGCTGCCGTGCGCACGGTTGTCAACGATGATGACGTTGAAGCCCATACCGCGGAAGTAGGGCACAACACTGGACATATCGAACATGCCATAGCTGTTGTAGCCGTGTACTGCAATGACTACCTTGCGCGAAAAATAGGTACACGGCACAAAGGTGGCATGAAGCCGCAAACCGTCGTGAGACCGGATGTAGACGTCTTCCGGGTGCATATGGGTAATTTTTTCCTGTGCCTCGCGGGCACGCAGACGAATGATATCCATGTGGGGCAGCAGATCGTCGCCCGCGTCGAAATCCATTTTTTCCTTTCGGACCAGCGCGAAATCGAACATCCAGAAGCCGAAAATAATCATTCCGGCGATCAGAAGTGTTGATATTGTGCAAAGTAAGATGGTCAGGCGGATCAGTCCGGCACTCACATGGATTACCTCCCTTCACGTTGTCTGATTGTGATGGCACGGTACCAATCTTACTTGGCAGACAGTCCTGCCAGCCTGCGAACCGTTTCCAGCGGCAGCCCTGAGTATTGTACGATTCGTTCGACAGGAAGCCCGTCGGCCAGCATATGGAGGGCATTGCGCTCGGCTGCCTGAGCGGCCTTTGCCCGTTCTTCGGAGCGTCCCTGTTCAAGTCCCTGTTCGAGACCTTGTTCAAGTCCTTGTTCGAGGCCCTGCTCGAGGCCTTTTCTAAAAATATCTTTTCTTTCCTCTCTGATAGCGTCTTCAATGATCTGACACATTGTATGCCCACTCCTTCCTCACAGAAACACGCAGTTTTCCAGACTTTCCATGATATCTTCGGAAACGCTGTAGCTCTCGCCGTCACGGTAGAACATCACCGACGGGGATTGATAAGAAAACACCCCCATGGTCTGAAGTGGTCCGGATTCGCCGTAGGTTTTGGTGAAGCTGTAGGGATTGGCGGTCATACTCAGCGAGCCGATGCCCTCCGATTCAGCAATCACAGGGAGTTGTTCTTCCTGTTGCTCCTGCACCTCGGTTTCGGTTTCTGTCTGCTCCGCGTCGTCGAGCTGGTAATCGTCATCATTCATCAGCGAATTGTTTTCATCATAAACCGGCGCGTCGTCGGCAAACAGTCTGCGCTGGGTTGCTTCATCGGCAATACCCGTGGGCAATACGCCGATGGCCTTCTGGAAGGCCTTGACAGCGTCGCGGGTGAAGGGGCCGTAATAGTCGGTAATATCCTGATCGTAGTAACCGAGCGCGAAAAGGCGCTTCTGAATCCGGGAGACGCCTTCGCCCTTCATACCGCCTTCATAAGGTGTGTAGGTAAGGGGAGCGGTGGTTGTCGTCACAGTGGTTTGTCCTGTGGTGGTAGTGGTGGAGACGGTATCCGCAGTTGGTTTTGATGTTGCTGAAGTTTTACCGGTGGTGGTTTTGCCTTTGGTGGTTTTGGCGGTCGTTTTCCGGGTTGTAGTTGTCTTTCTCGTGGTGGATTTTTTGGTTGAAGCAGTGGTTTTGGCGGTAGTGGTCTGTGGAATGGTTGTCTTCTTGCCGGAAGTGGTGGTTTTCTCGGAAGGTGCAGCCGTCGTGGTGCTTTGTACAGTGGTTTCTGCAGTGGTGGTAGTGAGTTCTGCGGTGGTGGTAGTCATCTCCGTTGCAGTGGTTGTTGCTGTAGTGGTGGTGGTAGTAGTAGTGGTCGTGGTTGTTGTCGTTGTTGTCGTCTTGGTTGTGGTGATCTTCTGTGTCGTGGTAAGGGTGCCAGGGTCAATCTCTCCGATCAGAGCGCCAGATTTGCCAAAGTCATAGGTCTTGCCGTCTACCTTGACCACACCGACGCAAAATTCGCCGTTCTTATAATAAAAGGTGCTCCCGCGAAATTCATACCAGCCGGTGGTGGGGTAGGAGAGGTAGCTGACCTTGAACCACTTGACCCAAGGACTGTAATAGCGGGAATTCATGGCGGCATAAACCACGTTGACCCTGGAATTGCGCATATCAATGGCCATATTGGTGCCGTCCTTGTTTTTGCCGACGTAAACACCGGCGTGACCGTCGCACCAGAGGCCGAGGCCGTGAATACGCGGCATATCGCTGACCGAGCCGTTGACGGAGGATGCGTCGAGCAGCGCCTTGGCGCCGCCGCCTTTGCCGTTGCAGTAGGAGCGGATGAGGCCGGAGCAGTCCACCGCGCCGGCCGACGAGCCGCCGTAGGAATACGTCCAGCCCTCATTATAAGCGCGGAACGCCCATTCGGCCAGTCCGATGCCGGTTTTGCCGCTCATGGCGGCCTGCACCGGTGCGGCTGTATTGCCCGCAAACACCAGCAGCGCCAGCACGAACGCGGTCAGGGTACAGCACATCTTTTTGATGTTCATTATATCATTCCCCGTTTGATGTAAGCTATTTGCCTGTTTAAATTACCAGTTTGCGTCCCGAAAATTTAATTTTGAAAGTTTTTCCGTTCATGGTCACTTTAAAGGCGCCGTATTTATCCGCATAGCCCGCGTTGGTCATCTCGATGGTGAGGCGACCGCCTTTGCGGGTAAATTGGTAAAGGTTGTACGCGCCGTCGCGATAGGCGAAATCCTCGCCGTTGTCCTGATAGTGGGTATATTCCCCGTCGTTGCCGAAGACCGTCAGTTCCAGACAATCGACCTTCTTTTCGCCCACGTAATTCATGACCGGCCACAGCGGCAGTATTGCCCCTTCACGGATATAGATAGGGCAGGTGTCAAGCGGTGCCTCCCGCAGAATACGGGTGCCGCCGGGGAAGCGTTCGCCGGTGTGGAAATCGTACCAGTTGCCTCCCTTGGGCAGATAGACGTCACGGCTGACCTTGCCCTGATCGACGATGGGCGCGACCATGATCCAGTCGCCCAACATGAATTGATCGTTGATTTCCGCGGTTTTGACGTCCTTCTCGAAATTCAGCACGAGCGGACGGAACACCGGTACGCCGGTGAGTTCAGCGGTGCGGAAGCAGTCGTACAGGTAAGGAATCAGGCGGTAGCGCAGGCGGATGTATTTGCGGCAGATATCCAACGTCTGCTTGTCAAATGCCCACGGCTCCTGATAACGGGTGCCTTTGGCCGCGTGGTTGCGGAAGAAGGGAACAAAGCATCCCAGTTGTGTCCAACGGCAGAGCAGTTCCGGCGTACAACTTGCACCAAAACCCCCCACGTCGGTGCCGATGAAGGCAAGGCCGCTCATGCCGATAGAGCAGAGCTGGGCGATGGCGTAGCGCAGATGGGACCAATGGCTCTGGTTGTCGCCGGTCCAGGCGGTGGTGTATTTCTGCGCGCCGCTGTAAAAAGCACGCGTAATAACAAACGGGCGCTTGCCAGTGTGGCGCTTGAGACCCTCATAGGTAGCTTTGCACATGAGCGAGGCGTAGACGTTGTGCATTTCGGCGTGATTGGTGACGCGTTCCTCGTCGGAGAAGACTACATCGTCCGGAATCTCGCCGCGGAAGCTGGCAGGTTCGTTCATATCGTTCCAGATGCCGGCCACGCCGTCATCGGTCATGAGACGCTGCTTGTCTGCCCACCAGTTGCGCACAGCGCGTCTGCCGAAGTCAGGGAAGACCGAATCGCCCGGCCAGACGACGTTTTCATAAATGCTGCCGTCGGTGGCGTGTACGAAGTAGTCGTTGGCGACTCCCTCGTCATAGACGAAGTAGCCTTCTTCTTTTTTGACGCCGGGGTCGATGATGGTGACCACCTTGAAGCCGCGTTCTCGGAGGTCGGTGAGCATTTGCTGATGCTGGGGATATTGCGTTTCGCCCCAGGTGAAGACCTTGAAATTATCCATGTAGTCGATGTCGCAATACAGCACGTCACAGGGAATCTCGTTGTTCCGCATTCCGTCGGCGACGGAGAGCAGTTCAGCGCGATTTTCGTAGGACCAACGGGACTGCTGATAGCCCAGCGTCCAGAGCTGTGGCAGCGGCGTGGTGCCTGTGAGGTAGGTGTAACCGCCGATGACCGATTTCATGGTGGCGCCGTAGATAAAGTAATAGTCCAGATTGCCGTCGTCAGCTGAGAAGGAGAAGTAACTGCTGTTTTCCTTGCCGAGATCGAAGTACGTGCGGTGATGATTGTCAAAGAAAATGCCGTAATTGACGGCTTCGCGATGGACGATGAAGAAAGGAATGGATTTATACAACCGCGTCATGGATTCAAAATGGGGTTCGGGCAAGTCGCTGTTCCACATCTCGAAGTCGTAGCCCTTCTTGTTGAGAAAGCTGTATTTGTCGCCCAAACCGTAGAAATACTCGTCGCCCTCCATGCACTTGACCACTTCAATGGCACGGTGCTTGATGCCGTCGGTCAGCACATGGCCTTCCATGCGGGCCTGTGCAGCAGCTTCCTTGCTGATGACAGCGGCACCCTGTGCCTCCCGCTCGCCCTTATAGTCGCGGCAGATGACCGTGCCGTCCGACTTGAGGAAGCTCACCCGGAAATTGTCGTAGACATACACCGCGAGCTTTGGAGTGGAGATGATAATGTAATTGCCCACCATATTGGCGATGACGTTGACAGACTTGGATTTGTCGCCCTCGATGGCGAAGGAATGATTGCTGTCGGATTTGAGCCCGCAGAAAACATTGATGATTTCTTCCGTGACAGCGGTGATGACAGCCATCCGGTGTTCAAACTGTATGGCAACACGGCTGCCTTCCGCGTCAAAACTGACAATTTTTCCGTAATTCATAAATGACCGACTTCCCTTGATGATTAAGTATATAGGACATTATACCAGAAGATTTACACAATATCAAGGAATATGATGTGTCGAAACGGTTAAAATTACATAATTTCATCATGAAATACAGGACTATGGCAAGAGTGACAGTCCTGTAGGAGGGTATTGTTTTTTATCAAATAAATATTTGATGTTGTAACAGACCAGCATTACGGCGGGAATTACAAAAGGGGAAGAAATGACGATCTCTATTATCAGCACAATATGATAGATGTCCATTCTCAGCCGCTTTGGAAAAAAGCGCAGACAGTTGCCATTATTAAAGCCGATGGTATCATGATATAGACCGGTACGACAAAAAACAGAGCGATAAAGTCGTAGGAGATGCTTACCATTGCAAGGAAGCGCAGGGTGCTGATATAGCAAATTCCCGCGAGCAGTTCCTTCCAGAGCGTGCCGGTGCGAAAGCCGGGAAGAGTCCGGAGCAAGGGAACGGTGTCAATGACGCGGGTGCCGAATGGTGTTCGAGCTGCCGCTGCATATCATCAACTTGATTATACCATTGTTCCCGGGAATATGCAAGTTGTTTTTCACAAAAAGGGAGTTGCCGGAAACGGACGCTGTGGATACAGCCGCTGTTTGTGGGGACAAAGAAAAATGTTACGGCGTATTTTACGTGAGATTGGGATTGCCGCTTTTGAAAATTGAATGAACTTGTTTTCGTTTTTCCTCTGATCCGATCAAAACATATTATAAAGAAAAGCGTCAATCATGCGACCACTCTTATGAGCTGATTTTTTATTTTTATTGTTATATTATTGTTGTTAATTCGTATCTTTTTTGGTAATAATCACAGTCTTAATAATTTTGTAAAAATTCCTCTTGACATTCACAGCAAGATGTAATATAATAGTCAGGCAATCAAGACAGCCGATTGCTCGAATGAATATCGCGGGATGGAGCAGCTAGGTAGCTCGTCGGGCTCATAACCCGAAGGTCGTAGGTTCAAATCCTGCTCCCGCAACCATGTTGTGCAACCAAAAAAGATATTGCACCGGAAACCCCAGAAGTCATGCGGCTTCTGGGGTTTTTCGTACCCACGTTTTTCAAGTGCAAACAAAAAGATATTTTCCTTTGTTGAGAGGACTTGAACTACCGACCCCGACGTTTTTAGGCGGCTTTTGAGAGAATGAATTCTCCCGAATGCCGCCTTTTTTCATTTTCCAGGAAAAAAATTTTCGAGGTCGTCCCTAAAATGTAGGGACGACCTCCCCTGCTGAATAACACCATCATCTGAGGGCTGGCTTTGTAGATGTAATTCTGCGAAATCAGCCCTTTTTTATTATCAAGAAAGGAAAGCCCTGTACACGGAGCTACTGACCAGCGGCAGGTTGAACACCTATCTCGCTGACATCAACGAGCAGGCAGAGGCGCAAATGCTCCTGCTGACAAAACAGATGGCAGAGTGTGAGGGTGTCACTGAACAGCTAAAGGCCCAGGATCAGATGCTGTGGGTGCGCCTTATGAACAGCATTCGGGACAGGGCAATGGAGGTCGTAAACAATGATCTGATCTACGCATAACGTATCGAGCGGCGGGGAATAATCCCCGCCGCCTGTCGAATTAGTGGATATTTATCTGTTGGTCTTGATACAATTCATTTGACAGAAGCTCCGGCATCTCGCCAACAAACGCTTTCGCCGCTTCTTCATCGCCCATGAGCTGCCAGCGGAACCATGCAATCACATAGCCTCCTGCGGAATACATCATGTGGTCATGATCCATTCCGATACGGCGCGCCATGACCTTCGGGGTCGTGATTTTGTCATACTGCCGGTTCAGCTCTGAAAGAGGGATGACGATTTCTGTTTCAAATTCCCCGCTCGTTCCTGCAAGGATCATGATCGAGCATTTCACGTCAGCCGAATCATAGGGATAGTCCGTTGTGGTCTCTGCAGTATGTTCGCTGACAGGAGAAAGCGGAGCTGCTGCCTTAAAGAATGATGCTTCCTCATACTTCGTCAAAACATTGAACACGGCAGCTCCGCCCTGCGAGAATCCTGTAATACCAATGTTGTCCAAGTCAATCTTATGATAGAACACGCTGTCGGGATTCTCGTTCTGTTCCAGCATATACCGAAGCGTCGCTACCGTTGTTTGGCCGGAACCGGTACCCTTGTCCTGCGTACCTACGGTTATAAAGCCCCAGGAAGCATACAGTTCGAATTCCGGTTCGTATTTCGTGGCTTTGCCACCTGTGCCGTTTACGACAAGGATCATTGGATATGTACGGTTTTCAGTTTCCAGCTCCGCAGGGTAATAGATCGTGTATTTTTTGATGGGATCTTCTGCTTTTGCAGTTGTCTTTTTCGTTTGATACTCACCACTATGCAGGTATTTCGCTTCAATATCACCGCCTGTTTCTATGCCCTTCTGATATCCCTTGTGTATATCTGGTTTGTTGTCGGCATAAAGATATAAGCCTGCGAGGCCAAACGCTAAAACAAGAACAATGATTACTATGATCTTCAACACCTTTTTCATTCTCTTCCCTCAATGTACAGGCATATACTTAGGCTCTGTTGAAAAATAAGTTGAACATTTCTCGAAAAACAATCCCGATTATACGATGTTTGTCGAGGATTTCTGTTCAAGTTATTTCATGACAGTTCCTTATCGAGATATTCTTCAACGGTCTCCATCCATTCTCTCTGAATGGCGTTGTCATTCTGCAGTCCATGCCCGGAGTGCGGCAGCTCATAATACCTGAAATCCACATTGTTTTCTTCCAACGCAGCTTTCAATCGCAGCGAGCCGAGGTAAGGTTGAACCTTGTCGCACTTTCCGTAAGCGATCACGGAAGGAACAGGATTGCTGCTGATCCATTCCATAGCGGAGATTGGTTTCACTTTCTCATGGTAGGAACCGTCACGAATATCCTGTTCCGTAATTTCTTCACCGGCCATGACGCTGAACATTCCGGCGCAGGCTTCATCGTTCTGATCCAGCCCGTAGATGCCCCAATCCTCCTGATAGAAGCAGGAAGGCCCAACGGCTCCGAAGGTGAACACCACGGGAACGGGAGCCTCCGCTCCGTCACGATAGGTATAGATCATGGCAAGGCAATGCCCCGCAGAGCCACCAGCCATCGTCATCTTATCGATATGGTAACCCGCTTTTTCTGCCGCCTCGATCACAATCGGGATTGCCGCTTTGATTTCGTTGGACTGCGAAAGGACACTGGCCTCTGGGTGATCGTCCGTGCGAAGGGTATAATTTATACCAGCCGCCACATAGCCCTTGCTACACAGCCATGCCAGCATATCTCTGTCACCCACTTTATCGCCGGAGGTAAAACCACCTGCATGGAGATAGACGACCAGGCCGTATGAATCCTTTGAGTCGTCCTTCGGCAAATATAGATCGAACTTGTTTGCCTCTCCGTCACCATAGGGCAGGTCAGACTTGAGCGTTCCGACTTCATCACTCCACTTGACGCTGTATTCTTTTGCCCAAGAAGGCTGAATAGCAAACTTTGAAACTACTCCTACTCCAAAGGCGAGGATAAATATCAGAATTCCGATTCCTACAGGCACGGCTCTTACCTTCTTTTCTTTTCTATTACTGCTCATAAGAAGTTCCCTCCAAACAGCGTGCCGCCCAGCAGCATATTCATGACAGCTCTGACCGCGAGTCTGCCAAGGCAAAACGCCACAGCAATAATCACGACCAGTATGATGATTCTCTTTGCAGTAATCGACATTCTCATTTCCTCCTTAATGCTCCGAAATAAATAATAATAACATTTCGAGTGCTTTCTGCGCCTGTTCGGTGTTCATTTCGTAAATATAATCGTGATCCAGTTTCGCACCTGTCCCTGTCCAGAACAGTGCGACGTAATCCACTCCGCTTTCCGACAGCTTGTCCTCAAATTCTCTTGTCTGCGGCTCCAGAGGGTCTGCATCGCCCACAGTGATAAATGTTGCCGGATAATTCATCGTAATATGTTTAGCCGTTGACATTGCGTCCAGCCGCTCATATGCTCGGTAATCCCTCTGCCCAGTGTACGCCCACGCCCACTTTTCAAAGCCAAAAAAACCGCAGTCCCCGACTGTATCAAAATTATAAACGCCGTTGAAAAGCAACAGTCCGTGTATCGCATTGGCCGGGACACGCGGGTCGATTCCCAATTGCCGCGCATATTCTTCATCTGTAAAGAGCGCACCAAGCTGGCTTGAAAGGTGCGCACCGGCGGAATTGCCGCCAATAAAAATCTTGTCGTGGTTGATCCTGTAATCCGCCGCATGCTCGTAAATATAGTTAATCACCTCCGCGAGCTGACAGGTCGAAGCCGGAAAGGGATTCTCGGGAGCAAGTGCGTAGTCTACGTTACACACTGCATATCCGTTTGATGAGAGGAGTTTTGCGAACCATGCGACCGACTGCGCACTGCCGAGACTCCATCCTCCTCCGTGGATATAAACGATGACAGGCAGTATCTCTTGATTGTCCGTAGGTCTGTATACCGTAAATGACGCATCAGGGTATCCATCGATCGGAACCTTCACCTGTGCTATTTCCTGAACGCTGTCGATCACATCTCCGTAATTTCCAACGTTTCCTTGCTTCCCAGTCATGCTCATTAACGCACGGAAAGACCAAACAAAAGGATACACTGTGATTTGGTTGACAAGGATCAAGATGAGAATTACGCCTGCAATTACGATCAGAATTACTTTTCCGACTTTTTTCATTCCGGTTCCTCGCCTCTTCAGTGTATTGACAACCGAGGCATCTATGTGGTATTATTGATGTATCAGATGTT
>CAMHEZ010000019.1 GCA_946184295.1 uncultured Clostridia bacterium | reverse complement strand
TCAAGAATATCACAATTCGAGATATTTGTCAAGATTTGTCGAAAAATAAAGTAATATAACTATGCATATTTACTGCAAATAAAGGTACACTGAAAGTCTGCTAAACAAAAGAGATCACGATTGATTTTGCTGCAAAGGGCTGATACCTCCCGATGAGATTGAGAGATTTGAGAGAAGATCACGATTACACACAAAAATATATTGCAAACCAATTATTTATTAAGCAGAACACCTATTCTCAATATGAAACCGGAGAGAGGCAGATTCCGCTGGGGTGTCTGGTGAAACTGGCGATGTTTTACAACACTTCCACCGATTATCTGCTTGGATTGACCGATGAACCCAAACCCTATCCTAAAAGCAAAAATGAAATCTGGTAAAATATCTTCATGCCCTCACAAGTGGGCATTTTTATATATAAAAAACACAGACAGCCGTTTTTTATCGGGCTGTCTGTGCAGAGTAAACGTGTTATTATCATAGATGGCATACGTCGATAACAAAAAGAAATAACCGCCTAGCCTCCCAAGCGATGCGGTTATTCCTTTAAACAATCGCCGGAGCGTCGTCTATCGACAAGCACTCTGTTTGTGTCTTTATTATACTCCGGTTCACTCATTTTGTCAATCTATTTTGAAAGAATATCATATAAAACCGCCGCCCCGTTTCTTTCCGGAAGAACGGAGCGGCGGTTTGTATTATCGCTTGAAAAATGCCTGCCACTTGTCACGCAGCTGCCTGCAAAAATCCGCCAGTCATTTGAACATGGAGTAGTTGTTGGCGCGCAGGACAATGCAGCTCTTGGGGGGAATGGTGACAACGCCCTTGTAAACTGAGGCTTTGCCCAATACCGTTCTCGCACCGTTGAAGCCCTCGGGCAGCTCAATATGATGGGTGTTACCGTCCGAGCGGTTGACTGCCACAAAGAGCGAATCGCGCTTGCCGCGGCGGACGTAAGACATCACCGCGTCGATGCACTTCACGGTCTGGAAGCTGCCTTCGGACAGACAATCCACGTCGTTTCTGAGCTTGCCCAGCTTCCTGTACCAGTCAATCAAAGACTTGTTCTCGTGCCCCCACGGATAGGTGGCGCGGTTGAAGGGATCTTTGTAGCCTTCCACGCCTGCTTCGTCACCGTAATAGATGCAGGGTACGCCGGGGAGCGTGTATTGCAGCACGGAGGCGAGTTTCATCATGACGATGCCGCGTTCGCGCTGTTCGGGAGAGAGATGCGCCTGGCTCTGCCAGTCGCGGCCGCGGTTGTGCGAGGGCTCGCCCGCCAGCAGGGTAATGGCACGCTCCGTATCGTGGGTACCAAGGGAATTCATCAGCAGGCGCGTGACCTGCGGAGGATAATTTTCAATGATGTTGTTGACCACTTCGATGGCCTCATCGCCGGACCAGCCGGTCAGGAAACCGAGAATGACGTCCTTGAAGGGATAGTTCATAACCGAATCCAGCTGCTTGCCCAGCAGGTAGCGGCGGCGCTGGCTGTAGGCAATCTTGTTGGTGGCGTCCTCCCAGACCTCGCCGATGATGACCGCGTCGGGGTCCACCTTCTTGGCGGCAAAACGCAGTCTGTCAAGAAACGCGTCGGGCAGCTCATCAGCCACGTCGAGGCGCCAGCCTCCCGCACCCTTCTTCAGCCAGTTCCCCACGGTGCCGTTCTCGCCGGTGTGGTATTCGAGTACAGCGGGGTCGTCCTCAATGACCTCGGGGAGCGTGTTGATGCCCCACCACGAATGATAATTGTCCGGCCACTGATAGAACTTGAACCACGAATAATAGGGGGATTCCTTGGAATTGTAGGCGCCGACGGAATCGTAGCGGCCGCGTCTGTTGAAATAGATCGAATCGTCGCCGGTGTGAGAGAAAACGCCGTCGATAATCAGCTTGATGCCGCGCTTTTTGGCTTCCTCACACAGCTCGATATAATCCTCTTCGGTGCCGAGCATGGGGTCAATCTTGCTGTAGTCGGCGGTGTTGTAGCGGTGGTTCTCATGTGCCTCAAAGATGGGGTTGACATAAATGCAGTTCACGCCGAGTGACTTGATATAGTCGAGCTTCTGGGTAATGCCCTTGAGGTCGCCGCCGAAGTAGTCGGAATTGGTGATAACGCCCTGCGCGTTGGGTCTCCAATCCGGCTGATCGTCCCAGTTTTCGTGAATTTCGCGGCCCGCCGGAATGTTCTCATGCACCTCGCCCGACTTGTTGAAACGGTCGGGGAAGATCTGGTACATGATGCCGCCGGAAAGCCAGTCGGGGGTCTTGAATGTGCTGTCATAAACCGTCAGCTGCCACGCCACCGGCTGGGATTGCAGCTCGCCGAGACCCGAACGGGTGCGGCAGAGATACTTGGTGCCGGAGTTGGTTTGCAGTTCAAAGTAGTAATAATTCAGCGAAGGTTCGGCGGGAGTGTAATCCACCTCCCAATATTCAAAGTCGTTGCCCTCCATGCCGCACCAGAAGAGATTGCCGCGCTCCTGCTGACCGGTATGCTCGTTATGGATAATCAGCGTGGCGGAGGAACAGGAGAGATAGCGGGGCAGACAGACCTTGAAGTGAATCTGCTTGCCGTCGGGGACGGCGCCTGTGGGGTTGCGGTAGAAGGGATCACGTGAATCAAAAAGCGTTTTTTTCATAAAAATCGTCCTTTTTTATCAGAGTGAAGAATTGTGTGAAAAAATGGGTAACGGAACGGCACTTGTTGAAAAAGCGCCGTTCCGGTTCTTTTTTGTGTTTGATGCTCAGTGCTTGGCCTGGCGACAATGGGCCATTACTTGCTGCAATGCCAGATGTCTCTCGCGTAGTCCTCGATGGAACGGTCGGCGGCAAAGATGCCGGACTTGGCGATGTTGACGAGGCTCATGGCATTCCACTTGTAGGTGTCGGCATAGAGGGCGGTCGCGTCCTTCTGCGCTCTGCAATAATCGTTGAAGTCGGCAAGCACCATGTAGGTGTCCTGATTGAGCAGGGAGTTGACCACATCGGTGAACTGCTTGCCGCCGAAGCCTGCGCTCATGAAGTCAATGGCGCGGTGCAGCTCCTGATTGTTGTTGTAGCAGTCGCGGGGGGAATAGATACTCTTGAGTTTTTCGGCTTCAGGGGTAGACATACCGAAGATGATGATGTTGTCGTCGCCGACCGACTGGTGGATTTCCACATTCGCGCCGTCTTCGGTGCCAAGAGTAACAGCGCCGTTCATCATGAACTTCATGTTGCTGGTGCCGCTGGCCTCCGTGCCGGCGAGCGAGATCTGCTCACTGATTTCGGCGGAGGGAATGAGCTTTTCGGCCACGGTGACGCGGTAGTTTTCGAGGTAGACCACCTTGAGTTTGTCACCCACACGCTTGTCGTTGTTGATGAGGTCGGCCAGCGCGCAGATGAACTGAATGATCTGCTTGGCGAGGAAGTAGCCGGGCGCGGCCTTCGCGCCGAAGATATAAGTCTTGGGGGTGAAAGGCGCGTCGGGATTGTCCAGCAGCCACTGGTACTGCGACAGAATGTGCAGCGCGTTGAGGTGCTGGCGCTTGTATTCATGCAGACGCTTGACCTGCACGTCGAAGATGGAATTGGGGTCAACCAGAATGCCGTTGTTCTTGAGGATATAGTTGGACATCTCGACCTTGTTCGCATGCTTGATGGCGGCGAGCTTGTCGAGCACGGCCTTGTCGTCCTTGTACTTCATGAGGTTTTCCAGCTTGGAAGCGTCCTTGACGAAGCCGTCGCCGATGAGGTCGGTCACGAGCGAGGCGAGGCCGGGATTGCTCTGGTTGAGCCAGCGGCGGTGCGCGATGCCGTTGGTCACGTTAGTGAACTTCTCGGGCATGACGCTGTAGAAATCCTTGAAGACGCTGTCCTTGATAATCTGGCTGTGCAGCGCAGACACGCCGTTGACGTGGTGGCAGGCTGCGACGCAGAGATTGGCCATTTTAACCCAGCCGTCGCGGATAATGCTCATGCGGGCGACCTTGTTGTAGTCGTAGCCGGTGGCGACGTCCATCTCGTTGCAGAAGCGGCGGTTGATCTCACAGATGATCTGATAGATGCGGGGCAGCTTGGATTTAAAGAGATTTTCGTCCCAGCACTCCAGCGCCTCCGCCATGACGGTGTGATTGGTGTAGGCCATGACCTGCGTGGTCATCTCCCACGCTTTGTTCCAGTCAAAGCCGCATTCGTCCATCAGCAGGCGCATGAACTCGGGAATCGCGAGGGTGGGGTGCGTGTCGTTGATGTGAATGGCGTTGAACTCGGCAAAGTTGTCCATGGAGCCGCCGTGTCTGCGCAGATGGCGCTTGACGATATCCTGAATGGACGCGGACACGAGGAAGTACTGCTGCGACAGGCGCAGGCTCTTGCCCTCGATGTGGTTGTCGCCGGGATAGAGCACCTTGGTGAGCATTTCGGCCATGGCCTTCTGCTCGATGGCGCGGAGATGGTCGCCCTCGTTGAAGAGCTTCATATCGAACTGGGGCGATTCGGCTGCCCACAGACGCAGCGTGGAAACACCGTTGCCGTCCTTGCCCGCGCACATCATGTCGTAAGGCACTGCCTTGACGACATTGTAATCCTTATGACCGACGCGGTGATAGCCGTTGTCCCAGCTCTCCTCGATGTGACCGTTGAAGCGGATGTCCACGGCGTCTTCGCGGTGGGGAATCATCCAGACTTCGCCGCCGGGCAGCCAGAATTCCGGCAGCTCGGTCTGCCAGCCGTCCACGATTTTCTGATTGAAGATGCCGAATTCATAGCGGAGGGAATAGCCCATGCCGCAGTAGCCGTCGTTGGCCAGACCGTCGAGGAAGCAGGCGGCGAGGCGGCCCAGACCGCCGTTGCCCAGACCGGCGTCCGGCTCCTGCTCGTAGATTTTTTCAAGAGTGGTATCGTATTCGGAAAGGCACTGGGAAACCGCCTTTTCGAGATTGAGATTGTAAAGATTATTTTTGAGTGAACGTCCCATGAGAAATTCCATGCAGAGATAATAAACCCGCTTGCCGTTGTTTTTGTCGTATTTGTCGGCAAACTCCTTGCGGGCTTCAAACAGCATATCGCGCACGACGAGAACGATGGCTTTGTAGATATGCTCGTTATCGGCGTCCTCGGGCTTGAGGCCGTAGTGGTGCGAAAGCTTTGCGTCGATCAAAGCCTTCATTTGCTTTGCGTTCACGTTTGTCATGATGTTAAACCTCCATAGGTTCCGGAATGAGTTAAAAAAATATCATTAAATAAATAGAAAAGTGGAGAGATACAGTGAAAAGCCCTGTATTCCGCCGTCCGCGCCCCAATCGTCCGAAATGCGCCGATTAGGTCACGACTTATATATTCTAGCACATCGTTTTACTGATTTCAAGCGTAAAATCCAATATTTTGATTGTACGATTATGCAAAAAACACAGAGAGTGGGGAATCACACGGCGGAAAAGGTGTATATTTTGTATAAACTCACAGAGAAAACGGCATTTTTATGGTCAAGTCGTGCAGGAGGAAAATAATTTTTGGGCAATGTCAATAATTATACACCGCATATTTCGTACAAACGACGTAATTTCGGTACGGTTTGCCCGCTTTTTTCAAAAGAGAAATTGAAAATTTTAAGAAGTTTTTGTAAAATGTCAAAACCCACTTCCAACTTGATAAGAGATGTATTATAATAGATGCGTATCGTCATGTCTCTATGCCATGACAACCATGTAAAAAGGAGTTTGAATGTCAATCATGAAAAACAAGGTACGTCTCAATGTTTGCGGAACGGATTATTATATTGCGTCGGAGGACGACGAGAGCTACATCAGGGCCGTCGGTGACGACGTAGACGCCCGTATGAACGCTATGATGGAGGGCAGCGACCGCGTTTCCACCACCATGGCGGCAGTGCTGTGCGCCCTCAGCTATGCCGATGAAGGCAAGAAGGCGGCCGCGACTGCCGACAGTCTCCGCAGTCAGATCAAGGCGTATATCGAAGAGAGCGAGCGCTCCCGTCTGGAGGCCGAAGAAGCCAAGCGGGAAATCGAACGTCTGCGCCGTGAATTGCAGGGTGTGCGCCTGCATCTGGCCGAACTGGAAGACCGATGAGCCGTCCGGACTTTGATACAAAAAAAATAGAGATTCTGGCCCCAGCCGGTTCACAGGAGCAGCTTATCGCCGCCGTGCGGGCGGGCGCGGACGCGGTGTATCTCGGAGCGGGAGGCCTCAACGCCCGCCGTCATGCCGAGAATTTCGCCGATGAAGCCTCACTGCGCGAAGCGGTCGCCTATTGTCACGCCGCCGGCGTGGACGTGCATCTGACCGCCAATATTCTGGTGCGGGACGATGAGTGGGACGAAGCGCGGCGGCTGGTGGAAACCGCGTGTGCGCTTGGCGTGGACGCGGTGATTGTGCAGGACGTGGGACTGGCGCGGTATATCCATACGGTCGCGCCGACGCTGACCATGCACGCTTCCACTCAGATGTCGCTGCATACCCCCGGCGGGGCGCTTGCCGCGGCTGAAATGGGATTCCGGCGGGCGGTGCTGGCCCGGGAACTGAGCGGTGCGGAAATTACCGCTATTGTCAAAGCGTCGCCGATTGAAACGGAAGTGTTCATTCACGGGGCGCTTTGTATGTGTGTATCGGGGCAGTGTCTGTTCAGCGCCGTGTTGGGCGGCAGGAGCGGCAACCGGGGACTTTGCGCCCAGCCCTGCCGCCTGCCTTTCAAGGTATCGGGCGACGGCAGCGGCTTTGACGGCTGCATGAGCCTGAAAGATATGTCCCACATCGGACATATTTCCGCTCTGCAAGAAATGGGCGTAAATTCCGTTAAAATTGAGGGTCGCATGAAGCGCCCCGAATATGTGGCGGCCGCCGTGACCGCCTGCCGTCTCATGCGGGACGAAGGCGCGGTGCCGTCCGACCTGATGGAAAAGCTGACTGCGGTTTTTTCGCGATCCGGCTTTACCGACGGGTACTTCACAGGCAAACGCGGGCGCGGCATGTTCGGCAAGCGCACCAAAGACGACGTGGTTTCCGCGTCGTCCGCATTGCTGAACTCTCTCCATCCGCTCTACAAAAATGAATTTCCCCGCGTGCCGCTGGATATGACATTGACGGCACGTGATACGGATACGCCAGCACGGCTCACGGCACGTGACCCGGACGGCCATGTCGCCGCCGTGAGCGGGAACTGTCCCCAGCCGGCGCAGAGGGCGCCGCTGGCGGAAAACTATGCCCGGCGGGTACTCGCCAAGACCGGCGGCACGCCGTATTATCTGCGAAATTTCCGCCTCGACGCGGGCGAGGGACTGACCGTGCCGTCGGGGCAGCTCGCCGCGATGAAGCGCGAGGCACTGGAACAAATCGACACGCTGCGCCGTGCGCCGCGGTCGGTACCGTTCGACGCGGCGGGGGCAAATGCCTCTGTTTCGCCCCGACGTGAATTTGACACATCGCAAAGTCCCGCCCTCCGGGTGGTCTTTCAGTCGGCGGAGCAGGTGCCGCTCAGTCTGGCGCATGTGCAAATGGCGTTTCTGCCCATCGAGACCGATGCGGAAATGCTCGAATACGCCGTAAAAGTGCTTGTCAGACGCGGCGCAGTTCCCGCCGTGGAGGTCCCGAGAGGCCTGTTCGGCCGGGAAGCAGACATCGTGCGATGGGCCGAAGCGGTGCAATTCATCGGCGTCAACGATATCATGATACATAATGTCGGATTGATTCCGGTTCTGAAACATCTGCCTATGAGGCTTCACGGCGGCTTCGGACTGAATGTCTTCAACAGCCGCTCGCTCGAGCAGTTCGCCGCCATGGGCTTGGCGGATAACGAGCTGAGCTATGAGCTGACGCTGCGCCAGATCGCGGCGCTGGGTTCGTCACAGCCGCGCGGTATGGTGATCCGCGGCCGGATTCCTATGATGCTCACCCGCAACTGTCCGGCGGCGCTTTCGCCGAAGGGCTGCACGGGAGCGGCAAAGGAAGGCGGCGTCTGCGGCCTGACCGACCGCACCGGCAGAGAATTGCCGGTGATGTGCCGCATGGGCTGCTCGGAGATTTTCAATCCCGTGATGATGAGCGTCACGGAAAATGTCGCGGGCAAGTCACAGGACGCGCTGTCGCTCGACTGGGTGACGCTGCGCTTCACCGACGAATCGGCGGAGGAATGCGGCGAGATCATCAGCCGCTTCGCGACGGGCACGCCGTGGCGCGAGCCGGATATCACGGCGGGGCTGTATTTCAAAGGCATCATGTGACGGCTGATTTGAAGGAGGAAATTTATCATGGGCGGTGTGTTCGCTCTCGGTATGCTGGCGCTGCTGGTGCTGTTTGTGTGTCTGACGCTGTTCGGCGTGGTGTGTCTGGTGCTGGCGCTGGTGTTCGGTCTGATTTACAGAGGCAGGGCGAAGAAGCAGAAACAAGGCGGCGACAAGGTGAAAACCGTCTGGAAGGTGCTGCCGTGGGCCTTTCTCGCGGCGGCGCTGCTGGAATCCGGCGTCGACCCTGACGGCAGAGCCGGCAGCGGCACGGATTACACGCTGCTTTGCACCCTCGCCGGTGACCGTCTGTTGTGGACGGGTACAGACGACGCGTCCGAAAGAAAACTGGCCTATGAGCGTCTGCTGCTGGAACACGGCGCTGACGTTCATCACCGTGTCAAGGTGCAGGAACGCGCAAAGGAACTGCCCCACTCATCGGCAGAGGCCAAAGACCCATCCTGGATAACGGGCGCCAAGCACGAATGCGGCAAAACGCCGTTGCTGTTGGCGACCGAAAGAGGCGATCTGGCAAGTATAAAGCTGTTTGTTGCATACGGCGCGGATATCAATGCCGTGGACGACTGCGGCTACAACGCGATTCTGATTGCCGCTCAGCTGCTGGATGACACGCAGGGCGGCACGGATGTTCTGCAATACCTGCTCGACAACGGCTGTCGCGCAGACGCGCAGACGCATTTCGGTCAGAATGCCCTCGACCTGATCGACCAATATGAAGATGACAAGCAAGACGCTATGAGAACACTGCTGATGCGTTATATGTGATGATGAATCAAGGCATCAATCAAAAATAACTGCCTGGGAGGACCTGCCATGAAAAAATTACCCAAGGGCAAATACACTTTCAAAATACGTCTGACCGCGCTTTGTGCCGCTGTGATGCTTGCGGCGGTCTCACTGTCGGGGTGCGCCACTTCGACCGCCATTGCCGGCGGAAAGGATTTCGACGGCATCATGGCCGCGCTCAAAACCGACCTGTTCGGCTCGGCAGAGCAGGACTGTCAGCAGCTTTCGCTTTCGCTGCCGGTGCGCGCTGGGTTTGACCCCATTGAGGATAAGTCCGCCTATGCGTCGCTCAGCAGCGATACCCTGCGGAGCGTTTATGAGGATATCGAGCGCAATCTGTATCAGATTTCGACCGAGGCGGACGAGGACACCGGCTATTATGTGATGCGGTACACGCGTCTGCCGTCGGAGCTGGCATTTGACGATATCTATATCGTCAAGGAAGCCGTGATTTGCGATCACCCCGAAGCCTTCTGGGTGCTGAGCCGTTATGATGTGCGCAACAATTTCCACGACGGCAATTATCTGGTGCTGTACTCCAAATATTCCTATGACCAGATCAACGCCGCGTTTGCGGAGATCAACGCCGCCACCGAGCAGATTCTCGCCCGCATTCCCGACCGCGCCGACGAGGTGGAGCGGGAAACCATCATTCACAACGCGCTGGTGGACAGCATTACGTATGATATCGCGGCGGCCGAATCGGACGATTCCACCGCGGACGCTTTTAATCTGTACGGTGCGATGGTCAAAAAGCAGGCGGTATGCAGCGGCTATTCCTATGCCGCCAAGATGCTGCTCAATCGCGTGGGCATCGAATCCCGCATTGTGGTGGGCATGTCCAAAAACTCGGGACATATGTGGAATCAGGTGAAGATCAACGGCAATTGGTATCATCTGGATATTACATGGGACGATTCGCTGACCGAAAGCGATGTGCTTTACAAGCGCTACAATTATTTCAATCTGACCGACGAGCTGATTCAGCGCAATCATAAGATCGGGAAGGATTTCAGTGAGATGGTGTGCGAATACGGCGATGACGGCTCTTATACCACTGCCGAGCTGTATAATTTCAGGCTGGAGCCGTGTACCTCACTGGAGGAAAATTACCATGAAAAGAACGCCGCGCATGTCAGCAAGATGGACAGCGACGATATTTCGACGATTACCAACCGGATTGTGGACGCGTCCAAAACGAAGGGCGAAGTGGTCTATATTCTGTTTGACAGCGGTATCTCCAACGATGACGCGGAAACGTGGCTGGCACGCAGGCAGAACGGCAATTATTCCGCGCTGGAAAAAAGTATGCTGAATGCCAACAAATACGGTATCGGCGCGAGGGTCCGGAGCTTTTCGCTGGTGCGCATGTTCTCGGATGAGGAACCGGTGTGGCCCAATCTGTACGCGGTGCGGCTGATCTATGCCTGAGCGCAGGTTCTATTTTCATATAAGATAAAGGAAGCGGAGTTTGTAATGGGTCTTTTTTCCAAGGATATCGGTATTGATCTGGGAACGGTCAACACGCTGGTGTATGTCAAAGGCAAGGGCATCGTGATTCGGGAGCCTTCGGTGGTGGCGGTGGATATCCGCACGGATGAAGTGCTGGCGGTCGGCGGTCTGGCGCGCGAGATGATCGGCAGAACGCCGGGTTCCATCGTGGCGCTGCGGCCGCTGACCGACGGCGTGATCGTGGACTTCAACATCACCGCCGAGATGCTCAAGCACTTTATCCGGAACGCGGTGCAGTCCAATCTGTTTGCCCGGCCGCGTGTCATCATCTGCATTCCCTCGGGCGTCACCGAGGTGGAGCGCACCGCCGTGGAAAATGCCGCGCGGCAGGCGGGCGGCGGCGTGATCGACCTGATCGAAGAACCGATGGCGGCGGCGCTCGGCGCGGGTCTGCCCGTGGCCGAGGCGACCGGCAGCATGGTGATCGACATCGGCGGCGGCACCACCGACGTGGCGGTGATCTCGCTGGGCGATATCGTCATCTCCCGTTCGGTGCGCAAGGGCGGCGACGCCTTCGACGCGGCGATTCTGTCCTACATCAAACGCAAGTACAACCTGCTCATCGGCGAACGCACCGCCGAAGATATTAAAATCAGTGTCGGTTCGGCCTTTCCCTATCAGGGGGAGAAGGGCGTCTCGGTGAAGGGACGCAACCTGGTGGACGGTCTGCCGAAGAATATTATCATTTCCGCGGCGGAGGTGCGGGAGGCCATTACCGAACCGTTGGGCGATATTGTGGATGTGGTGAAGGAGACGCTGGAGGAAACGCCACCCGAGCTGGCGGCCGATATTCTCGATCACGGCATTATGCTGACCGGCGGCGGTGCGCTGCTGCGCGGGCTGAACAAGCTTATTTCGCAGGAAACGGGTATGCCCGTCAATGTGGCGGAGCACCCTTTGGACTGCGTGGCCGAGGGTACGGGCCGTATGCTCGACATCACCGACACCGGCTCCACGTGGCGAATACGGAATTAGTGAGGAATTAATGACAGTAGGAACACAGGGGAGGTTTGCAATTTGCGAAGACGATTTAACGCAGGCGGTTCCAATCTGAGCATGTTTTTTACGGTCGCGCTGTTTATGGGTGCGTTGATCCTTTATTCTGTGGGAACGGGGGGCAATACCGACTTTGTTTCCTCGATCTGCGGCATTATCACCACGCCGATTCAGCAGGTGAGCGCCATGATGTCGGCGGGCTTCGGCACCTTTTCGGGAGAATTCCGGGATATCGACGAGATTCGCGCCGAGAACGAGCTGCTGAAAAAAAAGGTGCGGGAAATGACCCGCAAAACAGTGGATTACAACGAACTCAAGGCGCAGAATGAGGAATATCGCAAGCTGCTGGAGCTCAAACGCGAAAACGACAAATATCAGTTTCTGTCCGCCACCGTGATTGCCCGCGACGCGAGCGATTACTACGGCGGCTTTACCATCGATCAGGGCTCCGCCGACGGCGTGGCGCTGCATGACCCGGTGGTCACGGCGGACGGTCTGGTGGGGTATATCACCGCGCTGGGCGTGACGTCCTCCAAGGTCAGGACGATTCTCAGTCCCGGTCTGGAGGTGGGTGCGGTGGACAAGGAAACCCGCGACGGCGGCACGCTGTACGGTGAGATTTCGTCCGCCAAAAGCAACCGCACCCGGCTGAATTATCTCTCGCGCGACTGCGAGGTGACGGAGGGGGATATTGTGGTGACGTCGGGCTTTGGCTCGGTGTTCCCACCCAATCTGGTGATCGGTGAAGTGGAGAACATTCTGGCCGAGAGCGAAAACATTTCCTTCTATGCGGAAATCATTCCCGCTGCGGACATCAAAAACTGCACCGACGTGTTTGTTATCACTGACTTTGACGGGCAGCGCTCGGTGGAGGCCGATTCCATCGAGGGCTACAAGACGGAGGAATCCAAGGACGAATGATACGACTGACGGGTAGAACGCTGAAATACTTGGTCTACGGCGCGGAGCTGGTGCTGATCTATATTCTGCAATTCACACCGGGGCTGATACCGCGGTTTTTCGGCGAGGCGCCCATGCTGCTGACGGTGTGCGCGATAAGCATGGCACTCTTTGAGGGTGATGCGGCGGGTATGTGGCTCGGACTGGCAGCAGGGCTGCTGCTTGATGTGGGCGGCACGGGACCCTTTGGTCTGTACGGACTGGTACATATGGCGCTGTGCTTCGGCTGCGGGACGCTGGTGATGTACCTCATGCGCAACAATGTGGTCACATCGCTGATTCTGGGGGCGGCTTCGGTGCTGCTGACGGCAACGGTGCAGTGGATATTTCTTTCGGGCGCGGGGCTGGCGCAGACGGGCTTTTTCATCATCCGCATTCTCCTCCCCCGCGTGGTGTATTCCACGGCCGTGATGCCTGCCTTCTATTATTTCAACCGTGCGATTACCACGCGTATGTACGACAGCTGAAGAAATGATTAGTGGTTAGTGTGAAAGATGACGAATTGATTTTCGGGGGTGGAACGGGATTTGGATACGAAACTGATTTATAAGCGATGTGTGATTCTGACGTGCCTGGTGTTTGCGGTCATCATGGCGTATGTGCTCAAGCTGGTGGACTTTCAGATTGTCAATTATCAGGTGTATGCCGATTCGGCGCTGTCCTACACGGCTTCGAGCGTCAAGGTAACGGCGGCCCGCGGCGAGATTCTCGACCGCTACGGGCGCACGATTGCCTCCAACCGCATGGGCTACGCCATCGTGCTGCAGGCCTCGGAGTTTAACCGGCTGGAAAATCCCCAGCGCAACGAGATTATCTATCGGCTGACGCGCATTGTGGACGAAAACGAGGGGCGCAACGAGGACGGTTCGCCCAAGTGGGAAGATTCCTGTCCGCTGGTGATGGACGAGCAGGGCAAATGGGTCTTTACCGACAGCGCCTCCGCCGTCCGCAAGATGGAAACCATGCTGGAGCTGCAAAGCTATGCCACCCCGCAGAACTGTTTTGACGAAATGACCGACCGTTACAAGACAGAGGGTCTTGCGCCCGACGTGGCGCGTATTATCATGGGCGTCCGTCTGGAGATGGAGCTGTACGGCTTCAACTCTTCCACGCCCTTTACCTTCGCGAAGGATATCTCCCAGCAGACCATGCAGATCATCAGTGAGAACACCGACTTTTTCCGGGGCGTCACGGTGGAAATCGTGCCCATCCGCGAGTACACCGAGGGCACGCTCGCGCCCCATCTGATCGGTCTGACCGGCAAAATCTATGCTGAGGAATATGAAAATCTCAAGAAAAAAGGCTACGGCTACAACGACGTTGTGGGCAAGTTCGGCGTGGAGAAGGAATACGAAGACCAGCTCCGCGGTCAGAACGGCGTCAAGAAGGTGCGTCACGACGACAGCGGCAACGTCATCTATACCGAATACACGCGGGAACCGAAGGCCGGCAATACCGTGGTGCTGACGCTGGATTCGGATTTGCAGCGGGCCGCGCAGGTCTCCATTGAAAATCTGATCAAATCGCAGCAGGCGGCGGGTGTGGTCGGCAGCGGCGCGGACGCCAACGCGGGCGCGGTGGTCGTGATGAACGTCAACACCTTCGAGGTGCTGGCGGCAGCCACCTATCCATCCTTCAACCTGAGCAGTTACCTGAAGGATTACAGTGACCTGAGCAAGAGTGAGGACAACCCCCTCTTCAACCGTGCCATCAACGGACAGTATGCCCCCGGTTCCACCTTCAAGCCTGCCGTGGCGCTCTGCGCCCTGCAGGAATACGAGAACAACAAGGATCAGGAGGACCCGAGCAAATACGGTATTGACCGGAACGAACAGATTCACTGCGACGGCTTTCTGATTCTGGAAACCTATAACAACAAGCGATTCGACTGCGACGGCGTGCATGGCGACGTGAATGTCACCAAGGCGATTTCGGTGTCCTGCAATATTTTCTTCTACACCGTCGCCCAGCGTGTGGGTATCGACAACATGAACGAATATTGCCGGCAGCTCGGGCTCGGTTCCAAAACCGGCGTCGGTTTCGGCGAGGCAACCGGCATTCTTGCCGGGCAAGAGGAGCGTTCCAAGCGCAACATGCTGTGGTTCGCCGGTGACACGCTTCAGGCCGCCATCGGGCAGAGCGACAACCGCTTCACACCGATGCAGATCTGCGCCTACCTTTCCACCCTCGCCAACGGCGGCACGCGCTATTCCGCTACGCTCATCAAAACCATCAAGTCTTACGATATGGCGGAAACCGTGGTGCCCGACGCGGAAAACAACAAGACCATTCTGGCCAAGCTCGACGCGTCGCAGACCATGATGGATATCGTTAAGGAAGGCATGAGAAGCGTTACCGAGGACGGTACCGCGTCGTCCACCTTTGAGAACTATCAGATCAGGATCGGCGGCAAGACCGGTACGGCCGATACCAGCCAGTCCGCCAGGAAGGAAAACAAGGTGGAATCGCCAAACGCCGTGTTTATCGCGTTTGCCCCCTATGACAATCCCGAGATTGCGGTTGCCGTCATCGGTGAGAAGTGCGGCCACGGCAAGGTGATGGCGCAGGTGGCGCGGGATGTTTTTGATGAATACTTCTTCTCCACCAAGACCGCGGGCTATACCGTCGCGTCCGAGGGCGGCATTGTCAATTGGGACGGTACGGAAGGCGTTGTCGGGTGAGAAAATTATCGGAAAAGGCACATTTAAATTTTTCCGAAAGGGAAAATTAACAAAGTTGGGTGTAAAATTTTGGCAGTAAAATTGCGGTTTTACCGCTAAAATAGGAAAAAATAGCTTTGACTTATTTCGATTTTTGTGATATCATACAAACAGGGTCTGTTTGCCAAAAAATGTTTTTTGATTTTGGCGCGGCAGACCGTCAACATATCATGATAAAAATGGCGTCTTGCCATTTTATGGCGTAATGTCCGGGAGGTGGAGATTTGGGGAAGAAAATCGCCATGATCTCTGCTTTGGGCGGTCAGGGTACGACACTGGCCGCAGCGTGTATGGGACTCTCAGCGGCGGCGCTGGGATACAAGACGACATTGGTCGATTTGTGCGGCTTCGGCGGTACGCTGGCGCAAGTGCTGTCAGTGGGCGAAGAGGTCGTGATGAATCTGGCCGACGTGCTGGGCGGCACCTGCACCGTGGAGGACGCTTTCATCACTTGCGGCGAGGGACTGCGTTTTTTGCCGTCGCCGTTATTTTCGGAGGAAGCGGTTGACCCGCGCCGTGTGGAAGTGCGGCGGCTGGTGGAGGAGCTTGGCCGGGAAGGCGACGTAATCGTCGACTGGCCTGCGGGCGTGGTGCCGGATTGCGGCGCGGCCGGTTGTTTCGATGTGTTTATTCTGTGCGCGTGCGCGGATTCTCTGAGCCTGCAATACGCGGCGGCGCTGCGGCGGCGCATTCGGCAGGCGGCAGCGGACAGTCACCACGACTGTGAGACACGCCTCCTGCTGACACAATTTTCCCCGGCATATCTGCGCGACGGCGGCATGACCGACATTGACGCGTGCATTGATACGGTGGGCGCGAGGCTGCTGGGTGTGGTGCCGCTGGACACGGCGGCGGGACGCGCGGTCAGAACGGGATTGCCGCTTGACCGTGACGGAGAGGCCATGCGGTATTGCCGCGACGCGGTGCGGCGTCTGTTCGGTGAAACCGTACCGCTGGACGCGAAAACCTCGCTGCTCAATCAGTTGACAAGATAGGGGTCCCATGGAGGGACAGACGGATAAAATCATCGGTTCCGTTCATAATTTGATAGCATGACGTAAAAAATAATTTTGTTGGGAGATGACATTAATGAATATTGCTTTGATAGCCCATGATGACAAAAAGGAACTGATGGTACAGTTCTGTATCGCTTATTGCGGTATTCTCAGCCGTCATAAGCTTTGCGCCACAGGTACCACGGGCCGCATCATCAGCGAGGCCACCGGCCTCAAGGTGACTTGTTTCCTGCCCGGTTCGGCAGGCGGCGGGGAGCAGATTGCCGCGAGAATCGGCTATAACGAGATTGACCTGCTGATCTTTTTCCGTGACCCGCTCACCCCCAAGCCGAACGAGCCAAAGGACAATGATATTCTGCGTATGTGCGATATGCACGTCATTCCGGTGGCCACCAATATGGCAACGGCGGAGGTTCTGATTCACGGTCTGGAGCGCGGCGACCTCGATTGGCGCAATTATGTCAAGAAATAACGCTCCCGCACGCACGGGTTACTTCCTGAAGGGGCCTGTCATTGACTTACGATGAATATTGAAAGCACATTGCCTCAAATCATGATGGCGTGTGCTTTTTCTTTTTCCTTTGATTTTGAGCTTCCTTTTTCTTCAAGCGGATTTCACGCGAAATTCATAAAAAATATATTTTCTTGTGCAGGATTTATGGTATGATAATCTTGTATCTGCGGCGGGTATGCGTTATAATAGACGGAGCGTCATTTGCCGCACGGAAATTGATTGACAAAACAGGAGTGCCATTTCTTTGAAGTTTGAAAATCACAGTGATAACGACCATTTGAAACAGGAATCTTATACAAGGCGGCGTGACAACGAGAACGCCGCAGGAAAAAGCACGCGCGCAAGCCGCGACGACGGAGAAAGAACCGAAAAGCACAGCGATCTCATCACAGGGCGCAACGCCGTGACCGAAGCGCTGCGCAGCGGCCGCCCCATCGAGTGCATCATGACGGCGCGTGCTTCGGAGGGCAGTCAGCGCTCGTTTGGCCAGATCATCGCCATGGCCAAGAAGCAGAATATTACCGTCAAGGAAGTGTCTCCCGCCAAGCTCGACGCGATGTGCGGGAGCAGCCATCAGGGCATCGCGGCGCTGGCGGCGGTGCATGAATACGCTGAGATTGAGGATATGTTCGCGCTGGCCGAACGCAAGGGCGAGCCCCCGTTCCTCATCATCTGCGACGGTATCGAGGATCCCCACAATCTCGGTGCGATCATTCGTTCCGCGGAGGCGGCAGGAGCGCACGGCGTGATTATTCCCAAGCGCCGCGCCGTAGGTCTGACATGGGCCGTGGGCAAATCGTCCGCCGGTGCGCTGGAATATGTACCGGTCGCGCGGGTAGCCAATATCGCTGCCTGTATCGAGGATTTGAAGAAGAAGGGCCTATGGGTTTACTGCGCCGATATGGACGGCGCGTCGTGGTGCGGCGGCGACCTGACAGGCGCCATCGCGCTGGTCATCGGCGGGGAGGACAGCGGCGTGAGCCGTCTGGTGCGCGAAAAGTGCGACGGTGTGCTGTCACTGCCCATGCGGGGACAAATCAACTCGCTCAACGCTTCGGTGGCCTGCGCCATCGTGATGTACGAGATCACGCGCCAGCGCAACGGCATCGCCGCAAACAACCAATTTTAAAGTTTAACAAATATTATTATTTATTCGTTATTCATTATTCATTATTCTTTTTTATTCTTTTTTACCGGGGGTGTTGGTCTTGGCGGAGAGAGGGCGATTCCGGGAACCGTTTGTCAATCCGTATGTGGACGAAAGCGCCAATGCGGCGCGGCTGAGCGCGATGGTCACGATGGACGAGGTGCAGGAGCGCTGGCGCAGGGGCTCGTGGCAGCCTGATGAGGAGAATTTTCAATTGTCCCCGTCATGGTTAACCGGCGACGGAGACGACGGTGCGGAGGGCGTAAAGGTCCGACCGGTTCCCGTTGCCGACGGTGAAGCGGCGCCGGAGGGCAACCGGTTTGCCTTTGATCTCAAAAAGGACATCATCTATGCCGACAAAGAATATACCGAGCCGGACGATGTGGCTTATACCGACAGCTACCGTCCCCGAGGCGATATCGGCAGCGGCATTTCCAATATCGCGCTGGACAAGATGCGCTATAACGCTCTCGCGGGCATTCAGGAGGAATTGCCGGAGGATTTGTCCTATCTGTACGGTGAAAGCGCGGAGAAGCGTGTGGAGCGCAAGGCGGCGGTGAGAGACCGTCTCTACAACCGGCTGGATACGCCGGTGGAAAAGCGCCGCGCCAAAGTGGATCAGATGATTCCGGAGCGGCGGGGCGAGACCCCTGAAATGATTATGGCGGAGGTCAAAAAGCGCCGTGCGGCCGAGGATGCCAGAGACGGCATTGTGCGCAAGCCTGCCGTCAGACGGAAGTCAAATCTGTATCAGAGCTTTGGTCTGAGTACGGGGGACGACGTTGAACCCGAGGAAGAGACATTTGACGTAGAACGGGTCACAGGGCAAGGCAGCTGGCGCAGCAGCCTCCCCGAACAGGACGGGCTGGTACCCGACAGCCGTGCCATGCCTTATTTCGGACGGTTCAGCCGCACCTGGAGCAAAATCGACCAGACAGACCCGTCACGCACCGATTTGCTCAAGCACACGGTCAACACCATTTACGACTACGAGGATTCAGAGGAAGAGGGACGGAAGTTCCGTGCCAACGGACGGGGCAGCCGCGGCTATTATGTGGACGACGCGGATTTTGACCCTGACGACCGCTATCGCAGGCTCCGTCGCAAGCGCCGCCGTGTGGCAGCCGATCAGAACGTGCTGACCGACCGCATTATGTCGGGCGAATTTAACAATCCCTATGTCGATATCAGCGACACGCGATTAAAAAATATCATCAGTCACGATCTGCGGGGACCCGGACAGTCCCCCGAACCGCAGGGGCTGACCGACCCTGCGCTGATTCACGAGTGGAACCTCGGCTACAGCCGGGTCAATACCGATGAGAATCAATATGCCGCGTGGTTTGAGCAGCAGAGTGAACTGGCCGAGCACGCGGAGCAGTCGCGTTACCGCGGCAGCCATCGCACGGGTCGTCCCGGCGCGTATATGCAGCGTGAAAGACCCTACGGCGAGGGTCGCCGTTATCCCGGCGGGACGTACAGTGAGCGTGAGGTGCATCGCCGCGATATGCGGGAGCAGATGCAGCGTGCCACTCAGCAGGGTATGGCCGACGGCGAAGAAATGGTGCGCCGCAGACGGGAAGCCGAGCGCCGTGCCGAGGAGGAACATATCCGGGCGCAGCAGGAACAGCAGCGCAAGGCATACGAACAGCAGCGTGAGCTTTATCGCAAGCAGCAGGAGCAGATGATGCGGCAGCAGCAGGAATATTGGAAAAAACAGCAGGAGCTGATGAAGCGTCAGCAAGAGCAGAATGCCGCAGGAAATCCTTCCCGCCAAAATCCGCAGCAGGGAGCGCCGGGACAGTATCCACAAATGAATCCGCAGCAGGGAGCGCCGGGACAGTACCCGCAAATGAATCCGCAGCAGGGAGCGCCGGGACAGTATCCACAAATGAATCCGCGGCAGGCGGCGTGGGGACAGTATCCACAAATGAATCCGCGGCAGGCGGCGTGGGGACAGTACCCACAAATGAATCCGCAGCAGACGGCGTGGGGACAGTACCCGCAGATGAATCCGCAGCAGACGGCGCCGGGGCAGTACCGGCAGGTCAATCCGCAAGGCGGTCAAGGCGGAAACGGCCGGCCACGATGATGAGACATACATAGAACGGAGGACGGAATATGGCCTTTGATGACGATAGAGAATTGAACGACGGTTTTGACGCCGATCTGTCAGATGACGACGGTGACAGCAAAGTGGTCAAGCCAAAAAAAGTGAATCGCAAGGAGTTCCGACAGGCGAAAAGAAAGACGGCGGAAAAAGCAGACGATGCGTCCAAGCCGAAAAAGAATCTCTTCAACCGCCGCAGCGGCAAATCCGATGACAAACATGATGAAAACGGAGACGGAGAGATTCCCGTTTTTACCGACAGGGGTATCGGTTCGGATGACGGAAATCCCGCGGATAGCACCCATTCGGAGTTCGGATATCTGTTCGCGCCCCATCGGGACGACGAATCGGACGATGACGTGTATCCCGACAGCTCGATTTATTCCGACAGCGACGCGGCCAAAAACATGCTGGGCGGTCTGAATTACGACGGTACCAAGGACGACGCTTCCGGCAGCTTTGATAAATTCTTCAATGCGCCGCAGGAAACCCGCCCCTCGTCACAGTTTACCTTCAACACTTCGGACAGCAGTCAGTCGGGCGGGTTCAGCAGTGCCGTCAGCGGCGCGGAACAGATGAAGCCCTCCCCCATCGCGCTGGACGGCACGGCGGGCGGAACGGATAAGCCGGATTCTTACCTGCCCGATCTGCGACCTGATTCAGTATTTATCAGTCAGGACGACAGAATGCCCACCCCCACGGCGGCGGATACCAAACATTTGCAAACCACGCCGGAGCCCATCACCGCGCCCGGAGCGGAGCCTCATTACAGCTCCGCCGAGACGGCGGGGACAGATGAGCAGCCCCCCAGCGAAGCCGTCACGCAGGAATTTCTGCCCTACGGTTCGATGTACCCCTCTTACCCGATGAATACCATGAGTCCGATGATGCCGTATCCGATGATTATTCCGAGCGGTGGCCAGAATCAGGGCAATGCGTCCTACCAGACCATTCCGATTCCGTATCCGATGCCCATGCCGATGCCCATGCCGATGTATAATCAGTATCCGCAGTACATGGCGCAGCCGATGATACTGCCGCAGTATGTGATACAGCAGCCTCAGCCGCAGGTCCAGCCACAGCCACAGCCTCAGTCCCAGCCGCCTGCGTCACGTCCTCCGCGCGTCATCTACCGTGACGATTATGACGACCGCTATGACGACCGCTATTATGACGACCGCGACGAACGCTACGATTATGAGGAACGGCGGAGCAGCCGCGCACGGCGCAGAGGCGAAAGAGAGTACGACCGCCGCGATCGTGATTACCGCGACGCGCGTGATATGCGTGATACACGCGATGCCCGTGATTACCGTGAACCGCGTGATTACCGTTATGACGACCGGGACAACGGCTATGACGACGGCTACAACGAGCGCATGGCGGCGCGGTATCAGGACGTGAGACGCGGCCGCTATGAGCGCCGCAGCGAGCGCTATTATGACCGCATTGACGCCAGAAGCTACCGGGAGGACCGTCCGGCGGAGCGCAAGGTTTACGCGAAACCCGCCTATGACGCTTCGTTTGCGTCCCCCGAACCCATCAGGGCCGATGCGCTGACGGTGCCGTCATCGCCGACGGTGAATCCTCAGCCCCAGCCGGAAAAACAGCCGCTCTTTACCACTCCGGCACCCGACACCGTCAAGAGCGGATTTGATCTTGCCTTTGAAAGCCCCGCCGACAGCGGCTTTGGCATGAACGCCTTCGGATCTGACGTCTTTGACCCGAACGGAGGATTCTCAGGCGGCAACACCGGCGGTACGGGAAGTTCCGGAAGTACGTTTTATCGCCATTGAACAGGAGAGCCTGCACAGGCTCTGAAAAAGACCGAACCGCGCAAATGGGAGGTTGACCATCGTTTGCGCGGTTCGTCAGCGTATTCCTTATTTTTATTTTTGCTTTCAGATTGCACCGCACATCATACGGCAATCTGATTGCGGGAGGTACTTTTGTTTGAGTTGGAACGAAGAAACGGCACATATCGGTGCCCGCAAAGAAGCGGCGCAGGACCGCATTGTATCCTATGTGATGGAGGCCATGCCCACGCCGCGCGATTGGGGCATTGAACCTTCCATCGCCAAAGGACGGGGGCATATGCGTCTGGTCAGCGGCAGAATTTCGTTTATCCGGCTGGATATTTCACCGGCAGCGCGGATTTATGTCGCGCCCGAACCTGAAGAGGAAACGCCCGAAATATCCATCGCCGATCTGGACCCCGCCGACAAACTGCTGAACGAAGAGCAAAAGCGGCGCGTACACAGCCGGGAGAGCGACGTGGATTTGTTCGCGCTGGAACGGCAAATCAAAAAACGTCTGAACGGGCGCGGCGCGGCGGCGTATGAGATGAGTGAAGACGAGCGGCTGGCCGGCGCCAGCTATCGCAGCTCCAGGGAAATCCAGCGAATCCGTTTTGATCTCAAGCAGCTCACCGATCGTCTGACGTTCGGCTTAATCGAGCTTGCGGTTGTCACGTTGTTTTTGGGAGCGATTGAAATGATTCCCGCCTTCGGGGTTCCCTTCCCGGCGTTGTTGAGACCGGAGGGAACGTCTTGGGTGTATCTGTCAGTTTCGCTGGCCGGACTGCTGTTTGCGGGCTGGGTTTCATTGGGTGATATCAAGGCGGGACTCTGGAATCTGATACATAGAAAATTCAACACGCGCACGGTACTGGCGGTGGCAATTGTGGCGGAACTGCTGCATATCCTGTATATGCTGGCAACATCGCTGTGGCTAGGCCGGATTCCCACCAATTCCTTTGCGGCGCCGGTGTGTCTGGCAGTGACGGTTTACACCGCCAACCGCCTGATGCACACGCACCGGGTAACACGGGGCTTCGGCTTTGCGGCCAAGCGGGGTACGCACTGGGAACTGCTGGCGGCGGAGGACAGCGCCATGGCGGTGGATCTGCGGCTGGCGTCAGGCAGCACAAATGCCCGCGTGTCTTACATGGTGCGCACAAAGCATTTATCGGACTATTTCAAAAACGCCTGCCGTGAGGACACCAGCAGCCTGATGATGGCGCGGCTGTATCCGTGGCTGCTGGCGATTTCGGCGGCGTCGGCTTTGATCGGCGCGATTTGCGGCGCGCTGCGGGGGGACGGCTTCGTGGCGGTAGGTTTCTCGGCGCTGTGTGCCGCGCTGGTAACTTGCGTTCCCATCACAGGTCTGATGTGTCTGGAAATTCCGCTCAGTATGGTATCCAAGAAGCTGCTCCGCCAGGGAGCGCTGCTCAACGGCTGGAACGCTGTCAATAAATTCGGCGATACCGACGCGTTTGCGATCAACACCACCGATCTGTTCCCCCGCGGCAGTATCCGGGTAGTCAAAGCGCTGTCGGTCGGCGATATGGACATCGAAGAGGTGACGGCGGCGGCAGCCTCCGTGGTCATTGCTTCGGGCGGCGCTCTCGCGGAGGTATTTGGCGCCCTGATTCAGGACGAGAGGCAGCTGCGGGACAGTGTGGACGGCATGATGTATGAAAACGAACTGGGCATGTCGGGGTTTCTGCGGGAGCGGCGCGTGCTGGTGGGCAATCGCGATATGATGGAAATCCACCGCGTGCTGATCGCCAACGGCGGGTTGTCTCGGCTGGAAGAGTTTGAAGGCATGGTGGAAAAGCCGGGGCAGCAGGTACTCTATGTGGCAGTCAACAACCGTCTGATGGGTGTGTATCTGCTGGAATACAAGGCGGCTGTCGCGGTGCGCAACGCCTTGGTGCGCATTATCTCGGACGGCACCAACCTGATGATCTACACCTGCGACGCCAATATCAACGTCCGGCTGATTACAGAGGTCTTTGACCTGCCGCCGCGCTTTATCTCCATTCTGGACAACGAGGGCAGCCGGGTTTACGACGCCGCGACCTATGCCGTGACCGAGACCGAAGAGGCGCTGCTGGCCACCAACGGCACCTTTCAGGCGCTGTCGGCGGGGAGCCGCGCGGCCGTGCGGCTCAAGGAAACCGAGAGTCTGGGCATGCTGATTCAGAGCATCTGCTTTGGCATGGGATTTTTGTTTGTCACGGTGCTGAGCTGTATCAGTCCCTACGCCATCGACGCGTCGCAGGTTCTCATCATGCAGCTGGTGTTTGTGGTCATCTCGCTGTTCTCGGTTTTAAGGGCGGTCTGATTTTTGCCCCCATCAAAATATTGACAATTCGGACGGTAAAGACTATAATATAACGCATGAAAAAATCCCGAAAGGAAGATTGCACAATATGGCAAGTAACGTAAAGCAATTCAAGCTGACCGCGGAAGGTCTCAAGCAGCGCGAAGAAGAGCTGGAATATCTCAAATCCGTCAAAAGAAAGGACATTGCCGACAAGATCAAGGTCGCGCTGTCCTTCGGTGACTTGAGTGAAAACAGCGAGTACGATGAGGCCAAAAATGAGCAGGCACAGGTCGAGAGCCGTATTCTGGAGCTGGAAACCATGCTCAAAAACGCGGTGATTATCGACGAATCCGAGCTTTCCACTGATGTCGTCAAGATCGGCGTCAAGGTCAAGCTGCTGGATATCGAGTTCAACGAGGAAGAAGAATATCAAATCGTCGGCTCTACCGAAGCCAATCCCCTGACCGGCAGTATTTCGGACGAATGCCCCGTGGGCAAGGCTGTCATGGGCAGGTCGGTGGGCGAAATCGTCGAGATCGAGGTGCCCGGCGGCGTCATCAATTACAAGATCGTGGACATCTCCCGTTCGTCGAAGTAAAAGTTTTGCAAAAGGAAGGGTTGTCCGCCGACAGGTGGCAACCCTTTTATGATGAGGAAAGGGTGCATACCGATGAAATACATCAAGACCGTGCTGTTTATGGCCTATATGTGGATCGAACTGCTGCTGCTCATGGTGGTGTGGCTGTATGTGCAGTGTCTCAACAAATTCGCCTCGCGCGAGAAGCGCGACGCGTTTGTGGACAAGACGGTGAGAAGCTGGGCGCGGCGGCTGCTGTTTATGGCGGGTGCCAAGGTGGACGCGCAGGGCGTGGAAAACATTCCGCAGGATCGCGTATGCGTGTTTGCGAGCAACCATCAGAGCTTTTTTGACATTCTTCTGCTGCTGGCCTATCTCGACAAACCTCATGCGCTGCTTTCCAAGGCCTCTATCGGCAAGGTGCCGTTCATTCGCCTGTGGATGCGCGAAATTCACTGTGTTTATGTGGACCGCGCCGATATGAAGGCGGGCATCGAGGCGGTGCAGAGTATGATAAAGGTTGTGGAAAACGGTTATTCCGCCATCATCTTTCCCGAAGGCACCCGCAGCAAGACCGGCGAGCTGGGCGAATTTAAGGGCGGCGCCTTTATGGTGGCGCAGAAAACGAAGGCGCCGTTGGTACCTGTCATGCTGGACGGCACGGCGGCACTTTTTGAGCGCAACGGTCACTGGATCAAGTCCGGCAAGGTAACACTCCGCATTCTGCCTCCCATCGAAACCGAAGGTCTGAGCCGTGCCGAACTGAAGGCGCTGCCTGCAACGACGCAGCAGATCATTCAGGAAGCGCTTGAGGCGGTAAGAGTATAAAACATAAAACATAAAACATAAAACATAAAACATAAAAATCCTGTGCAGGGGTTTCCATTGACCTCCGCACAGGATTTTTTTGACGAGCCTGTATTATTTCGTCTCTTCTTCGACAGCCTCAGCTTCTTCGACAACCTCAGCTTCTTCGACAGCCTCAGCTTCTTCGACAACCTCAGCTTCTTCGATATTCTCAGCTTCTTCGATATTCTCAGCTTCTTCGATATCCTCGGCTTCTTCGCTATCCTCAGCTTCTTCGCTATCCTCAGCTTCTTCGATATCCTCGGGTCCATCGGTTTCCGCCGGCGTTTTTTCGCTGTCCATACGAATCACAGCCCCCGTGATACCAAACACGATCCACATAAACGGCACATGAATGGCCAGCGCCGGCATAAAGAAGGAATGGACGGCATAACCGATCACACCAACGGTGCAGCAGGCCAGCAGCGCATTTTGGTTCACACGCCGAATGCCTTTAGCAACCATGATGCCCAGGAAGGAGAGATACGCGCCAAGAGCGAGTGTGCCGGAGCATACCCACAAATGCAGAAATTCATTGTGTGCTTCACCGACATATGTGCCGGAGCCGTAATACAGATCTACTTTATCCTGAAATTCTGTAAACCGGAAAGCAAATGAATCGGGACCTGTACCGATAATCGGATGCTCCGCCACCAGTTTCAGCGCGTTTTTCCAGATAAAAATACGCAGACTGCCGAACTGGTCGTCAAAATTGCCGTGGAAAATCATCTGACCGAGCTCATACAGCGCACCTCCGGTTTGGCGGTTCGATGCCACATAGGTGACAATCAAGCCGGCCACAACCGCTGCGGCGTCAATGGAAAGCATGATTTTCAGCAACGTCTTGGGAGACGGGTCAAGATGAATCTTTCCGGTGTTGATGAGCATGGATGCCACAATCAGCACCACTTCCGCAGCCAGCATCGCCCAGCTTTTTTTGCTCATATCCATGTCATAAATAATATTGATGACGATAGCAACACCGACGCCAACGGCCAATAAGGTAAGAAAACGACCTATTCTTTTGAAAGAATTGAGCAAAAGCGGCATCGAAACAAGGAGACAGACCCCGATGGTCATGATACCGGAATCCACCTTAATCAGCAATTCCGAAAAGATAATAATGGCGAAACAGATGAGCGTAAATGCGCCATTTTTATAGAAATCATAATACTGCTCGGTAAGGTATAGGACGGCAATGATAATCATGGAAAGCGTGAGAAAGCCGGAAGTAAAATCCACATTCCCCATAGGACCGACAAAGATCTCATCAATATACTGCACGCCAAAGATGTCAACGCCAAAAGCGTGCAGCAGCAGCCATACGGTGACCAGGGTGCCGCCCCAGCCAAACAGATTCAGCGCCAGCTTCGGATGGCGCAGCGTGCGTGAAATGAGAAAATAAATAGCAAAATAACAAATCTGAATCAGCAGCCCGTTGTTTCTGGTGCGCATACCAAAAAAGGCAACAGTTTTATCCTCGGCAAACAGCACCGAGATACATTCAAACAGCAGCAGCAGCAACAGCGAAATGTCAATGGCATTGAAGCTCTTGTAGAATCTGATCCAATTTTTCTTGAGGGTGTCAACAACGCTGTCGCCAAGCAAGTTCCGGTATGATTTCGTCAGAATTAACATCGCTACAACGGCAGCGACTGAGACACCGATGGCAATCGGAACGGCTGCCATGACAAACGAGGTTCTGTTCTGAACGATATGCCGATACAAGGGCTTCAACCCTGAAATGGGAAAAATAAACAGCATCACGACGAGGAAGCACAGCGCCACCGCATTGACAGGATGCACAAAACCGTACTGATCACGCAATTTAACCCGGTACGAGTGCCATAATAAATTGGCGGTAGAGGTGTTTGTCAAGGCGGCCGCTTGACTTGCTTTGGGCGAATGGCCCTTTTGAGTTGACATATTTCAGAAAACCCCTTTCATTTTTTTAAACATCAGCTTTAACAATTTTACATCTCAGATGGTATGATTGCAAGCCTTTTTACAATAAATTCATAAAATAATATCGTATGCCGTTTTGTTTTTTATCCATAATTGCAAAAACGATCACTGTCTGAAAAACTTATATAAAAAACTGTCGGCACGCGGTGGGAGGAGCGTACCGACAGGCTGAACTGTTGTCAAAGAGGCTGCATCGTTTCCAGCATAGCGATAAGCGTGTACTGCACGCGCTCGCACAGCTCCGGCGGATAAAGCACTGAAACGCCGCCGCGCTGGGCCAGAATCCAGCTCACGAGGCCATCGTTGATGACCGCCTTGACGCGAATGGTGAAGGATTCATCATCGAGCATATTGTAATAGATATCTTGTCCAAAGCGTTCCACCACGTGTTCCATGCAGCTCATGGCGCATTTGAGGTCAATGTAATCAACATAGCTTCCCGCATACATCTCAAAAATGCTGCTGAGATAGTCGCCTTCACGAAAGCCGTCACCAAATCGGCTGACTTCGCTCAGCGGCCGCACCGGCTCGGCGAGGATATCCACCAGTCTCATGCGGTCCACGCGGTAGTGGGAAAAATCGTCATATTTGTCATAATTGGCCACGAGATAATATTTGCCGTCATTCCAGATGAGCGCATAGGGGCTGACGGTAAATTCATGAGATTTCTGCGCCACGGCGCGGCCGCTGCGGATCACATGGCGATAATAGGAGAAATGCACCTTGCGGCCCCGGCGGATCGCCGCGTGAAGGGTGTCAATGCTGTAATAAATCCCCTCGTTGCGGTTTTTTGGAATACCGAGAATACCGCCCGTCTCGTCCAGCTCAGCCGCCAGATGCTTACTGGTGAGCCGCTTGAGCTTACCGATGAGCTCGGCGGTTTTTTTCTCTGTGATGAACTCGGAGGATTTGACCGAATCCACCAGCATGCGCAGCTCCGGCAGCTCAAAGAGCCGCTCGCCCAGATAATAGCCCGGCGGCGCAACGGACGATATGATGTCGAAGCCAAAGGCGGTGAGCGACGCCATGTCGCGATAGATGGCCTTGCGTTCGCAGGAGACGCCGCGTTCCGCCAGCCGGTCCACCAGCTGCGGCGCACTCAGCGGATGATTCTCGTCAGTCTCTTCATAAAGAATCTCCAGCAGCGCGAGGAATTTCTGTTTCTGACTGCCTGCCATGAGGAATGTCACCGCCTTTTTTGAAAAAAGTATGAAACAAAAAAACACCCACCGTACAAGACGTCGAAACGTCAAGCCATTTCATGGCTGGTACGGCGGGTCATTCTTGAAACAAATCAGACAGCTCTTGTAACCTTGCCCGAACGAAGGCAGCGGGTACATGCGTGAACTCTCTTGGGAGTTCCGTTGACGGTAGCCTTCACGCGTCTGACGTTGGGCTTCCATGTTCTGTTGCTTCTTCTGTGTGAATGGGAAACCTTGATGCCGAAGGCAACTTCCTTGCCGCAGAAATCACACTTTGCCATGCAAATGCACCTCCTGAAAAATTCCGCCCCTTTTCTGGGGAATTTTAAAAATAGCCGACGCGGGCAAACCGAGCCGTATTTCGCCTTTTTATAATCAGCGCTACACAATACTATAACTGATTTCGCCTCAAATGTCAAGTGATTTTTTGCAAAAAGTTCCGGAAAAATCGAAGCGCCGTGCGGGAGAAATTTTTAACGAATTGACAAAATCAGTAAAAAAATTTGTTGAAATATCACGTTTTTCGTGGTAAAATACATATCAGAAAGGGATAGCGCTTGCTGTCGCGTTCTATTGACTCCATTTTCCGACGAAAGGAAGGCTTGATCTATGATTTTTGTCACCGGCGATACCCATATTCCCATTGACATTTCCAAGCTCAATTCCAGAAATTTTGAAAAACAGAAGGATCTCACCAAAAACGATTACATCATTATCTGCGGCGACTTCGGCGGCGTATGGACGGGTACCTATAAAGATGACTACTGGCTGGACTGGCTGGAAGCCAAGAACTTCACCACGCTCTTTGTCGACGGCAATCACGAAAATTTTGACGCGCTTGCCGGGTACGAGGAATGCAGCTGGAACGGCGGCAAGGTGCAGTACATCCGCCCGTCGGTCATTCACCTGATGCGCGGCTATGTGTTTGACATCGAAGGCATGAGTATTTTCGCCATGGGCGGCGCACGCTCGATGGATAAGGCCTACCGCCGCGAAGGCATTTCGTGGTGGCCGCAGGAAATGCCCAGTGCGGAGGAAATCACCCGCGCCCGCCAGAATCTCGCCCTCAACGACAATCAGGTGGATCTCATCATCACCCACGACGCGCCGCTTTCGCTGGCTTCCATGATTTCCTATGATAAAACCGAGGACGATGACCTCATGCCGTTTTTTGAGGAAATCAAAAATACCGTCGGCTACCGTCACTGGTACTTCGGCCACTTCCATATCGACTGGCGCATTGACGAAAGTCACACGGCGATTTTTAATAAGATCATTCAGGTGTAAGGGTGATATATGATGATAATTGATTCCCATGTTCATATCGGGGAACTTGGCTCTTTTGACATGAAGCCCGCGTATGTGATGGCTTCGATGGAGAAATACGGTGTGGACTACTCGCTGGTGTCGAGCGGCGCGGCCGCCGAATTTGGCCAGCAGAACGAACCCATGCCCGACGACTGGCCCTATGACCAGTACAGTGCCAATAGGCTCACTGTCGAAATGGCGCGGCAGTATGAGGGCAAAATCGGCGTGGCGCTCTGGTGCAGGCCGCACACGGAGGGTCTCAACGACCGCTTCCTGCAATTGCTGGAGGAAGGCGGCGCGTATGTCAAGGCGCTGAAATTCCACCCTTATCATTCCATGATGCCTATAACCGCGCCACAGATACAGCCGTATCTGGCACTGGCACGGGAGAGGGGACTGCCCGTGGTGGTGCATTCCGCCGTGGACGAATGGTCGCAGCCGCAGTACGTCTATGAGGCAGCCAAGGCGCACCCGGAGGTCAATTTTGTCATGGTGCATATGGGGCTTTGCTCCGACAACGGCGAGGCCATTGAGCTGGTCGGCTCCCTGCCGAACCTCTACGGCGATACCACATGGGTACGCCCCGAATCGGCTTTGCAGCTCGTTCGGCAATACGGCGCGCACAAGCTGCTGTTCGGCTCGGACAATCCCATCGACGGTGTGGATACCTATGCCCACCCCTTTTACCGCACCTATTTCGGTGCGTTTAAAGACTGGGTCAAGCCTGACGAGTACGAGCTCATCATGCACGGCAACGCCGAACGGCTGTTTCATTTATAATGCAAAAAAATATCGGGGTGTGTTTCCCGCATGAAACGCACCCCGGTTTTTTTATTGGACGGCTTCGTCGATCACGTCGTAGAAATCCTCGTCAAAGAATGACTTGCCGCTCTCGTCCATGAGCTGCTGGAATTGCTTGCGTACGTTGGTGGGATAGATACACAGTGGGTACATGAGCAGGAAATACACTGTCACCTGAACGACCGTAAAAATCACTGTATCAATCGGCTCGCTGGTCAAGGCCACTTGCAGGATAAACCCGAGGTAAACCAGGGCGCAGATCCCGCCGCACAGCCACACGGAGCGGACGGATTTTTTGGTGTCCTTGCGGTATTTTTCGAGAAATTCTGCCTGCGTCAAGGCCGGTTTGCCTTTCTTTTCGCGTTTGCGGTTGGTCTTTTCAAACACTTTGCGGCTGTCCTCCACCATCATATGCAGGACGGTGGCGCGGAAGGATCGCTGTCCTGTGCCGACCTTTTCCCCCTTGGCGAAGAAGGATTTTCCGCTTGACAGATTCATCAAGCCGATGGCCAGCCGCGACACCACAATCCACACGATACACAGCAGCGGCGTGACGCCCAGCGGAATATCCGGCACGCCCGGCAGGTCGATCTCAAAATCGGGAATCAGGTAGAGCGAACCGATGCCGATGGCATATACCAGCAGATTCACAATGACGCTGTAGCTCCTGCGGTATTTTTTCATTTTGAAGATCATCTGCCGCACAATGGCGTGGGATATCACGTCCAGCAGCGAACTCAGCACCAAGCCCAGTGCCATGCCGCAGAATAGCTCCGAACCCGCGCCTGCCAGTACAGCCCGCAGACTCTCGCCCTCCGTGAGCGGGGGCAGCAGGTAGCCAAAAAAGGCAACGAGCAGGAATATCCACGCGATGATGCGTCCCTTTTCGAAGAAAGCTTTCACGCGCCCTTTGGTCGAAATGTCGCTCAAAAAGCCCTCGCAGAATGCTTCCATGCTGTTGCCCGTGATGTTCCGCACGGGCAGGCCGTCCTCCTGCGCCTGAAGAAAGACGTCCATGAGATAACTCATGGCTTCATTCAGCTCCGCGTTGTCGATGAGCTGCATCTGGCAGTAGTCCTCCACCTTGTCAAAGGTCGTGCGGTATTCCTCGCCGAGCCTGTCTTTGTAGTCGAGATAAAGGCCTGTCTGAATGGTTTTCTTTTCGTTGTTCTCTTTCATTTCGTTTACTCCTCCGTTGCTGCTATCCGTTTTCTGATGCTTTTTTCTCTCGGTCTTCCGATAAAATGTGCATAGCGGCCTGTGTGACCTTGGTGTAATTCTCGACAAACGCCGCGAGGTACTGCTCGCCTTCCGGTGTGATGGAGAAATACTTGCGCGAAGGTCCCAGCGGCGATTTTCCCATCCGGCAGGCAATCAGCCCTTTCTTTTGCAGGCGGGTCAGTACGGGATACAGCGTCCCCTCGATCAGATTGTCAAAGCCGCCGTCAATCAGCACGGAGAGAATTTCATAGCCGTAGGTTTCGCCCTTGCTGATGACCGCAAGCACACAGCCTTCCAATACCCCTTTGAGCAATTGTGTGTCGTCCAACGCGTCACCTCCTTGTCGGTACTGACAAGCTACTTGCTATTGCAAAGTAGCTTACAGGCATTATCATAGCACAACTACTTTGCATTGTCAAGTAGTTTGGCAAAAAAATGTAACAGCCATCTTTCACAGCAATTATCACGGTTGCCAAGGTTTACAACGATTTTGCTATAAATACATAGTATGTATATTTTTTTATTTTACTGTCATTTCCTCGGTACCTTGTAAACCTTTTGTCTGTAACCGCCTGAAAACCCCGTATTCTAGGGCTTTTTTGACCACCAACAAGGTTTACAACGGACGGCGTTTTCTTTGTAAACCCTTTGTAAACCGGTTTGCCGGTGCGGCAATATAAAAGAGATTATTGTCTTTTTGCATTTTAATCCGTCCACGATTACTGGTCATCACCGTCCAAATGCCTAAATTTCAGACGTTGTCATCAAACTTGCCTATTGATAAAACCGCCGCCGCGTCGTAAACTGGTCGTTGCCAGAGGCGGTAAAAGGCGTTGCCCCGGCCGCCCCGGTCAATCTATCAGAGAGGTAATGATACATGAACAGGTTCGGTAATGCCGTGGTAAAACATCGCAGGCTGATATTGCTGATCGCGGTGATTCTGCTGATACCGTCCGTCATCGGCATGGCGCTCACCAGAATCAATTATGATATGCTGGATTATCTGCCGGACGATATCGAAACCATGCAGGGACAGGATATTTTGCTGGAGGATTTCGGTAAGGGCGCGTTTTCCATTCTGGTGGTGGAGGGCATGGCGCCGCAGGACACCGCCGCACTCAAACAACAGATTGAGCATGTAGATCACGTGGTCAGCGTCGTGTGGTACGACAGCGTGCTCAACGACTCGGTTCCCATGGAGATACTGCCCCAAAAATACTATGACGCCTTCAACAACGGCGATGCCACACTGATGGCGGTCTTTTTTGACACCTCAACCAGCGCGGACGAAACCATGCAGGCCATCGGACAGATCCGCTCGCTGGCGGGCAGACAGTGCTTTGTCACGGGCATGTCGGCCATGGTGACAGATCTCAAGGATTTGTGTGAGCGCGAGGAGCCCATCTATGTGGGCATTGCGGTGCTTTGCTCGGTGGTTGTGATGATGCTCTTCATGGATTCCTTCCTCATTCCGCTTGTGTTCCTTGCAAGCATCGGCATGGCAATCTTACTCAATCTGGGCAGCAATATCTTCCTGGGCGAGATTTCCTATATCACCAAGGCGCTTTCCGCCGTCCTCCAGCTCGCCGTCACGATGGACTACTCCATCTTTCTGTGGCACAGCTACAGCGAGCAGAAACAGCAATTCCCCGACAGCAAGGAAGAGGCTATGGCACACGCCATCTCCGCCACCATCACTTCGGTGGTCGGCAGCTCCGTCACCACTGTCGCGGGGTTTCTGGCGCTGTGCTTCATGACCTTCACGCTGGGGCTGGACCTCGGCATTGTCATGGCAAAGGGCGTTGTGTTCGGCGTGATCGGCTGCGTGACCACACTGCCCGCCATGATTCTGCTGCTGGACAAAGCCATCGAAAAAACGCGGCACAAACCCCTGATGCCCCGGCTCGACCGGCTTTCGGGCGGCATTGTCAAAGTGTTCCCGGTGGGTATCATCGCGTTTCTGGCGATCATCGGCCCGGCCTTCTATGGCAACAGCCACACCCAGGTGTATTATGACTTGGGCGCAACGCTGCCGGAGGATATGGCCTACGTCATCGCCACCAACAAGCTGCAAGATGAATTTGATATGTCTTCCACCCACATGATTCTGGCCGACGCCCATCTCCCCGCGCAGGACGCACGGGCCATGACGGAGGAAATCGAGCAGGTGGACGGCGTGAAGCTGGCGCTGGGGCTGGATTCGGTCATCGGCAGCGCGGTGCCGGAGGAGCTGCTGCCCGATTCGGTACGCCGCATTCTGAAAAGCGACCGGTGGCAGTTGCTGCTGGTCAGCTCGGAATACAAGGTGGCCACCGACGCGGTCAACGACCAGATCGACGCGATCAACGCCGTCATCAAAAAATACGACCCCTCTGCCATGCTCATCGGCGAAGCGCCCTGCACCAAGGATCTCATCACCATCACCGACCACGATTTCAAGGCGGTGGACGCGATTTCTATTGCCGCGATTTTCGTCATCATCGCCATCGTGCTGAAAAGCGCGTCACTGCCGTTCATTCTGGTGGCGGTCATTGAATTTGCGATTTTCATCAATCTGGGCATTCCTTACTACACCGGCACGGCGCTGCCCTTTATCGCCCCGATCTGCATCAGCACCATTCAGCTCGGTGCCACCGTCGATTATGCCATTCTCATGACGACACGCTACAAGAACGAACGGATTGACGGTCTGGGCAAGAAAGAAGCCGTGACCGCCGCGCTCAACGCAAACATGGGTTCCATCATTGTGAGTGCGCTGGGCTTCTTCGCGGCGACCTTCGGCGTGGCGCTGTATTCTGACGTGGACATCATCGGCTCACTGTGTATGCTGATGGCGCGAGGCGCTCTCATCAGTATGTGCGCGGTGCTGTTGATACTGCCGTCGATGTTTATGGTCTTCGACCGGCTGATCTGCAAGACAACCGCCGGTATGAGAGATATCCCGGTCAGGGAAAAATCATGAAGCGAAGCGCGGGAATCCAAGGGGTGCTGGCACCTCTTGGCGGGTCAAGGGCAGAGCCCTTGCAGGGGCAAGCTTTCGCTAGCGAAAGCTAGGGCACTCGCCCCGGGAGCAGGCGCAGCCTGCGAGCAAGACGCACTGAAAATATCTGATAAGGTCAGGCGAATCCAATCGAAGCTCCGACCAAAATTGAAAAGGTGGTAATGGATATGAACAATCAAGAGACAAACGCGAAAAAAACGCGGATACAACTGAAACGTCCGCTCGCCCTGGTCATCGCGGCGGCAGTGGTGATTGCCGCGGCAGCGGGCGGCACCGTCTCGGTGCTGTCGCACAACCGTGCCCGGACGGTAGAGGCCATGCAGACCTACGTCAACAGCGAGGATTCACAGGAGAAAAGCGAGACGGTGTATGTCATCGCCGACGCGGACGGCGGTGTGAAGAAGGTCATCGTCAGCGACTGGCTCAAGCATTCCTCCCAGAGCAAGAGCATTGCCGAAGCCGATAATCTTGACGCATTGAAGCAGTCCGACGCGGAACAGGGCTATACCATCAATTCCGGCAGCGCCAATTCATGGGACGCGGACGGCGGCTCCTATTATCAGCAGGTGGAGAGCGGCGAAAATCTGCCGGTGGACGTGCGGCTGAGCTATTCCCTCGACGGCAAGAAGATGACCGCCGACGAAATCGCAGGCAAAAGCGGCAAGGTCACCATTCGCTTTGATTACACCAACAACCAGAAGCAGACCGTTTCCATCGACGGCGCGGATACCGAAATCTATGTGCCTTTCACCGTGGTCACCGGTACCATTCTGAACAACGACACATTCTCCCATGTGCAGGTATCCAACGGCAAGGTCATCAACGACGGCACCAGAAGCATTGTACTGGGATTTGCCCTCCCCGGCATGGCGGAAAGCCTGAACCTGAGCGATGACACCCTGGAGATTCCCAATGCGGTGGAGATTACCGCCGACGTCAAAAACTTTGAGCTGACCACCACGCTCACCATGGTGTCCAACGATCTTTTCAATGAGGCGGCAGAGGACGTTGCCGAAAAGAAGAACGAAAACACCCTGTCGCTTGACAGCCTCACAGCCGGGTTAAATCGGCTGACCGACGGCACCGCCGCGCTCTACGCCGGCACCAGCGAACTGCTGGATAAATCCGGCCTGCTCATCGACGGCGTCAACCAGCTCGCCGCGGGCGGTCAGGAGCTGGCAGGCGGCGTGGACACGGTCAACGCGGCGCTGGCGCTGCTCTGCTCCAAGGGCACGGAATTGAACGGCGGCGCTCAAACGCTCTTTCAGACCGTCCTCGCCAGCACGCAGTCGAGTATCGAGCCGCTGCGACAGCTCGATATCAGCTTCAACTCACTTACCCCCGACAATTACCGCACCGAGTTGAAAAGCGTGCTGGCGCAGGTTTCGGGCGCCAAATCCAAGATTGCGGCACAGATGGCACAGCAGCAGGCAGCGGCCGCCGCCGCAAACAACAGTCCGGCAACCGGCAATGCACAGAATGCGGACTCGTCCGCAAGCACGGACGACTCTCCAAATCAGAACACAACGGATGAAGCGAACACCCCAAGTGAAGAGAGCCGTCCGGATACCGCCGATGAACCAAACAACGCCACCGCGCCGGAACCTGTGCAGCAGGACGACCCGACCGATGACGGCAACAACGACGCTAACAACGAAAACGACGAAAACAACGAAGCCGGCGGCGCCGCTTCGTCAGGTGCCGAAGGCCCGTCGGCGCAGCAGCTTGCGACGGCCTATGCCTCGCTCGAGCAGGCGGAGAAATCCCTTCGCTCCACCATCGAGCTGCTGGACGGCATCGGGCAGCTCTGTCAGGGCATTCAGCAGTACACCGGCGGCGTACAGCAGGTCTACGACGGTTCTGTCAAGCTCAAGGACGGCGCCGACCAGCTCAGCAGCGGCCTCAATCAGCTGCAAAACAGCTCCGGCGCGCTGGTGGACGGCATTTCCCAGCTCAATGACGGCGCGATGCAGCTTTCCGAAGGCGTTGGGCAGCTCAGCGGCGGCGGACTGGCCAGCATGCTCAGCGCTTCTTCCGGCATGAATCTCCGTCAGCTCCGCACACGCCTGGACGCGATGCGCGACGTTTCCGCCGCTTACAACAGCTATACCGGCGACGCCAATGAAACCGGCACCGTTAAATTCATCTACCGCACCGATTCGGTGTCTGCCAACGACTGATCCCGACTACACCAAGTCATAACCATTCCTCAACAACCGAAGAGCCGACTGTTTGACGCTTTGTGAACCGGTCGGCTTTTCGGTTGATTTTTTTACAAAGTGTTCATGGTAAATCAAGGCAGGAAATTGTATAATGAAAGCCCAGACAGAATATGATGGAGCAGGAAACAGCATCCGTATCATATAGATTACGCAGAGCGAAAAAGGTGTGAGTGTATGGCAAGTTTTACCCGGGACGCAATCAAAGAGGCGTTCATCAGACTGCTGGAGGAAAAGCCCCTCAGTGACATCACCGTCAAAAAAATCGTGGAGGAATGCGGCATCAACCGCAATTCCTTCTATTACCATTTTCAGGATATGCCCGCCCTCATCGAGGAAATTATCCGGGAAGAATCCGACGCGGTGATCGAAAAATACCCGTCGGTTAATTCCATCGTGGACTGCTTCGACGCCACCACAGAATTTGCCTCCAACCACCGGCGTGCTATTCTGCACATCTACCGCTCCACCAACCGGGAACTGTTTGAGCGGTATCTCATGAAAACCTGCGCGTATTTTGTCCGGCGCTATGTGGAAAATATCATCAAAGGCAGCGACATCGACAGTCTGATCGAAAAAAATACCGACTTAGTGGTAAGCTATTACAAATGCCTCTGCTTCGGCATGGTCATTGACTGGCTGGACTCGGGTATGAAGGACGATATGGTGCAGGCCTTCCGCAAAATCTTCCAGTTGAAGGTTGACACCTCCGACGAAGTGGCGCGCATTCTCAAGGAGCAGCTATGATTCTCTGGACCATTCAGCCCGAGCGCGTGTATCAAACGCTGTTGCAAAGCGGACAATATATCTGCGACCCCGGGCAATTGGCCATGCCCGACCTGATTCCTTATTACGACTGGCTGGCCGCCGAGATGACGCAGCGCATCGGGCCGCCTCCCGACGGTGTGAGATACCCTGTGTGGGCATGGCACACGATAGACGGCAAAAGAAGCCGTCCCGCAATCGGCCATACGCGGTGGGGCATTGGCAGAGGTTATAAAATGATCTGTCTGGCAATCGAGGTACCGGATGACCGCGTGCTGCTCTCAGATTTCGATTCATGGTCGATCATTCTTAACGATGGCCTGATTACATGGACCGAGCAGGAGGACAATGCGCTGGAAGCGCATTATCGCTCCCTCTCACCGGAAAACCAACATAAGATGAAACGGGAAAACTGGCAGCGCGTGTTTGATACCACGCTCCTCCACAACGCATGGTGCAGCCGCGGACAAACCATACAGGCGACCTTTTGGGTCTTGACAAGCGACATGATACGCGACGTAAAGCACTTTACCGTGCGTGGCCGTCACTGACCGTCGCGGCCATTGCTTGACAGAAAGGGCAGGAGCGTGTATAATCAATAAGGGGAAGGAGATGACCCACGATGCAGATACCCAGCCTGCTGTCGGAACATCTGACAACCGCGCAGGATAAAATCCGGTGTGACACAGCCGCGAAACGCATACTGGCCAACAAAGAAATACTGGCATGGATATTGCAGGGGTGCGTACCGGAATTTCAAAATTGCTCCATTCGCGACATTGCCGACAAATACATCGAGAAGGAGCCCGAAATCGGCACAGTTGCAGTGAACGGAGAAACAAGCAGCCGCGTGCATGGCGAAGCCATCGCAGGCATGAACACAGAGGACAAATCACTGACCGAGGGAACGGTCTATTATGACATTCGCTTTTCCGCCACAGCCCCCGGTACAGACAACGACAAGATCAAACTGATTATCAACATCGAGGCGCAAAACGATGACAGTCCCGGCTATCCGCTCATCAAGCGTGCCCTGTATTACTGTGCGCGCATGCTCTCAGCCCAGAACGGAACGGAGTTTATCCCACCCCATTACGAAAATCTGAAGAAGGTATATTCTATCTGGGTCTGCACCAATCCGTCACATCATACGCAAAGAGCCATCTCACAATACGGGATGCAGGAACAACTGCCGCTGGGTCATGCGTCGATGGAACGGCGGGATTATGATTTGCTGTCTGTGGTCTTTTTGTATCTGAGCAAGGATTTCAACGCGTATTCCGGAGAAATGATCGACCTGTTGAATATAACATTTTCCAGTAGTCTGCCGGTGAACGAAAAAAAGCAGATTCTGCAAAACAGTTACGGCATTACAATGACAAGAGAATTGGAAGGAGAGGTGTCGCTTATGTGTAATATCAGCGAAGGCTATCGCAGAGAAGGACTTGCGGAAGGCCGTGCAAAGGGGCTTGCGGAAGGTCGTACGGAAGGTCGTGCGGAAGGTCGTGCGGAAGGTCGTGCGGAAGGTCGTGCGGAAGGTCGTGCGGAAGG
>CAMHEZ010000018.1 GCA_946184295.1 uncultured Clostridia bacterium | reverse complement strand
TCCCTTATAGAGGTTAATGCAAGTTAATTCCATTGAGGAGCTCGCAGAGTCCCTTGTATCAATCCCTTATAGAGGTTAATGCAAGAAATATGGGACGGTTAGTCCGACACCCCCGAAAGTATCAATCCCTTATAGAGGTTAATGCAAGTTATTGAAATAGCGATAATGGCGCTGCTGTTTTTAGTATCAATCCCTTATAGAGGTTAATGCAAGAACAACAGATTGTGTTCTGAAAGTATTATATCCCCAACCTCTTGTAAAGTCAAGTAAATAAATTATGAACAAGAGGTGCTTTTATGAGTCAATATCTCTGTACGGCGCATGAAAAAATCCATATCTTAGAAGTGAAAACGTGATAAATACCACGATAACTAAAACAAATGTGAATGAATCGTTACGAAATCGCCTCATCTGTGAACAATATATTAACTAACCACTAATCACTAATCACTGACCACTAAATTTCCTCTTGCATTTTACAAAAACTGTGTTATAATATCATAGCAATTTGAAATTGATTATCAATTTTATTTTTTCAAGAGGTGAAGGGCATGGAAAACAAACGCAATTACCACACGCGCCAGCAGGAGGCAGTGGCGGAGTATTTCCGGCTCAATCCCGACGTCTGCGCGACTGCCGACGACATCTACCTGTATTTTATGAGGGAAAAGGGCAAGATCGGCAAGGCAACCATTTACCGCTGTCTTGACCGCATGGTGGAGAACGGCGAGGTCAAGCGGTTCCTCTCGGACGGCGGCGACGGCGCGATGTATCAGCTCATCGACCCCGCCAACGGCTGCGACCGGCATTTTCACCTGAAATGCACGTCCTGCGGGCGCGTGATTCATCTGGACTGCGGCTTTATGGCGGCGTTTGAGAAGCATATCGTTGGGCATCACGGGTTCCGGGTGGACAATACCCGCACGATTATCTATGGTCTGTGTGAGACGTGCGCCGCGGCACAATGATTGATTTTTTTAACAAAAGAGGTTTTTGATTCTATCATGAAAATATGGCGAATACTGTCAATTTGGGTGTGCCTGTCGCTGGTGACGGGGCTGTGTGCGGGCTGTGCTCCGGCGGGGGACATACAAACCGACGGCAAAATTGTCATTGTGGCCACCGCCTTTCCCCAGTACGATTTTGCAAGGCGCATCGCGGGCGACCGCGCGGAGGTCACGCTGCTGCTCAAACCGGGCATGGAGGCGCATTCCTACGAGCCGAGCCCGAAGGATATCATCAGGGTTGCCAAGTGCGATTTGTTTCTGAATGTGGGGGGCGAATCCGAAACGTGGCTGGACGCGGTGCTGGAGACGACGGCGAATCCCAATCGAAAAATGGTCGCGGCGATGGACTGCGTAGAAGTGCTGAAGGAGGAAACCGTCGAGGGCATGCAGAGCAGGGAGCATCACCATCATGACCATGACGAGGAAGAAGAAGCGGAAGCACTTTCGGATTCGGACCATGTTCATGAGGACGAAGAGGAAGAATACGATGAGCACGTCTGGACGTCTCCCATGAATGCCATTAAAATTGTGAATGCAATCAACGCGGCGCTGTGCGACATCGACCCGGACAATGCGGCATATTATTGTGAGAATACCGACGCGTATGTCGCGGAATTGATTGCGCTGGATAATGAATTTCGCGAAACGGTGACGGGCGCCAAGCGGAACGTGCTGATTTTCGGCGACCGCTTCCCGCTGCTGTATTTCGTACGGGAGTACGGGTTGGATTATTATGCGGCTTTTCCCGGTTGTGCGGCGGAGACGGAACCCAGTGCGGCGACGGTGGCATTTCTGATTGACACGGTGAAACGCGAGCAGGTGCCGGTGGTGTTTTACATCGAACTTTCCAATCACAAGGTGGCGGACGCCATCGCGGAATGCACCGGGACGAAAACCGCGCAGTTCAATACCTGCCATAATATTTCCTATGACGATTTCCAGGCGGGGGAGACCTATCTCAGCCTGATGCGGGCGAATATCGGTGTGCTGAAGGAGGCATTGCGTTGACACAGAAAGAAAAGAAGCTGCTTTCGTGCAGCCATTTGAATATCGGCTATGAAAATCAGACGGTGCTGGAGGACGTGAGCTTTGACCTGACGCGGGGGGATTATCTCTGCGTCGTGGGAGAAAACGGCGCGGGCAAATCCACGCTCATCAAGTGTCTGGCGGGGCTGATGAAGCCCATGAGCGGCAGCATTGCGCTGGCGAAGGGACTTTCCCGCCGCGACGTGGGCTATCTGCCCCAGCAGACCGCGATTCAGCGGGACTTTCCGGCCTCAGTGCGGGAAGTGGTGCTGTCGGGCTGTCTGAACAACAGCCGTTTGCTGCCCTTTTACACCAAGGAAGATAAGGCACGTGCCGCCAAATTCATGGCGGAACTGGGTATTGACGATATTTCCGAGCGCTCCTACCGTGAATTGTCGGGCGGTCAGCAGCAGCGGGTCCTCCTTGCGCGGGCGCTGTGCGCTTCGCGCAAACTGCTGATTCTGGACGAACCGGTGACAGGTCTTGACCCCATCGTCACGGCGGAGATTTACGAAATCATCAAGGAAATCAACCGTCGGCATCACACGACCATTATCATGGTGTCGCACGACGTCAAAACCGCCGTCAAGAGCGCCAACCGCATTCTGCATGTCAAGAATACCGTGCAGTTCTGCGGCAAGACGGAAGATTATGTCAAGAGCGCGGTGGGCCGCGCCTTTATCGGGGGGTGAGCAGCCAATATGTGGGAAATGTTTTCGTATCCGTTTATCATTCGCGCGTTGGTAGTGGGAATATTGGTATCACTGTGTTCGGCGCTGCTGGGCGTGAATCTGGTGCTCAAGCGGTACTCCATGATCGGCGACGGACTGTCGCACGTGGCATTCAGCGCCATGGCCGTGGCCACTGTCATGAACTGGGCGCCGCTGTGGGTGGCCATTCCGGTGGTGATTGCCGCTTCCATTCTGCTGCTGCGGCTGAGTGCCAACAGCCGTATCAAAGGGGACTCCGCAATTGCCCTTGTTTCGACCGGCGCACTGGCAGTGGGCGTGTTTATCATTTCGATGAAATCGGGTATCAATACCGATATCAACAATTATATGTTCGGCAGTGTGCTGGCGATCAGCAAGTCCGATGTGGCCCTGAGCGTGGGACTGTCACTGGCGGTGCTGGCACTGTATGTGGTGTTTTACAATAAGATTTTCGCCGTGACCTTTGACGAGCCGTTCGCCAGAGCGACGGGTATCCGGGCGGGTTTTTATAATATGCTGATTGCCGTGCTGACGGCGGTGACGATTGTGCTGGGTATGCGCATGATCGGTGCGCTGCTGATTTCCAGCCTGATTATTTTCCCCGCGATGTCGTCCATGCGGGTGTTCAAGAGTTTCCGCAACGTCATTATCTGCTCCGCCGTGATCTCGGTGGTCTGCTTCTTCACAGGCCTCATGGTGTCATATCAATACTCAGCCCCCACCGGCGCCAGTGTGGTCATCATCAATCTGGTGGTGTTTGCGGTATTCTGCGCGGTGGACTGGGTACGCGCCAACGTCAAGCATAATTAGCGAAGCGCGGGAGTCCAGGGGGACTGGTCCTCCTGGTAGGTCCAGGGCGGAGCCTTGGCAGGGCGTGGGACGCGCTAAGATATCAGATCAGGCCGGGCGAATCCGGACAGCGGAAAGAAATCTATTGCAAAATTCCGCGAAAAATGATACAATAACAAATGAGGAAAGGCAGGTGACCGCGTTGGTACAGAAAAGCGAAAACAGTTCCGGGGGATACAGGAGTTACGCCGAAATATTGCAGGACAATCTGGCGCGGATTCGGCAGTTCCGGCTGATAGACGATACCTTTTTCGCTGTGTGTTTTGAGAACAGACCCGATCTGATGGAGTTTGTGCTGCGGATTATTCTGGACAAGGACGATTTGCATGTCACGGAGATGAAAACACAGTATTCCATCCGGAATCTCAGCGGTCACTCGGTGCAGCTGGATTCGTTTGCGACTGACAGCAGCGGCAAAAAGTATAATATCGAGGTGCAGCGCGCAGACGCCGGTGCCAACCCGAAACGCGCCAGATATCACAGCAGCCTGCTGGACGGTCATTTGTCGCTGCAAAAGGGAGAAAAATACAGGGATTTGCCGGAAAATTATGTGGTGTTCCTGACGGAAAACGACATATTCGGCGATGGCCTGACAATCTATCACATTGAGCGTGTTCTGGTGGAGAACGGCAGGCGTTTTCAGGACGGTTCGCATATCATCTATGTGAATGCGGCGCAAGACAGCGACAGTGCGCTTGGCAGACTCATGAAGGATTTTATGTGTGCCGATCCGAATCAGATGAATTACAGCGCAATGGCAGACGTGACAAGGTATTTTAAAGAGAATGAACAGGGGGTAAAACATATGTGTCAGATCATGGAAACTGCCATCAATGATTCTTATCATGCGGGCATCGTGAAAGGCCGTGAGAAAGGCCGCGAAGAAGGCCGCGAGCAGGGCCGCGAGGAAGGCCGCGAGCAGGGCCGCGAAGAAGGCCGCGAGCAGGGTCGTGAGGAAGAGAGAACCATCGCGGAAATCAAAAGAAAAGCGGAGCATAAGGCGCTTGCTTTGCTGAAGGAAGGTCTTTCCGTGGAAAAGATCGCGGAAATTACCGAACTTCCTGTTGAAAATGTGCAGGAACTGGCGGATATTATTTTGTAAAATGTTCGTCATGCGAAAACAGACATGTTCAAAATCCCATTGCAACACAAAAATTTTGCATTTTTGTGTTGCAATCTTTTTGTTTGTCGGGTATCATGAGTATATCCGCATGTTAAAGGTAAAGGAGCCGATGAACCCATGAGACTACTCATCGCAGAGGACGAAAAATCGCTGTCGAAGGCGCTGACGGTGATTCTGGAAAAAAATAATTATTCCGTGGACGCGGCGTATGACGGCGTGGAGGCGCTGGATTATCTGACCACGGGGCAATACGACGGTATTATCCTCGATGTGATGATGCCGCGCATGGACGGGCTGACGGTGCTGAAAACCATTCGCGCCAAGGGCAACGACATTCCCGTGCTGATGCTGACCGCCAAGTCGGAGATCGACGACCGCGTGACGGGACTGGACTGCGGCGCCAACGATTACCTCACCAAGCCCTTTGACGCCAAGGAACTGCTCGCCCGTATCCGCGCCATGACGCGGGGGCATTCCGGCGGGTCGAATGCCGTGCTGAACATGGGTAATATCTCTCTTGACCGGACAACCTTTGAACTCTCCTCGCCGACCGGCAGCTTCCGGCTGGCCAACAAGGAATATCAGGTGATGGAGCTGCTCATGAGCAATCCAAAGCAGTTGATTTCCACGGAACTCATGATGGAAAAAATCTGGGGTCTGGACAGTGACGCGGAAATTAACGTCGTCTGGGCGTACATCTCCTATCTGCGCAAGAAGCTGACCGCACTCGGCGCCAATATCAAAATCAAGGCCTCGCGCAATGCGGGCTATTCGCTGGAGGCGGTGGAATGATACGCAAACTTCGCCTGAAATTTATTGCCATTTCGCTGCTGTCAGTGTTTCTGGTTCTGCTGGTGATTATGGGGGCTGTCAATATCATGAATTACCGCCGCATTGTCAGCGACAGTGAGAGCGTGCTCCGTGTGCTGGCCGAGAACAACGGCACTTTCCCCGGTCGGCCGGAGATGCCTGACGATGACGATACCGATGACAGCGACGGCCGACAAAAGAAAAAAAACAAGCACAGTGATTTCAAGAGCTTCGGCAGCGATGCGCTTTCGCCCGAAATGCCCTATGAATCACGCTATTTCACGGTGTTTTTCAATTGCAGCGGAGAAGCGGTTTCGGTAGATACGGGACGCATTGCCGCCGTGGACACCACTGATGCGGTGGAATATGCCGAGAGCGTGTACGATAAAAAATGCAGCAGCGGGTTCCTTTCGCAGTATCGTTATCTGAAGCAGAGCGACGACGACAGCACGATGGTGATTTTTCTTGACTGCCGCAAAAACCTGACGTCCTTCCGCTCCTTCCTGCTCTACAGCGTGATCGGCTCGCTGGGGGGCATGATCGCCTTCGGCGTGCTGGTGCTGCTGCTCTCGCGCATGGTGATGAAGCCGGTGCAGGAGAGCTATGACAAGCAGAAATCCTTCATCACCGACGCGGGGCACGAAATCAAGACCCCGCTCACGATTATAGACGCGGACGCGACGATTCTGGAAATGGAGTGCGGCGAGGATAACGAGTGGATCGCGGATATCCGCGCCCAGACCCGCCGTCTGACCGCGCTCACCAAGGATTTGATCTATCTTTCCCGCATGGAGGAGCAGCAGAATCCCGTCCAGATGATCGACTTCCCGCTCTCTGATGTGCTGACCGAGACGACACAGTCCTTCCAGTCACTCGCCAAGGTGCAGGAGAAAACCTTTGACATCGACATTCAGCCCATGATGAGCTATTGCGGCGACGAAAAGGCTATTACCCAGCTGATTTCCATTCTGCTGGACAATGCCCTGAAATACTCCGATGACAAGGGTACCATTTCGCTCAAAGCCCACCCCAAGGGCAAGGGCGTGTGCTTGGAAGTTTACAATACCGCCGAGAGCGTGGATACGTCCAGCCTCAACCGGCTATTCGACCGCTTCTACCGCGCCGACCAGTCGCGCAACTCCGAGACCGGCGGCTACGGCATCGGTCTTTCCATCGCCAAGGCTGTCACCGAGGCGCACAAGGGCAAAATTGCGGCAACCTCTGCGGACGGCAAATCGCTGACCATTACCGTGATATTGCCGTGAGAGAGGAAGCAAATATATGACATGGACCGACAACTATCAAAAAGCCTTTGCCCTGAGCTATGACGACGGGGTCTATCAGGATATCCGGCTGGTGGAAATCCTGAATCGGTACGGCTTGAAATGTACCTTCAATCTTAATTCGGGACTGATGAACGCCGATTCGGTCTGGGAGGCCGAGGGCGTAAAGGTGGAGCGAATGCCGCCGGAAGGCTTGCCGGAACTGTACCGTGGTCATGAGATTGCCTCTCATCTGACAAGGCACCAGAATCCTGTTGAGCTGGACGATGAGACGCTCCATGCGGATATTCTGCGCGACAAGGCCGCGCTCGAAAGTCTGTTCGGGAGCGATGTCAGGGGCTTTGCCTATCCCTTCGGCGCGGCAGACAGCCGCGTCAAGCAGGTGCTGGCGGGGTGCGGCATTTCCTACGCGCGGGGCGTGCATTCGACCCATGCCTTTGACCTGCCGGCCGACCTGCTGCACATATCGCCTACCTGCCGCCACAAGGAGGACACTCTTTTCGCGCTGGCGGAGCGCTTCATTGCCCTGACCCCAGACTGCCCGCAAATCTTCCTGCTGTGGGGGCACAGCTATGAATTTGATATGCAGCGCGGCTGGGAGCGCTTCGAGCGTTTCTGTGAACGCATCGCGGGTCATGATGATATTTTCTACGGCACCTGCGGTCAGATTTTTATATAGGGATACGCGAATAGGCGTAGCCCTGTTGAAAGGAGGTGACAGACATGGATCAGAAATTGCAGGCGGCACTCGAAAAGCTCAAGAGTGCGGCGGGTACCATCAGAAGCAAGGAGGACGCGATTGATTTTCTCGTGAAGGAAACCAAGCTGCCCAAGGCGGAATGCGAAAAGGCGTTTGACGCGGTGGCCAAGGTGGATTTCAAGGACCTCGCGGCCAAGCTGCCCGACGGTATCACCGACAAGATCGCCGACAAGATTCCCGGCGGCCTCGGCAAAAAATTCGGTCTTTAATGGGAGTGTGAAAAGAAATTTTTCTTTTCCCCATATTCCGAGCAATTTTTCCATGCGCATGAGTTATGATTTACCTTACCGGTAGATTTTACTCGTGCGCGTTTTTTATTTGCAAAAGAAAGGATGTCATTCAAAATGTCAGTGATACTTGAACACAGCGACGATACGCTGACCGCCTTGCTGTCCGGCGAGATTGATCATCATACTGCCGCCGATTTCCGTGAGAACATTGACCGTGAAGTCGAGATGACGCGTCCGGCGCTGCTGGTGCTGGATTTTGGCGGCGTGGGATTTATGGATTCCTCCGGTATCGGATTGATTATGGGGCGTTATCAGCATGTGACAGCGTATGGCGGCCGGGTGCGCGTGGTCAACGCGCCGCCCATGATTGCCCGCATGATGAAGCTGGCCGGCGTCGGACGACTCGACGTTTTTTCGTGAAAACACATCCCCGGCGCGGGAATCAGATCGGCCATGAATGATGAGAGGAAGGAATCACGTAACATATGAAAGCAAAGACAAAAGCCAAGAATGAAATGAAGCTGGTGATACCCAGCAATTCCGCCAATGAGAGCTTTGCGCGTGCGGCGGTGGCGGCCTTTATGGCGCAGCTCGACCCGACGATCGAGGAGATGACCGACGTGAAGACGGCGGTTTCCGAAGCGGTGACCAACTGTATTGTCCATGCCTACCGGGACACCATCGGCAAGATCTGGATTGAGGCCAAGATTTATGAGGACGGCCGTCTCAGCGTGCAGATCAAGGACAAGGGCTGCGGTATTCCCGACGTGGCCAAGGCGCGGGAACCGCTTTTTACCACCGGCGGCAGTGAACGGGCTGGACTGGGCTTTGCGGTGATGGAGAGCTTTACCGATAAGCTGACCGTGCGGTCGGCGGTGGGCAAGGGCACTACCGTCACCATGGAAAAGCGCGTGGCGCAGAGATACCGCTATGACGGCTGAGCAGGACAAGCTTGTCACGGAAAATTTCGGTCTGGTGCGGGCCTGTGCGCGGCGGTACTGCGGAAGGGGTATTGATTACGACGATCTGTACCAGTCGGGCTGCGAAGGATTGGTGAAGGCCGCGGCGGGCTTTGACGCCAGCCGGAATATCCGTTTTTCCACCTATGCCGTGCCGGCCATTCTGGGCGAGATACGCAGACTGTTCCGGGATGGCGGCGCAGTGCGGGTTTCGCGGAGTATCCGCGATCTGGGGCTGAAAATCCATCGCGCCGAGGCCGCGTTTCAAAATGAGTACGGGCGGGAGCCTACCGTGGGGGAACTGGCGTCGCTGCTGCACGTAGAACCGGAGAGTATCGCCGAAGCGCTTGACGCGGCGCGTCCGGTGCTGTCGCTGACTTCCGAGCGGGACGGCGAGGAAGGCGAAACCGATGTGCCCACCGAACGGTTTGACGAAACGCTGGTGGATCTGGTAGCGCTGCGGGAGGTGATTGCCGGCTTGGAGGACACTGACCGCCAGATGATACGCCTGCGCTATTTTGACGGTATGACGCAGACCCAAGTGGCGCAGGTGCTGGGGATGACGCAGGTTCAGGTGTCCAGACGGGAACGAAAAATTCTGACCCGCATTCGGGAACAAATGGTTTGAGAGATTTTTTTGACGAGATTGAATAGATTTTCATCAGTTTAAACTTTTTTTACAAAAAGTTAAACATCAGTTTTCCGTACCGAGGAAATATGTATTGCAATTTTTTAATTTGTGTTGTATAATAATCATGGGCATCGTTGCGGGTTTATACTTGTTTTTGCAGAACGTGCTGCAAAAAAATCCGCGCAGGCTCATCGTCTGATCGGATCAATCCTACAGTCCGTAGGACGAAACACATTGATCGCCGCTAGATCTTGTGGTGTGTTCACAGTGTGGTGCAGATGGCGATCAAAATACTTTAGAGGTGATATGAAATGCCGCGTATAATAGGTGGAGAAAAAAACAATATTGTAGGTGAAAACATCCGTATTCTACGGGTCACGCGCAGAATGAGCCAGCAGGACCTGGCGGAAAAGCTTGATGAGAAAGGCGTTTATGTCTGCCGCGGTTCCATTTCCAGAATAGAGGACGGTCTGCGCACGGTCACTGACATTGAACTCAAAGGATTCTCCGAAGTGTTCGGCGTGACTGTGAATGATCTTTTCGTTGAGCGCGATGTATTCGGCGAGCAGGTAAAGTAACAAAATCAAACCGAATGTTGGCTGTATTTTTTTCTGACGGAGTGACTGTGTGTTATTGATATTGAGTTTGATATAACTTGTAGGATCCCGGTGTGAATCCGTAGAGATAAATAACGCCGGAAATGCCCGCGAGAGTGGTCTGTGATTGCAGACTGCGCTGCGGGCATTGTCGGCCTTTGGGAGAAAATTTGTTATTGATAAAATGGATTTCTAATAGAAAATCTAAAGAAAACCTTAAGAAATCTAAAAACGCTTGACATTTTTTGAATAAAGTGTTACCATAAACACATCAAATTTTGAAACAAAAGGAGTGCTATGAATGAAGCAGGAGCATGTTGTGAAGGGGTACGCCGCTCTTTGATGTCGGTTTGCTGAATGTAATTCAGTAAAACCGCGTCATCGGGTGGGTTGTGCCAATATTTTAATGATGAATCAATTTAGTTGAGGATTTTCATGAAGGGCGTTTTTCGTGCGCTCTGTGAAATGTCCCACAAACAATATTGGCAGTTATCCTGATAACATGGTCCTTTGCGGCGTGAATGGCATTTGTGATATAGATACGTCGGCTTTTTGTACCCTTTTGAGTGGGTGATTTTTTGCCGGTGTTTCTGAGAGATCGACACCCGCGAGTCGTGTTTATTCTGTTGTTGGGATAAATGCAGGACTTGCGGGTTTTTTGTGTTTCAGTAACTTTGCTGACAGTAAAATGTCCCGCAGTCGATAAAACAGATGACAGGAGATTTGACAGCAATGATACAAACGATACACAAAGAGAGTGACAGTAAGATAGAAGCACATTCGCTGCGTGTACTGGAATTTGACAAGGTGCTGGAACGGCTGATCGAACTGGCCGTATCCGGGCGGACGGCGGAGCGGCTGAGACAACTGACGCCGCTGCAAAGCGCTGACGAGCTGCGCCGCCGCACGGATGAAACCACGGCGGCGCGGGCAATGCTGGATTGCCTTGGCAATCCGCCGCTAGGGGCTATGACGGGCATTTCCCAACGCTTGGCGGCGGCTGAAAAGGGCGATATGCTCACCGCCGAAGAGCTGGAATCGGTGCGCAGTTTCCTGATTTCCTGCCGCGAAATGAAGCGGTATCTTTCCCGCGGCGAAGAAACCGAGGGCGTAAAGGTTGCGCTGTACGGTGAAACGCTGGACGAATGCGAGGAACTGCGTGGCGCGATAGACGCCGCTGTCCGAAACGGACAGGTGCAGGACAACGCATCGCCCGAACTCAAAAAGATCACCCGCAAAACGGAGAGCCTCTCGGCGCAGATCAAGACGCGTCTGGAGGGTATGCTGCAAAAGGACAGGGAAAAATATGCCGAGCATTTCATCGCCATGCGGGCGGGGCGGCTGACGCTTCCCGTCAAAAAAGAGTACAAGCACGCCGTCAAGGGCAGTATCATCGAAACGTCCGGAACCGGCGCGACGGTGTTTATCGAGCCGGAATGCGCGGTGAAAATGCGGCAGGAGCTGGACGCGCTGGCGCTCGACCGCGACAACGAGATACGGCGGATTCTCTACACGCTCACCGCGCAGGTGAGCGATTGCGCTGCCGTACTCAGGCTCGATATCGAAGCGATGGAGACGCTGGATTTCATTTTTGCCAAGGGCAAACTTTCGCGGGACATGGACGCCATACCCGCCGAGATGACCGCGGAACGCCGCATGGTCATTTGCAGCGGACGGCACCCGTTTATCGATCGCGACAAGGCGGTGCCGCTGGATTTTGAGATGGGCGGCGATGTGCGCGGCGTGGTCATCACGGGGCCGAACACGGGCGGCAAGACTGTCGCGCTGAAGACCATCGGTCTGTTTTCGGTCATGGCGCAGTGCGGGCTGCACATTCCCGCCGCACGCGGTACGGTGCTGGCGCTGCACGACAAGGTGCTGTGCGATCTCGGCGACGGGCAGAGTATCAGTGAGAATCTGTCCACGTTTTCTGCGCATATCTGCCGTATCAACGAGGTTCTCGCCGAGGCCACGCCTTACAGCCTTGTGCTGCTGGACGAACTTGGTTCAGGCACCGACCCCGCCGAGGGCATGGGCATCGCCGTGGCAGTGCTGGAGGAATTACAGCACCGACATTGCCATTTCGCCGCGACCACGCATTATCCGGAGGTCAAGAGCTACGCGGCCGCCGTCGAGGGGCTGGTCAACGCGCGAATGGCCTTTGATCGGCAGAATCTGTCGCCGCTTTATCGGCTGGAAATCGGCGAGGCCGGGGAGAGCTGTGCGCTGTATATCGCGGAGAGGCTGGGGTTTCCGAAACATCTGCTGGCCATTGCCGCCGCGCAGGCCTACGGGGCGGGCGAGCAGGCACATGACCGTCCTGCCGTGCGGTATGAACCGACGGCGGAACAATTCCGACCCGCGCCCGCTTTCGCGGCAGAAAAGGCGCAGCGCCCCGCCGCCGCCGCCAAGTTTCAGATGGGCGACAGCGTGATGGTCTATCCGCAAAGGAAAATCGGCATTGTCTACCGTCCCGCCGACGCGCAGGGATTGGTGACGGTGCAGATAGAGGACAAAAAAATCAAGGTAAAACATAAACGGCTGAAAATCAAGGCCAAGGCGGCGGATTTGTATCCGCCGGATTACGATTTTTCCATCATCTTCGACAGCGTGTCCACTCGCAAGGCACGTCACAGCATGGAGCGCAAGCATGTGGAAGGATTGAAGATTGTACTGGACGAGTGAGGAGGTAATACCCATGAATCTGACCTACAAGATTTTTATTATCGAGGAAAACGGCTGTATGCCGGAGAACATTGAGGCGCTGCTCGCGCAGGCAGGCTATGTCATCAACTATGCTTCCACCGGTCTGGACGGCGCGAAGGTGGAGCTGCTCTGTTCAGCGGAACGTCCCGAGGCGGTGGACGCGGCGCTGGAATCGGCGGAGCGGGATATCCGCCATTGCCGCAAGAACAAGGACAGAATCCTCACCTACAAGGACATCGAGCTGAATCTCGATACCCGTGAGGTGACGGTGCGCGGTGCGGCGCTCGACCTGACATCTACCGAGTACGGCATTCTGGAGCTGATGCTCAAAAGCCCCTCCAAGGTGTTCAGCAAGACCAATATCTTTGAGTCCGTGTGGGGCGAAACCTATTTCTGCGAGGACAACACCGTCAACGTTCATATGAGCAATCTCCGGAGCAAGCTCCGGAAGGCCAACGCCGATCAGCACTACATTCAGACCGTATGGGGTCAGGGCTACCGGCTCGCTTGCTGATCGTTTTCAATCAAAAGTGAAAAGGGAATCCTGCAAAGGAAACAGGGAGTAGGAAAATTGTTCCGGAAGCCGCCCGGCGGTGCATTTCGCAGATGGAAATGTGCTGTCGGGCGGCTTTTTCGTGTGTTTGCCAAAAGCGTTGCAATTTTTGCTGCGATGTGGTATCATGATTGCAACGTATTTTGATGATAGAAAGAAGCCTGTTTGTTATGACAAATCAAATCACCCGCTGCGACTGCCACCTGCACACCGACAATTCCTTTGACAGTGAAACGCCCGCCCAGCGTCAGGTAGCACGCGCCCGTGAACTGGGTATCGAGTATATTGCCCTCACTGACCATTGCGATATTCTGGAATGGAGCGACGCGAATATTGCCCGTTCCAACGCGCAGGCCATGGAACTCAATGCCAAATACGACGATATCACCGTGCTGCGGGGGCTTGAGCTGGGCGAACCGCTTCAGGATATGGACGAAACGGCGCGCGTGCTGGGACTGTGCGAGTACGATTTCGTTCTCTGTTCGCTGCACAATATCCGCGGCGAGGAGGATTTCTATTATCTGCACCCCGACCGTGCACAGGCGGCGGACCTGGTCAGGCGGTATTTTGAGGAACTGCTGGAAATGGTGCAATGGAATGAATTTGATTCACTGGCCCATCTGACCTATCCGCTGCGGTATATCACCGAGCGCGACGGCGTGCCGGTGGACATGTCCTCCTATCAGCCAGTGATTGATGAGATTCTCGCTATGCTGGCGGCCAACGGAAAAGCTTTGGAAATCAACACCTCCGGCCTGCGCAATCCGAATGGCTTCTTGCTGCCGACGGTGGAATATGTCAAACGCTTCCGCGAACTGGGCGGAACATACATCACCCTCGGCAGCGACGCCCATACGCCGGAACACATGGCTGTGGGTATGGCGGAGGGGATTGCCGCCGCGAAAGAAGCAGGCTTCACCGCCGCGACGGTGTTTGTCAACCGTCAACCGATGGAACTGCCGTTTGAAAAATAATTAAGCGAAGCGCGGGGTGCAGGGGACTGGTTCCCTGCCGAGGTCAAGGGCGAGCAGCCCTTGCAGGGCGTGGGGCAGCGCCCCACGAGGCAAGCGGCGCTTGCCGAGCCGCACGCGCTAAGATATCGGACGCAGTCAGGCGAATCCAAAAGAGGGAGGCTGAAGAAGAACATGTTCGCGCATCTTCATTTGCACACCGAATACAGCCTGCTCGACGGGGCTTGCCGCATCAAAGAGTTGATTGCCGCCGTCAAGGAGCTGGGGCAGGAGGCTGTGGCGATCACCGACCACGGTGTGATGTACGGCGCGGTGGAATTTTACAAGGAGGCCGTGAAACAGGGCGTGAAACCCATCATCGGCTGTGAGGTCTATGTCGCGCCGCGCAGCCGGTTCGACAAAGATCACGGCATGGATTCGCAATACACCCACCTCGTCTTGCTTTGCGAGAATATGACAGGCTATCAGAATTTAATCAAGCTGGTGTCGCAGTCGTGGACGGAGGGATTTTACAACAAGCCCCGTGTTGACCGTGAGCTTCTCGCGGCTCATACCGAGGGATTGATTGCCCTTTCAGCGTGTCTGGCGGGGGAAATTCCCCGCTTTTTGCAGAATCACGATTACCAATCCGCCTTGCAGTCGGCGCTGACCTATCGGGAGATGTTCGGAGAGGACAACTTCTTCCTCGAATTGCAGGACCATGGTATTGATGAACAGCGTGTGGTCAATGCGGGGCTGCTACGCCTGCACAATGAAACCGGTATTCCGCTGGTTGTCACCAACGACTGCCACTACATTCAGAAATCCGACGCGAAAACCCACGATATTCTGCTCTGTATTCAGACCAAAAGCACCATCGACCAGCCCGACGCCTTCCGCTTTCCCACGCAGGAATTTTATCTCAAGAGTGAGGACGAAATGCGCGCGATTTTCCCCAATTGTCCCGAAGCCTGCGACAATACGGTGAAAATTGCCGAGCGGTGTAACGTGACATTTGAATTTGGTCACACCAAGCTGCCGCATTTCGACCTTCCCGACGGACGGGAAAACGAGAACCATGCCGATTATCTCCGGGAACTGTGTGAGTGCGGTCTGCGTGCGAAATACCAAAATCCCGATGACGTCGCTTTGACCGAGCGGCTGAACTATGAGCTTTCGGTCATCGAGCGCATGGGCTATGTGGACTATTATCTGATTGTCAACGACTTCGTGCAGTATGCCAAGTCGCGCGATATCCCCGTCGGACCCGGACGAGGCTCCGGCGCGGGGAGTCTGGCGGCCTACTGCGTGGGTATCACTGACGTGGACCCCATTCGCTACAACCTGCTGTTCGAGCGGTTCCTCAACCCGGAACGCGTGAGTATGCCGGACTTTGACATTGACTTCTGCAATGAGCGGCGGCAGGAGGTCATTGACTATGTTGTCAAAAAATACGGCAAGGACAACGTGGCGCAGATCGTCACCTTCGGCACAATGGCGGCCAAGGCCGCCGTGCGTGACGTCGGACGCGCGCTGGGACTGCCCTACAGCGTTCCCGACCGCGTGGCCAAGCTGATTCCCCATGCCCTTCACATGACGCTGCGGGACGCGCTGGCGGAATCGCCTGATTTGAAGCAGCTCTATGACACCGATGCGCAAGTGCGCGAGATTCTCGACCTTTCCATGCGCATAGAGGGAATGCCGCGCCACGCCTCCACGCACGCGGCGGGCGTGGTCATCACGGAACGGCCCGTGAGCGAATACGTGCCGCTGGCGGTGAACGACGATGTGATCGTGACGCAGTACACGATGACGCTGCTGGAAGAGCTGGGGCTGCTCAAGATGGATTTTCTGGGCATTCGCAACCTGACGGTCATCAAGGACGCGGAAGAGATGATTCAACGTACCCACCCGGATTTCAGCGTAAAGAACATTCCCTATGATGACCCGGCTATTTTCGCCATGATGTCGGCGGGGGAAACCGAAGGGGTCTTCCAGTTTGAATCGGCGGGTATGCGGAGCGTATTGCAGCGCATGGAGCCGCGCAGTGTGGAAGATCTGACCGCTGTGCTGTCGCTCTACCGCCCCGGCCCGATGGCTTCTATCCCGAAATACATCGAGAACCGACGGAATCCCGACAAGATTCAATACGACGATGAACGCCTGCGGGAGATTCTTGACGTGACCTACGGCTGTATCGTCTATCAGGAACAGGTCATGCAGATTTTCCGCGCGCTGGCGGGCTATTCCTTCGGACGCGCCGACGTGGTGCGCCGCGCCATGAGCAAGAAGAAGCACGACGTGATGCAGCAGGAGCGCAAGGTGTTCATCGAGGGACTGACCGGTGAGGACGGCAGCGTCATTGTGGAGGGAGCCGTCAAGCGGGGCGTGTCGCGGGAAGCGGCCGAGAAAATCTTTGCCCAGATGGAGTCCTTCGCGTCGTATGCCTTCAACAAGAGCCATGCGGTGTGTTATGCGGTGGTGGCCTATCAGACGGCCTATCTGAAATGCAAATTCCCGGGCGAATATATGGCGGCGCTGCTGACGAGCATTTTCGATTGGCGTGGCAAGCTGGCGGAATATATTGCCGAATGCCAGCGCCTGAACATTCCCGTCCTGCCGCCGAGTGTCAATGAGAGCGGTATGAATTTCATTCATACACCCAATGGTATCCGCTTCGGCCTGCTGGCGATTAAGAATCTGGGCAAGGGCGCGATTGTCAAAATCCTGCGTGAGCGGGAGACGGGCGGGCCATACACTTCCTTCTTCGATTTTTGCAGCCGCGCCTGCGGGGGTGAGATCAACCGCCGCGCCATCGAGAGTCTCATCAAGAGTGGGGCGCTGGACGGACTGGCCGACAACCGCCATCAGATGCTGCTGTCGCTGGGACGGGTGATGGACTATTTGGAGGACGACCGGCGGCGCAATCTCGAAGGACAGCTCAATCTCTTCGGAGAGGAAGAGGGAGTGGGTCAAAGTGTGGAACTGACGCAAGCCGAGGAACTGCCGCTGGCGGAGCTGCTGGCGATGGAAAAGGAAGTCACGGAATTATATCTCAGCTCTCACCCGATGGACGCCTACGCGGATATCGCCGAAAAAATCCACGCCGTGCCGCTGCTCAGGATTCTCGCCGGAGCGGAGGACGAAACGTCCTCAGAATTTCGCGACGGTCAAAGCGTGCGGCTGCTGGTGATGATCGGGTCGATGAAGCTCAAGCTTGCCAAGAATAACGAAAAGATGGCGTTTGCCAATATCGAGGACGCGGGCGGGGAACTGGAGATGCTTGTATTTCCTAAGACGCTGGCGTACTATGCGGGGATCCTTGTGGAGCATGTGCCGCTGATCGTGGACGGACGGGTCAGTCTGCGGGAAGAGGAAGAACCCAAGATTATCTGTGAGCGTATCTTTTCCATCGGGGAGGTCGACCGTCTGCCGCCGCCCGACATGCGGCGTTCGGGCGGTGCGACTGCGGGGCATGCGCCTTCCGGCCGTCCGCCCGAACCGTCGAGAGGCAATCCGATTTTGTATCTGCGGGTGCCGTCGCTGGATTCGGACGCGTGGAAACGCGCCCTGAAGGTGCTGAAGATCTTTGACGGCATATCAAGGGTGTTTGTGCGCTGTGCCGATACCGGACAGATGATGGAAGCGCCTAAGCAGTACCATGTGATGATGAATACAGTGATGCTGGACGAGCTGGGGCGCATTCTGGGTGCGGAAAATGTTGCGGTGCGATATGAGAAAAATTAAGAACGAACATATCTGACCTAACAGATTCTATATCCCAACAGACAACAGACAAAATGTTTTTATGCTTTTTGCCCAACTACTGTGAAAAATATGAAAAAATTAAAAAACTGCCTGTTTTTTGGCAAAAAGTTATTGCTAAATTTCGAGATTATGCTATAATTGACATAAGAATACGATTGTCGGTGGGGGCTTTGACTTCCATTGATGACTTAACATATTTCAAGGAGGATTTTTATCATGAGCAAGGCAAAATCTATCGCGGTTCTCACCAGCGGCGGCGACGCACCGGGCATGAACGCTGCCGTTCGTGCGGTCGTCAGAACGGCGATCTACAAAGGCATGGACGTGTACGGCGTGCAGAGAGGCTACAACGGTCTTATCACCGGTGAAGTCAACAAGATGGATCTGAGAAGCGTTTCGGATATCATTCACAGAGGCGGCACCGTGCTTTACACCGCCAGAAGCCCCAAGTTCAGAACCGAAGAGGGTGTGAAGCAGGCGGCCGATTATTGCCGTCAGCTCGGTATTGAAGGCGTGGTCGTCATCGGCGGCGACGGTTCCTACCGCGGCGCGCGCGAGTTGACCCATGCGGGCATTCCCTGCGTCGGTGTGCCCGGCACCATCGACAACGACATCAGCAGCACCGACTACACCATAGGCTTTGATACCGCGATGAATACCGCCATGCACATGGTTGACAATATCCGCGATACCTCGCAGTCCCATGACCGCTGCAGCGTGGTGGAGGTTATGGGCAGAAATGCCGGTTATCTCGCGCTTCACACGGGCATCGCCTGCGGCGCGACCGCGATTCTGGTTCCCGAGCTTCCCTTTGATCTCGAGAGAGACGTCATCGCCAAGATCACCAGAACCCAGAGCACCGGCAAGAAGAATTTCATCATTGTCGTGGCCGAAGGCGTCGGCGGCACCGAGAAGATTGCCCGCCAGATTCAGGAACTGACCGGTATCGACACCAGAGCTACCATTCTGGGCCATGTCCAGCGCGGCGGTTCTCCGACCGTGCGCGACCGTGTGCTTGCCACACAGCTCGGTTATCATGCGGTAGAGCTGCTCGAACAGGGCATCGGCAACCGTGTGGTCGGTATCAAGGAGGACAAGGTGGTCGATTTCGATATTGACGAGGCGCTCGAAATGCACAAGCCCTTTGAAGCGGATCTGTATCAGATCGCTGACGCGGTTTCCATCTAACTCCCAAATGAATGATTGAGGTGAAAAGGCAACATTTTCTGTTGAAATATAGGAAATGCTTGCCTTTTTATTGTTTTATGATTGCCGTTTCAGGACGATTTATTTATATAAAAGCAAGGAATGATTCAAAATGTCTAAAAAAGTCGCCATTATCATGGGCAGCGACAGCGACTTGCCCGTCGTCAAGCCCGCTATTACCACACTCAAGGATTTCGGTGTGGCGTATGAAGTGCGCGTCATGTCTGCCCATAGAACGCCAGACGCGGCGGCGGAATTTTCCAAGACCGCCAAGGACAACGGCTTCGGCGTGATTATCGCGGCGGCCGGCAAGGCGGCTCACCTCGGCGGCGTGCTGGCGGCGCACACGGTTCTGCCGGTCATCGGCATTCCGGTCAAGTCCTCCACGCTGGACGGCCTCGACGCGCTGCTTGCCACCGTGCAGATGCCCAGCGGCATTCCCGTGGCGACCGTCGCCATCGACGGCGCGGCCAACGCGGCACTGCTCGCCATTCAGATGCTGGCGCTGTCGGACGAGGCACTTTCCGAGAAATTTGCCGCTTACAAAGTCAGCATGGCCGAGGGCGTTGCCAAGAAGGACGCGGCGCTTCAGGAAAAGCTCAAGGAGCTTTGAAGCGCGGAAAGCTGACAGTTGAGAGGTGAGTTTGTTGTTTCATGAATTGAATGAAGAATGCGGCGTGTTCGGTATTTACGGCACGGACGAAAATATGGTGGTGCAGCTTTCGCATCTCGCGCTGTACGCCATGCAGCACAGAGGACGCGACGGCGCGGGTCTGGCTGTGACCGACAGCGAATCCATCTACAGCTATAAAGATCTGGGCTGGGTGGCCGATGTGTTCACCCCTTCCGTGGTCAAACATATCAAGCCGGGCAAAATCGCCATCGGCCATGTGCGCAATTCCCGCAAGGCCGTGGTGGAGCGATTTGCCGCGCAGCCGCTGGTCATGCGGTATATGAAGGGCGCGATGGCGCTGGCCAACAACGGCGCGCTGGTCAACGGCTACGAAATGCGCACCGCCTTGGAACACGACGGCGCGATGTTCCAGACCTCGAGCGACGCGGAGATCTTCGCGTATCTGATCGCCCGCAAACGCGTCCGGTCTGCCTCGCTGGAGGAAGCCGTGAGCGTGGCGATGGACGAAATCCAGGGCGCGTATTCGATGGTCATTTTAGGCCGGCACAAGCTGATTGCCGTGCGGGACCCGCGCGGCATGCGCCCGCTGTCGCTCGGCAGAATCGGGGACGATTGCTGGGTAGTGGCGAGCGAGACCTGCGTGTTTGACGGCATCGGCGCGGAGCTGGTGCGGGACATCGAACCCGGCGAGGTGCTGATGATTGACGAGAAGGGCCTTCACTCCGACCGCACACACTGCGGCAAAGAAAAACCCGCACTGTGCATTTATGAATACGTCTACTTTGCCCGTCCCGATTCCGTCATCAATGGCAAGAGCGTGCATGAGGTGCGTCTTGACATCGGCAGACTGCTGGCAGAGGAACACCCCGTGGACGCAGATATCGTCTGCGGCGTGCCGGATTCGGGCATATCTGCCGCCATCGGCTATTCGCTGGCCAGTGGCATTCCCTACGGCACGGCGCTGATTAAAAATAAATATATGTCGCAGGCACATTTGCCCAAGAACAACGACAAAATCCAGGAGCTGGCGCTCAAATGCAAGCTCAATGTGCTGGAGGCTGTTATCAAGGGCAAGCGCGTGATTCTCATCGACGACTCCATCATCAAGGGCATGACCGCCAAGCACATCATCAGTCTGCTGCGCAAGGCCGGCGCCACCGAGGTGCATCTGAGAATTTCCTCGCCGCCTGTGTTCAACACCTGTTATTTTGGCACGACGATCAATGACCGCGGCTCGCTCATCACCAGCAACATGCGGGTGGAGGAGATTTGTCAGGCTGTGGGCGCGGATTCGCTGGGCTTTGCCTCGGTGGAGGGGATTCACTCCCTGCCGGGGGTGGACCGCATGGGAATCTGTGACGCCTGTTTCACGGGACAGTATCCCATGGATATCGACGAGCGTGAATATCACAGCAAGTACGATCAGAAAATCGGTGAGGAGCCGCAAGCATAAAGGCATTCAGGTATCATGCAGGAGGTTTTTTGAAATATGAGCAATACAAACAGCTACAGCAAAAGCTATAAAGAGGCGGGCGTTGACGTGACCGCCGGTTACCGTTCGGTGGAGCTGATTAAGGAGCATGTCGCCCGCACCAATATCCCCGGTGTGGTATCGGGCATCGGCGGTTTCGGCGGTCTCTTTGAACCGGATTTTGCGGGCATGAAGACCCCGACGCTGGTGTCCGGCACTGACGGCGTGGGCACCAAGCTGAAAATGGCTTTCCTCATGGATAAGCACGACACGGTGGGTATCGACTGCGTGGCCATGTGCGCCAACGATGTGGCGTGCAGCGGCGCTCAGCCGCTCTTCTTCCTCGATTATCTGGCCGTGGGCAAGAATATCCCCGAGAAGATCGCGGAAATTGTCAGCGGCGTGGCGGAAGGCTGCGTGCAGGCGGGGTGTGCCCTCATCGGCGGCGAGACCGCCGAAATGCCCGGCTTCTATCCGCCGGAGGAATATGACCTCGCGGGCTTCTGCGTGGGTCTGGCCGACAAGGAAAAGATTGTGGACTGCGCCAATGTCAAGGTGGGGGATACCCTCATCGGTGTGGCTTCCACGGGTCTGCATTCCAACGGTTTCTCGCTCGTGCGCTCGACGCTTCGCCCCAGCGCGCAGAATATCAACACCTACATCGACGAATTTGGCAAGACGCTGGGCGAGGAATTGATTACCCCCACCCGCATTTATGTCAAGTCGGTGCTGGCACTGCAAAAGGCGGTGAAGGTACACGGCATTTCCAACATCACAGGCGGCGGTTTCTATGAGAACATTCCGCGTATGCTGCCGGACGGCATGATGGCACGCGTGGAGCGCAAGACCGTCAAGGTGCTGCCGGTGTTTGATTACATTCAGAAGATGAGCGACGGCAGAATTGATGACCACGATATGTTCAACACCTTCAACATGGGCGTCGGTCTGGTGGTTGCGGTTGACCCGAGCGAGGTGGACACCGCGATTGCCACTCTGAAGGCCAACGGCGAGGACGCGTATGTCATCGGCGAGGTCATTCACGGCACAGAGGGTGTGAAGATATGCTAAGCAGGAAAAACATTGCCGTTTTTGTCTCCGGCGGCGGCACGAATCTGCAAGCCCTGATTGACGCGCAGGCGCGCGGCGAAATCAAGAACGGACAAATTACGTTTGTGTTGGCGAGCAATGACAAGGCGTATGCCTTGGAACGCGCCAAAAAGGCGGGCATTGAGAGCGCAGTGGTATCCCGCAAGGCTTACGCGACGGGCGAGGCATACGATGCGGCCATTCTGGCGGCGCTGGAAAATCGGAACATTGATTTAATTGTGCTGGCGGGCTTCCTGTCCATTCTCGGGCCGACCGTGATTGAAAAATACCGCAACAAGATTATCAATATTCACCCCTCACTGATTCCGCTGTTTTGTGGCGACGGCTTTTACGGCAAGAAGGTGCATACCGCCGTGCTGGCCAGCGGCATGAAGGTGACGGGCGCGACGGCGCATTTCGTCAACGAAATCACCGACGGCGGCGCCATCATTCTGCAAAAGGCGGTGCCCATCGAGCCGGGCGACAACGAGGATATTCTGCAATACCGCGTCATGCGGCAGGCAGAATGGGAAATACTGCCGAAGGCAGTGAGCCTTTTCTGCGAGGACCGGATACGGATTGACGGAAACCGGACAGAAATAGTGAATAATGAATAGTGAATAGTGAATAACGAATAACGTCGGAAGCCCTTCGGGCTTGAAAATATATTGTAATAAAGGAGCGATTACCATGCCGGAAAATGAAGTCGTAGAATTTAAATTTGATACGCAGCTTCTCATCGAAGGTCACGACCTTGACGAGGACGAAATTTATGATTATATCACCGAGCATTTCAAGGGCGACTGCCTGCTGGCGGTCGGCGACGAGGATTTGATTAAAATCCACTTCCACACCAATGAGCCGTGGCTGGTGCTGGAATACGGCGCGTCGCTGGGCGAGATTCACGACATTATCGTGGAGAATATGCAGCTTCAGTCGGAAGGTCTGCACGGTTAATTCACATAGAATACAATCATATACAGGAGTTGCTTCAACATGGAAATCATCAATTACGCGCAGGAAATCGGCGCGACTACCTATCCCGGCAGAGGCATTCTGCTTGGCAAGAGCAAGAGCGGGAAGTACGCCGTCATCGCTTACTTTATCATGGGCAGAAGCCAGAACAGCCGTAACCGCATTTTCACTCCGCAGGAGGACGGCATCCGCACCGAGGCCTTCGACCCCTCCAAGCTGGTGGACCCCTCGCTCATTATTTACGCGCCGGTGCGCGTGCTGGGTGACGATACCATCGTGACCAACGGCGACCAGACCGACACGATTTATGACTTCATGGCACAGGGCAAGACCTTTGAGGACGCGCTCAGAACCCGTACCTTTGAGCCGGACCCGCCGAATTATACCCCCCGCATCAGTGGCATTGTCCACAAGAACGGCGACTATCAGCTTTCCATTCTCAAGAGCGCGAACGGCAATCCCGATTCCGCGCAGCGCTTCTTCTTTGATTACAACAACACCCCCGCCGGTCAGGGTCACTTTATTCACACCTACAAGTGCGACGGCAACCCCATTCCCAGCTATGAGGGCGAACCCACTTGGGTAGCGATTGACACCGACAGTCTCGATGAATTTACCGATACCGTCTGGAACGCGCTCAACGCGGACAACAAGGTTTCCTTGTTTACCCGCTTCATTGATCTGGAAACCGGCGCGGTGGATACCAGAATCGTCAACAAGAATGTGTGATTGACATGACACTGGCACAGCAATATATCGGGGGGCTGCGGCAGGCCTACCTTGGCGCGAGTGAAAATGCGGTAGCCGAATGTTGGCATTTCGAGAGCGTCAAACACGGCATCGGCGCGGCGGACAAAGCCAAGCTGCTGGAACTGTACCCCGCCATTCCCGAAAACCTGCTCGGGCTGCTGGCATTTGCGGACGGTACCTACTGGCGCGAGTACGGCGACGAGGAAATCGCCTTCTACTTCCTCGGTTCCGATGTGGAAGACGGCGGCTATCCCTATTATCTCTATTCGGCGGAACAGTTGACAGAGGACAAGCAACAGAACTACGGGGACAATTTTGCCGACCTGTTCTATTGGTACAAGGAAGAGCAGGCGGAGGGCGGCGGCGCCCCTTACGGTCTGTTCGTGGACGAGCGCATTCGTTCCGACGGCTCGCCCTGCGACTGGCTCTGCTTCTCCGACTGCATGAACAACGGCGGCACGTCCAGCTTGTTTATCGACTTCACTCCCGCCGAGAGCGGCAAGAAGGGGCAGATTATCCGTTTTTTACACGACCCCGACCGCCTCGACGTGATTGCCGACAGTTTTGACGATTTTTTAAAAATGCTGATGGAGATGGATTTTGCGTTTGTCCAACCGGATTTTTTTGATGATTAACTAATGAAAGGATATGGAAACACATGAACGAAATGATGCTGAAATACGGCTGTAACCCCAACCAGAAGCCTTCCCGCATTTTCATGGAGGACGGCAGCGAACTGCCCATTGAAGTACTCAACGGCAAGCCCGGTTACATCAATCTGCTCGACGCGTTCAATAGCTGGCAGCTCGTCTCTGAATTGAAGAAGGCCACAGGCTATTGCGCGGCGGCCTCCTTCAAGCACGTCAGCCCGGCGGGTGCCGCCATCGGCACGCCTCTCTCTGATGTGCTGAAGAAGATTTACTTCGTGGACGATCTGGAACTTTCTCCGCTGGCCTGCGCGTATGCCAAGGCACGCGGCGCGGACAGAATGTCCTCCTATGGCGACTTCATCGCGCTCTCTGACGTGTGCGACGTTCCCACCGCCAAGATGATTCAGCGCGAAGTCTCCGACGGCGTGATTGCCCCCGGCTATGAACCCGAAGCGCTGGAAATCCTCAAATCCAAGCGCAAGGGCACCTATTGCATCATCAAGATGGACGAGAATTACAAGCCCGCCGAAATCGAGCGCAAGCAGGTTTACGGCGTGACCTTCGAGCAGGGCCGCAATGAGCTGGTCATTGACGACGCGATGATGAGCAATATCGTCACCGAGTGCAAGGATCTCCCCGAGACCGCCAAGCACGACCTCATTATCTCCCTCATCACCCTGAAATACACGCAGTCCAACTCCGTCTGCTATGTCAAAGACGGTCAGGCCATTGGCGTGGGCGCGGGTCAGCAGTCCAGAGTGCATTGCACCAGACTGGCCGGCAACAAGGCCGACAACTGGTATCTCCGCCAGAACGAGAAGGTGCTGAATCTTCCCTTCAAGCCCGACATTCGCCGACCCGACCGCGACAATACAATTGATGTCTACATCAGCGACGATTACGACGACGTGCTCCGCGACGGCACTTGGGAACTCTTCTTCACCGATAAGCCCGAGCCCTTCACCAAGGAAGAGAAAAAGGCATGGCTCGCGACCATGAGCGGCGTATCGCTCGGCAGCGACGCGTTCTTCCCCTTTGGCGACAATATCGAGCGTGCCAAGAGAAGCGGCGTGCAGTACATTGCGGAACCCGGCGGCTCTATCCGCGACGACAACGTCATCGAGACCTGCAACAAGTACGGCATGACGATGGTATTCACCGGTATCCGCCTGTTCCATCACTGAAACGCTCACATTCGTTCGCTCAAAGAATAAAGAATAGAGAATAACGAATAATGAATAATGTCGGAGCGCTGCGCGCTGAATGATATGTTTGGTGTCGTAGCGTTCCGTTTGTCATATAATCAATAATATATTTGGAAACTAGCAAAGAAGGATTAACATGGAAAGATTGACATATTTGGTAGTCGGCGGCGGCGGTCGTGAACACACCATTATCCGCAAGCTGAAAGAAAGTGCCGACGTTGACAAAATCTACTGCACGCCCGGCAACGGCGGTATTTCCAAGGACGCGGAGGTTTTTGACGTGGCCGCAACCGATATCGACGGCGTGGTCGCGCTGGCAGAACAATTAAAGGTGGACTGTGTGTTTGTCGCGCCTGATGACCCGCTGGTACTTGGCATGGTGGATGCTTTGAACGAGCGCGGCATCCGTGCCTTCGGCCCCAACAAGAAGGCCGCTATCATTGAGGGCAGCAAGGTCTTCTCCAAGGAACTCATGAAGAAATACGGCATTCCCAGTGCGGCATACGAAGTATTCAACGACCCCAAGGCGGCGCTCGACTACATCAGGTCCCGCGACAGCTATCCCGCTGTTATCAAGGCTGACGGTCTGGCACTTGGCAAGGGCGTGGTCATTGCCGAGAATTTCGACGAGGCAAAGGCCGCGATTCACTCCATCATGGAGGATAAGATTTTCGGCAATTCGGGCAACAACATTGTCATCGAGGAATTTCTGACCGGTCCCGAAGTGTCGGTGCTGGCCTTTACCGATGGCCATTGTGTCAAGCCGATGGTTTCTTCTATGGACCACAAGCGCGTGTTCAACGGCAATCTCGGCCCCAATACCGGCGGCATGGGTACCATCAGCCCCAATCCCTTCTACACTGACGAGGTTGCGCAGGAGTGCATGGGCAAAATCTTCCTGCCGACCATCAACGCCATGAACGCAGAGGGCAGAACCTTTAAAGGCTGTCTGTATTTCGGTCTGATGCTCACGCCCAACGGCCCGAAGGTTATCGAATACAACTGCCGTTTCGGCGACCCGGAGGCACAGGTCGTGCTGCCGCGCCTCAAGACCGATTTCTCCACGATCATCAACGCGATTATCGACGAAAAACTCTCCGACCTCGACATCGAATGGGACAACGGCGCGTGTGCCTGCGTGATTATGGCTTCCGGGGGGTATCCGGGCAAGTACGACAAGGGCATTGAAATTACCGGTCTGGATAAGCACGGTCAGGTGGAAGGCGCGACGGTGTACCATGCGGGTACGAAATGCTCCGAATATGCGGGCGGCGGCTTCCTCACCAACGGCGGACGCGTGCTGGGCGTGACGGCCAAGGGCGCGAATCTCGACGAGGCACTGGCCAATGCCTATGCCGCAGTAGAGAAAATCAAATTCAAAGGCGCGCACTACCGCACCGATATCGGAAGGGCCTATAAGAAGAGCTAAAGACAAGCACAATTAGCGAAGCGCGGGTTTCCAAAGGGACAAGTCCCTTTGGAAACCCGCGCTTCGCTTAATTATGCTTATCCGCTACTGCTTCGGGTGAATTAGCCTTGACGCGTTTGCCACGCAAATCAGGCAAACACCCACGTCGGCAAATACCGCCGCCCACATCGACGCGTAACCGAACGCCGCCGCAATCAGCACGGCTGCCTTGACCAGCAGCGAAAACGCGATATTGAACTTAATAATGCCCATTGTCTGACGGAAATGGCGGATTGCGCGGGGGAGCGTCGAGAGATTGTTGGAGGAAAGCACCATGTCCGCCGCCTCAATCGCCGCGCCGGAACCAAGTCCCATCGCGATGCCCACATCAGCTGCCGCCAGCACGGGCGCGTCATTGATACCGTCGCCCACAAAGGCCGTCACCAGACCCTCGCCCTTCATGGCGTTGACCGCCTCCACCTTGTTTTCGGGCAGAAGCTCGGCGCGGTAGTCGGTAATCCCCACACTGTCGGCCACCTGTTTGGCCGCGTCTTGGCCGTCTCCCGTCAGCATGGCAATCGTGGAAAGTCCGAGCTGTTTCAGCTCGTCAATGGCTGTTTTTGCGCCCTGTGACGCGCTGTCGCTGATAAAGAGACAGCCCGCAAGTCTGCCGTCATAGGCGACATATGCCTGCGCCTTCGCGCCATCGGGAAGAACAATGCCGTTCTGCTTCATGAACTTGGCGCCGCCGCAGAGAATCTGCTTGTGGTCGCCGTCCTCGCAGGAAACGCCGTGACCCGAAATCTCGCTGTATTCATGATATTGCGCGGCGTTTTCAATCTCGCCTGCATATTCCTTGATGGCCTGCGCGTAGGGGTGAACGGAATTGGCCTCAGCAGCCTCCGCCATTTGCGCGACCTGCTCGACCGTGAAGCCGTCCTCACTCCTGATATCGTGAACCTTCGGCTTGCCCTCGGTGACGGTTCCCGTTTTGTCAAAGGCAATGGCACGCGCCTTGGCGAGTGCTTCGGCAAAGTTGCCGCCCTTGACCAGCACGCCGAATTTCGACGCGCCGCCAATGGCCGAAAAGAACGCCAGCGGCACGGAAATCACAATCGCGCAGGGGCAGGACGCAACTAAAAATGTCAGTGCGCGGAAGATGAAATCGTGGAAGCTGCCCATGTGGAGCAGCGGAGGCACTACGGAAATCAGCACCGCCAGCCCGACCACAATCGGGGTATAGACTACGGCAAAGCGCGTGACAAATTTTTCGGCACTGCCTTTGTTTTCAGTGGATTCGGTCACAAGGCGAATGATTCTTGCCGCCGCCGAATCCTCATAGGAATTGGTGACGCGAGCGGTCAGAGCGCCGTCGCCGTTCATCATGCCGCTGAGCAGTTCGGTGCCGACGTCGGCCGAAAGCGGGACGGATTCACCGGTGAGCGCGGAACTGTCCACTGCGGAGCTGCCCTCAGTCACGACACAGTCCAGCGGGATTCTCTCGTGGGGGCGAATGACAATGATATCGTCAACCTGCACGTCTTCTGCGTGGACAGTGGCAACTGCGCCGTTGTGGCTGATTACGTTGGCGGTATCGGGGCGGATTTCGGCCAGCGCCTCAATGCTTTCGCGGGAATTGTCCACCGCCTTGTCTTCCAGCCATTCACCGATGCGGTAAAGAACCGCCACCATCGCGCCCTCAAAAAATTCTCCGAGAATCGCCGCCGCGACCATCGCAATGGCCATGAGTGCGCTCTCGTCCAGACGCAGTTTGAAAATCGACTTGATACCGCTGAGCATGACATCGTAACCGGCCAGCACAATCGCCGCGATATATGCCACCGCGGAAACGACTTCGTGCATCGGGAAATCCAGCAGCGAAGCGGCGATACCGGCCCCTGCCGCCACAAGTGCCAGCACCGTGGTGACAACCATTGCCTTGGAGGTTTCCCCGCCATGTTCATGACTGTGCCCGTGCTCATGTTCGTGAGAATGGTCATGTGTATGCTCATGATCGTGATGTTCATGCTCGTGGTCATGGTCATGACCGCAGCAGCAATCACCGTCATGGTCGTGATGATGGTGTTCGTGTTCATGCTCATGGTCGTGACCGCAGCAGCAATCACCGTCATGATCGTGATGGTGGTGTTCGTGTTCATGTTCATGAGAAAATTCCTTCACCTGCACGCCTGACGTCACGCTGTCCGTGATTTTCTGAATTTCGTCCCGCACGTCGCCTGTGCCATCTTTCAGATTCACGGTCAGACGCTTGTGCATGAAGTCCACCGACGCGCTCTCCGCGAAATCCGCCTTGCTGACGGCGGCCTCAACCTTCGCGGCACAGCCCGCACAGTCCAGTCCTTCGAGGGTATATCGTTTCTTTTCCATGATGAATCCTCCGCTCTATTTGCCTTCCATGATATGTTCAAAGCCAAGTTCGATAATCTTCTTTACATGGTCGTCGTCCAGCGAATAAAACGCCGACTTGCCGCACCGCCGCACTTTAATCAGACCTGCCGTCCGCAGCACGCGCAGTTGATGGGAAATCGCCGACTGGTTCATCTCCAGCGCGTCGGAAATGTCGCAGACACAAAGCTCATGATGCAGCAGCGCCGTCAGAATGCGCAGGCGGGTGGAATCGCCGAAGACCTTGAACAGCTCGGCGAGGTCATAAATTTTGTCCACGCCGTACATATCCTGCTGCACCAGTTCCACATAATCGGTATGCGATTCCCGCACCTCGCAGACGTCCGGCAGATCGTCTGCGTTTTTTTCTATAATTTTGACTACCTTGGGTTTGTCCATGTTTCTCAGCTCCACGAATCAATTTTCATATTTAACAAATGAACATTTATTCATGTGTTTATGATAACACGAATAGCGAAGAATGTCAAGCGCTTTATGAGATAAAACCAAAAAAACGTCGGCACAAGGAATCCTTTCCTCATGCCGACGTGATATCAATGCTAAACGATTAAATTTCCAAATTATTCCACTGTGACCGACTTGGCGAGATTTCTCGGTTTATCGACGTCACAGCCGCGTGCGACTGCCGTATAATAGGCGAAAATCTGGAGCGGTACGATCGCCGCGATGGGACGGATAAATTCGTCCACTGCGGGAATCGAAATCAGGTCGTCGTAAACGGTGCTGTCCACGTTTGCGCCTTCCTTGCAAAGCAGAATGACCCGCGCGCCGCGCGCCTTGACTTCCTTGACGTTGCTCACGGTCTTTTCAAAAAGCTGGTCGCCCGAAGCAATCGCTACCACCGGCATACCCGGCTCGATCAGCGAAATGGTGCCGTGCTTCAACTCGCCCGCCGCGTAAGCCTCCGAGTGAATGTAGGAGATTTCCTTGAGTTTGATCGAAGCCTCCCAGCAGAGCGCCGCGTCATAGCCGCGTCCGATGAAGAAGAGGTCTTCACAGTCCTTGTAGTGCTGCGACATCTCCTCATAAACCTTGATATTTTCGAGCTGCCCCGCGACTACGTCGGGAATCTGTTTCAGCAGGTCGGCATAACGATCCAGCTCTGAGTCGGAAACCGTGCCGCGCTCGCCCGCGAACCGCAGCGCCATCAGGAGCATGACTGCCACCTGACAGGTGTATGCCTTGGTCGTAGCAACGGCGATTTCGGGACCCGCCCATGTATAAAGCACGATGTCGGCTTCTCTGGCGATGGTGGAACCCACTACATTGACAATCGCAATGGTGGGAATGCCTCTCTTCTTGGCGATGCGAAGCGCCGCCAGCGTGTCGGCTGTCTCGCCGCTCTGAGAAATCACGACAACTGCATCGCCCTCTTCAAAGAGCAGCGAAGAATAGCGGAACTCCGACGCGACCTCGGTCATCACCGGCACCTTAGCAATTTTTTCAATCATGTGCTTGCCGACCATGCCAGCGTGAAGCGCACTGCCGCAAGCCACCACGTGCAGACGCTTGATTTTGGAGATATCGGCCATTTCTTCGGCGAAGATGTGCTTCGCGCCGTTCTTGAGGCGGGGCAGAATGGTGTCCGCCAGCACCTTGGGCTGCTCGTTGATTTCCTTGAGCATGAAATGGTCATAGCCGCCCTTTTCGGCCGCCGAAACATCCCATGTCGCCTTGAAGATTTCCTTCTGAATGGGTGCCTTGTCACGGTCGAGAATCTCGATGGAACCGGCGGTGATGATGGCCAGCTCGTTTTCCTCGAGCAGATAATATTGATTGGTCCGGCTGAGAATGGCGGGGATATCGGAGGCAATGTAGTTCTCACCCTCACCGATACCGACGATCAGCGGGCTGTCCTTGCGAATGGCATACAGCACATCGGGGTGATCGTCAAAGAGAATGCCGAACGCATAGGAGCCGCGAATCTGGGCGACCGCGTCGTAGATGGCGGCAATCGGATCGCTGCTGTAGCACTTGTCGATGAGCTGTGCCGCGACCTCGGTGTCGGTTTCGGAGACGAACACGCGGCCCTCGGTGCGCATTTCCTCGCGCAGCTCGGAGTAATTTTCGATAATGCCGTTGTGAACCAGCGTGACCTTGCCGCTTCTGTGGGGATGGCTGTTCACGTCGGAGGGCGCGCCGTGTGTTGCCCAGCGGGTGTGACCGATACCGCAGACGCCCTGCGGCACGTTCTCGCCGATTTTATCTTCCAGATTTTTGATACGGCCCTTGGCCTTGACGACATTCACGCCGTCCTGACCGAACACCGCGACGCCTGCGGAGTCATAGCCTCTGTACTCCAGCTTTTTCAGACCGTCGATGAGAATTTCCGTGGAATTTTTGTCGCCAATGTATCCTACGATACCACACATAAAATGTACCTCCATTGAATCACAGAGTATCAACACGTTTTGTCCCCGCGATTGCTCGCGGGATTTGTGTGCCGATATGCAGCTTCTCTGCCAAGCCGGGAAGCATCCGCCGAATATTTCGATTAACTTCCACCCTCGTCAACCCTTTATGAATCATTTCATAAGTGGTTCAGGCGCTTTTGTCTTACCATGCACGACGCGGGTACACGTTGGCCGCTCTTACCCGCGAACGGCATCACTTCACCGGTCAACAACATCATATATATGCCAAAACCAGTGTAACATTTATTAAATCATAAAGTTGAAAAATTGTCAATTGTAGAAATCACACAATTGACCAAAAAAAGCGGTCAATTATTGTGAAAACAGTCTATCAACCGGCAATGCCCGACATCATTACCACCGTACACCAGACCGGAATGGTGACCAGCGACAGCACGGTGCTCAGTACGACGCATTTGGTGGCGAAATGCTCGTCGCCGCCGTACTTCGTGGCCAGAATCACGGTGGTGGTACCGGCGGGCATTCCCGCCAGAACAGTGGAAACGCCCATCAGCAGCGGCTCCACATGAAAGAGCATGCACCCCAGATAGACCGCCAGCGGAATCAGCACCAGCCGCAGCCCCGTATACAGCATGGTGATTTTGCTCACGATGGTCTTGAAATTGACCTCCGCGAGAATCGCGCCAATCATAAACATCGACATGGCGGTAGTGCAGCCGCCGACCTTGGCAATGGTCTGGGTCAGGAAACCGGGCAGCTTGATTTGGGTTATCATCAGGAACAGTCCGACGAATACCGCGATAATGCAGGGGTGGGTGGCGACCTTTTTGATGACGGTCTTTTTGTCGGAGGCGTTGGTGAAGTAGGAAACGCCCGCCGACCACATGACAATGCGCAGCGGAATCAGGTAAATGGAGGCATAGAGCAGCCCGAGTGAGCCGAATACGGATTCGGCAATCGGATTGCCCATGAAGCCGGCATTGGAGCAAACTGTCGCGTATTGCAGCACTTCCTTTTTGCCGTCGCCGACCTTGTTGTAGCAAAAGCGGCTGATGGTGGTACACATCAGTTGTATCAGCACCGAAATCAGCAGCACCACGCCGCAGCTGATGAAGATCTGATAGGAAAAATCAATCATAAAAGAGTATATGATATTGCAGGGCAAAATCATGTTGATAATCAGATCGGTCAGGCTTTTTTTTCCGGCGTCGGTGATGGTACCTGTTTTGCGCATCACCAGTCCGATGACCAGCAGGAGCAGCAGCATGCCCTGTAGCTCCGCCAGATGAATAAAACTGTCCCAATTCATACCGTATAGCGCCTCCCAAAACATGTGTTTTATGTGTGTGTGATGTTTGTTATTATTTTATCATGCAGACCCATGAAATGCAAGACAAAATAAAGAACAGCAGAACACACGCCCCAACGGCATATGTTCTGCTGAACAAAAGAACGGGTAAAGTGGTGCTTTTACACATTCTCTCGCTGAAAATTTTATCATAGTTTTCTCTTTCTGTCAATATTTAGATGGATAAATATACATATTATTCATAATCTTCATGGAAAATCCTGAGATTAGTATTAAATCGATACTTTATATTTTTATTTTCAGAAAAACATTTAATCTCAATTTTAGAATAAAAAATATCAATTAGAAACTTATTCGGCCGAGAAAGGAATGATAACGGCCTGATTCTGCGATTTCACGGGAAATTTGCAATTCTTCATCATATAGTGCTTGCATTTTGCTTGGAAATCGGCTATAATCAGGTAATACTTATTTTAATGGGGAGTTTGCCCTTATTTTGATTTCAGTATAAGAAAGGTATGTTGGTATGGGTTTTTTCAGAGTACTCACAAGCGGCGATTTGCAGCAGATACTGCTCTATTTGCTGACGATGTGTCTGATGCTGTTCTTTATCATGCCGGTGCACGAGTGTGCACATGGTCTGATGGCAAAAGTCTTGGGCGACGATACCGCTGAACGTGCCGGTCGTCTGACACTCAATCCGATGGCGCATCTGAACTTATACGGCGCACTGTTTATGTTCTTCTTCGGTTTCGGCTGGGCGGAGCCGGTGCCGGTCAATCCTGTCCGTTTCAACAACCAGAAGCGCCGGCAGGGGTATATGGCGCTGGTGGCGTTTGCGGGACCGCTCTCAAACCTCATCATGGCCGTGCTGGGCATGCTGATTTATCGCGGCGGGCTGTGCTTTGAGATGAATGAGGCTTTTTATGAGAGCTTCACCTTTGTCATGCTGCGGATTGTCATTCTCAATATCGGTCTGGCGGTGTTTAACCTGCTGCCCATCATGCCGCTGGACGGCTCGAAGATTCTCAATTGGATCATGCCGGACAAGATTATGTATAACATCGAAAACTTCCTGCACAAAATCAATCCGATTGTGTATATCGTGATTTTCTATGCCTTCATCAACCTGCTGAGCGGGCCGCTGTCGGCGGTGCAGTACAGCCTGTTCTACGGCCTGTTCAGCGGTGTGGACAGTCTGTTTGACGCGCTGGGGCTGCGTATTTCCCAATCGGTGATCTCCCTGCTGATGGGTGTCTGAGCGCGATGGAAAAAATATCCTATAAGCTGGAGGTCTTTGAAGGGCCGCTCGACCTGCTGCTCTTTCTGATTTCCAAAAACAAGCTCAATATTTACGATATCCCCGTGGCGGAGCTGCTGGAGCAGTATATGGCGCACATCGACATGATGCGGCTGGAAAATATGGACGTCTCCAGCGAATTTCTCACGATGGCCTCGCGATTGGTGTATATCAAGACTGCCATGCTCCTGCCGCGCAAGGAAGAAGCCGAGGAACTCAAAAAGGAACTCAGCGGCGAGCTGATCGAGTACCAGCTCTGCAAGCAGATGGCGGGGAAGCTCGCGGAACAGGCGAGCTTTGACGGCTTCACCCGCCGCGAGATGAAGATATCGCACGATATGACCTACAGCCGCACCCATTCCTCGGACGAGCTGCTGAAAGCGTATATCAACGCCGTGGGGCGCGGTATGCGCCGCAAACCGCCGTCGAAGGAGAACTTCCGCGCCATTGTGGGCAAGAAGATTGTCTCGGTGACGGAGCGCATCGGCTTTGTGCTCAAAAGTATTTACAAATCCAAGCGGCTGCGCTTTTCGTCGCTGTTTGAACAGGCGGAGTCCCGCAGTGAGCTGATTGCCACCTTTCTGGCGGTATTAGATTTGATACGCAACCGCAAGGTCAACATTGACGACAACGAGATCATGACAATTAACGAGAGTGGGGGACGCAATTGGAAGCAAGCGGACTCAGAGCAACCGTAGAGGCCATGCTGTTTGCGGGCGGCGACCCCGTGAGCTGTGAGCGCATGGCGGGCGTGCTGGGTGTGAGCCTGGACAACATCGACGGCGTTTGCAGCGAATTGAATGAGTTTTATGAGGAAACCGGCAGCGCGCTGCGCGTGGTGAAGCTGGGGCGGCAGTATCAATTGGCGACTCGCGACCAGTACGCGCCGATCATTCGCACGCTGCTGGATTTGAAGAAGGACGCGCCGCTTTCCAATGCCGCAATGGAAGTATTGGCGGTCATCGCCTATAACGAGCCTGTCACGAAAAACTTCGTGGAACGGGTGCGCGGGGTGGACTGTTCGGGCGTGGTCAATACGCTGCTGGCGCGGGGACTGATTGAGGAACGCGGACGGCTGGATTTGCCGGGGCGGCCGATGCAGTACGCGACCAGTCCGAATTTCATGCGGTGCTTCGGGCTGGAGTCGATGGGCGAGCTGCCTACGGTGCCGTCGGAAACGGTGGAGAACGCGCAGATCAGTGTGGAAGAAGCCATTGAAGAAAACCTGAAAGCCGAAGAAACGCACAATTAGCGAAGCGTGGGAGTCCAAGGGGCGGAGCGCCTCCTGGCAGGGGCGTAAGCTTTCGCAAGCGAAAGCTAGGGCACTCGCCACCACTGGGTGTCTGAGGGCTAGCCCTCAGAGGTCGGCGAAGCTGACCGCAGCGAAATGCACCCAGATATGAAACAAACCAAGGCGCACACAGAAAGGAGGACGTTATCACATGATTCTGTTAAAAATCATCGGCGTTCTCCTGAAAATCATCGGGGCGGTTCTGCTGCTGCTCCTGCTGGCTATGTGTATCCCCGTGCATCTCGGCGTGCTGTATGAGGAAACTGTCATCGTCAACATCAAATATTTGTTTTTCAAATATACCTTTGACAGCGCCAGCCTCAACGCGGAGGAATCCGAACCTGAAACAGAACCCAAAAAGCCCGGCCTGATCAAAACGATTTTCACCTATATTCTGGGCTTCTTTGTCTGGATTTTCAGCCTGATAAAACGCCTCTTTTCGGCCATCATAAGATATGGCAAGCGCGGTATTGCTTATCTGAAAAGAAAGCTTTTCAAACCCAAGCCCAAAAAGAAACGTCCTGATGAGGACGAACCGCAAAAAAAGCCCAAGAAAAAGCAGAGCCTGTTCGGCAGTCTGCGGGAGGACCGCGGCTTCTGGGGCGCGATCGGCTTTTTTGTCGATCTGGGCAAGGCGCTGGGCGGCGGCATGGTGCGCATTTACCGGGGTGTGGCGATTGATCGGTTTACGCTGCGGGCGGCGGTCTGCGGCGAGGACGCGGCGGACACCGCTATCAAATACGGCGAGGTTTGCAGCGCGGCTTTTCCGGCGCTGTCGTTTCTGCTGACCCACGCGCGCCGCTACCGGCAGGACATAGAGATTACCCCGAATTTTGCGGGAGACGGCAACAAAATTGCCTTTGACGGCGTATTTGTTCTCTATCCGATTTTGATACTCGCCCATCTGCTGGGCGCGGTTTTCCGTTTCCTGATCTCACAGATCAAATATTACATCAAACGAAAGCAAAATGAAAAGAAAGGCTGAGTGAACCATATGGCAGAAGAAAAAAAGACAGCGGCCGAAACCGCCGCTCCCGCCGAGGACAAGACAAAGGCCGCTAATCACCCTATTAAGGGTATGATGGACGTCACACTCTCTAAAATCAAGGACATGGTGGACGTTTCCACCATTATCGGCGACCCCATCATTGCCGGCGAAACCACCATTATTCCCATCTCCAAGATGGCCTACGGCTTCGCGTCGGGCGGCTCCGATTTTGACGGCAAGTCGGGACATCGCTGCTTCGGCGGCGGCGGCGGCGCGGGCGTGACCATTCAGCCGGTGGCGTTTCTGGTGATAAACGGCAGCAATGTCCGCCTGCTGCAAATCGACAACAACATGAACTCCCTTGACAAGGCGGTCGGCATGATTCCGAACCTGGTGGACAAGGTGAGCGACCTGCTGGCGGGCGGCGGCAAGGATACGTCCCAGCCGCAGGAACCGGACGAGCCTGTGATTGTCTCGGAAAATGCCGAAAAGGCGGAAGTGCTGACCCTTGATGAAGTGGTGGAGGAAGACTGAACGCCTATCCGCCCGCCAGAAAATTCCCTGCCGCCCGTGCGGCATATTCCCGCGCTGATGACAAACACTACACGCAGAGGAAACAATCCCGATGAACAGCTTCTACAGAAAGGGCAGGGTATCAGAAACATGTCAGACAAGATGCAAGTGAAGGGAAAAGCAGCTACAATTTATCGAAAAATCACCGCGATGCTCGCCGCTGCCGCGATGATGGCAGTCTGGGCGCCGCCTGTCATCGCGGAAGGCACGACCGCGCCGGTTTCCGGCAAGGGCAATTCCGCCTATGACGCGCGCACCGCCACGATCACGACCACCACGGCCGCGACAATGCCGGATACCGCTTCTACCACGACCACGACCGCTTCGTCTACGGAGCAGCAGACTACCACGACGACCCGCGCTGAAATTGACGAAAATGCCAAAGAGGCCGAGCTGGCCGCCGAAACCGCCGCGCCTCAGTTCAATGAGGACGGCACGCCAAAGATCACGGCGGGCGGCGCGATTGTCATGGACTGCGATACGGGTATGATTCTGTACGGGCTCAACGAGAACGCGCAGATGCCTATGGCGAGTACCACTAAGATTATGACCTGTCTGCTGACGTTGGAAAGCGGCGATATCGGCCGCACCTTTACCGTGACGGAGGATTGCCTCGATCTGCTCGATGGCACCAAAATCGGCCTCAAGGTGGGGGACACCATCACCATGTACGACCTGTGCGTCGCTATGATGATGTACTCCGGCAACGACGCCGCCAACACCGCCGCTGTGGCGGTGGGGGGCAGTATCGCGAATTTTGTCTCGATGATGAATGAGCGTGCCGCCGATCTGGGTATGCTCAACACGCATTTTGACACGCCGTCGGGTCTGGACCAGTTCTCGGACGGGGCGCATTTCTCCACCGCCTACGATATGGCGCTGCTCGGGCGGGAAGCGATGAAAAATTCCGATTTCCGCGATATCGTGGGGTTCAAAGCACGCAAGATTTATTACGGCGAATTTGCCAAGCGCGGTCGCGAGCTGTATACCCACAATTACCTGATGGAAGGACAGCGCTTGGGGTACAGCGGGTGCGACGGCATCAAGACCGGCGTGACCAATCTGGCGGGGCAGTGCCTTGTCTCGCACGTCACCACCGAGGAAGGGCTGAGCCTGGTCTGCGTATCGCTCAACAACACCAACCGCTGGAGCGACCACAAGGCGATGTACGAATACGCCAAGAGCCTGTATGAACAGGTCGATGTGGACCCGAGCCTCAAGGGCTTTGCGCCGCTGGTGGTAGGCAGCGACAGCAAGACGGTCAAAGTCAGCTGTGAGCCGGACGCAAGGCTCAATGTGCTGAAAACGCAGAAGTTCGCGCTACAAAAGGAATTTGTCTATGATAAATTCCTGTTCGCGCCGATTCAGAAGGGCGATGTGGTGGGCTATATGCAGTACTCCGCCAACGGCATGACGCTGGCGAGCTACCCCATCACGGCGGCGGAAACGATTCAGGGCAACACCGAAAGCTGGTTCACCGAGAGCATTCAGGCCATCGAGCAGGACACGAAAAACAACCGGAATAATTGACGGACAACCCCAAGAGGCGCGTGAGGTGCCTCTTTACATATGGCAACGTGCATATTTGAGAAGGAAGAGTGAGATATGGCTGAGAAAATCAGGCTGCAAAAATTGATTGCCGACTGCGGCATTGCCTCGCGGCGCAAGGCCGAAGAGCTGATTGCCGAGGGTAAGGTGCGCGTCAACGGACGCGTGGCGAGCATTGGCGACAAGGTGGACCCCGCCGCCGACAAGGTGACGGTGGGCTCCAAAAAGCTCGTGCCGCAGAACAGCCGCAAGGTGTATATCATGCTGCACAAGCCGCGCGGTTTTGTGACGACGATGGACGATGAGCTGGGGCGCAAGTGTGTGGCCGAGCTGGTGGCAGATGTGCAGGAGCGCGTGTTCCCCGTGGGACGGCTCGACCGCGACAGCGAGGGATTGCTGCTCATGACCAATGACGGCGAATTTGCCAACCGCATTTCCCACCCCCGCAGCCACGTTTCCAAGACCTACCGCGTGACGGTGCGGCAGCAGGTGACGGAGGAGATGCTGACCAAGCTCTCGGAAGGACTGATGATCGACGGACAGATGACGCTGCCCGCCGACGTAAATCTGGTGACCAAGGAAGAAAACCGCTGTGTGCTGCTGATTACGCTTTATGAAGGGCGTAACCGGCAGATTCGCAAGATGTGCGAGGAATTGGGGCTGGACGTGATTCGTTTGAAGCGCATCGCGGTGGGGAATGTCAAGCTGGGTATGCTCAAGCAGGGCGACTGGCGCGACCTGAACGACGACGAGCTTCGCTCGCTGATGGCGTCCGCGCAGATTTCCGCTTCGCGCCAGAAGCGTGCCGCCAAAGCCGCCGAAAAAGCACCATACAGAAAGAATAAAGAAAAAGCGAAGCGCAATTAAGCGAAGCGCGGGTTTCCAAAGGGACTGGTCCCTTTGGCAGGGGCGTAAGCTTTCGCAAGCGAAAGCTAGGGCACTCGCCACCACTGGGGAATGGGGCAAAGCCCCATGAGGGAGGCTTTAGCCGACCGAGCCACACGTACCAAGACTAAAAACGCAGTCAGGCGAATCCCCAAAAAGCTCCTACAGAAGCAAACCATCAAAGAGAGGTATAAAAAAATGCTGGAAATTCATCCTGTAACAGATAAAGACGAACTCAGTCAATACATAGCGAAAACCGGACTGCCCGCCGATACGGCGCTCCTGCGTGCCTATGAGAACGATGAGGTGACGGGCAATGCCGCCATGACCGTGGCAGGCGAGGCAGCCGATGCGGTGCTGACCCTGCACACGTGGGACTACGCCGACGATTTCACCGGCGAGCTGCTGCTGCGTGCGGTGATTTCGTATGCCTTCAACCGCGCCGTGCCGACCGTGAGCGCTCCCGAAAGCCTGAACAACGCGATTCTCAAACGGGTGGGCTTTGTGCCGGACGGAAAAAATGTGACAATTGCGACGAAAAATGTGGTACATTTCTGTCAAAAATAGGGAATTTGTTGGCAAGTGATAAATTAATCCTTGTATATCGTTTGTGGGTGTAATATAATAAGGTACAAAGCATAAAACATTATTCATTACAGTGGGGTAGTAGGATTTGCTGCCGCGCTGCTTTAGAAATTCAGGGGGGTTAGCAGAGTGAATTTGGAAAGCAAATTGCACGAAGTTCTCGAAATGAAGGCTGCTGTCAGAGCGACCGTCGCTTACAAGCGCCTTTCCATGCTCTTTGACGAGGGCTCCATGATGGAATTTGACACGCTGGTCAAGTCCGAGGGCGGGCTGGCCGAAGTGGTCACGGCTTACGGCACGGTCGAAGGTCTGCCGGTCTACGCGTTTGCCCAGGACGGCGACGTGGCGGGCGGCGCGATCTCCAAGGCACAGGCCGGCAAGATCAAGAAAATTTACGACTTTGCCGCTAAGACAGGCGCACCGGTTGTCGGCATTTACGATTCGCAGGGCGCGCGCCTCAAAGAAGGCGGCGAGATTCTGGCGGCCTACGGCGATATGCTGCTGTGGAGCAGCGGTCTGTCGGGCGTTGTTCCGCAGATTTCTGTCATCGCGGGCACCTGTCTTGGCACCAACGCGCTGATTGCGTCGAGTGCGGATATCGTCATCGCGGCGCAGGGCACCGACTTTGGCATCGAGACCAACGGTCGTGAGAAAAAGACCGAAGACGCGGCAGACAGCGTACATATGCTGGCCAAGGACGTGCCGGATGCGCTGCGTCAGGCGAGAAAGCTCATCACGATGCTGCCCTCCAATAACCTCGGCATCGCTCCGATTACCGACTTTGCGGAGCCTGTCGTCAGCGGAGAGGAACTCAACGCCGCTTCCGCCGCGATCGGCACCGATACCCGCATTATTTCCCACATCACCACCGGCGTGATTGACGCGGGCAGCCTGCTCGACCTTCAGCCCAAGTTCGGCAGAAGCGTGCTGACCGGTCTGGCCACCGTCGAGGGCAATACGGTGGGTATCGTCGCTTCCAGAAGCCGCAACGACGGCGGCAAGATCGACGCCAACAGCGCCGCCAAGCTGGCGCGTTTCGTGCGCTTCTGCGACGCGTTCTCCATTCCGCTGGTTTCGCTGGTGGATACTTATGGCTTTGAATCCGTACGCGACGCGGCCAAGGTCGCTCACGCTTATGCCGAGGCTACCACTGTCAAGATTGCCGTGATTGTCGGTTCCGTGTACGGCCCGGCCTTTGTTTCCATGGCGGGCAGAGCCGCCAACGCCGACCTCACGGTTGCGTGGCCGAATGCCGTCATCGCGCCGCTCGCGCCTGAAACTTACGCCGCCATTATGTATAGCGACAGGCTCAAGGGTGTGCAGAATCCCGCCGAGAGACGTGTCGAAATCGTCGAGGAATACAAGAATACGCTGGCTTCTCCCGCCGCTTCCGCCGCGGACGGCTATGTAGACGACGTGATTGCCCCGGCCGATACCCGCAAGGTTGTTGCCGCCGCGCTTGAAATGCTCGCGTCCAAGAAGGTCACGCGCATGGCAAAGAAGCATTCCAACATTCAACTGTAATTGTTTATATATCACATCAATTCAGGAGGAACATTCCCATGAAAAACTTAAAGATTACCGTTAACGGTGTCGCTTATGACGTTCAGGTGGAGGAAGTCGGCGAAGGCGCCGTTTCCGCCGCACCCGCCGCTCCTGCCGCGGCACCCGCTCCCGCGCCCAAGGCTGCTCCCGCACCTGCCCCCACTGCGGCAGGCGGCGAGCCTGTCAATTCCCCCATGCCCGGCACGGTGCTTGACATCAAGGTCAAGGTCGGCGATACCGTCAAGTCCGGCGATACGCTGATCGTGCTGGAAGCCATGAAGATGGAGAACGCCATTGTCGCTCCCAAGGACGCCAAGGTTGTCGCGGTTCACGTTACCAAGGGTCAGACCGTCGAGTCCGGCGGCGCTCTCGTCTCGTTGGGCTGATGGAAGCGGGAGGAAAGTCATGCCACAGATCAGAATTACCGAAACGGTGCTGCGCGACGCGCACCAGTCTTTGATTGCCACCAGAATGACCACCGAGGAAATGCTCCCCATGCTGGCCAATCTGGATAAAGTGGGCTTCCATTCGCTCGAATGTTGGGGCGGCGCGACGTTTGACGCCTGCCTGCGCTTTTTGGGTGAGGACCCGTGGGAACGCCTGCGCACCATTCGCAAGGCCTGCCCCAATACCAAGCTCCAGATGCTCTTCCGCGGGCAGAATATGCTGGGCTACCGTCACTATGCCGATGACGTGATTGAGTATTTCGTTGCCAAGTCGATTGACAATGGCATTGACATCATGCGTATTTTCGACGCGCTCAACGATATCCGCAACCTGGAAACCTCCATCAATGCCGCCAAGAAGTACGGCGGTCATGTGCAGGGCTGCATTTCATACACCACCGGCCCGGTATTTACACTGGACTATTACACCAAGTACGCCAAGACGCTGGAAAACGCCGGTGCGGATTCCATCTGCATCAAGGATATGGCGGGCTTGCTGACTCCTTACGGAACATATGATCTCGTGAAAGCGCTCAAGGAGACCGTCAAGGTGCCGATTCAGCTTCACACGCATTATACCTCGGGTCTGGCTTCGATGAGCCTGCTCAAGGGCATTGAGGCGGGTGTTGACGTGGTGGACACCGCCATGTCGCCGCTGGCACTCGGCACGTCCCATCCGGCCACCGAATCCATGGTAGCTGCCTTGCAGGGTACCGAGTACGACACCGGCCTCGACCTGAATCTGCTGGGCGAGATTCGCGATTATGTCGAGACGCTGCGCCAGAAGTATCTGGAAAGCGGTCTGATGAATCCGAAGGTGCTCGAAGTCGATTCCAAGACGCTGCTCTATCAGGTGCCGGGCGGCATGCTCTCCAACCTCGTATCGCAGCTCAAAGAAGCGGGTCAGCTCGACAAGCTGCCCGACGTGCTCAACGAAGTGCCGCGCGTGCGTGAAGACGCGGGTTATCCGCCGCTTGTCACGCCGACATCCCAGATCGTCGGCACGCAGGCCGTGCTGAATGTCATCTGCGGCGAGCGCTACAAGATGACCTCCAACGAGTTCAAGGGTCTGGTGCAGGGCACCTACGGCAGAACGCCGATGCCCATTGACCCCGCCTTCCGCAAGAAGATCATCGGCGACAGCAAGCCGATTGACTGTCGTCCCGCCGATCTGCTCGAACCGGAGCTTGACAAGCTGCGCGCCGAGATGACGGAGTATCTCGAACAGGAAGAGGACGTTCTCTCCTATGCCTGCTTCGGTCAGGTCGCGACCAAGTTCTTCAAGAAGCGCCGCGATGAGAAATACGGCATTGACACCGCGCACGCCGACATGAAGGCAAAGGTTCACCCGGTGTAATCATCTTAATCATCTTAATCATGAGAATCGTAAGCCCCCAATGTTCTGATGAATGCTGGGGGCTTTTTGGTGTTTAAAAAATCGTTTGAAAACACCAACCGTTTGACATTGTAAAAGGTTATAGGAATGAAGGACCACAGAAAGGAGCTGGGTATGATGAAGCTGAAAAAAACGGAGAGCTATTGTGCGGGCTATACGAGCGAGGATTTTCTGAAAAGATGCGCGATGGGAGCGTTGGGCGCCGCGATGATTGGCAGTCTGTCCGCGTGTGCGACGTATGCGGGCGGCATGACCTACCAGGAGTATGACGGGGCGCAAGTCTGCGTGTCGGAGTCGGACATAGCTGAGGACGAAGTTGTCACAGGCAGTGAAACATTCTATGTGGAGCCGAAGCGATTTGCGTCGGAAGAATCTGTTTCCTCAGAAGATACGCAGGTGTGACAGGAGGTATCATATCATGAAATTGAAGAAAACAGAGCGTTACGATGCGGGCTATTCCCGTGAGGTTTTTTTGAAAAAATTTGCCATCGGTGCGATGGGAGCGGCGCTGCTCGGCGGTCTGACCGGCTGCAAGCAGGATATGTCCTATGCGGGGGACGTGCCGTATCAGGACCCGGACGGCGGTTCGTCCTGTGTATCCGAATCCGACGCCAAGAGCGGCGGCCAGCTTCCCTATGAGGGCAAGATCATGGTGGAGTCTGCCGATGAGGGAAACGATGAGCCGTATCTGTTGGACGGCGATGTCGTTTCTATGCCGCAAGACGGAGAATTTTCTCAATGAACGGCACATTGATTCTGACAAAGCAATGCAATCTGCGGTGCCGGTACTGCTTTGAGTCGCATGAGCATGTCTTCATGACGGAGGAAACCGCGCTGGCGGCGGTGGACCTGCTGGCGGGTGACGGTAAAAAACAAGGCGGTATTTCCTTCTTCGGCGGCGAACCGCTGCTGCGGAAGGAGTTGATTTACCGGTGTGTCGAGCGGGTCGCAACTGCCCACCCTGAAAAAGAGTTCCGGTACAACATGACCACCAACGGCCTGCTGCTGGACGAGGAATTTCTGACCTTTGCCTGTGACAACCGTATCAAAATTGCCCTCTCCCACGACGGTTTGATGAGCCGGGTCAACCGGCTGTATGCTGACGGACGGGACTGTCTCGCCCTGCTGGACGAAAAGCTCATGCTGCTGCTGCGCTGGCAGCCGAAGGCCTTCATCATGGCGACGCTGGCGGCGGACTGCGTGACGCAGGCGGCGGAATCGGTCATTTCCCTGTATGCCAAAGGGGCGCGGCAGGTCAATCTGGCGATTGATTCCCGCCCTGACGCAGGTTGGAACGACGACAGCATGGACGAGCTGGGTCGGCAGCTTCATATCATCGCGGATTACATATTCGCCGCCTTTCAGGAGGGCAAACGGATTTCCTTCAATGCCTTTGACGAGAAAATCCTGAGTATCACCAAACAAAAGCCCTGCCATGTGTGTGACTTGGGGCACCGCAAGCTTTACATTGACTGGGACGGAGCGATCTACCCGTGCATTCAGTTCGGGGGATTGCCGGAATATCAGATAGGAACGGTGAAGACCGGCATTGACGAGGCCGTGCGGGAAAGGATTCATCGGCGCAGCCTTGTCAAACCGTCGTTCTGCCGGGGCTGTGCGCTGGAATCGCGGTGCGTCAACGACTGTGCCTGCCTGAATTTCCAGCAGTGCGGCGATATGGGCGAAGTGTCGCCGGTGCAGTGTACGTACCAGCGTATGTTAATCGAAACGGCGGATAGCTTGGCGCGGCGTATGCTGGCGGCGGACGAAGCGCAGTTTGTGGAGCGATATTTGAATTGAAATGACAAAAACCGGCGTATCTGATTCCGCAGGAGCGGGACGGATACGCCGGTTGTTTCTTTTGAGGGGACAACCCCGACAGGGCGGTTTACTTGATCTTCATGCTTGCCGCGCCGGACTTGACCGAATTGCCGTATTTATCGGTTACGATACAGCGGACATAGCGTCCGTTGTTCTTGTCGCTCAGAGTGGTGCTGTAGGTCGCGGCCTTGGTGGAGCTGTCCCGCCACGTCTTGCCCGCGTCGTCGGAAAGCTGCCACTGATAGGTCAGACCGGCGCCGGTGGCAGCCACCTTGAAGGAGACTGTCGCGCCTTTCTTTAAGATTTGATTGACCGGCTGCGCGGTGATTTTCAGTGTGGTGATCTTCATACTCGCCGCGCCGGATTTGACCGAATTGCCGTACTTGTCGGTCACGATACAACGCACATACCGTCCGTTGTTCTTGTCGGAGAGGGTAGTGCTGTAATTTGCGGTCTTGGTAGAGCTGTTCCGCCACGTCTTGCCCGCGTCGTCGGAAAGCTGCCACTGATAGGTCAGACCGGCG
>CAMHEZ010000017.1 GCA_946184295.1 uncultured Clostridia bacterium | reverse complement strand
TCGGCCTCCATGGTATCCGCCGGCGGCTCGGAAAGCGGCGTTCTGGAAGTCACGGCGGACTCGCTGAGTGTCCGCGCGGGCGCCGGCTCCTCCTATGACAAGGTCTCTGAGGTCAGCAAGGGGCAGCGTCTGGAATACATTGACAAAAAGGACGATTGGTATCAGGTTGTCCTGTCGGACAACTCGTTTGGCTGGGTGATGGGTACCTATGTCAACGCGGCGCCCTCTGCGACAGGCTCTACCACCACAGAGGTGACGACAACCACCGAAACCACCGCGTCGGCAACCGAGTCCACCGTTTCCTCCACGGAAACGACTACTTCTTCCACTACTGCCGACAGCTCCACCACACAGGAACCCACCACGACTACCACAGCGAAAACCGTCGGCCGCAAAGTCGTCATCGGCACGGTCAAGGTCACGGGGAACCTCAACGTCCGCAGCAAGGCCAGCACCTCCGGCGCCAAGCTCGGCACGCTGAAAAACGGCACCACTGTCGTGATCGCGGAAAAGGGCAAGACATGGCACAAGATCGAGTACGGTTCGGGCTACGGCTATGTCAAGGCCAGCTATATCAAGGACGTCAAGACCACATACGAAAGTATGATCCTCAAATACACCACGGATTACTACTATGTGGAAAAGGGCTCATCTGTCAGCCTTGCACTGAATGTGGGAGGCGCGTCGATTTCCTATTCCTCTTCCAACGCCGTCAACTGTCCCGTTGACAACAAAGGCGTTGTCAATGCTAAAAAGGAAGGTCTCTATACCATTACGGCCAAGAGCGGTCTGGCTATTGCCAACACTTGCGTGGTCGTGCTGAAGGAGCCTTACACCGATATTCAGACCATGAAGATCAGCGCCGAAGGCACCAAGTTCATCGCCGACTGGGAAGGCGGCGGTACGGTGCTGCCCACCGGTGAAGTGGCCTTCTATCCCTATCAGGATGTCTCGGGCTACTGGACCATCGGCTATGGTCACGCCAAGACCACCACCGCCAGCAAGAGTTGGTCGGAGGAACGTGCCATTTCCGAATTCAACGAGGATATCAAGGCCATGATCGGTGAAAGCTACGTGTTGACAGATGAAAGGCCGTATCTGACGGCGGAGGGCGCCACGGCACTGCTCAACGCCGACCTCAACGACGGTCCTTATGTCAAGGCTGTCACCGACTGGGCTGTGCGCAACGGCGTCAAGCTCAATCAAGTGCAGTTCGACGCGCTGGTTTCCTTCTGCTACAACATCGGCCCCGCACTGTGGGACAACGATTCCACCAAGTTCTATCTTAAATCCGCCATTATCTCCCACCGCAGCGGTGACGACGCCAAAGCCGAGCAGATTATCGAAGGCTTCTGCCGTTATATCAAGTCCTCCGGCAAGAACTACAAGGGCTTGTGGTACCGCAGACGCAACGAGGCGGAGCTGTTCCTCAAGGGCGACTATGCCCTCGACCGCGAGAAGAAGTTCACGCTGCCCTCCGGCATTACGTGGGCATAATACAATTCCATTGCTATAAAACAGTCCCTGCCGTTTTCCTACCGGAGACGGCAGGGATTTTTCCGGCTATTTCCGGCTGTTTTTGCCATCGGCGGCGAAAAATTCATATATAGTACATATTTATATGATAGAATAACTGTGTCTGACAAAATGACGGCAGTCACGACTATGACTGCCGTCCGACAAAATTTTTGCAAAGGCAGGTAACAATCCAATGGCACAAAATCCTATTGTCACCATTCAAATGGAAAACGGCGGCGTTATCAAGGCGGAGCTTTACCCCGACATCGCTCCCAACACCGTCAATAACTTCATCAGCCTCGTCAGCAAGGGCTACTATGACGGACTGATTTTCCACCGCGTCATCAGCGGCTTCATGATTCAGGGCGGCTGTCCGGACGGCACCGGCATGGGCGGTCCCGGCTACACCATCAAGGGCGAATTTACCCGCAACGGCTTCCTCAACCCGCTGGCTCACGAACCCGGCGTTCTCTCCATGGCGAGAACCAACCTCCCCAATTCGGCAGGTTCTCAGTTCTTCATCATGCACAAGAATGCCCCCTTCCTCGACGGTCAGTACGCCGCTTTCGGCAAGGTCATTGAGGGCATGGACGTGGTCAACGCCATCGCCGAAACCCAGACCGACCGCAGTGACCGTCCCCTCGCGCCGCAGGCCATGAAGAAGGTCACGGTGGACACCTTCGGCGTGGCTTATCCCGAACCGGAAAAGAGATAGTTTCCGACGCCGTTACGCAACATTCACTAATCGCACAACAAAAGGAGACATACGATGATAAAAAAACTGTTGTCGTGCGTGAGGGAGTACAAAAAGCCGTCTATCATCACCTTTTTCCTCATGGTAGGCGAGGTCATACTGGAATGTCTGATTCCCTTCATCACAGCCAATCTGGTTAATCAGATGAAGGCGGACTTACAGATGAAGTCGCTGCTGCTGACAGGATTGCTGCTGATTGTGATGGCGGTCGCTTCGCTCGCCTGCGGCGGTCTGGCGGGATACACCAGCGCCAAGGCTTCCGCCGGCTTTGCCAGAAATCTGCGTCACGACTTATTTGACAAAGTACAGCGCTTCTCGTTTGAGAATATCGACAGGTTTTCGTCCTCGTCGCTGGTCACGCGGCTGACCACCGATGTGAGCAATGTCCAGATGGCTTACATGATGGTCATCCGCATCGCGGTACGTTCGCCGCTGATGTTCCTCTTCTCGGTCATCATGGCGTACATCATGGGCGGCGCGCTGGCAACCACCTTCGTGGTGGTCATTCCGGTGCTGGCGTTCGGTCTGATTCTGATCGGCAAGAACGCCATGCCGGCATTTCACAGCGTGTTCCGCAAGTACGACAAGCTCAATCAGTCGGTGGAGGAAAATGTCCGCGCCATGCGCGTGGTCAAAGGCTTTTCCCGCGAGGAATACGAAAAGCAGAAGTTCAACGCTGCCGCCGAGGATATCCGCCGCGATTTTACCAAAGCGGAGCGCATTGTGGCATTCAATATGCCGCTCATGCAGCTTTGCATGTACTTCAACATGATATTCGTGCTGATCGTCGGCTCCAAGCTGATTATCACCAACCGCGGCACCACCATCGACGTGGGACAGATGTCCTCCATGCTCACCTACGGTATGCAGATTCTGATCTCGCTGATGATGCTCTCCATGATCTATGTGATGATTACCATTTCACTGGAATCCATGAAGCGTATCGTCGAGGTGCTGAATGAAGAACCCACCATGACCAATCCCGCTGCTCCTGTCACCGAAATCAAGGACGGCTCGATTGACTTTGAAAACGTCAACTTCAAGTATTTCAGGGACTCCGCCAAATTCACCCTTGCCAACGCCAATCTGCACATTGACTCCGGCATGACGGTGGGCATTCTGGGCGGCACGGGTTCGAGCAAATCCACGCTGGTGCAGCTCATTCCCCGTCTGTACGACACCACCGAAGGCAGCATCAAGGTCGGCGGCGTCGATGTACGGAATTACGATCTGACGGCGCTGCGCGACAGCGTCGCGATGGTGCTGCAAAAGAACCAGCTTTTCTCCGGCACCATCAAGGAGAATCTCCGCTGGGGCAATGAAAACGCGACCGACGAGGAATTGGTGGAAGCCTGTAAACTCGCGCAGGCGGACGAATTCATTCATTCCTTCCCCGACGGCTATGACACCTACATCGAGCAGGGCGGCACGAACGTGTCCGGCGGTCAGAAGCAGCGTCTCTGCATTGCCCGCGCCTTGCTCAAAAAACCGAAAATTCTCATTCTCGACGACTCCACCAGCGCCGTGGACACCAAGACCGACGCGCTCATCCGCAAGGGCTTCAAGGAATTTATCCCCGAAACCACCAAGCTCATTATCGCCCAGCGCATTGCCTCGGTACAGGACGCCGATCTGATTCTTATTCTCGACAACGGCGCTATCGCCGCCGTCGGCAATCATCAGCAGCTCATGCAGACCAGCGACATTTACCGCGAAATCTACGAGCAGCAGACCAACGGAGGTGACGACGATGCCTGAGAAAATGCCTGAAAATATCCCTCAGAAGCAGGATTTGCCTGACGGAAAAGGGTTTGCCGAAATGAAAAAGATGAAACGTCCTCCCATTTCCATGAAGGGGCTCGCCCGCGTGATTAAAATGCTGCGGGACTCCTATCCGGTATTGGTACCCGTCACGGCGGTCTGCATTATCCTCTCGTCCATCACCAACGCGCTGCCCGCCGTCTTCCAGCAGAAGATTATCGCCGACATTCAGGACTGGTATCTCACCGGCGACTGGGAAGGGGCCTCCAAAGTCATTCTGCCCAAAGTGGGTATCCTCATCGGACTGTATGTCATGGCATGGCTGGCAATTTTCACTTATTCCCAGCTCATGGCATACATCACGCAGGGCTTCCTGAGCAAAATGCGCATTGCGCTCTTTGACAAGATGCAGAACCTGCCCATCAAGTACTTTGACCGCAACAAGCACGGCGACATCATGAGCCGCTACACCAACGACATCGACGCGCTGCGCCAGATGGTGTCGCAGGCACTTCCCACGCTGCTGCAAACGGCCATCCTGCTGACCTCCGTGCTCGCCATCATGCTCTATTACAGCCTGTGGCTGACGCTGGTGGTGCTGTGCGGCGTGGCGCTGATCTTCTTCGTCAGCGGCAAAGCCGGCGGCGGCTCCGCAAAATACTTCATTCGACAGCAGCAGTCGCTCGGTAAAATGGAAGGCTATGTGCAGGAAATGATGAACGGGCAGAAGGTTATCAAGGTTTTTAACCATGAGGACAAATGCCGCGAAGGGTTCGATGAGCTGAACGACAGTTTCTATGAGGACAGCTTCCGCGCACACGCCTATGCCAACGTATTGGGGCCGGTTATCCAGAACATCGGCAATATCCTCTATGTGACCATCGCGGTGATCGGCGGCGTGCTGCTGCTCGCCAAGGTGCCCAACATCGGTATTTCCTGCATCGCGGCAGGCTCCATCGGCGTGGTCACCATCGACATTCTGGTGCCCTTCCTCAACATGGCCAAGCAGTTCACCGGCAACGTCAATTCCCTCGCCCAGCAGATCAACTCCGTTGCCATGGCTATGGCAGGCGCGGAGCGCATCTTCTCGCTGATTGACGAAGAACCCGAGGTGGACGACGGTTATGTCACGCTGGTCAACGCCAAAATCGACAAGCAGGGCAACATCACCGAAACCAAGAAGCACACCGGCCGCTGGGCGTGGAAACATCCCCACGGCGACGGCTCCCTCACCTATACTCCGCTGCAAGGCGACGTGCAGCTTTATGACGTGGACTTCGCCTATGAAGAAGGCAAGACCATCCTCCACAACATCACGATTTCCGCCAAGCCCGGCGAAAAAATCGCCTTCGTGGGCGCGACCGGCGCGGGCAAGACTACCATCACCAATCTGCTCAACCGCTTCTACGACATCGAGGACGGCAAGATTCGGTACGACGGCATCAACATCAATAAAATCCGCAAGTCCGACCTGCGCACCTCGCTGGGATTGGTCTTGCAGGAGACGAATCTCTTCACCGGCACCGTGATGGACAATATCCGCTACGGCAAGCTCGACGCGACCGACGACGAGTGCATTACCGCCGCGAAGCTCGCGGGCGCGGACGACTTCATCACCCGTCTGCCGCAGGGTTACAACACGCTGCTGGAAAACAACGGCGACAATCTCTCGCAGGGACAGCGACAACTGATTGCCATTGCACGCGCTGCGGTTGCCGACCCGCCTGTCATGATTCTCGATGAAGCTACCTCTTCCATCGATACCCGCACCGAACAGATTGTGCAGAAGGGCATGGATAAGCTGATGGAGGGACGGACGGTGTTTGTCATCGCCCACCGTCTTTCCACCGTCAAAAATTCCGACGTCATCATGGTGCTTGACCACGGAAGAATCATTGAGCGCGGCACCCATGACCAGCTCATCGCGCAGAAGGGGCAGTATTACAAACTCTACACCGGCGCGTTTGAATTGGAATAATAAGGAAAAAAGCGAAGCGCAATTAAGCCGCGAATGCGGCGCGGGAATCCAAGGGGTGCTGGCACCTCTTGGCAGGTCAAGGGCAGCGCCCTTGCGGGGTGTGGGACAGCGTCCCACGAGTGAGGCGCTGCCGAACGAGCAAGACGCACCGTGATACGCAACGTGGTTGGGCGAATACAGATACAGCTAAATACCGTGATTCAAATTAATTGTAAAGGAGAAATGCAGCATGGCAGACACCAACAATGAAGCGATCCCTATGGGAGGCAACACCGCAGACGGCACCACCGTCACCACCCAAGTGGCCAACAAGCCACCCGAAACCACACCCGTCTACGCGCCGGGGCAGATCACCACAGAGGGTAACCCTCAGTCGTCCGGCAAGAAAACCAATGTTGCCGTTGTCATCATTCTCGGCCTGTTTGCGCTTCTGGTTGTGGCAGCAGTGGGACTGGGCGTGGCCTTCCTCTTCGCTACCAGCGACACCATGCCCAAGGCGCCGGAGGTAACGGGCGATATGTCCACTGTTGTGAAGGAATCGGCCGTCGAGATGATTAAGGACAAGAAGATTTCCTTCAACTCCAACGACATCAATATTTTCCTTGGGCAGCTTGCCGACGGCGTACAGGATAAGCTCGCGGAAGAGGGTATCCAGATCAATGACCTTTTCGCGGTCGTCAACAACGACAAGGCCACCATCTATTGCCGCGCCAATTACAAAGGCATCACTTGGCCGATCAAGGCAACCGCGGACGTCAGCTATGACGACCCGTACATCATCATCAATCTGCACAGCGCCTATATCGGCAAAATCAGCCTGCCGCAGGGCGAGATTCTCAAGCATCTGGAAGGCGTGACGACGGTTGACAACGTCTCCTTCCGCAACGGCATGGTCTATTTCGATACCACTGATTTCAACGATCAGCTGTCCGATCTCGCGCTCAGCGAACTGGGGCTGACCGTCACCGAGGATAGCACAGACGACGAAACCGACGAAAATCAGGGCTTCTCCATCAAGAAATGGTTCAATAATCTGATCGGCGGTGTGAAGAACTCCGTGAAAAACTGGGCCGCCAAGAAGGTCAGCAGTATCATTCACGATATCCATTTTGATGACGTGAAGATCATCGACGACCAGCTGGTGATCCGGGTCAGCTTTGAAGAAGACGCGCCTGCGGCAGACGAAGCAGTTACAGACCCGGCCGCGTAACCCTTTGTCAGCGGCTCAACCATCACTTTCTCAATGTACACAAAAACACCCGTGCAGGATATCAATCCCGTACGGGTGTTATCTTTCTGTCACGCTACGAACCGCTCTCTTCGGACGGCTCCGGTTTGCCGCGATAAGTGGGAATCAGGTGCTTGGCAATCTTTCCTTTTCCGCGGTTTTTGACATAGAAATAGCCGATGACGCTGAACACTACCGCGCCGATAAAATTGACAAACAGATCCTTCATCGTATCAATCAGGCCGATGTCGATGTAGCCGCCCACCGCGAGCGACTGCCCGTTGACCACCACGTCGGAGATGTTGTCGATCAGCACGGGCACGTTCTCCCCGCTTTCATTAAGCGCAACGGAGGAAATAGAGGTAATGATGGTGTCCTTCTGCGCGTCGGTGCGAAGCAGCAGATCACAGGCGTATTCAAAAAATTCCCACAGCACACCGATCGTCATTGAAAAGCAGAAGGCCACGGTCGAGAGAAAGGCCGGAGACAGGTTGAATTTGATTCTGGGATTCTTATTGAGAATGTCCACCATGCCGAAACCGCAGGCCGCCAGCAGGAATCCGCTGAGCGTGTGCAGCATGGTGTCCCAAAAGGGGAACCGGAGGTAATAGCACTGGATTTCGCCCAATATCTCCGCCGCGAAGATAAAAAACAGGACGATGATCTCCATGGCGGAGGGAAATTCGATGCCGAAATTCTCTGACAGAAAGGTCGGCATCAGGAAAAGAATCAGCGACAACACACAGAGAAAGGTGTGTTCGTAGCGTCCTCGCCAGAGGGAAATGCCCAGCGCGATGAGCACCAGCGTCCGCAGTACCACATACACCGCAAACGGCCCTTTCTTTTGTTTGATGATGGCTGTAAGACCGCGGAATTTCAGCTTCACGTGAGAAACGGCCTTTTCCTGCGCCTTGTTGGAAGGTTGTTTCATTGTCTTTTCACTCCAAAATATCATGATGACAAATACTGACAACATAGTATATGCCCGAAAGATAAATTCCATATTAACTGCTTTTTCTGACAGCCTGATACTTTTAGCATTTGTCATAATATCCTAACAAATTCATTGTTGACAACCAAACCATTCAGCTAATATAATAGATAGGTAAATGTATCCATAAAGAAAAACAGAGGAGCTGACAGATTTGAGAGCGGAAAAGCTGATGAAAAACACTGTGGTGGGTGTACTGTCGCAGGCCATCATCACATTGACTGCCTTTATCACACAATATGTCTTTATCCAGTATATGACAGCCGAATATCTTGGCGCACGCGGATTGTTTTCGGCGATATTGGAATTTCTGTCGCTGGCGGAGCTGGGCATCGGTCTGGTGCTGGTCTACAGCATGTACAAGCCGATCGTCGATCAGGACGAACGCAAGCTGATTGCCCTGACACAATTCTACCGGCGGGCCTACAACCTGATTGCCGCAATGGTCTTTGGTGTGGGCATGTGTCTGATGCCGTTTTTGTCCTTCTTCATCGAGGACATGGATTCGGTACCGCACGCCAGACTGATTTACTTCCTCTATCTGGTCAGCTCGGCGGCGTCATACCTGTGGGTATACAAGATGTCCATTCTCAACGCCGACCAGAAGGTCTACATCATTCACGTCTACAGCGCGATTTTCTCGATTCTGCAATGCGTCGGGCAGGTCATCATTCTGGTGCTGACGCGCAATTTCTTTGCGTACCTCATCATTCAGGGCTCGGTGACGGTTGCCAAAAACATTTTCATCTCTCACAAGGCGTCCAAGCTCTACCCCTTCCTCAACAGCAAGGAAAAGATCAGCCTCAGCAAAGAGGAAAAAACCGGCATTTACAAAAACGTCTTTGCCATGTTCAACCACCGTGTCGGCGCGACCGTGCTTGGCTCCACCGACAATCTGCTGATTACCAAGTTCATCGGCATCATCTACTGCGGCTTCTACAGCAACTTCAAGCTGATTGTCAACCTGATGAACTCTTTCCTGAATCAGTTCTTTAACGCTATGCTGTCGAGCGTGGGCAATCTGACCACCAGCGAATCCAAAGAAGCCTCCTACAACACCTTCAAATACCTGCATTTTCTCAGCTTCTGGGTCTACACCTTCTGCACGGTGAGCTTCATTGAACTGGCCAACCCCGTGATCTGGGTCATGTTCCACCGGGAAGAATTTGCCTTCGGCTTCCCGACCGTACTGATGATCGGTCTGAATTTCTACGTCGTAGGCATCCGCAAGGTACCGCTGACCTTCAAAGAGGCGATGGGGCTGCTGTGGTACGACCGTTACAAACCGGTCATCGAGGCGGCCATCAATGTGGTGGTGTCTATCGTCTGCATTCAGCGCATGGGCATTGCGGGTATCTTCTTCGGTACCATTTTCAGCATGGCAGTCACGTCCCTCTGGGTGGAACCGCTGGTACTCTTCAAGCACGGCTTTGAGCGGTCATGGGGCGAATTTTGGCGGCGCAACTTTGTCTATTTCTTCTTCTCGGGCGCACTGATTGCCCTGACACATTACATCGACGTCACCTTCCTGAACGGTCTGACCGAATGGGCGGACGTCTTTGCCAAGCTGGGCGTCTGTTTGGTGGTGCCGAATGGTATTATTGCCGTATGCTTCTGCTTTACCAAGGAGTTCCGGGAGCTGTTCGAGGCAGTGTGGGGCATTTTCCTCAAGAAGCGCACAGCAGCATAATACGCTTTAAGTTTTGGCGAATACAAAAAAGCAGCCGCGACCGTATGATTGGTCAAGGCTGCTTTTTTATTCGCCCGCATTTGATTTGTATTGAAGGTTATCCCGCTCGGCAAGCTGCGCTTGCCTTGTGAGGGCTCTGCCCTCACACTCCCGGCAAGGCGCTGCCCTGCACCAGCTTTCGCTCGCGAAAGCGTGTGCCAGCCCCCCCTGGACTCCCCATTGTTGGGCTTTTCGCTCTATTTCAGTTCGATGATGGTGACGCCGGTTTCGCCTTCCCCGTACACGCCCAGCCGGAAGGATTTGATATTGGGGTGCTTCCGGAAGTGCTGGTGCAGACCGGCGCGCAGTGCGCCGGTGCCTTTTCCGTGAATCACGCGCACTTCCCCCAGCTTCATCACAACCGCGTGGTCAATCACGCGATCCACCTCCAGAATACCTTCCTCCACCGTACAGCCGCGCACGTCCACCTCAGTCTGCACCTTTTTAGTGTCAATGCTATGGGTCGTGCCCGCCTTTTTGCGCGGCTTCTGGCCGTTGAACGTGACCTTGCTCTCCTCCACCAGACGCAGCTCGCCCAACTTGACGCGGGACTTGATAATGCCCATCTGCACCATGACGTTCCCTGATTTATCCGGCAGCGCCAGCACCGTGCCCTTTTCGTGCAGACCGAAGACCTCGACCGTATCGCCGACTTTCAGATCGCGCGGCAGCACATAGCCCTCATTGGAACGCTGCTCCACCGGGTCAACCGAGGCCTCCATTTTGCGCAGTCTGGCGCGGAGACTGGCCTTCGCGTCGCCGTTGAGCGCGGAAATCTTGGCCGATTCGTAATCCTTGCGCAGACGGTCGATTTCTTTGAGCAGGTCGTCGGCTTCGGCTCTCGCCTGCGAGACAATGCGTGCCGCTTGGTTGCGTGCCGTTTCAATCTCGCCCTGCTTGGTCTTTTCGAACTTCTCTTCCCGCTCCTTCATCTCGCGCTTGACGGCCTCGGCCTCGGCTTTAAGCCGTTCGGCCTCTTCCAGCTTGTGCTCCATCTCCTGACGCGCGGTATCCAATTCCGCCACGACATCTTCCACGCGAGTGTTGTCACTCGACACCAGCGAACGCGCCTGCTCCACCACCGCGTCCGGCATTCCCAGCTGGGCGCAGATGGCGAAGGCGTTGGAACGTCCCGGTACGCCGATCAGCAATTTGTAGGTAGGCCGCAGCGTCTCCACATTAAATTCACAGCTGCCGTTTTCCACACCCGGCGTCGTGAGCGCGTAGCTTTTAAGTTCCGCGTAATGAGTCGTCGCGGCAATACGCGCGCCTTTGCTCCGCAGCTGCTCGATGATGGATTCCGCCAGCGCCGCGCCCTCCACAGGGTCGGTGCCCGCGCCAAGTTCATCCAGCAGGACGAGGGATTTGTCCCCCGCCACGCCAAGGATACGGATAATGTTGGTCATATGCGCCGAGAAGGTGGAGAGCGATTGCTCGATAGACTGCTCATCGCCGATATCCGCCAGAATGTTGTCAAACACCGACACGCGGCTGTTGTCCCCGGCGGGAATCATCATGCCGCACATGGTCATGGACGTGAGCAGTCCGAGGGTTTTCAGTGTGACGGTCTTGCCGCCCGTATTGGGGCCGGTAATCATCAAGGTATCAAATTCGCCGCCTAGCCGGATATCCGAGGGAACGACCTTCTTTTTGTGAATCAGGGGGTGACGCGCCTTTTTGAGGTCGATCACGCCGTCCGCCGACACAATCGGAAGCGACGCGTCCATATCATAGGCCAGATTCGCCTTGGCAAAGAGCAAGTCCAGCTCAATGAGCGTGTGATAACTCGCGATGAGCATATCCGCATTTTCGCCGCACTCAGCCGAAAGCGCGGTCAGAATGCGTTCGATTTCCTCCTGCTCGCGGCCTTGGAGCAGGCGGATATCGTTGTTGGTTTCCACCACCGCCATCGGCTCGATGAACACAGTCGCGCCGGAAGACGAGGTGTCATGTACCAGACCCGCCACCTGACTGCGGAACTCCGCCTTGACCGGTACAACAAAGCGGCCGTCACGCATGGTGACCAAGCTGTCCTGCAAATATTTCTGATAAGTCGCGGAGCGAATGAGCTTTTCGAGCTGCTCGCGCACGCGACTTTCGGCGCTCTTGATCTTGCGGCGGATATCGTACAATTCTGCTGAAGCGTGGTCGTTCATTTCCTCCGGGCTGACGATGGAGGCAGTAATTTTGTCCTCCAGATGGTTGTTGGATGCCAGCGTCATGAAAAGGCCGTCCAGTGAGGTGGAAACGCCCTCACAGTGTCCGCGCCAGTCCCGCAGTGTGCGAATCGTGCGCATAACCGAAGCGATGCGCAGCAGTTCCCCCATCGAAAGCACTGCGCCCGCCTGTGCGCGCCGCAGTGCGCCTGCAATATTGGTCGCGCCGCCGAAGGAAGGCGTGCCGAACCGTCCGGCCAGCATATGTGCGTCGGCCGTTTGCAGCAGCATGTCATGTACGCGGTTCAGGTCAGTCTGAGGCTGTATGCGGCGTGCTTCGTCGGCGGTGTCGGCACAGGCACATTTGGCCGCCAGCATTTCCAGCACCTTGTCGAGTTCCAGCACGCGATAATCTCTGTTCATATCCATATGTTTTGATGTTCCTTATTGATAAAATGATGCTACAGCATGGTGTGCAAAAAGGCAAGTGTTGTGAGATTTCTCTCCAATTTTGCGAGTACAAAGGCCTCCGACGCCTTGGAAAACTGCTGCAAGCTCTCTTCACTGAGCGTGAAGGCAAAGAGCTTTTTCTGTTCGGCGTAGATGGCATGGCGCATGGCCGTCATCGCGCCGCGCCCCAGCCGGAAACTCGATTCCCCGCCGCCAACGCCGCACTGGCCGCACCGGATTTGTCCCGTGGACGGCAGAAAATACATCACGTCATGCTCATACGCGCCGCAGCCCGCGCACATCACCAAGTCCGGCATGTAACCCGCCATGCTCAGCATACGCAGTTCCGCCGCCGCCTTGACCAGCAGCGGCGGCCGCGCGTTTTCCGAGAGATAGTACAGCGCCGCCCGCAGCAGCGGCAGGAAATCCCCCGCCGGCTGCTCGTCGGGCACCAGCTCCATCGCAAGCTGGCAGAGATACTGCGCAATCGAAAGCCTCACAATGTCTTCTCTAAGGCCCGTAAACAAATCCTCATAAGAGGATTCGTCAATAGTGTAAAATTCCTTGCGGCGGAACAGCTCAAAATGTCCGTAGACAAATTGAGCCGTCGCCGTGGTGTTCTTGTTTTTCATACTTCTGGCGCCCTTCGCATAAGCGTGAATGACGCCGTGGGTATCGGTGAGAATGGTGCAGAGCCGGTCGTTATCACCCGATTGGCGCACCCTCAGCACGATTCCCGAAACCGTCAGGTGCAACCCCGTCACCTCCGACCGATGATTGTGCTTGCTGTTCCTGCCGCAGGCTCAACAACGCCTGCCGCTGCTGTGACGGAAGAACCCCTTCCGCGTAAATATTGATACCTCGGCTGAGCAGATAATAGTCCACCCGCCCGGTCTCGATGAATTTATCCCAAGCTTCCTGAGCGTTCATTGTCATTTTCAGCCATCTCCGTGTATTTCATGTTTCATCTTTTCAAGGGTAAGACGTGCCAATGATCTGATACCTTGCTAAACCACGCCTTGTTACTATCATTGACAGATTATGAAGAAATAGCAGCCGAAAACGCCAATATTCACAGAATATTCATTCCAAGCCCGCAGGGCTTCCTTCATTATTCTTTATTCTCTATTCACTCGGCGCCGCGAAACGCTACTGATTATCGACGTACCCAAAGCGCCGAAGTCCGCCTGCTTTGTTGCGCCAGTCTGGCGTGACCTTGACCCATAATTTTAAATTGACCTTGGTTTCAAGAAATTTTTCGAGGTCTGTACGGGCGTAAGTGCCGATTTTCTTGAGCATGGCGCCTCCCTTGCCGATGATGATGCCCTTGTGGGACTCCTTCTCGCAATAGACCGTGGCCTCGATATCCATCATGCTGCCGTCGGCACGCTCGCGCATTTTCTCGATTTCCACCGCCGTGCCATGCGGCACCTCGTCGCTGAGCAGGCGCAGCATTTTTTCGCGAATAATCTCGGCGGCAATCACGCGCTCCGGCTGGTCGGTCAGGGTGTCTTCATCGAAGAAATGAGGACCTTCCTCCGCCATGTCACAAAGCGTCTGAATCAGCGTTTCCAGCCCTTCCCCGGTGCTCGCGCTCACGGGGACAATGGCCGCAAAATCGTACAGCGCGGCAAATTCGCTCATGCGGGCCAGCAGCGCCGTCTTGTCGGTCAGACGGTCAATCTTGTTGATGGCCAACGCGGCAGGCATATCCAGCTTTTTGAATTTCTCAATCAACTCCAGCTCCGCCTCGTGCAGCTTGCCGGATTCCTCCACCACCATCAGGCACAGATCCACATCACCGATGCTGTCTACAATGGTTTTGACCATGTAGTCGCCCAGCTTGTTTTTGGGCTTGTGCAGACCGGGGGTATCCGTAAAGACCAGCTGTGTTTCCTCATAATTCATCACGCCCATGATCTTGCTGCGCGTGGTCTGCGGCTTGGCCGAGACAATGGCGATCTTCTCGCCCAGCACGCGGTTGAGGATGGACGATTTGCCGACATTCGGCTTGCCGACAATGGCCACAAAGGCCGATTTGGTTTTTTGATGCAGATTTGCCAATCCATTCAACTCCGTATATCTGTTATCTATTGTTATTGCATACCGCTATTATACCACATCACAGTGCCAATGAAAATAGCTTTTCCGGAAATTTATCTTTTTTTAAGGAATGCGATGTGTGAATGAGCGTATCCCAAGACATAAAATGTTAATAATAAAATAGTCTCCCCCACTTGACAAAACGGCCGGTGCAGGATATAATAAAAGCAACAATTCGATTGAACTCAATCGAATTTAATTCAACAAATATCGGAGGTCATGGCATATGGCAGTTTACGATTACACCGTGAAAGACACCAAGGGCAATGATGTAAGCCTGTCGGATTACAAAGGCAAGGTGCTGCTGATTGTCAACACCGCGACCGGCTGCGGCTTTACCCCCCAGTACGACGGTTTGCAGGACTTGTATGAGAAATATCAGGCGCAGGGGCTGGAAATTCTGGACTTTCCCTGCAACCAGTTCGGCAATCAGGCGCCCGGCACCAACGAGGAAATTGTCTCCTTCTGCACAGGGCGCTTCGGCATCACCTTCCCGCAGTTCGGCAAAATTGAGGTCAACGGCGCAAACGAAGCCCCGCTCTATACCTGGCTCAAATCCCAGAAAGGCGGCATTCTCGGCAGTAAGATCAAGTGGAACTTCACCAAATTCCTGCTCGACCGCGAAGGCAATGTCATCAAACGCTATGCCCCCACCGACACCCCCGAAAGCATCGAAAATGATATCAAGGAGCTGTTATAAATGGAATACACCTTCACCCCCCATATGGTCTGTTCGACCCAGATTCAATTCGACATCAACGATGACGTCATCACCAACGTCCGCTTCACCAATGGCTGCAACGGCAATCTGAAAGCTGTTGCCAAGCTGGTGGACGGCATGACGGTAGATGAAATCGAAAGCAAGCTGCGCGGCAATACCTGCGGCAGACGTCCCACCTCCTGCGCCGACCAGTTTGCCATCGCTGTGCGGCAGGCCTACAATGAAATCCACCAGCAATAGGAGAAACGTATGACTGACGTCAATTACAATTCCCTGCGACTGGAAAACCAGCTCTGCTTTCCGCTGTATGCCGCCTCCCGCGAGGTCATCAAGCAATACCGCCCGTGGCTTGACGCGCTGGAACTCACCTATACGCAGTACGTTGCGATGATGGTGTTGTGGGAGCGCCGGAGCATCAGTGTCAAGGAACTGGGACAGCGGCTGTTTCTCGACAGCGGCACGCTCACGCCGGTGCTCAAAAGTCTGGAGGCCAAGGGCTTTCTCACCCGCCGCCGTTCCCCGGAAGACGAGCGTGTTCTGATCGCGGAACTGACCGACGAGGGGCAGGCACTGCAAGACCGCGCCCTGTCTGTTCCCAGCCACGTCGCCGCCTGTATCAAGCTCACTCCCGAAGAGGCCGTGCAGCTCTATCAATTGCTCTACAAGGTCATTGGCGGACTGCATGAATAGTTTTCAAATATCGCAGGAAAAGCACATACTGCCCGTTGATTTTTTTACGACAGTATGTGCTTTTTTATTAATATATTACAAATCCGAAAACAGCTCCAGCCGAGAGACTTTCAAAAGAAACCTGAAAAAACGCGGTGCCAACACCGGCGCAATCCGGTAGGCGGCGGACATGACATGTGCGTCCGCGCCAATGACAATCCGGCTGTGTCCCGCATGAATCCGGCGCAGCAACACACGTGCGGCTCTGTCCGGCGACATACTCACACGGCTGACCAGCGGACTGACCGTCTTCTGCTGATGTCGCATGATGCCCGTGCGGATAAAGCCGGGGCAGACCGCCGGCACATACACCCGCCCGCGGTATTCCTCTCGCAGGGCCTCTGAAAACGCCAGCACACCTGCCTTTCCCGCCGAATAGACCGATGTGCCGGCCAGCGGACACAACGCGTCGGCGCTGGCAATGTTGACAATCGCCGTCCCCTCCTTTTGTAGAAACAGCGGCAGGAAAATCTGCGTGCCGTACAGCACGGATTGAACATTCACCCGCAGGGCTTTTTCAACCTCCTCCGGAGCGTAAGCGCCATACGGCGCAAAGCGCGGCAGAATGCCCGCATTGTTGATAAGCACGTCCGCGTTAAAACGGCTTTCCTTCACAAAGACGGCCAGCGCGTCCCACGCGTCCCGGTCTGATATGTCCATGACACGGTACAAAAACCGGTCGCCAAAAGCCTCGGCCTGCTCTTGCAGAATCGCTTCATTGCGGCCAATCCCCAGCACACGGCAGTGGTATTGCGCCACCAGCCGCTTTACCATTGCCCTGCCCAGACCGCCTGTTGCCCCCGTCACGATCACCCGTTTCCCATGCAGTCGAAAATTCTTGTTGGAAGTCATACCGTCGCCAACCTTTTATACAAATCTGAAACTTTTAATTGACATTTTAATGTATTAATTGTATAATTATGTTAAGTATCCATGAATAAAATTTTGATGAGAAAGGGTAACCGATATGCGCAAAAAAATCATATCCGCTCTGCTTTCATTGAGCATTTTCGTGTCGCTGCTGGTCTCATGCACGGCAAATCAAACGTCTTCGCTGACAGCCAAGACGTTTGATGACAATTACCGTATGTTCTACGAAATCTACGTCCGCTCCTACAGCGACTCCAACGGAGACGGTATCGGCGATATTCAGGGATTGATCTCCAAAATGGATTATCTCCATGCCAAACCCGGCGAAGACGATTCCATGTCGCTCGGCATCGACGCCGTGTGGCTCATGCCGATCTTTACATCCCCCTCCGAACATAAATATGACGTGACAGATTATTACAGCATTGACCCCACCTATGGCACAATGGATGACTTCGACCAGATGGTCGAGGAATTTCACGCCCGTGGCATTAAGGTCATTCTTGATATGGTCGTCAATCATTCGTCCAGCCAGCACCCGTGGTTCACACAGGCAGTTGACGCGCTCAACAAGGGCGAAGAAAGCAAATACATCAATTACTACAACTTCACGCAGGATCCCCGGCATTTCGGCATGACAGAAGAAGAAATCGCCGCCGAAGAAGAATCCGCCGCTGCGGAAACAAACGATCAGACGTCCGCAGAGGAAGAGCAGGATGCCCTGGAAGGCTTTGAACCCGTCCCCGGCAATGAAGACGGCTGGTATTATGAGTGCCGCTTCTGGTCGGGTATGCCCGACCTCAACCTTGACAATCCCGATGTCATCCGCGAGCTCAAGGATATCATGAAGTTCTGGATTGACAAAGGCGTGGACGGATACCGTCTGGACGCCTGCACTTCTTACTACACTTGGGATATGGAAAAGAGCATTGATTTTCTCGGAACTGTCGTGGATTACTGCAAATCCGTCAAACCCGACTTTTACCTGGTCGGTGAGGTCTGGTCGAGCTCATGGGTCATCAGCCAATACTACAAGAGCGGTATCGACAGCATCTTCAATTTCGACTGCTCCTTCGTGGGTCCCTACCTTGGTCTGCTGAATAATATCACTAACAACACGCGTGGCGGCAAGCTCTCGGGTCGTCTGGAAACCGTGTTCACCGACATGCGCAACGCCAATCTCGACGCCATCGACGCGCCATTCCTCTCCAATCATGACCACGTGCGCGCTGCTACCTATCTCAAGGCTTCCTCCGACCGCAAGCTCGCTGCCAGCCTCTATCAGATGCTCCCCGGCAACGGCTTTATCTATTACGGTGAAGAAATCGGTATGACAGAGGGTGCGAAAAACGACAGCGAAAAGCGTCTGCCTATCATGTGGTCCACAGAGGAAAACGGTCTGGATATCATTCCGCCCCAAGGCGCCGGCCATGTGGGCAGCCCCTATTTCGGCGTTTATGAGCAGCTCAAGCAGCCCGATTCCCTGCTGCGTCACTACAAACAGCTGCTCAATCTCAAAAGGTACAATCCTGAAATTCAACGCGCCCAGGTCGTGTCCGCCTGCGACATTGACAGCTATAACGTGGCCGCCTACACCTGCGCCTACAACGAATCAGCTGTGATGGTGCTGCAAAATCTGGTGGCCACCCCCCGCGTAATTGACCTGAGGGCGGCAGGCTACGAAAACTACAGCGAATTTGCCGGTTTCGTCATTGCGGATGATTACGTGGAGGAAGAGGTGCGCAAAGCCACTGTCAAAGGCTATGAATACGAGGTACCCGAAGCAAAAGCGGGCGCCGCGCCGGTCATTTATGTGGACGGCAAACTCACGATGCCTCCCAAATCCACCGTTGTGCTCCGGTGCCGCGATAAGGTCGACAGTACCTTTGTTACCACCACAACCGCGCCATACGTCTCGCCGACGGATCTGGTGACGCCCACCGATCTGGCGACGCCCACCGAACCGGATGACAGCACGGTTTCCGGCTAATCCCAACGCAATTCACAAATGACACGCCCGCAAACACTGTCTTTCAGAACAGGTGTTTGCGGGTCTTTTTTATGCGACTCTGCGGTGTTCCGACGGCACGGCGGCATATCTTCTCACATTTCGCCGTTTTCCAGTCTTATGGCAAACGGTTTCCCGCATCGCATTCTTGGTATCGGTATAAATCATGTAACTGGCTATCACGAAAATAAAGCAAATCCCTGTTCCCACACTGATATGCTCGCTGACAACTTCCAGCACGTCTCCCAGCCACTTCATAGCAAGCAGTCCCACGGCTGTGACCGCTGTGAGCTTCACGGCACTGACAGCAATATATCTGATCGTCTTCCACCACGGGGACACCATATGTATTTCGTTCTTCATCATCATAACCACCCTTGATATTCTCCAAATTGAGATAAGTATCATTAAAAAAGAATGGATAAATCGCGATTTATACCCAAATAGCTTTGCGTTCCTTTTTTTGGTCGCGTTTTTGCTACTTTCGTGTATAATATATCATACTGATTTGAATTTGTCAAGAGTGTTTTCGCGACTTTGAGAAAAATATTTTTTATTTTGTATTTAGGGGGTTGCATTTTCGCGAAACATATGTTATAATACCAGTCAAGAAATATTTGAATCACATTCGCTTTTGATGATAAATCTGATTGACAAGGACGGTAATCTCACATGAATGTAAATGACAGAATCAAACAGCGCCGCACGAAACTTGGTCTCAACGTCACAGACGTCGCAGAGGAATTGGGCGTCTCCCGCGCCACGCTCTATCGCTACGAAAGCCACGACATCGAAAAACTGCCCATCTCCATCATTGAACCGCTCGCCGAAATCCTCAAAGTCAACCCTATCGAACTCATGGGGTGGGAGCGTTTCAGCGACGGCGGCGACACACTTGTACCTCTGGTGGGCAACATCGCCTGCGGCCTTCCCATCATGGCGGAAGAAAACATCGAGGAATACGTCGCCGCGCCCGTAGGCTGCAAGGCCAATTTTGCCCTGCGATGCAAGGGCGACAGCATGATTAACGCACGCATCTGCGACGGGGATATCGTTTTTATCCACGCGCAGCCCGAGTGCAACAACGGCGATATTGCTGCCGTTCTCATCGGCGACGAAGCAACACTGAAACGCTTCTACCGCTACGGCGACACCATCACACTCATGCCCGAAAACAGTTCCTATCCCCCGCTGGTCTACCGCAACGAAGATCTGAACACCATTAAGATTCTGGGCAAGGCTGTGGGCTTTGTCAGCTATTTCTGAGCAAAAAACGGATATCATCACCGCACAAAAAAAGCCGCATGGGCTACCTTGTTAAAAGGTAACTCATGCGGCTTCGCTATTTTATGTTATTTGAATGGCAGTCCATATTACGCCAGACCGGCTTTTTTGAGGTTGGCGTTGTGTTGCTTGAGCGTCTTGGCAAAGTAGAAATTGCCCTCTGCGTCAGAGCAGAAATAGTAGTAGCCGGTGTTGTCGTGATCAAGCACCGCGTTGATGGAGTCCATACTTGGCGTGCAGATCGGACACGGTGGCAGACCCTTTAACCGGTAGGTATCGCAGATACCGGTGTTATTGTTGATCCAGTCGTCCTTTTCGGCCTGGGTAAGCTTATCGGAAGCCAGCAGCTCCTTCTTGGTGGCGTAGGGATACCAGCGGGTCGCGTCGGATTGCAGCTTGCCGCCTGTGCCTGCGCTGTTTTTCAAGCGGTTGGCAAAGACAGAGGCGACGTTCATGCGATCTTCCGACTTGCTGGCCTCACGCTCTACCACGGAAGCCAGAATAATGACCTGATCCATCGTCATGCCGCGTTCCTTGGCCTTTTCGACATATTCACTCGTCCAGTGCCGGTCAAATTCATTCAGCAGACGGTTGACCGCGCTGATGGAGCCCTCGCTCAGATAGAAGTTATAGGTATCAGGGTACAGATAGCCTTCCACCTTGTAAGGACGATCCTTGGTGTTGACGTTCGACAGGAACTTCTGGGTAAACTCGGCTTCTTTGGCCGTCTTGAGGAAATTCTCCGCCTCACAGACGCTGTTATCCTCCATAATGGCAGCCACTTGTTCCACGGTAAGACCTTCGGGAATCGTCACAGTGATCGTACTCTTATCCGCGCCGGCAGGCAGCCTGAGTTTGGTGAGCAGCTGATTGTAATCGGATTTGGTATCCAGCGTGAAAGTACCTGCCTTGAAACCGGTGTTTTTCTTGGAAATTTTGGCATAGGTCTTAAAGAAGAAGGGATAATCCACCACGCCGCTATCATCAAGGATCTGCGTCACGTCATCGAGTGAGGAGTTTTTCGGCACGTCCACCACAATTTCAGTGGAATCCTTAACCAGCGCAAACATATCGTTGACGCCCACAATCATATAATACGCCAGCAAAATGGAGATCGAACAGACTGCGGCGGAGTACACCAGCGCCACGATACAGCCACGATTTTTCTTTCTGACCATCTTTTGCCTGCTTCGAAGCTGTCGGGGCGCGATAACGGTATCGTCCTGAATCTGATAGGTATCCCCCATGCTGCTCGTGACGATACGTCTGGCGGTGGTGGGATTAGCGTCTATCGGTGCCAGACTGTTGCCGGGCGCGGCAGCCGTTTTCCGTCCCGCCTTGGTCGTCATGCTCCTGGCCGCGTTGATCTCCTGCATGGTGGAATCGGAATCGTAATAGTCGTCCTCCGAAATGTTGACGGTAAAGCCGCCGCGCGGCTTGCCGCTTTTGGCTGTTTCCGCCGCATGGCCGGTACCGGCTCCTGTGCCGGTGTATCTGCCGACAGCTGACCGTCTTTCGGACGGCTGCGGACGACTGGCGGGGCTGCCCGGTGCGGTCGGACGATCAGTACCCGTTCCGGGCGAAACCGTGCGCCGCGGCTCACCGCTTTGTGTCTGATGTGTTGCCGGACGGCTGCCGGTCTGAGGAGCGGTATGCGCCGAAGTTCCGGGCGAAGTGCGACGACGGCTCGCGCCTATGTAATCACCGCCGGAAGCCGTGGCGCGGCTGCTCTGGCTCTGACGTGTCTGTGATCTCGCAGCAGTTCCCTCCGCAGGTCTCCGGTTAGCGGCATTCTGACCGCCCGCGGACGTCTCTCCCGTGGCTGCGGCTCTCCGGCTCGCGGCGCGCTGAGGTGACTGTGCGGCACGGGAAGACGTACTCTGTGTACTGCGGCGACTCTGCTGTGACGTACTGTGACGGCTTTTGTAGGCGCCCTCTTCGTCGATTCCCTTGTAATTATCACTCATACCCATACCTCCTATGATTCTGCGTATCCCGCATCACGATGCCGGTTATCGTTTTATCAAATGCTTTCCGAAGGGCGCATATCCGCCCCCGGAACGCCCGTCGGTGCAACGGCGCAGATATTTCTCGGTAATCAGCCGGTCAACGGCTCTGTCATACCGTCCGTGGGGCAGCTTATACTCCACACAGGAGCTGTAGCACAGTCCCACCGTCCAGCCCTTGTAGCCCGAGAGGAACCTGTCGTAATACCCCTTGCCGTAGCCCAGCCGATACCCCCAGCGATCGAAGGCCAACCCCGGCACAATGCAGATCGGGTGAGACTCCTCCTGATAGAGCCGCCACGGGTTTGCCTCCGGCTCCGGCACGCCAAATGTACCGGGTGAAAGCTCTGTCAACGAATCAATATAATAAAATTCCATGCGGCGTGTACCGTCCACACAGCGCGGACAGGCCACGCGCTTGCCGTCATTGAGGGCAGTCTCGATGATGGCAAGTGTGTCCACTTCAATCGGTGTGGAAACATAAGTCAGGATCACACTGCTCTTGGTGTAAGACGTGCTGTGCAAAAACGTCTCCCTGATCCGGCTGTCGAAATCCGCCTTTTCGTCCGGCGGCATCGCCTGACGGACTGCCTTCATACGCAACCGGAGCGCGTTTTTGACTTGTCTGATATCTTCCTTCATGGCTGATAGACCGCGTCGGAAACTGCGGTGGCCTTTTCGGGTCCCAGCAGCACATTGACCAGCTCGCACCCGAAATTCACGGCATAACCCGCGCTCTTGGCAGTGGTGATGCCGTTGTCGGTGATGACAGGTTTGTCGGACACCTTGCGGCAATTAAGCTCACTCTCATAGCCGGGGAAGCAGGTCGCATACCTACCCCTGAGATAGCCTCTGTGTCCCAGAATCGACGGTGCGGCACAAATGGCGGCAATGTGAATGCCGTTCTCATAGCAATATTCCAGCGCGGCAAGAACATACTCGGATTTTTCGAGGTTCAGCGTTCCGGGCATGCCGCCGGGCAGCATGATCATCTCCGCGTCCGCCATATCCATTTGCTCGGCGGTGATATCGGCAGCCACCACAATGCCGTGGGAACCGCGCACCGCTTCGCCCGTCACACCGACCGTTAGCACATTCACACCGGCGCGCCGCAGCATATCCACGGGAGCCAGGGCCTCGACTTCCTCAAAGCCCTCTGCGAGCATGACATATACCATATCGCGATCATTCCTTTCAATTATAACATATTTATGTGATTTGACAATGAAAAAATTTTAAATAAATGAAACCGCTAATCCAGCGGCAATCCCAGATAGGGTGCCCGCATTCCCTCCAGCGTGGTAATTGAAACGGGATTTTTGCCGTCATTGCGGGAAATCATGGCAAAATCCAGTACCTCACCGTACCGTTCAAAGAAGGTATCGCACACCGGCAAACGAAACACAAAACGCTGCGCCTTGGGATAGCTCTGAAGAATGCGCTTGATGAGTGCGGAAGCAAAATGCTCCTTCACAATAAATTCCGAGATTGTCACAGCTGTCCCGTCGAGACGGCAGAACGCGTAGCCGCAGTCTCCGTTGTAAGCGAGTGTGACAACATGTCCGCCGTCGTGCTCATGGCAGCCGACCGCATAACGAAAAGCGCCCATATCCCAATTGACATAGCCCTCGCGATCCACCAGCATGTTGCGGCGAAATTCACACACCTCGCTGAGCTTCATCATGGTGTCACGCGGTGTGCCCGGCACCATGATCCGGTTTTTGCAGAGATAACGCAGGTCACTGCGATCCATGTAGACCATACGCACCTTATAGCAGCGGTGAAATCCCTGCTTGACATAATAGCGGAACAGACGCGATTCGGCAGGCACAGTCAGTGTGTATTTCACCCCGCGGGAATGTCCCAGCTTGCGCGCCGTGTCAATCAATTGTGCCATGATGCCCTGTCGGCGGTAATCCGAACGGGTGCAGGCGGCGTAAAGATACTGCGCCTTCACCAGTCCGCCGTCCTCCGAGATACCTGTCGGCAGCAGATGCAGCATGGCGACCGGGCGGCGAATAGATTCGTCAAGATACACGAGGCAGTTGTCAGGCACATAGCGGTTGTCAAAAAAATAATGGATATACTCATCGCTGTCATGAAAGCAGGCGCGCCAAAGGCGAATCAGATCGCTCCTCATGCTGTCCTGCGGAAAGATAACCATACGCTGCCGTCACCTGCCTTGCCAAGAGTTACCGCGCCGGAATCTCCCGGACACAGTATTTTTCGAGCAGGATGTCGGGATGATACGAGAGCTTGGCCTTACGCAAGCCCTCCCGCCCCATATCCTCCTCGCGGTTGATATATTCATACGATGCCAGTTGATTCATGGCAAACTGTTGGTTGATGACGGCATACGCGCCGTCAAAATTTGTGTCGGCCTTTTCAAAGTGCGTCACGAAGACGCGGGAATTGATGGGTTCTCCGATGGTCACAGCCATGACATTTCCGTTCACACGGAGCAAACCGCCCACCAGCCCCAGCGTCTCAAAATGCCGCAAAGCCAGCGCTATCGCGGAGTTTTCCATACACAACTCAAAAATCTGTTCTTCGTCGGTTTCCTGCGCGACCGCTTGATCCAGCCACCGGCCGACAAAGGCCGCACATTCGGCCAGATTGGCGGATGAAATATTCTCATACTGCCAGTCGGGGTACAGACGGGTGAACCGGCTGATGTGGTTGCGCTTGGCGTGAAATTTCTTGCCACTCAGATGAACCAGATGCTCTGAACGATAGAGATAATCAAACTCGCTACGGGTTGCCTCATAGGCAAATGCACCGGGAAAAGCCGTGCGCAGTTCGTCGCACTGCCACTCCTCCGCGCAGTAAATGAGCAAGGTCTGCCCCTGCGCGGCCGCGTCGGCCCGCATTGCTTCAATGCAGGCGCGGATATCGTAATCCCTGCCCATCGGGTACATGTAATAAAGGCTGCCGTCGCTGCCCCGACCACGGGTCAGCAAAGCGTTTTGGAAGTGCGTCACTTCGGTGGCATACATGTCCTTCCACAAAAAGAACGTGGCAAAGGTGCAGAAGCAGCCATAATACGCCGTGCCGCTGAAAACGTCATCGACCCACGGTTTATCGTCCAGCGTCGGCTTATGAAACGACAGCTCGTTCATTTCTTAAAGATAACGCCTGACATATTGAAACACCTGCTGCCCAATAGCGTCCACATGCAATGGCGCGCCGTTTTCGCTGCAAGCCACGACATGCCAGCCTAACTGCTTGGCGGCATAGAGCGCCGATGCGCGGCACTGCTCCTGGAAAGCCGCGTCAGCCTCATGAATATCCTTTTTGGATTCGTTGCCGCCGTACCGCCCGGCAATCAGCCGCTGCGCCAGTTCGGTCGGCATATCCAGATAAATCACCACGTCGGGACGGGGCAGTTCCAGCAGCCGGTACTCGTAATCCGCCAGCCACGCGAGATAAGCGTCCCATTCGCTGTGAGGCAGCTTGGTCATTTGATAAACGGCATTAGATGTGGTGTAGCGGTCGGCGACAATCGTCATGCCATTCAGGTAATCCGTCCGCCAGTGCTTTTTGTACGCCGCGTACCGATCCACCGCGTAGAAGCTCGACGCGGCATAGGCGTTGACCGCGTCGGGCGAGCCGCCAAACTCTCCCGCAAGATAGCTCTTGACCAAAGCGGAAGAGGATTCCGCGTAATTCGGGAAAGAGATGTGTCTGATGTTGTGACCGGCTTCTTCCAGACGGCGGCAGAGAAGCTGCGTCTGCGTGGCCTTGCCGCTGCCGTCCAGCCCCTCGATGACAATCAGTTTTTTCTGCTGCATCATAATCCATCACCTTGTTTTGTCTAATTTTCGTATGTGCCGGAGCCGCTGCGCGGCTTATCTGATGGCGGTTCCTTCGGGGACAATATCGTCCACAAAGATGACCTGACAGCCGCAGGCGTTATTGGTCGCTGCCAGCAGCATACCGTTGCTCTGCACGCCGGAGAAGCGAGCCGGGGCGAGGTTGGCTACCACGATAATCTTTTTGCCCACCAGCTGTTCACAGGTGTAGTCGTGCTTGATGCTCGACACGATGACGCGCTCCTTCAAACCGTCAAATAGTGTGAGCTTCAGGCAGTTGGCCGACTTGCGGATTTCCTGTGCCTTGACAATCTTGCACACGCGCAGGTCGATCTTTGAGAAGGTGTCGATGTCGATTTCGTCCTTGATGTCCGCGACCGGGTCGGGGTCGCCGTACACCTTGGCAGGCGCTTCCTCGACTTCCTCCACGGGCGGCTTGTCCAGCTCGATTTCTTCTTCCGTCTGCGGATAAGAGAAATCCAGCAGCCTGACATAGCGCTCGGGGTCGATCGCATAGAGGAAGAGATACAGACGCGGGCCCTTCTCACGGTCGATGAGCAGCTTGTAGACACTCTTGAAGAATGCGCCCTGGAGTTTTTTCAGCTCCTTGTCGGTCACGGAGGAAACATCATACACGCGCTTGGGAATGTCATACAGCTCGGTGTTCAGCTCGTCGAGCGTATAGCCGCCCTTCGCGATGTAATCACGCAGCAGTTCGATTGCCTTCTTTTCCTCGTCGGACAAGGCATTGAACACCTCGAAATTGCGGGTAACGCGGAGCTTGTTGACCTGATCGGGGGCACACTGCTCCAGCCAGTACTTGGCGCGGTCGAGACGGTCGGCGAACTGCTCGTACTTGTAGGGCGTGCCGATCTTCTCAAACACGGTCTCCAGCATGGGAATATTGAAATCCACGACGGAACCGAGCTGCACCAGCAGGCTCATGGGCACTGTCTCAATCGTGCGGTCGCCGATGGTGGTGTTGTACATGATGGTCTTGACGTAATCGTCCGCCGTGCCGTCCTTGACGGCGTTATACATCTTGTCAAACTCAAAATACTGGCGCAGGATGCCGTCATCAAAGCAGAAATCGAACGCCTTGAGCGGCTCGGTCTTGGAGTACAGCCACAGAATGACCTCGGGCTGGTAAATCTTCAACAGCGCCTCAGGTGTGAGATTGAGGCCGGAGGAGCCGGACATCTTGCCGGTCGTGCCCTTGATGCCGATGAACTCGTATCCTTGGAAAATAGGCGGCTCAAAGTCAAAAATCGCCTTGGAAATCTCCTTGCTGGTGTCGTAGCTGCCGTTGACGGTGGCATGATCCTTTCCGCCCGGCTCAAAGTCCACGCCCTCAAATTTCCAGCGCATGGGCCAGTCGATCTTCCACGCGAGCTTGCAGTTGTGCTCGGTGCGGAAGTTGAAAGAGGCGTGATGGCCGCAGGCGCACTCATACTCGGCGGTCATTTCTTCTTCATTGAAAGCGGTAATCTTGGTGGTATCCTTGCCGCAGGCGTGGCAGTAAATGCCTACCGGAAAATAAGCCTCGCGCTCGCCCTCCTGCGCGTCCTGCGTGCGGTGGCTGTCGAGAATGTCGAAAATTTCGCCTCGGTGCCTGATGGCGTGGAGGATATAGTCGGTGTACTTGCCGGAACGGTACATCTCGGACTGATAGCGATAGTCCATCTCAATGCCGAATTTCTCGATAGAAGCCATAAACTCCCGCTCGAAGTATTCGGCGTAAGTCTTGGCGTCGGAATCCGGGAAGGGATTTTTGACGTCCACATAGGGCTTGCCGATGAACTGCTCCATATTGTCATCGACCTTGGCGACGTTCACGGGAACTTTTCTCAGTCTGTCAAACTCGTCCCACGAAAAGAGCAGCTTGGCCTTGCGGCCCTTTGCTCTCAGGGCACGCACGACAAAATAGCTGGTGGCAATGTCGCGGAAATTGCCGATGTGTATCGAGCCGGAGGGGCTGATGCCCGCGGCACAAACGTATTCTTCCTTATCGGGATTGCGCGCAATAATACGCTCTGCGATTTCTTCTGACCAATGCATGGTATGGCAACTCTCCTAATAGCATAAAAAGTATTTCAATATATTCTACTTGAAAACTGCCAAAATGTCAACACCATTCCTCATTTATACACAGAAATCAAATGTAAAGAAAAAAACCGAAACGGATCGTCGCCCCCTTCTTGGGAGCAACGACCCGTTTCAATTCAGATACCAGATGATAGATTATGAAGGATCAATGGCCTCTCCGTCAATCGTCACGGAGGCAATATCACTCAGCGGCTTTTCCAGAAGGATTTCGGCATAGCAGCTCCGGCGGCGGGTAAAAATGCCGGAAACAGATGTCATCCCAAAGCAGTCCACCGTCTCAGTCGAGCCGTCGGCGTAAGTGATGACAATGACCGGCGTGTCCTTGCCGGTGTAGCCTTCCACATACACGCCCAGCGGCGTGATCTCCACACTCTTGGCCTGACGGCCGCCGTCCAGCAGGAGCGAGTCGGTGTGCTGCATTTTGAACTTCACCTGCCAGTCGCCCCGTGTCAGGGTACCGTCCTGCACCATATCCGTGGCAATCAGGTGGTAATCCCGCAAATCCTCCGGCGATACGTCAAAGAGATATTCGATATGCTCGGTGTGGGAGTAAAAACTGTTGTTGGCTATGTCCTCGGCGGTATCAAAATATATGGTATCAATTCCGCTGACCGGCGCGACAGAATCCCAGAATTCGTCGCCGGTGTAGTCGCCGGTGTAATCCTTGCGGCAGAGCCTCAGGACGCCGTGGTTATCAAAGCTCGCGTCCCAGCGGGTCTGAATGTGCAGCCGCCCGTCGATATAGCCGATGTTGCTGATATGCACGAAATCCAGCCCGTTGCCCAGCGGCACGTCCATCACGTCGGGGGTTAGAACATCACTCTTTTTGGGTCTGGCGGGTTCCTCTATGTTGGTATATCCGACACCGTTAATATCCTTGATGGCACTGCCGCCGACCTTGGGATGCTGCTGTACGATAGCGGCAAGGTCTATGCCGGTATCACAGTTGGGAATCTCATTCTTGTGCGCCATGATGCCGGTCAGGTGCGCTGTCACGGGCTTGTCGGCGATATCGGCGTGAATTGTCTGATAGGTGTAGAAGCGGGCCGTCTGGGTGGCGGGGTCATAGGAATCCATCACTGCCGTGGCGACGACATGACCTTTCAGGCCGCCGATGTCAAGGTCGAAGCTGTCGCACAGGTCGATGTCCTCGGCGAGCCGTCCCTTGCCCTCGGTATCCTGCACCGTGATAAAGACCAGCGCGTTGTGATTGTCGTTGACCGCGCTCTCCACTTCGACTTTAATTCCCTGATCGGTCACAGAATCATTCACGGCATAAATATTCTGCGCCACTTCGCCGCTCACGGAAGCCGTCACCCACTCGGACACCGCGCGATAGGCCGCCTGTGCTCCCGCCGTCACGGGATACGCCGCTATCAGCGCCGCCGCCGCTGCCATAATGATAATTTTCTTCCTGTTAATTTTACGAACCGGCTTCTGCGCCTTTTGTCCGTCCTGCTCCGAACGGATACGCTCCATCAAGCTGTTTTTCATCGCATCATTCACCCTGATATCCTCCATTGTATGATTCATATATTCTTTCAAGTTAACTTGGTTTTCTGATTTCATTCATCACCACTCCTTCTCAGTTGTCATACCAATCCTGCAATTTGACTTTCAATTGTGCCCGCGCACGGGTCAGCCGCACCGTCACGGCGGATTCACTCAGCCCCAGCGCGGCGGCAATCTCCTTGGCCGTCATCTCCTGATAATAATACATCAGAATCACCTCGCGGTACTTGGGCTTGAGCGCGTGAATTTCGCGCAATATCGTGTCGTCATACAACATTTCAGCGGCAGGGTCAGGCAGGGTTTCCGCCTCTTCCCCCTCCGGGAGCATTTGCAAATGGCCGAGACGGCGCTTCTCGCTCCGCAGGCTGGAGCGGCACACGTTGACGGCAATGCCTGTGAGCCACGTCTTTTCGGAGCATTCCTGCCGGAATCCGTCGAGATGACGGAAGGCATTGAGAAAGGTTTCCTGCCACGCGTCCTCCGCGCTCGACAGGTCGCCCATGTATAGGCAGCACAGCCGCAGCACACCGTCGCCATACTGCGCCACCATGCGTTCGATTCGTTCGGATTTGCTTTGATTGGAATCATGCGGTACCGTATCATTCATGCCCTGTTTCCTCCTTTCACTTGATTAGACGCACGGAAACGGCGAAACCCTACATTTTTTGCACATTTTTTCAGAGGAACAAAAAAAATATTTCCATACCAAAAGACCCATGCCGGAGCACGGGCCTTTTGGTATGGAAAAAACAAGGAAAATATTACCCATCTGTCAGACGCAAGGCGTTCTCGCATTCGCGCAAAAGTCCCCGCTGGTCAGCGATAGTCTGTTCGCAGCCGCCGGAAAAGCCCGTCATCTGCAAATTGCGGTGCAGATGGGACAGATAGCTGTCCCACTCGCGGAGAATCGGCTCAACCAGTCCAACGCGCACGGCTTCTGCCGCCGGGGTAAAGTAATCGGCAAAGCCGTCCTCACAGCCATCGTCAATGCGAAAGCGGAATGTTAAAAAATTTCTCACCGTACGCACCACCCGCCCGATCAGACCCCGCTTGGGAATCCGCGCGGGCACCGGCGGCGGCACCACAAAGCCCCGTCCCTGCCATGCGCGGCTGAGAACCGCTCTGACGCTGCCGTAATCCGCGAGCTTTTCCCGCTCGGCGTAAGAGGCCAGATCATGCACCAGCGTGTCCGCCAGACGGTTGGCAAGCCGCTCCGCCTCCGGCTGAAAAGCATTGGGGTTGGGAATGGTGCGGATATCCGCGGCATAGGTACTCAGCCGCTGCTGCGCGGTCTGGGACGCGAAATGCCGCGCCGTCTGCCCCAGCCCGCTCAAACGGGTCTCCGCCATGCGGGCATCCAGTTCCTGTCGCCGTATCGCCTCACGGTTGCGCACCTCCAGAGAATCCACTTCCCGACGCAGGCGGTCGGTTTCAACCTGTAATGCGGGACGTATCTCGTCCAGGCATTGCCGCAGACATTTGGCATCCGAGACGGCGCGGATATCCCGCCGCGTCGCCTCGTCGTTCACAATCGCACGCAGGTAGTTGGCAAACTGCGAAGTATCGCAGAAGGCTCCCGCTGTCACCATCGGGAACACAAAGCCGTTCGCTCCGCCGAAAATCCGCGCGTCGTTACCCTTGCCCTTCATCAGGCGATGCGCCTGCGCCGTCACCGCCTCACAGTCCTCGGTGGTGTTCAGATTGTCCATGCGCGTGACCGCGAGAGAATAATGTCCCATCAGCCCGTCCAGTTCGCTCAGCAGCGACCGCTCGGTCAGCTTGCCCAGCTGGAGCGCATTGCAGCACATCACCGCCATGTCGGCCTCATAAAAGGCCTCCCGGCTGAGTTGTTCCAACGCGCCGCCGACCTCATCGTTAAAGCCCGGCGTATCGAGCAATTCGGTTCTATCCCGCAACAGCGTCGAGGGCAGGGTGACAATCAGCTCCTTGCTGCCGAAAATCAGCTCCTTGCGTCCGCGAATCAGCGCGTCAAGATAATCGGTGGAAACGGCGGTTTCTCTGCCGTTCAGTCGATACGCGCAAGCCACCGTTTCGCCGCCGCGAATGCGTGTCACCAGCTTGGTGACGGGGTTGACCCCCTGCGGCAGCGTAAACGTGGAGGCCAGCAGCGAATTGATGAGGGAGGTCTTACCCGAAGAGAACACACCGCAGAACACGACGCGGAACGGGCGTACTGTCGGGTTTTCAGACAGCCGCTCCGCCACAATCCGGTATTTGGTGCGCTGCTCTTCCGGAAAGGATTCCCACAATGCCGGATTGCGCTCCAATATGCGCAAAATCTCAGCCAGCGCCTTGCCTTGTACCTGCGCTGTTCCCATCGTCATCGCCTCCCTTTTGGTCGAAAACTGTACTGGATTCGCCTGACCTGTTCCTTTGTCCGGGCGTGTCTTGCTCGGCAAGCTCCGCTTGCCTTGTGGGACGCTGTCCCACCCCCTGCAAGGGCGCTGCCCTTGACTCGCCAAGAGGTGCCAGCACCCCTTGGATTCCCGCGCTTCGCTTAATTATTTTCTACGTTGTCTTCATCTTCGCCAGTAACCTCATTCTCCTGACAAATCGCCTGCAATTCCGTTCCGTAATCCCGGAGCTGCCCGACATAAGCCTCTTTGACGCGCCGCGCCTCTTTCTCGCAGTCGGACTGCCGCGTCTTCCAGAACGCCGAGAAGACCACGCCGCACACCACCATTCCGCTGAGAATCACCCGCCATGCTGGCCAGTGCAGCAGCGCGATCAGCCCGGACGAAGCCATTCCCGCCGCCAGCGCCGCCGCGATACCCTGCCAGAGTGGTCTGACCGCCTGCGGCTCCACGTCCGCAAAACGGAAAGCCTTCATCGCGTCGGTCAATGCCTTCGACAGTGCCTCGTTTTCAGTCTGCCCCAGAATGATACCTTCGGGATAGGCCACGCTTTCCCAGCGGTGAATCCGCGTCTCATACCACGCGGCAAACGCGGCAATGCCCTTGCCCTGCGCCGTCAGACGGTCGTACTCCAAAGCAAAATCACTACACAGATTCTGCCACTGCGCCTCCAAAGTCTCTTGATACATATTGTCTTACCCCTTGACCGCCAGCGCACGGACGTCGGCGTCGGAGAGGGGCCGTCCGTCGAGCATCTGGTTGACCTCGCTGATCTGACCGAGCAGCAGAGCGCGGATCTTGTTGGTGCGTTCCGTCTCGGTCTGGAGGTTGCCGGTGTGGCGCTTGAGCTTCTCGATGGTGTCGTTGAGGCTGGCGCTGTAGTCGTCGGCCAGACCGCGGATACCGTCGGCCATCGTCGCGCCGGCGCGGGTAATGGCGGCAAGCTGATTTTCCAGTTCCATGATATAGCGTTCCTGCTCGGCCTGGAGAGCGCTGACGGTCTCGGCGCGCATGCCCAGCAGGATATCCACGGCGCGGGAATTTTTGTGTTCCTTGACGCCCTTGACCATACTCACAACGCGGTAGGCCATGATACCCACGCCGATCGGCCATGCCACGACGTACACCGCGATATATTCGAGGAAGTTTTTGACAATAAAGTCCATGACCGCCTTGCCGTTGGAAGTTTTGCCGTTGAGACCGCCGAGAATGATTTCCGGGTCAAGGCCGATGACGCCGAGAATGATCTGGAAGAGATTGCCCTTGGTCATGTCGCCGCTGTTGAAGTCGCCTTCACCGCGCCCGAACGTACTGCCCAGCAGCGCCTGACGCAGATCTTCGATCGAGATCGGCAGGTCGAGGCTTTCCATCTGTTCCTGCTGAATCATAAGCTGCTTTTCCAGCGTGTTGAGATACGCGTCGATGCAGGCGCGGAGGTTGTTGCCCATCTGGTCGAACTCGGCGGTGACGTACTTTTGCACTGCTTCGGCAAAGGGCCTGGTGATCTCCTTAACCTTGGCGTCATTCTTGCGGTTGATCGTAAGGCTAGCGAAGTCTTTGATACCGAAGGGAATGCTCACGCGGGAGAAATAGCTGTCCCAGCCGGTGTTGATACGGTTCATGCAGCTGGTGTACTCGCTCTGCGCACCCGAGAGAATGCCCGCCACACAGTTGCGGCAGCTGTCCTCGATCTGGTTGATGATGACCTCCAGACGGCCGCGCTTGCTCTCAAAGTCGCTGCGCTCTGCCATCAGCTGATCCGCGCCCTTGCGGTAGTCGTCCAGAATACCGGTAATCTTGTCCATCGCGCTGACATACTTGCCCGCCAGCTGCGCCATATAGCCGCGGAAGGCCTCCTTGTCACGGTCGTCGGCGGTCAGATATGTATTCAGGGCGCTCTCAAATTCCGGCACGCCCGTGACGGAATCGTCGCAGGGCATCTTGCCGTAAGGGGTCTGCACCTCTTCGCCCACACGGGCACAGAGGGAGTGATACGCGTCAGTATAGAAGACGCGGCTCTCAAAGAGTTCCTCGTCAAACCGGCCGCTGCGGTCGGTAAAGACGTCCTTGAGCTGCTGACGCACGCTCTTGCGCAGGTCCTCCTTAGACTGCTCGTCCAGCGCGTCAAACCGGTTGCAGACAAAGAAGATGTTGCGCATATGCCGCCCCGCGTAATGGCTGGCGATATATTCTTTATCCTCCAGCACAAAGGGCATGGCGGAATTAATCATATAGACAATCGCGCTGGCGTTCTCGGCAAACTGACGTGCCGTCAGAGTGTCCTCCATGGAATTTTCCGTACCGGGAGAATCCACCAGCTGCACCAGCGAGCCGCCGATGCCTTCGCCCGGCTGCTGAAGCACCACATAGTCGATGTTGTTGAACTTGTCGGGCATATCCTGACTGATGCGGTAATCCTCAAAGAACTGGGTCACGCTCAGTTCGCGGGAAATCTTCTGACCGGTGCGGGCGTCGGCGGTCTTTTCGTAGATGATGACCTTCTCGTCCTGACCGAAAACAATTTTCGTGATGACGGCCGTCTCGGCGGTGATGGCCATGCGCAGCACCTTCTTGCGCATGAGCGCGTTGAGCAGGGTGGACTTGCCCGCGCTGAAACCACCCGTAAACAATACTTGGAAAATACCCTGTTCCAGCTTATCCAGCTGCTTTTCGAGCGCCTGTTCCTCAACGGTCATCTGCAAACCCGGCACAAAGCCGTAGGTCTGCGCCTTGGTCTGATCGGGCGTTCCCAGCATATCCGCGTATATCCGCAGGCAGCGCTGCATTTTTTCCGACAATTCCCGTGATGTCCTGTAATTATCCATGACATAAACCTCCAAGCAGATTTAATTCAAAGCTCATTCAAAAATAATCGTTAAAATCTTTACAATGTCACAGCTGTCCGAGCAGCGCCGGAATCTTTGTCTGCACCTGTTCGGCGAGAACGTCCCAGGCGGCAGCCTTTTGGGTTTGTTCGTCCTTCATGCGGCGCAGCTCACCCTCCAGCTGATTCACCAGTCCGGAGTAAGCGGCCGTGATATTGCGCGTGCCCTCCTGCATCTGACGGTCGAAGCTCTCGGACATGCGGCGCACGACGTTTTCGGCGTTCTCGGCACACATCATCTCCACCTGTGCCGCCATCTCCGCACGGGCACTTTTCAGCTCACTGTCGGTGCGGAACTTTCCGATTGCCTTGGAAACAAAGATGTTGCCGATCGCCAGCAGCGGATTGACCAGCAGAATGGGAATAGAGAGCAACATCATGTTGCGCGTTTCGCGGCGGAGCTGCCCTGTCATCTCCGGCACATTGACGCCCGCGTATTCCGCCGGAGAACGCACCGCAATCGGCGCGCCGCCGTCGGCGCCGGCCTGACTGAAATAAACCGCGCTGTAAAGTGCGCGGCGCGCGGATTCATCGAGCGAATCGAGCATCTCGCCCGCGTCCATTTCCATCTGCGCCCGCAGACGGTCGGTAATCTTCGCCAGCTCCGCGTCCGTGGTAGCGGTCATGGAACGCAGGAAACCGTCCCACGCCTCGCCGGCGCTGCGGTTGACATATTCGTCCACGGTTTCCAGCTGGTCGAGCGGATAGGTCTCCACATGAGAGCGGATATCCGCCGCCATGCGCCGTCCGAAGTCGCGGATACTCTCGGTTGCCATCACTTTCAGACGGCTCAGCTCATTGCAGAGAATGCTCTCGGCGGCGAGCTGCCCGGCCATTTCCAGCGAACCGCGCTGCTTTTCGAGCTGTGTGACCGCGGCGTCAATCGCGCCGCCGTCGGCCACCGCCTCGCTCATCAGGGTCTTGGCGCGTTCCTGCACGGCCAACAGCGCGTTTTTGGCGACGCGGTTGTCGTGATTTTCTTTCAGATTACCTTCGCCGAGGAAGTTCTCCATCCATGCCAGCGCTTCCCGCGGCTGATCGAAGACTTTTGTACTCATTTGCAGACGGCGCAGAGCAGCGTTGACCACCTCGGTCACGGCCTGCCTGTCCTCATCGCTGTTGAGCAGCTGCATGCCCACCATCGCCAGCACCGGCTCATTCACGCCGAATAGCGGCTGTCCGCACTCCTTGAGCCAGGTACGCTCAATCTGATTCATTGCCATGGTCGCGTTGACCAGCAGACAGGCGATGTCGATCTCGTCCGACAGCGCCACCCATTTATCCTTCCCTTTGATCTCGTCGCAGACGGCAATACGGCAGTTTTTCAGCGCGTTGCAGGGCAGACCGCAAACCGTGATGCCGCCGGCGCCCTCTTCGCGCACGACCGGCTTGGCGGCGTAGTCAAAAATCAGACAGGCAGGCTCCCCCGCTACCCGCTCGGCCAGCTCCTTCGGCACCGTCAGCCCAGCGTATTCCTTGAGCATGGCGAAGCGCTCGGCATGATTCATGTTGAAGCTGACCAGCGCCATGGTGGGCTTATGTTCCCGTTCCAGCGCCTTGTGCAGCCACCCCGCGAGCGCGTTGATATGGCTGTCACGCGTCCTGTCGGCCATCAGATCACACACGCGCGCGGCCTCCTGGTATTTCTGTGCGTCCATCGCTTGATTCCTCCTTTAATACGGCAAGCGCCGATACACAACGGTTCCGGCGGTTTGCCCGACATAACTGTTCCTATTCTATCACAAAGATACGAAAAAAGCAATAGAAAGCCCGTGATTTTTGTTAAAAAGCAAGAATCACAGCACCTCCAAAAACCGTCCAAAGGCCTCACGCCCCGCCGTGTCGCGCTTGAAGACGCCCGCGTCCTCAAGGACGTGCAGGAACACCTTTCCCACCTCAGCTTCCAGCACACGCCGCACAACAGCGTTGTCCCGACCCGCGAGGTCCGGTGCAAAAGCAGCTGCCCAATTCGCGTGTTTGGCGATAGATTTCTCTGAGGCGATGTCTTTTCCAGCGATGATGTATGCTTCCAGCAAATCCAGTTCTTTCTGTAACCGCGAAGGCAGCACCGCCAGTCCCATCACTTCGATCAGACCGATATTCTCCTTCTTGATGTGGTGCCATTGCGCGTGAGGGTGGTACAGTCCCATTGGATGTTCCGGCGTGGTCAGATTGTTGCGCAGACAGAGGTCCAATTCGTAATCTGCGCCCCTTCTGCGGGCAATCGGCGTGATGGTGTTGTGGGGCACGCCGTCAGTCTCGGCCAGAATCACGGCGGATTCATCGGTGTAGCCCCGCCATGTTTTGAGAATATGCGACGCGAGTGTCACCAGTCTTTCCGGATCCGCACCCGTCAGACGAATCACCGACAGCGGCCACTTCACAACGCCGCAGCGCACATCTTCAAAACCGGGCACCGTCCAATCAAGTTCCACCGGCGCCTGCTCCATGGCGAACGTATAATGACCTCCCTGGAAATGGTCATGGCTGAGAATGGAGCCGCCCACAATAGGCAGGTCCGCGTTGGAGCCAACGAAATAATGCGGGAACTGCGTCACGAAATCCAACAGACGCGTGAAAGCCCGCTCGTCAATCTTCATGGGAATGTGCCGGCTGTTGAACACGATGCAATGCTCATTGTAATAGACATAGGGAGAATACTGAAAGAACCAGTCCTCACCGCCCAACGACAGCGGAATAATGCGGTGATTGGAGCGGCCGGGGTGGCCGATTCTGCCCGCGTAGCCCTCATTCTCGGCACAAAGCTGGCAAAGCGGATACGATGTGGACTGTGCCTTGCCCGCTACGGCGATGTCGCGGGGGTCTTTTTCGGGTTTGGAAAGGTTGATGGTGATGTCGATCTCACCGTACTCGCTGTCTACCTTCCATTTGCGGTCGCGGGCAATGCGGTCACGGCGGATATAATTGGTGTCGCCGCTGAACCGGTAATAAAAATCCGTCGCCGCCTTGGGCGATTCGGCATACAGTGACCGGAAGGCTTTCGTCATCTGCGCCGGCCGGGGCATGAGACAATTCATGAGCTTCGCGTCAAAGATGTCGCGGCTCTCGTTGCTGTCGGCGGCAACGCCGCGTTCCACTGCGATATCCGTGAGTTCCTTCAGGATAGCCGCCAACGAAACCGATTCATACGGCGCGGCTGCTTCATAGCCGTCCTCGTGCAGCAGCGACAGCAGCAGATTGCGGGTATAAATGCGTTCGCTTGGGTCCGTCAGTCCGGTGTCAATGCCGTACCGCACTAAGCTTTCAATAGCTTGATATAGCATATCAGTTCCTCCGTTTTACTATGTTTCATATTCTTCCCGCGCCGTCACTGATTTCGACGACATAGGCTTCCGCTTCCCGTCCGCAGAATTGCCGGTAACGCGCCTTCATTGCGACCACAAAGGCTTCCGCCGCGTCTCTGCGCACCAGATTGACGGTGCAGCCGCCAAAGCCGCCGCCCGTCATGCGCGCACCGTATACACCGTCAAGACCCCACGCCGTTTCCGCAAGAAAGTCCAGTTCAGGGCAGGATACCTCATAGTCGTCGCGCAGGGACATATGAGAATCATTCATACAGACGCCGAACGCGGACAAATCGCCCGCCCGCAATGCCTGCGCCGCCCGGAGCGTGCGGGCATTCTCATAAACCGCGTGTCTGGCACGGCGGGCGCAGATTTCATCGGGAATACAGCTGCGCAGATCATCAAATTCCGCCAGGGTGAGCGCACAGAGCGCAGGGATCTTTTTTTGCGCCGACAGCGCAGCCAGCGCTTCCTCACACTGTCTGCGCCGCTCATTATAGGCGGAAGACGCGAGTGAATGCTTCACACCGCTATTGATAATCACGATACTGGCGGCATCGCCGTCGATGGGCAGATAATCATGCGACAGCGTACCGCTGTCGAGCAGAATGGCGTGATGCCGCCGCCCCATCGCGCTGGCAAACTGATCCATAATCCCGCAGTTCACGCCGATAAATTCATGCTCGGCGGTCTGTCCCAGCAGCGCCACCTGCTGCGATGTGACCGCGAAGCCGTACAGCTCCCGCAGTACGGTGCCGGTCAGCACTTCCAGCGCCGCTGATGATGACAGTCCCGCTCCGTCGGGCAGATTGCCCTGAAACGCTAAGTCCGCGCCGCATTCCAGCGTATAGCCCGCCTGCGCAAAAGCCTGTATCACACCCTTGGCATAATCCGCCCAGTGACCGCCCTTCACCGGCGCATCTGCCCGACATTCGATCACACCTGCCTCGGGAAAATTAGCCGAGTAAAAGCGAAGCAGATTGTCCGACCGTCTGGCCGCCGCGCATTGAATCCCCATATGAATGGCACAGGGCAGCACATAGCCGCCGTTGTAATCGGTATGTTCTCCGATCAGATTCACCCGTCCCGGTGCGAAACAATGCAGTTCGGGGGCATGGCCGAACATCTCCCGAAAAATTCCGTCAAGGGAATCGCGTAAATTTTGCACAAAAAAAATCCTCCCAAACATAAAAAATCCGTATTTTTATTATAAACGCAAATCCGGAATAATGCAACAGGGAAATGTCCCATCCATCTATTGCCTTTTTGTCAAAAATATGATATAATTATTTCTGATAGTGTCTCATGCGAGGCACTGCACGGCTTTTTGAAGCCGTTTGATTCTACTGTTTAAGGAGGTTACCTTTTGAGCGAACGACTGATTGACATTTTAGTGACGTCATTTCCGCGTATTCTCACGCAGGGTCTGCTGATGACAATTCCCCTGACGGTGTTGTCCTTCGCGCTGGCACTGGTCATTGCCATGGCTTGCGCGATGGTGCAGATTGCCGACATCAAGGGACTGCGGCAGGTGGTGCGGTTCTACATCTGGCTGATTCGCGGTACGCCGCTGCTGGTACAGCTCTATCTGGTGTATTTCGGCCTACCGGATCTGGGCATTATACTGCCCGCCTTTCCCTGCGCGGTATTTGTCTTTGCCCTGAACGAAGGCGCCTACTGCGCCGAGACCATGCGCGCCGCCATTGAATCGGTGCCCAAGGGACAATTGGAGGCAGGCTACTGCGTGGGTATGAGCTATTTCCAGACCATGCGCCGCATCATTCTCCCACAGGCCTTCCGCACGGCTTTCCCGCCGCTCTCCAATTCCCTGATTTCCATGCTCAAGGACACTTCGCTGGCGGCCAATATCACCTTGACTGAGATGTTCATGACCGCCCAGCGCGTGGCGGGCCGCACCTATGAGCATCTGGCGCTGTACGCGGAAGTAGCGCTGATTTACCTGATTTTCTGCACCGTTATCACACGCTTGCAGGCAATGGGCGAAAAGCGGCTCAAACGCATGAACGGGGGTGACGTGATTCGTGCTTGAACTCAAAGATCTGCACAAATCCATTGGCGGCGCCGAAATCCTGCACGGCGTCGATTTAAAACTGGCAAAAGGCGATGTGCTTGCCGTGCTGGGCCCCTCCGGTTCCGGCAAAACAACGCTGCTGCGCTGCCTGAATTTTCTGGAGCGCGCTGACTGCGGTGAAGTTACACTGCTGGGACAAACGCTGAACATGGCGGCCGCCTCCCGACAGGAAATCGCCGATTACCGGCGGCATACAGCCTTTGTCTTTCAGAATTTCAACCTGTTTGCCAACAAGACGGCTTTGCAGAACGTCACTGAAGGGCTGATTGTGGCACGTAAAATGCCCAAAGATCAAGCAGAAGAACGCGGACGGGAAGCGCTGCGCCGCGTGGGTCTGGCCGACAAGGCAGATGCCTATCTCGCGCAGCTCTCCGGCGGACAGCAGCAGCGCGTGGCGATTGCCCGTGCCGTCGCCGCACGGCCCGACGTGATCTTCCTCGATGAGCCGACCTCGGCACTCGACCCCGAGCTCATCAGTGAAGTGCTGGACGTCATCAAACAACTCGCCGATGATGGCATGACCATGATAATTGTCACGCACGAAATCCGCTTTGCCCGCCATGTAGCCACCCATGTGCTCTTCATGGACGAAGGAAAGGCACTGGCACATACGTCAACCAACGATTTTTTTGAAAATCAGACATCGGAGAGAGTGCGGAACTTCCTCGGCTCTCTCAACAGAAAGGACGATTGAACATGAAAAAGATCATCACTAAAATCGCCGCCATGCTGCTGGCCTCGGCCATGCTGACGGCCTGTGCCGCCGGCTGCGGCAGCAAGAACAAAAACAGCGATCTGCTCGCTGCCATCAAGGACAAGCAGAAGATCACCATCGCCATGGAGGGCACCTGGGCGCCGTGGACCTATCATGACGAAAAGGACAATCTGGTGGGCTTCGATGTGGAAATCGGGGAATATATCGCCGATTATCTCGGCGTCAAGGCGGAGTTTGTCGAGGGCGAGTGGGACGGTCTTTTCGCCGGTATGGATTCCGGTATGTATGACCTCATTATCAACGGCGTGGACGAAACCCCTGAACGCGGCGAAAAATACGACTTCTCCGACCCTTATGCCTACATTCACACCGTACTGGTGGTGGCAAGTGACAATGACGAGATCAAGAGCTTTGCTGACTTGAAGGGCAAAACCACCGCCAACAGCATCGGCAGCACCTACATGGAGCTGGGCGAGCAGTACGGCGCCAAGGTGGAAGGCGTGGATTCCCTTGGCGAAACCATGCAGATGGTGCTTTCGGGACGTGTGGACGCCACGCTCAACGCGGAAGTCTCGGTACTGGACTACATGAAAGAGCAGCCCGACGCGGCAATCAAAATCGTCGATTCCACCGAGGAAGCCAATCACGTAGTCATTCCCATGCGCAAGGGCGAGGCGACCGCCGCACTGCGTGAAGAAATCAACAAGGCCCTCGCACAGATGAGAGAAGACGGCACCTTGACCGCACTCTCCGAAAAGTATTTCGGCTCGGATATTACCAAGGAATAGAGGCATTCGATGAACCGGAAAAGCAAGACCTTCTGGGCGTTGGTCAGGCTGTCTCTCCCGGCAGTGGTACAGCAGCTCATGGGCTCGCTGCTGCAATATGTGGATACCGCAATGGTAGGACATCTGGGCGAGGCGGCGACAGCCGCTGTCAGCACCAGCACCACCGTCAACTGGCTGATTCATTCCATCCCTTACGGATTCACCGTCGGTCTGCTCTCGCTGCTGTCGCAAGCCTCCGGACGGGGCGACCGTGCGGAAATGAAACGGCTGTCCGCGCTGGGCTGCCGTCTCTCGCTCTGGCTGGGACTGGCACTGACTGTCATTTGTCTGGGCATCTCCCCCTTTCTGCCAATCTGGATGCAAGCCGCCGAAGCAATCCGGCGGCCCGCGTCCGCTTATTTTTTCATCGTCAGCGTACCGCTGATTTTCTCTGTCACCGGCAGTATGTTTGCCTCGGCCATGCACGCGGTGAAAGACACACGCACGCCCATGATTATCAATTTATCCGCCAACGCGCTGAACGTGCTGCTCAATTACCTGCTGATCTACCGCCTTGGACTGGGTGTGATGGGAGCGGCCTATGCCACAGCTATTTCCACCACGCTGGGCGGCGTCGGGCTGTTTGCCGCCTATCGTCACAAGGAGGCCCTGCGGTTCGGGCGGCAGGAATATCGCACGCTTGACACGGCGCAGCTCCGGAAGCTCCTGCGCGTCGCCATGCCCGTGACCTCCACCAGCATGGTCTCCTGTATGGGCTATATCGTCTTCGCCGGTATGGTCAGCGGTATGGGCGTGACGATATTTGCCGCACATTCCATCGCCGTGACGGCGGAAGAAATCTTCTATCTGCCCGGTTACGGTATCCGCACGGCCACTTCGGCGCTCATCGGCGCGGCCATCGGGGAAGGCAACCGACAGAAATACCTCGACACACGCAACATGAGCCTGCTCATGACAGTGGTTCTTATGCTGCTGAGCGGTGGAATCCTCTTTTGCACGGCCTATCCGCTGATGTGTCTCTTCACCACCAGCGAGCCGGTGGCCCGCATGGGCGCAGACGTACTGCGGCTGGTGGCCTTTTCCGAACCGTTCTTCGGGCTGATGGTGGCGTGGGAAGGTATCAGCTACGGCACAGGACGCACACGCAGTGTATTTGTCATCAATTCCCTCAGTATGTGGGGCGTGCGGATTCTGCTGACATGGCTGGTCGTGCGGGCGGGATACGGTCTCAACGCCGTCTGGTACTGCATGATCGCCGACAACGTGGTCAAGGCCACGGCCCTGACAGTCTGCGGACTCGTACGCAAAGAAAAAATCGGCAGTATCGCTCAAAAAACGACATAAAGAAACAGCGCGTTGGCCGGATTGAAAAAACTGATCGACGCGCTGTTTTGACATGAGCAAGGGTATTGTATGAAAGAGATAATTTTTTCGTTGCCTTGATAATTTTTTAGTGAAAAGTGCTGTACTTTTTGCATATTTTATGGTATAATAGTTTTAAGGGAGATTTTCTCTTTCCCTATAAAACATATGACATATCCGCACGCTGCGGATAGCTAGGCAAGGAGGCTCTTTCCATGTCGGATTTCAAAGATTTGCGCATTGTTGACAACTTCTACCAGACCTCGCTCTTCTTCCCCATGCCAACGGTGCTGGTCAGTACGCTGGCCGATGACGGACAAACCAACTGCGGTTCCTACTCGCTGGTGCAGCCGTATTACATCGCCGGCAAGGATTACTATGCGATGCTGCTCTGCTGCCGCAACTCGTCCAATACTGCGCAGAATCTTATCAAACGCAAAACCTGCGCCCTCAATTTTATTCCCGACGACGCCAAGTATTTCAAAGAGGCCGTGCGGCTGGGCTGGCCCGGTGACACGACCGCCGAAAAAATGAAGGATTTCAGTATGACGCTGGAAGACGGTCTGCGTGCCGAGGCCGATCCGGGTAGTAACTATCCCAAGGTTATCAAAAAGGCCTTTCAGGTGGTGGAATGCACATGGATGGACGCGCTCGACGGCGCCGATCAGGACGGTCCGCTGCCGGAGGGGGACGATCATTACACGCTGGAAAAGTATCACGATTTCAACGGCATCACCAGTCCTTACGGTGCACACTTCATTCTCAGGGTAGATAAGATTCTGATGAAGGAAAAGTACTACAACGCCATCGTGAACGGCGTGAGAGGAAAGGATTTTCCGCCCTGTCCGGTGGATTACGGCTACCGCGATTCCAAGAATTTCTGGTATCACAAGCGTGGCAAAATGCGTGCCGAACTGCTGCCCGTGCGCAAGACGACGCTCTCGTCCGTGCGCTACGCTGCCGACCGCACCGACCCGACTGTCCATTTCACCGACGACGCGCTGGAGATGATCGTCAATGTGCCGCGCATCTTTCTGCCCACCGTTCTGCGCGGCTGCGTGGCATGGGCTAAGGAACACAACGTCACCGAAATCACAGCCGCCGAGATGAAGATTATCAACGACAAGCGCAGCAAGGAAAAAAGTTAGGCGGGCGTTTTAGCGTATGTAAGCTTTGAGGTAGATAAGGTACAAGTCGCCTCGTAAACCGGCGACCATTTTGGTTTTCCAAACATAAAACCGTGCGCAGGTATTTTTTGACAAAAACGCCTGCACACGGTTATTTTACTGTATCGTCTCCAGCACTTCCAGAAACTGCGCCATCTCGTCCGTAGATGTGAAAGCGGACGGGCAGATCCGTACCGTGCCCATCTTCTCAGTACCCATCGCACGGTGGGCTTCTCCAGCACAGTGCAGCCCCGCACGCACGGCAATATCCTGCCCGCCCAATCGCTCCGCTACCTCGTCCGAGGGAATCCCCTTGACATTAAAGGACAGCAGCGGGACATGGCTCTCACTCGCGGGACGCGCCGTGTAAAGCGTGCAATGGGACATCGCGGCAATGGCGTCATAAGCCGTCTGCATCAGCGCCATTTCATGTGCCTCAATCGTCTCCCGCCCCAGCTTCTCAATGAAGCTCAGCCCCACGTCCAGCGCCGCAATGCCCGGCACATTGAGCGTGCCGCTTTCCAGACGGTCGGGCAGGAAATCCGGCTGGGTGTTCAGCCCCGACAGACTTCCTGTGCCGCCCTCCACAACGGTTTGCAGCGGGGTGTTGGTGTTGACAATCAGCAGGCCCAGACCCATCGTGCCGTACAGACCCTTGTGCGCCGGCATACACAGAAAATCCGCGTGCATCGAGCGCAGATCGAGCGGGGCGGTGCCCGCGCTCTGCGCACAGTCCAACCCGAACAGCACATGATTTCGCGCCGCCATTTCGCCGATCTCCGCAATTGGCAGCTTCACGCCGAAGACATTGGAAGCGTGGGTGCAAAAAATGAGCTTGGTGTTGGGCCGGAGCTGCCGCCGGAAGGAAGCCAGCGTGGCTTCCGGGTCGCACTCGTGTACCTTGGCGACGCTGAACTGCACGCCCCGCTTGGCCAACCGCATCACCGGCCGTGTCACAGCGTTGTGCTCCATGTCGGAGATGATGACATGGTCGCCCGGCGACAGCACGCCCTTTAATACCGCATTGATGGCAAACGTACATGACGGGGTAAAAATCACATATTCGGGCGATTTCCCGCCAAAAAATTCACAGACATGGCGGCGGCATTGGTAAACCGTGTCGGTGGCGCGCTGCGCCATCGGATAATTGCCGCGCCCGGGATTCGCGCCCCGGCGCAGAATGGTATCCGCGACGACCTGCGCCGTTTCGCGAGGCTTGGGCCAGGTGGTCGCCGCGTTGTCAAGATAGATCATGTGGATTCATCGCTCCCTTCCGGGTGATTGGATTGATTGCTGTCAGGGCAACACCATAATGCCCGCGTTTCTCAAAATGCTTTCGGCGCGCCAAAGGTCGCCGGAAGGCACATAAATGGTATACATACAGCCATAGGTGCCGCTGCGGTCGGAACACTTGTGCAGCTCACAGGCCATGCCGCGCTGACGAATGAGCTCGCAGCCCCGCATGGCAAGCGTGTAAGAGCCTACTTTGATCGCGGATTTGTTCATGACAATTCACCGTCCTTTACTTTTCATTAATCATAAAAAATCACAAGAAAAAATACCGAATCGGCATATCCTTTTTCTTTACAGTATATGCGCGACCCGGTATCGGCGTCCGTATGAAATTTTGATAGGTTGCTTACAACTTGACAACGGAAGGTCCCTTGAACAACAGCGCCACGGCATGAGCGGCAATGCCCTCTTCACGGCCGGTGAAGCCGAGATGCTCCTCGGTGGTGGCCTTGACGCTGACCTGCGACACATCAATGCCGCAGGCGCGGGCAACATTCCGCCGCATGTCCAGAATATGCGGCGCGAGCTTGGGCTTCTGCGCCAGAACGGTGGCATCAATATTGCCGATTTCATAGCCGCTGTCCCGCACCACGCGGCAAACCTCCGCAAGCAGCAGCATGCTGTCCGCACCGAGGAAGCGGTCGTCGTTGTCGGGGAACAGATGACCGATATCCCCCAGCGCCGCCGCGCCGAGCAGCGCATCAGAGACGGCGTGCGCCAGCACGTCCGCGTCGGAATGTCCCAACAGGCCTTTTTCGTGGGGAATTTCCACACCGCCCAAAATCAACTTGCGTCCTTCGACCAGTTTGTGTACGTCATATCCGTGACCGATTCTCATTATCACATCGTCCTTCCTGTCGTTTCATGGTTTGTTCTTATCATACCATGCTTTTCATCGAATTGCAAGATTCACAATTGACATTCGGGCCAATTTGCCCTACAATAAAAACAACAGGAAAGGAGGACTGCACCGTGTATCTGAGAGAATACGATTTTGAATGCGCCGTCAGCATGGGCAAGGACGAGAGAGGACAGAATGATCCGACCTATCGCCAGCGCGCTGTCACGCTGCTGCGCGAGTATCAGCGGGCGCTGCTCCATCTGAAAACCGGAGACAAACTGGAGTTTGGCAGCTATTTTCTGTCCAACGGCGTCAAGCCCATCAAGACCTTCGTGCGTTCCCCGATTGTCTGGCAGGTGCTGGACAAAACAGACAACAGGCTGCTGCTGCTCAGCGAACATTCGCTTGACTGGGAGCTGTTCGGCGACGTAGGAGCGTGCAGCTGGAAGGCCTCCTACCTGCGCAAGTGGCTCAACGGCGACTGTCTGCGCGATTGGTTCGCCGAGGAAGAACGCGCCCTCATGCAGACAAAAATCTGCCCGCCCGAAAAAAACGAGCTTTCCGACGTGAGCGACACGGAGAGCACGGAGGATTGGCTGTTTCTGCTGAGCTTCGGCGAGGCGCTGCAATACTTCAACGGCAAAGGGCCGGGCAAGGGCTGGAAATCCATCAAGCGTCATCTGTTCGAGCGCTACACGTCACATTATCCCATCAGTCACCCGGCGGCTACGGCCGTGATTCCCCTCGCGGAACAATCCTATATTGACAAAAAGGTGACTGAAATTTCTTATGAGCCAAAGGAATGGTGGCTGCGCACACCCGGCGTTTCAGAGGAATGCCGCATGGTGGTATGTGCGGACGGCAGCGTCAACGTGGAGGGAATGAAGGTCGGCTGTGACGAGGTCGGCGTCCGCCCCGCCATGTGGCTCAACCCCGGCGGGTTGAACACGTTTATCCAAGCCTTTGAAACCAATCAGGAAAAGAGGAACGGACATTGAAAAAATACGGAAGATGATCAGTTCACGTGGCACGAACTGCCGACGACAATTGTATGTAACCAATCAGCGCGGTACTGCATAAGGCCGCGCTTTTTTGCGGCCTTTCTCATCTGCTCCGGACTTTTTCGGAAAAAATTCGTCGTCGGGGTTGCATTCCGACAAAGGAGATGATATAATAAGTTTGTATAAAAAATAAAATCGCGACTTGCAAACGGGTCATAGACATGGTATTATAGAAGAAAAATGAAA
>CAMHEZ010000016.1 GCA_946184295.1 uncultured Clostridia bacterium | reverse complement strand
CACCGTCTTGGCATTTTTGTATTCCGACAGGTCAATGTCAAAGGTCTTATCTTTATTTACGGGATATTGCACCACAAAATCCTCGGTTTCCGGGTTGCGCTCCATCAAATCCAGCAGCTCCTGCGGATAAGCGCTGCTATCTATGTTGTGAACGCGCATGAAGCGTTCCATCTTGCTCTCGGATATGTACTGACCGAAGCCGCCAATCGTTTTCAGTCCGGAAAACAGCGCCGCCGCCAGCACAACGATGGTCAGCACTACCCCAAACGGCGGGTATGGTCGGGTGGATTCCTGATATTTCACCATTTCATGATTCTCTCCCTTTTGACAAGTTTTCAGCATATTCATTCTACCATACAATCCACGTCTGTTTGTTAAAAAACTGTTCCATGAAGATGACAATTATGGAAAAAGAAAAAGCGGAACTGCATCTCATGCAGCTCCACTCCATAAAGTACAAAAATCGAAGATAACCGTCAGTTTCTGCGTCCCTCGACATAACCCTCGCCTCCGATGACAACCGCCACCGTCTTGATGAAGATAAACACGTCCATCAAAACCGAGCGTCTGATGAGGTATTCCTTATCGAAATAAACCTTCTCCTCCACAGAAACGCAGTCTCTGCCATTGACCTGCGCCCAGCCTGTGACACCGGGGCGAATATCATACACGCCCTCGCGCATACGCAGCTTGTGAATATCCGATTCGCTCATAATCAGCGGACGGGGGCCCACTAGACTCATATCGCCCTTGAATACGTTGAAAAGCTGGGGCAGCTCGTCGATACTGGTCTTGCGAAGGAAACGCCCCACGCGGGTGATATGCGCGTACGGGTCAGAAAGCTCCGCTGTCGCAGCGTAATGCGGCGCATCAGTTCTCATCGTGCGGAATTTATATACGCTAAAAAGGTTGCCGTTCTTGCCAACGCGGCTCTGACTGAAAATCACCGAGCCTTCAGAATCCAGCTTGATGACCACAGCCACCAGCAGAAACAGCGGGCAGAGCAGCACCAGCGAGGCCGCCGAAACTAATACATCAAACGTTCTTTTGATACAGGAATACACAGGCTTTGTCCTCACGCGCGTGTCGTCGAAGTAAAGACTGCCTACATAGTTTTCACGCACATTGACCATGACAAAAACCTCCTTTTCGCTTTAGCAATGACCATGCTCGTTTATTGTCTATAGTATACCACAATGGTTATCGAAATTCAATATTAATTTGATGTTTTTTGTAAATTCGGCAAAACTCTCAAAAAATAATGGTCGTCAACCGATAAATACTTATCAAATAACGATAAATCATCGTATTCATGATATACTACTTGGTGGTATTTGTCAATAGGTTTATTGAAAAAAAATAAATCAACGTGTAATTCCTACATATGTGCAAAAAGAATTAACGATATTTTGTAAGTTTTATCCAAATGAAATCACTTTGGTGCAGTCCATCATGGCAGCTTCATCAACGTCATGCGTGACCAGCACCAAAGCCCGTCCTTGCCAATAAGGATCCAGATTCCTGATAACACGCTCGCGCAGTGCCGTATCCAGCCCTTTGAAGGGTTCGTCTAGCAGCAGCAGCTCCGGCTCACAGGCGAGGGCACGGACAATATTGACGCGTTGTTTCATACCGCCCGAAAGGCTGTCGGGATATGCCGCCCTGTCGCCGTCCAGTTCCACTGCTTTCAGCAGTTCCCGCGCCTGCTCCTTGCCGCAGCCCGTAACAGCCGTGAGATTTTCCTCCACCGTCAGCCATGGCAGCAGCCGATACTCCTGAAAGACGTATCCGATACGCTCCCATTCGCTTATCAGCTCGCCGCTGTCCGGCTTGACCAATCCCGCGATGATGTTGAGCAGCGTGCTCTTGCCGCCGCCCGACGGTCCCAGCAGACACACCCGTTCTCCTTCCGCCAGCGCAAAGGAGAAATCCCGCAGCACCTCTTTTTCTCCGAAGGATTTGGTGATGTGATTGAGTGACAGTTTCAAATCGTTTCCTCCTTGTGATTGGAGCATTTCCGTATTCGCCTGACCTCGCTGCGTATCTTGGTGCGTGGCGCTCGGTCGGCTAAAGCCTCCCTCGTGGGACGCAGTCCCCCCCCTGCGAGGGCGACTGCCCCCGCTTTCATGAAAGCTGGACCCGGCAGGAGGACCAGTCCCCCTGCACTCCCGCGCTTCGCTTAATTGCGCTTCGCGCTTTCGTTATTCTTTATTCTTTTCTTTTTCTCTAGCTGACCCGCCGCCCACACAAACAGTTTTTCCAGCAGCAGGCTCAGCACGATCACAACCGCCGTCCACGCGAACAGATCGGCGGTTTCCAGATAGATTTTGGAATAATAGAGCTGTCGGCCGATGGAGCCCTTGGTCACGCCGATGACCTCCGCCGCGACACCGGCTTTCCACGCCAGCCCCAGCGCGGTACGGCTTGCCGCCATGAAGTAGGGCATCACCGAAGGCATGTAGATTTTGGTGAGCTTTTTCCGTCTGCTCATGCCGAACACCTGCGCCATTTCCAACAACTTTTGGTCAACCTCACCGATGCCTTGGTACACATTCGCATATACCACCGGCAGCACCATCAGAAAGGCAATAAAGATCGGCACATACTGCCCCGTCAGCCAGACCAGCGCGAGGATAATGAACGAAGCCACGGGAGTAGATTTGATGACCGTAATGGCGGGGGAAAAAAATGCCCGCGAAAAAGAGCAGGCGGCGCAGACCACGGCGAGCAGCGTTCCCACAACGCAGCCCAGCCCAAAGCCCACCAGGATTCTGCCGAGGGAGCCCAGCGCAAAGCGCCAGAAATCCGCCGTCTGCCCCAGCTCAATCAGCCGACGCAGTACGGTGAGCGGAGAAACCACCAGCAGTTCCATATTCACCGCAACGCAGACAAGCTGCCACAGCACCAGCCAGAGTGCCGCGACAGCTGTCTTTATCGCTATGGTTTTAAATCGCTTCACAAAATGCCGCTCCGTCGATTATCCGACGTAATAGAACGCGTCGTCCGGCACTTCGCCGCCGACGGACTGGGGATCCGCCGCAAGCAGTACATCGAGGAAAGCTGAGACCGAGCTCTTCATATCCGCGCCCGTCTTGCAGACCAGATTGCAGTTGGGAATCGCGGCTTTGGCCAGATTTTCGTTAGGAATGATGCCGAGCGACACCACATCGGCGGCAATCGCGTCCACATTGTTCACAGCCGCATCAGTGGAAGCGGCAAAGTCATTGAGGAAGGTCTTGAACGCGCCCTCATTGTCCTTGAGCCAATCGGCGCGCACAACCACCACGCCCTGCGCGATGGGGGTATCGCAGACCTTGTTCCACTCGTCCTGCACATTGGTCACAGTAAAGGGCTTTTCGTTCTGCTTGAGCTGACCCTTGATGGCAGTTGCCTTGGGTTCCGGCACCATCACGGTCTGCACGTCGCCCTTGATGATCTTGGCCGTCAGCTCATCGACCGTAAAGTCAAAGCTCACCTTGGCGTTGACGCCGTTTTTCTCGATGAGGTAATTGAGAATAAACTCGGGATTCGCACCCTGTACGGAAGACGGCGCGTAAATGGTCTTGCCGTCGAGGTCGGCCACGGACTTGACCTCACCGGTGGTGTCGATGAAATACAGCACACCCAGCGTGCTGACAGCTGCGACTCTGATGTTGCCGCTCGTCACCTTATAGAGCTTGGCCGCGAGATTGGTGGGCACGCAGGCGATATCTACTTCACCCGAAGAGAGCATGCCAACCATCTGGGTCGGTTCCTCGACGAAACTGGTCTTGTAGGTGTTGACGTATTCGCCTACATTGTCTGCGTAAGCGTCGGCAAGGGTCTTTTCCTCCGCGGCGAGTTTAGCCATCGAAACGCCGGTGGGACCAATCAGCGCGCCCACATTGACGGTGGTGCTGACCTGTGTCTTGGCAGCGTCGCTGTCTGAAACCTTGTCGTCCTTCTTGCCCGCGCAAGCAGCCAGTGCCGCGACCATGGCCAGCGACAGTACCATCGCTGTGATTTTAGAAATTGTCTTTTTCATTGCTCTTACAATTCCTTCCTGTGATTTTTATTAAAAGCCGCCACCCGCCGATTGGCGTAGTTTTGGGCTTTTTTGCAAAAAAATGATTACGTCCCTTGCAGCGCTTCCAGATCGCAGATCGTGATAACCTTGCCCGCGCGGGAAATCACACCCGATTCCTCCAGCGCACCGAGCGCCCGATAGAGCGACGCCCGCGAGACACCCAGCCGGTCGGCCAGCTCCACGCAGCTTTTGAGCCGCACGGTACAGCTGCCGCCCTCATGCGTAAATTCACTCAGCAGGTAATTGGCCAGCTTGCCCTCGGCGCTGCCGCAGGAAAGCGTATGCAGGCGGCCGTTGAGGAACGCGATGCGGTTGGTGAAAAACACGAAGCAGTTGGCGGCAATCCGGGGATAATCGCTCATCAGGACCGTCAGCTCCATCGCTGTCAGAAAGGCAATCCGGCACTTGCCTGCCGCCGTTACCCTCGATTGCGGCGTGGCGGAGCGCCGTCCCGTCAGTGAAGCGATATCAAAGGGCTCACGCCGTCCCACCACATTGAGCAGCACCGCGCCGCCGTCACCGCCGGAGAAAATCCTGACCGAACCGCATAGCACAATGCCCCAATGGCTGTCCCGCAGCGACAGGGGAATTTCCTCACCCCCCGCAAAGTCGCAGACTGAAACGGCCGAAGCCGCCCAGAATTTTTTGACTTCGTCCTCACCGCAGCCCTCAAAAAGACGGCAGGTCAGGGCTGTATTAAAATCATTGGCAGTAATCTCACTTTTAACCAAGGTAACTTCCTCCAATGCTGCCGCTAAAAAAGTGTATCATTTGGAACACTTTATGCGTAAGATTATAGCCTATTGTTAATCATTTGTCAAGCCTGTTTTTACCATTTTTTGTTATTTTTCTTCGCCGTCGGCGATTCACGCTGTGTCCACGCAGCGTCCACGAAGAAATCCCGCCTCTGCGTGGACACCGTAACAAACCGGGGAAAAGATGATTGCAAAAAACGGCGGTTTGTGGTATGATATTGTCAAGGACTGTTTTTTATCAATTCACATGAAAAAACGCGAAAGGGGTCAATATGGTATGACGGACGACACAAGCCTGACATTGGACGAGCTGAAGGAATGGTGCGACAGGGTCTCCTCCTTTGAGGTGGGCGCATGGGAGGACTGGCCGGACATCGACCTGTATATGGACCAGGTGATTTCCTATCTGGAACATTATATGGAATATTTCCGCATCTATGAGGACGAAAAGCTTATCACGCCCTCCATCATCAACAACAACACCAAGGACGGCGTACTGCCCAAGCCATTCAAAAAGAAATACTCCCGCGCCCTTCTGAGCAACTTGTTGCTGTTCTGCATCACCCGTCAGGTGCTTTCCGGGCCGGAGCTGGCCGCCATGCTGCGGGAACTCAACACAGCCGAGGACTTTTGCGAAATTCACACCCAGTTCGGCGAAACGCTGGAACAAGAACTGATCGAGACCGTGCGTACCGTTTCGCAGCACACCGACAACCTGCAATCCGCTGACCGTCAGCAGCTCGCAAGGTTGGCCATGGCACTTTCACTGCAAGCCTTCTCCGCCGGTACGACGGCGCGGAAGATTCTCTCGCTGCTCAAGGAGACAAAGGACGATTGTCAATGAAACCAATGAAGTCCATCAGACGTTTTTTGCGTAGCTTTGTGTATGCCTTCCGTGGCTTGGCGGCGTGTGTCAGGGAAGAGCGCAACTTCCGCTTTCATCTGGCTGTCATGCTGCATCTGCTGGTGTATCTGCCGTTTTTCACGTTGTCACGCGCCGAAATCTGCCTGCTGTTCCTGCTCTGCGGGCTGGTCATCGGGCTGGAAGCCGTCAACAGCGCGATCGAACGGGCCGTCAACTGCACCGGGGAGATCAGTCCCCGCGCCGGAGCCGCCAAGGACATGGCGGCGGGTGGTGTGCTGGTCGCCGCCGTCACTGCGGTGGTCTGCGGCGTGATACTGCTGTGGCAGCCGACCGCCTTCGCCGCCATACTCCGCTTTTTCCTGCGATATCCTGTCGCCATTCCCGTACAGATTGCCGCTCTCGCCGCGGTGGTGCTGCTCATACGGAAACCATGACATATCAAAATCGAAAAAGAAAAAGGAAGGCTCCCGCAATACGGGGAAAGCCTTCCTTTTGTTTCTTTTTCAGAAAAGAGCGACGCGTCGGCGCATGACGCTCTGCCTATCGACATTACATCTCGTCGCCCGACTGGGGCACATAGCTGCTGTTGCGGGGCAGTCCAAGGGAAATCATGACGGTTTCCTCTTTTTCTCTCATGCGCACGGCCTCAATGCCGCCCTGCTCGTGGTCATAGCCCAGCAGGTGCAGCATGGAATGTACGGTCAAATAGCCCACCTCTCGCTGGAAAGAGTGGCCGTACTTCTTGGCCTGCTCTTCCGCAATAGACACGCAAAGCACGATATCACCCAACTGCTTGGCGCCGGTGGCGGGGTTGACGTCATAATTGCCGTCCACGCCCAACGGGAACGAAAGCACATCGGTGGGATAGTCGTTGTTGCGGAATTTGGCGTTGAGCTGCTGGATTTCGTCGGTATCCACAAAGGACACACTCACCTCGCAGGCACCGGGAATCTTTTCCAGCTGGAGCACCGCGTTGCAGCATCTTCTGATGAGAAGGCGGATTCCCGTGGGAATCTTGACGGCCTTCTGTCTGTCGGATATAATGACCTTGGTTCTGTTATTGTTATCCATGTCTATGTTTGGCCTCCTCACTTTTCTCGTAGGCTTTGATGATATCCTGCACCAGCTTGTGACGGACGACGTCGCGTCCGCTGAAGCGGACAATCGCGATATCATCAATATGATTCAGAATACGGACGACTTCGGATAATCCGGAGCGTTTGCCGTCGGGCAGGTCGATCTGGGTGATGTCCCCGTTGATGACCATTTTGGAGTGAAAGCCCAGACGGGTGAGAAACATTTTCATTTGTTCCCGAGAGGTATTCTGCGCCTCATCCAGAATGATGAAGCTGTCGTCAAGCGTCCGGCCGCGCATATAAGCCAGCGGCGCCACCTCGATGGTGCCGCGCTCCAGGTAACGCTGGTAACTCTCCGCACCCAGCATGTCAAACAGCGCGTCGTACAGCGGCCGCAGATAGGGGTCAATCTTGGACTGGAGATCGCCCGGCAGGAAACCGAGCTTCTCGCCCGCCTCTACCGCGGGGCGCGTCAGAATGATTCGGTCAACCTCACCCCGCCGGAATGCCGCTACAGCCATAGCGACGGCGAGATAGGTCTTGCCGGTGCCGGCCGGACCGACACCGAAGGTAATAGAATGCTTGGCGATGGCGTCTACGTAATTGCTCTGTCCGATGGTTTTGGGCTTGACCGGCTTGCCCTTGGCGGTGATGCACACGCATTCGTCGGGCATCTTGTCAAAAGCCGCATCCGCGCCGTCCACATCGTCCTCTACCAGAGAAACACAGTACCGCACCGTTTGTTCGTCCAGCGTCTCGCCGCGCGACAGCCGGCTGAGCATGTAATTGACAGCCTTGACGGCACGCCGCACGTCCTCTTCACGCTCGCCCGAAATCTTTATCTCCGCGCCGCGTGTGACAATGCTGATGCGAAACGTCCGCTCCAGCAGCCTGATATTCTCATCAAAGCTGCCGAACAGACTGACGGCATACTCCAATCGTTCAATATGAACGGATTCCTCGTACAAAGCAAAAAGACTCCTCTCATGTTTTGGGAAAACTGTCATGCTGCAAAATCCGACCGCCGGGAGCGCCGCAGCCGTGTGACATTCCATCCTGCCGAGTGAGCGAAAAAACGACAGACCTTTCACAGCCCGGACACAACCTCATAATCGGTCTTACTTTCGTAGTATATCACATAATTTCAAAATAGTCACTATTTTTTTATGGAAAAATCAAAAATTTTATATTTTTTTCATATTTTTTATCCTCAATTCGTCAAAATCACACAACATTGTGAAAAACTTGTCGATTTTTGCTGACGCTTTTCCCAATCCATGCTGTTTCTTTTCGACATATTCATTTTGGACAAAAAAAATCCAGATACCCCCGCGCATTTCTTCACCCGCCCCCGCCATTTTTTGCCTGATGTGGTTCCAATTGGCGCGACGGTATGTTATAATATTATCAAACTGTTATCAAATTCCAAAACGGACAAAAAGAGGTATCTCAGTATGAGTGTTTCTTCACAGGAAAGATTGAGAAATATCGCCATCGTCGCCCACGTTGACCACGGCAAGACCACTTTGGTAGACCAGCTGCTCAAACAGAGCGGCGTTTTCCGCGAAAATGAAGCTGTCGCCGAGCGCGTCATGGATTCAGGCGATCTGGAACGCGAACGCGGCATCACGATTCTCTCCAAGCAGACCGCCGTCATGTATAAGGGCATCAAGATCAACATTATCGACACCCCCGGCCACGCCGATTTCGGCGGCGAGGTGGAGCGCATTCTCATGATGGTGGACGGTATCCTGCTGCTGGTGGACGCTTTTGAGGGCTGTATGCCCCAGACCCGCTTCGTGCTGAAAAAAGCGCTCAGCCTCGGCAAGAAGCCGATCGTCGTCATCAACAAGATCGACCGCCCCGGCGCACGCCCCGCTGAGGTCATCGACGAAATCCTAGACCTTTTTATCGACCTCGGCGCAGACGAAGATCAGCTGGAATTTCCGGTGGTCTATGCCTCCGGCCGTGACGGCTATTCCTCGCTCTACCCCGACAACATGGGCAAGGACATGACCGACCTCTTTGAGACCATCATCAACGAAGTGCCCGCCCCCGTTGGAGACTTGGAGGGCGCGGCGCAGGTGCTTTTCTCCAATATCGATTACGACGACTATGTCGGCCGCATCGGCATCGGCCGTGTGGAGCGCGGCAGCATCAAAACCGGACAGTCTTTAGTGCTTTGCCATCGCGACGGCACCACCCAGAACGTGCGCATCGGCAAGCTGTATCAGTTTGAGGGGCTGCGCCGCGTGGAAGCTGCGACGGCTTCCGTGGGTGACATCATCGCGGTATCCGGCCTGACCGAGCTCAACATCGGCGAGACGGCCTGCGACCCCGAATGTGTGGAACCGCTGCCCTTCATCAAAATCGACGAGCCGACTGTCTCCATGATGTTCATGGTCAACAACTCCCCCTTTGCGGGTCAGGAGGGCAAGTACGTCACCAGCCGCAATATCCGCGACCGTCTCTTCAAGGAAGTGGAGACTAATGTGGCCATGCGTGTGGAGGAAACCGACAGCACCGACTGCTTCAAAGTATCGGGGCGCGGCGAGCTGCACCTCTCCATTCTCATCGAAACCATGCGTCGCCAGAATTACGAATTTCAGGTTTCCCGTCCGCAGGTCATCTTCAAAGAAATCAGCGGCGTGAAATGTGAACCGATCGAGCTGCTGATGATCGAGGTGCCGCAGGATTACGTCGGCGCGGTCATGGAAAAGCTCGGCACCCGCAAGGCCGAAATGCTGAATATGGACACCCGCGAGACCGGCATGACCCATCTCGAATTTAAGATTCCTGCGCGCGGCCTGATGGGCTACCGCTCGGAATTTCTCACCGACACCAACGGCAACGGCATCATGAACCACGTCTTTGACAGCTATGAGCCGTATAAAGGCGATATCGCCACCCGCCAGCAGGGCAGTCTGATTGCCCATGAGACCGGCGAGGCCACCGCCTATGGTCTGTGGAACTCACAGGACCGCGGCAGAATGTTTATCGGCCCCAACGTGCCGGTGTATGAGGGCATGATTGTGGGCGCGTCTCCCAAATCGGAAGACATTGTGGTCAACGTGTGCAAGAAGAAGCACGTCACCAATACGCGTGCCGCCGGTTCCGATGAAGCGCTCCGCCTGGTACCCCACACGGTGCTGAGTCTGGAGCAGTGTCTGGAATTTATCGCCGACGACGAGCTGGTCGAAGTCACGCCCAAGTCCATTCGTATGCGGAAGGTCATTCTGGATAAGGCACTGCGCATGAAGGCATGGAGCAGAAGTAAAGAATAATGAATAATGAATAGTTAATAATAACAAATCATAAAGAAAAGCGAGGTTTTCCAATCATGAGTGAAATCAACAGCAGAAAAGCCGCGATCGTGGGCTGCGGCTTTGTGGGCAGCGCGTCGGCGTTTGCGCTGATGGAGAGCGGTCTCTTCTCCGAAATGGTGCTCATCGACGTGAGCCGCGAAAAGGCCGAGGGCGAGGCGCTCGACATCAGCCACGGTCTGCCCTTCGCCAAGCCGATGCAGATTTACGCGGGGGATTACAGCGACATCGCCGATGCCGCCGTCATCATCGTCACCGCCGGCGCCGGTCAGAAGCCCGGTGAAACCCGTCTCGATCTGGTCAAAAAGAACGTGGGCATTTTCAAGTCCATCATTCCCGAGATTGCCAAGCACAATCAGGACGGTATCCTGCTGGTGGTAGCCAATCCCGTGGATATTCTCACCTACACCGCCGCCAAGCTCAGCGGTTTCCCGGAAAACCGTGTCTTCGGCTCCGGCACAGTGCTGGACACTGCCCGTCTGAAATACCTGCTGGGGCAGCACCTCGGCGTGGACAGCCGCTCGATTCACGCATTCATCATCGGCGAGCACGGCGACAGCGAAATTGCCGCATGGAGCAGCGCCAACGTCTCGGGCATTCCGCTCAACAACTTCTGCGAAATGCGCGGTCACTTCAATCATCAGGATTCCATGAGCGCGATTGCCGAGGACGTCAAGAACAGCGCCTATGAAATCATCAACCGCAAGGGCGCGACCTACTACGGCATCGCCATGTCGGTCAAGCGCATCTGTGAGGCCATTGTGCGCGACGAAAAATCCATTCTGCCCATCTCCAGCATTCAGCACGACAATTACGGCATCAACGATATCGCCCTCAGTATGCCCGCGATCGTCGGCAAGGACGGTGTGGAAGGCACCGTGCCGATTGAACTGAACGGACAGGAAGCGCTGGCATTGAGAAATTCCGCCGACACGCTTCAAAAGATTATCGACGACATTTTTTAACCTGCCGCCTCATCACGACCGGTTGACAAAGGCTCTGCGCATCTTTTCGATGTGCAGGGCTTTTTATTTTTATGAATAAATTGTAAATTTTTAATCTGCGCAAAAATAAATGATTGACAATTCCCACTTGCTGTGTTAAAATAGCGTTCCCTTTTCGCTCAAAAACGCAGCAGAAATCCGCTCATTCACATACGGTATTTCCTTTGGCAAAATCCAAAAGAACGCAGACCGCATGGCGAATATCATTCCTATTTCTTTCAGGAGGAACCGTTATGATTGTCATGAAAAACATCTGCAAGACCTACAAGGTCGCCAAGCGAAACGCCGGATTCAAAGAGGCGGCGCGTTCGTTCTTCCGGCGCGAGTACGAAAACGTACAGGCGCTGGATCACATCAGCTTCACCGTACAAGATGGGGAAACGGTCGGGTACATCGGCCCCAACGGCGCGGGGAAATCCACCACCATCAAGATTCTCAGCGGCATTCTCACGCCCGACAGCGGGGAATGTCTGGTGGACGGCCGCACCCCTTGGAAAAACCGCATTGACCATGTAGCACAGATCGGCGTGGTATTCGGCCAGCGCTCCCAGCTCTGGTGGGACGTGCCGGTCATCGACTCCTTCGAGCTGCTGCGGGATATTTATTCCGTTCCGCATGCCGCTTACCGCGACAATCTCGATGAACTGACCGAGCTGCTCGACCTTGGAGAGCTGCTGCGCACCCCTGCCCGTCAGCTTTCACTCGGTCAGAGAATGCGCTGTGAGCTGGCCGCCTCGCTGCTCCACTCGCCGAAAATTCTCTTTCTGGACGAGCCGACTATCGGCCTCGACGCGGTGTCCAAAATCGCCGTGCGGGAATTTATCGTCAAGCGCAATCAGACCCACAACACCACCGTTCTGCTCACTACCCACGATATGCAGGACATCGAGGCCATCACCAAGCGCATTATCCTCATCGGCAAGGGACGGCTGCTGCTGGACGGCAGTCTGGAGGATATCCGACGCGGCGGCGAGGATATCGACAAAACCGTCGCGGAGCTGTATCGCTCCTATGAGATTTGAGGTGGCCGTCATGCGATTTTCTGATTTTTCTGCCGCCGACGTAACGCGCCCTCACCCAAATCCGCAAAATAATCTGGCCTTCTTCCGCCTGCGCTTTCTCACCGGATTGCAGTACCGCGCCGCCGCGCTGGCAGGCGTTGCCACGCAATTCGCATGGGGCTTTATGGAAATCAAGGTCTTTCTGGCCTTTCACCGCACCAATCCCGCAGCCTTTCCGATGACACTGGGCCAGCTTTCGTCTTATCTGTGGCTCCAGCAGGCGTTTCTCGCCTTCTTCATGGCGTGGCTGATGGAGGGTGAACTGTTCGATTGCATCGGCGGCGGCGGCGTGGCGTATGAGCTTTGTCGCCCCATCAACCTCTACGATATGTGGTTTGCACGCAGCGCGGCCACGCGACTTTCGGCGGGACTGCTGCGCTGTTTCCCGATTCTGATCGTCGCGGCGTTTCTGCCCGAACCGTACCGTATGCACGCGCCAGCCGACCCTGTGACCGCGCTGCTGTTTCTGCTCACCATGGTGCTGGGACTGCTGGTGACAGTGGCGGTCTGCATGATTGTTTATATGCTCACCTTTTTCACCATCTCGCCGCTGGGGCTGCGGCTGCTGTTTTCCATGGCGGCGGAATTTTTTCAGGGCGCGGTGATTCCGCTGCCCTTCTTTCCCCGGCCGATACAGGCCGTCATGGAGCTGTCGCCCTTTGCCGCCATGCAGAACGTGCCGCTGCGCGTCTACAGTGGCAATCTGGCGGGGCACGCATTGCTGCGCGCCGTGGCGCTGCAACTCTTCTGGATTTTCGCGCTGGTAATGCTTGGGAAATGGCTCAACGCACTAGCCATCAAAAAAACGACGGTACAAGGGGGCTAAGCAATATGAACAGCAAGAATGATATGAACACACCATCACGGCACAAAGTTTCCGCCCTCAGATTGTACGGCCACTACCTTTCCATTCATCTCCGCTCGGTCATGCAGTACAAGGCCTCTTTCCTCATGACAGCCTTCGGGCAGTTTCTGGTGTCCTTCAATATGTTTCTGGGCATCTATTTTATGTTTGACCGCTTCGGCAGTGTCGAAGGCTTTTCCTACAGCGAGGTGCTGCTCTGCTTTTCCGTCATGCTGACGGAATATTCTCTCGGCGAGTGTATCGCCCGCGGATTCGACACCTTCGACGGCATGGTGCGCCGGGGCGAATTTGACCGGGTACTCACCCGTCCGCGCCACGAGATTTTGCAGGTGTTGGGACATAAAATTGAGCTGAGCCGCTTCGGCAAGCTGGCACAGGCGATCGTCATGTTTGCCTACGGCGTCACACACAGCGGTGTCACATGGAATGCGGGTCGCATGCTGACGGTTTTCCTCATGCTGCTCGGCGGCACGGCGCTCTTCTGCGGCATTTTCCTGATCTACGCGGTGCTGTGCTTCTACACACTCGAAGGGCTGGAATTTATGAATATTCTCACCGACGGCGCCCGCGAATACGGCAAATACCCGATCAGTATTTATGGCAAACGCATGATGCAGTTCTGCACCTTCATCATTCCTTACGCGCTGGTACAGTATTATCCGCTGCTCTATCTCATCGGCCGCAGCGACAATTTTCTCTATGGCCTGCTGCCGCTGCTGGCGCTGCTCTTCCTGATTCCCTGCTACCTTCTCTGGAAGGTCGGCGTGAGGCACTACCGCTCCACGGGAAGCTGAGGGGGTTCACCTGACCTTTTTCAACGGCATAAGAACAGACCTCCCCGGATACAGCAACGGCTGCCCGTGGAGGTCTTTTCTTGTGCATATTGGTTTGAAAATTGTATTGGAGGGTAATTGTCAAATGGAGGGATTGATTATCTTCTGCCGCCGTGGCCGCCGCCAAAGCCGCCCATGCCGCCGCCGCCCATCATCTGGTTGGGGATAGAATCGACCTGCTGGCCGTTGACGATGATCGTACCGCCGTTGTACTGCGCCGTGCCATCATAGTCAAAGCTGGACTGACCGGTAACGTTGATGGTTCCGCCGTTGACGATGATATTGCCGTTGGAGTCGATGCCGTCGGTATCGCCCGCGCTCATCGTGATGGTGATGCTGCCGCCGTTGATCTCAACGGTAGGGGTGTAAGCGCTGGACTTGTTCGCGGCGTTGATACCGTCGTCCCAGCTGGACAGATTGAAGGTGCCGTCGTTAATCTGGATATACGTGCCTTCGATACACTCGGCTGCGGAAACGGTGAAATTACCGCCGTCAATCTGCACGAGCGAGTTGGCATGGATACCGTCATCGCCGGCCTGAATATTGAACGTACCGCTGCCGATGTAAATATAACCCAGGGAATCGTCTTCCTCGTTCTCGGCATGAAGGCCGTCGGTGCCGACTGTAAGGTTGAAGGTGCCGTCCGCCACGCGGATAGAATCGTTGGCTTCAAAGGCCTTGGAGGAGGCGGTGATGTTGTAGGTGCCGCCGGTGACCTTGAGATCGTCCTTGCAGACAACGCCGTTGTCCGTGGAGGAGATGGTCAGCGTGCCGGTGCCGTTGAGTACCAGATCATCCTTGGAGAAAATCACGCCGTCGGTATTGGTATCACCGTCCGCCGTAAAGGTGCCCGTGACAGAGAGGGTATTGTCCCCGACAGAGGTGACAAACACCTTATCGGCCTGCTTGACGTAGATACAAGGTGCGTCGCTGTTGGTGATGCTCACGCCGTTCAGCACGATTTGCACCTTATCCTCAGAGGTTGCTTCCACAGTGATGGTCACATCGGAAGCCGAACCGGTGATGACATACACGCCCGCCTCTTTGATGGTAATATTCTTGCCGTCAGTGATGGTGTAGGTGGTGGCTTCGGTGAGATCAGCGGTCTGGGTGAGGTCGCGGTCAGTAAAGAGATCGGCCGCATTCAGCTTGCCGCTGGCGGCAGTGTTGAGAGACGTGGTGACAATCTCACCTTCTGTCGTGTCGGCTGTTTCGGTGACGGTGCTGACCGCTGCCGTATGGGTCGTTGTTTCTGTCGCGGAGGAATCGGTTGAACCGGCTGCACAACCCGCCAATGCCATTGCGCAAACATTCACTGCCATCAGACCTGCCAAGTATTTCAATAATAATTCGTTTTTCATATGATTACCTCCTGCAAGCGAAGCGGATTTTTGAATTTGTTTTCTTTTCGTTTGGGTTTGTTTCCTTCGCTCTTTCTGACAATAGTATATAAAGCCAACCTTTAATTTACTTAAAAAGCATTGTGAGGATATTGTGAAGGTATTGTTTGATGCTCTCAAAGCCCGCGGTCAGATTCTGAATGATACCCGGCGCGTCAAAAAAGCGGTCCGTCGAGGCGATACAGAGCAGCACCGTCCCCGCCAGCAGCGCATATTGCAGCACCTTTTCCCATTTGCCCCGAGTTTTATTGTACTTGGCCAGCGGCAAACGGCACTTTTTGTGCCACGGCCACAACAGCAGCACGCCTTTGGCGGTCATCATATCCAGCAGCAAATGAGTCAGCACACCCACTCCCAACCAAGGGTTGACAAAAGTTGCAGCCGCCAGCATCAGCAGACTGTGGGTCGGGCCGCGGTGCGTCAGAATACGCCCCAACAGAGGCGCCTTCTGCCCGACAGTGGATTGCGCTTGGTCGATATCCGGCAGCAGTGCGCCGAAGCACACCATCACCACTTCCGCCCCGGTGCAGTGACACGCGAGCGCTGTAAAAGCTCCCGCTAAAAGATGCGTTTTTCCTGTCATATTTTAAATAATCCTTCCTGCTTGTATTTTTTCAACAATCCGATTATACCATTAAATGCGACAAAAATCAACTCTGATTTCAAATACGATACGATTCTTTTCTGCGGAACAGTTGCCAATCCGTCTGTCATGATGTATAATGATTTTATCATATGGCAAACACCCGGGAACGAAAAAAAAATTCACCAACCAAAAACCGTTTTCATCGGTTATAACAGACAGGAGGGAAGATTTTGCATGGGTACGTTGGATCAGCAGACGGCCGACAGGCTGATATTGGCCATTGCGGGCGGCGATATGGGCGCGCTCGAAACATTATATAACGTCATGTACCGCGAAATATACGGATATCTTCTCTCAACGGTCGGCAATACACAGGTGGCCGAAGACCTCGCGCAAGACACCTTCCTCCGGGTCTACAGATACGCGCCCAAATTCGTCCCGACAGGCTGCGGCAAATCGTGGGTTTACAAGATTGCGGGGCGGCTGGCGCTGACTTATTTTCAAAAAAATACCAGTCGGCGTATCGAAGTTGGCCTGACCGATGAACTGTGCAGCGGCGACAACGCGGAGGAACGCGCCGTCAACGCCCAAGCGCTGGCCCAGGCGATGAACCGGCTTTCCGACGAGGAACGGCAGATCGTTTCACTCCACGCACTGTCCGGCCTGACGCTCGCAGAGGTGGCAGGAATCCTTGACAAGCCGCTCGGCACTGTCAAATGGCGCCACGCGCAGGCGCTCAAAAAGCTGCGCAGTCTGTTGGGCGAAGATTTTTAAAACCGAAAAAAGAAAAAGCAAGCGCAGCGCCATAATTAGCGAGCGAATGCGAGCGCGGGAATGCAAGGGGGTGCTGGCACCTCTTGGCGGGTCGAGGGCAGAGCCCTCGCAGGGGGTGGGGCAGCGCCCCACGAGTGAGGCGTAGCCGAACGAGCGAGACGCATTGTGACACGCAACAGGGTCGGGCGAATACTAAATCGGCTAATATACAGACACAGGAAAGGAGGGACAGTCTTGAAGGAAACCGAACAGAAAGCATTTCAAGAGCAATTATACCAAGCAATCGGCCAGACCGCTCACACAGTCTCGGTGCCGCCGTTTGAAACAGTCGCGGCCAGAATCCGGCAGGACGTCCCCATCGAGTCCTACGAGCAATTCTTCGGCGAAAAACCAAAAGGTTTCGTCGGCCGCTCCCGCGCATACCGTATTGCGGCAGGAACCGCCGCCGCTGTACTGTTGGTGATCGGAACATCGCTGATCGGTAATCTCCTGAGCGCCCCTCAATTCGACACAAGCAATGCCGCGCAATCGTCCTGTTCAGTCTATGACGAAACAGCTGAAAAGCTGGAAGACATAGAAACGGTACAGGACGAATCCATCTGGGACGAAAACAGCATGAAACAGTCCGACATGGCGGAGAATCTCATGGATGACAGTTTTGACGTCTGCGCACCGATTATCCTCTCCGGCGGCAAAACCGTGATGATGCCGTTGGAACAGCTGCTCAATGACTCCGCTGAAAACCGCTGAACACGCTCTTATGCAGACACCAAAAAGGGAGACATTTGCACCAAACCGTGCAAGTGTCTCCCTTTGCTTGTTTTGCTGTCAATTGTTTGTTTTGCTGACCGCAACAGTCATACCGAATTGCTCGCACAGCTCCGCCAGACCGCCCGGGACAGATTCGTTGCGTACATCATAGGCCCAGCCGTCAGGCGTGCGGCACAAATCAAACACTACCGCGCCAATGCAGTCGGCATGATCCTGAATCAGATCTACCCGGCAAAGCTCGGTTCCTTCTTTTTCAAAGGGATCCTCCACAATGCTCGCCGTAAAAACCGCGTGATTGGCCGAAGAGAAACATTGCTTTTCTGCGGCCGAGACGACCGTCACACAAAACGCCACGCGGCAGATATCCTCGTCAATTTTGTCCAACACCGCCAAAATGGTTTCGTCGATACCGTCTCCCGCCGAGCCGCGGCGGCTGTCGCCTCCGTGAATAAAAGCTTGATCGGCGAACAGCGCCACTTCGGTATTGTAATAAATCAAATCATCGTCGCCGCGCACCTTGCTGTCGCTGTTGAGCAAAAAGGCCGACAGGTCGAGGTCACAATCCGGCTTTCCCTCGGAATCCCACGACAGCGCCGTGCGAATATAGTTTACATTCGGATGCAATTGCTGCTTCATAGATCATCTGGCTCCTTTCCCGTTTTCGTTTTACTGGTACAACTTCACGATAGACTGCAAGCGGCTGGCCTCCGCAATCGCCTGTCCGCTGGGAACAAAGTCCCAGCCATCCGCACTGCGCAGAATCTCGGCCGCAATAATGCCCGTCATGCCGCTGTAATTATCGGTCAGGTTAAATTGGCACATTTCCGCGCCGGTTTTCCAGTTGCGTACACGGATAAACGCGTTGTTAATCATGCCGAAATGCTGCCGTTTGGCCTTCGCGTCATAGATATTGACCGCAATGGCAATCAGACCCGCATTGGGAGGCAGCTTGGTGAAATTGATGTAAATCTGCTCGTTTTCACCGTCACCCTCGCCGGTGCGGCTGTCACCCGTATAAACCACCGCATCATTCTGACTGCGCATTCTGCCGAAGTAAATCACATCATACGCCTTGCGGTCGAGACCGCAAAGAATGGCCGATACGTCGCAATCCACTGTTTCGCCGCCGAATTTGGCGCTGTCCCAGCCCAGCCCGACGATAATGCCGTTGACCTTGCTGCTCTGTGAGGAAAGGGCAACCCTCTCCCCTTTTCGCAAATTCACTGCCAAATGCTTCAACCCCTTTTCTTCCTGCGGTACGCGTCCGGAACGCGTCTGATATGATTATTCGATTTCCTCCATGACACTCATGTAGGCCGGGCGAATGATCTTGTTCATGCCGATCATTTCCTCGATGCGGTGGGCGCTCCAGCCGACAATGCGGGCAATGGCGAAAAGCGGTGTGTAGAGCTCCACCGGAATGCCCAGCATCTCATACACAAAGCCGCTGTAGAAATCCACATTCGGACTCACGCCCTTGTAAATGTGGCGTTTCTCGGCGATGAGCTTGGGCGCTTCTTCCTCGATGATATTGTAAAGCGTGATGTTTTCATGCTCATGCTTGGCGCTGGCCAGCGCCTCCACATAGGATTTCAGAATCCGCTCGCGGGGGTCGGACACGGAATAGACCGCGTGACCCATGCCATAAATCAGCCCCTTGCCATCAAAAGCCGTCCCGTCGAGAATTTTGGAAAGATACGCCTGCACTTCCGCGCGGTTTGTCTTGTCAGACACATGGGCGCGGATGTCCTCCATCATCTCCATGACCTTGATGTTGGCGCCGCCGTGCTTGGGTCCTTTCAGAGAGGACATAGCCGCGGCGATGGACGAATAGGTATCAGAGCCGGAAGACGTCACGACACGGGTTGTGAAAGTGGAATTATTGCCGCCGCCATGCTCCATATGCAGCATCAGCACCACGTCGAGTACCTTGGCTTCGAGCTTGGTGTAGGAACTGTCGGGTCGCAGCATTCTCAGAATATTCTCGGCGGTAGACAGTTCGGGAATCGGGCGGTGAATATACATGCTCTCGTCATTTTCGTAATGATTGTAGGCGTGGTAGCCGTAGACCGCGAGCATGGGGAATACCGCAATCAGCTCCATACACTGGCGAATGCAGCTTTCCAGCGTCCCCGAATTGACTTCGTCGTCATAGGAAGCCAGCGTGAGGATGCTCTTGGTCATGGAATTCATGATATCCTTCGAAGGGCCTTCCATGATGACGTTGCGGGTAAAGTTGACCGGAAGCTTCTTGCACTCGCCCAGCACGCGGCAGAATTCCGCCTCTTCCTCGGCGCTCGGCTTCTGACCGAACACCAGCAGATACGCCGTCTTTTCAAAGCCAAATTCGTCCTCACGCAAGGATTGAATCAGCGTATTCACATTATAGCCGCGATACCACAGTTCGCCGTCACAGGGCCTGTTTTCACCGTCGATATTTTTGAAGGATACGATCTTGGAAATGTTGGTAAGACCCGCCAGCACGCCCTTGCCCTTTTCATCGCGCAGACCGCGATTGACGCCGTATTCCTTGAATAAAATATCCGAAATGGTGTCGTTGGCAATACACAGACCCTTCTTGCCTGCTGTATAATCTCTGAGTTCCTTTTCTGTCATTTTTGGCCTCCTTATGACTTCGCATACTTATAATTATGCAATTCAATGAATATGTTCCTGCAAATATTATAACATAATTATCTTGACCATGTCAACCCATTCCCCATACGACAAATTCATTGTTTTGTCTAAATTTAGAAATTATACACAAAATCCACACACAGTATTGTCATTCTCTTCCCCCTGCACAAAAAGCCCGGCCTCGCCGCGCAGTACGCGGTGAGAACCGGGCTTTTGGAAAAATTGTATGCTGTCAATCTATAACTTACTTCTCGGTTTTCTTTTCCGGCTTGGGAGCAACCAGTTTGACAATGCACTTTCTGATGAGATCCACGGGAATGATGGTGAAGGAGAGCAGAAGCACAACGCCCCACTGCGCCAACGTCATACCGTGGCAGCGGAAGACAGCGCCGCCGAAATAGGTCAGCGCCACCTGTACCACCGCGATCAGAGCCATGATCTTGAGGAAGTTCTTGTTCTTTCCGATATTGTCAAAGAGGTTGATTTCCTCCGTACGGGCATTAAACGCATTGAAAACAGCCGTGAAAATGAAGAAGGCAAAATAGCCGGTCAGATGATTTTCGGAGAGCATTCCGTCCACTCTCGCCCAATCGGAAAACCATCTGTCGCCCATCAGCAGGAAGACCAGACTCATGGCCACTGTGTAACCTGCGCCTACCAGAATCGACGACCACATGGACTTGCTGATGATGCTCTCGTCGCGCTTCTTGGGCTTTTCCTTCATGAAACGGCGGAGTGCGGGTTCGCCGCCGAAGGCCAGCGCCGCCAGCGTATCCATCACGAGGTTGACCCACAGAATCTGCGTAACAGAAAGCGGGTTATCCAATTGCAGCAACGGGCAGATGAAGGAAATCAGCACAGCCGCTACATTGATAGTCAACTGGAAAACAATAAACTTGCGGATGCTGTTGAAGATGGTACGGCCGTAAAGAATAGCCTTGTCGATGGAGAGGAAGTTGTCGTCGAGAATCACGATATCGCCTGCCTCCTTGGCGACCTCGGTACCACCGCCCATCGCGAAGCCGACGTCGGCCTTCTTCAAAGCGGGGGAATCGTTCACGCCGTCGCCCGTCATGCCGACTACGAGATTGCGCTCCTGCGCCAGACGCACCAGACGGCTCTTGTCGGTGGGCAGTGCACGGGCAATCACGCGGATCTTGCGCAGGTTCTTCTTGATTTCCTTGTCGCTCATACCGGCCAGCTCATCGGAAGTATAGACCAGATCATCGTCCTTGCGCAGAATGCCTGCGTCCTTGGCGATGGCCACAGCGGTTTCCTTGCGGTCGCCGGTAATCATGACCACCTGCACACCCGCGTGGCGCACTTCCTTGATGGCCTGAATGGATTCGGGGCGCACTTCATCGCGAATGCCCACGAAACCAACCAGCGTCCAGGCGTCCTCCGGCAGATTGCCGTCGGTAATCACACTGTCAGACGTGGCAAACGCCAGCACGCGAATAGCGCGTTCGGCCAATTCGTCCATCTTGGCGTTAATCGCGGCAGCGTTTGTCAGCGGCTGCTTGTTGCCGTCGGCATCATAGAAAAACTGACACTTTTTCAGCATCTTCTCAGGTGCGCCCTTGATGAGCGTAATATTATAATCACCCTCGACGGTAGAAGCTGAATATTTATTCGTGCTGTTGAAAGGAATTGTATTGACCTTGGGCGCATGGAATGTCTTGTCGGTATCCACCGCAAAACCCAGTACAGCGCGTTCAGTAGCGTTGCCGCCCACGATCTTTCTGTCCTCTCCCTCGCCCGACACAACCGAATCGGTGTTGTTCTTGATGCTCAGGGTAATGAGGTTACCCAGTTCTCCGGGTATATCCGTAATGTGTCTGAACTCTTTGAGATCGCCATTAATAAAGGTGACAACCTCCAGCTTACCCTTGGTGATGGTGCCGGTCTTGTCGCTGAACAGGATATTCAGGCTGCCGGCAGTTTCGATACCAACGATCTTGCGCACAAGGACGTTGTCTTTCAGCATCTTGTTCATGTTCATGGCCGAAACCAGCGCCACCATCAGCGGCAGGCCCTCCGGCACCGCCATGACGATGATGATAACCGCGAACATAACCGCGTTGACAATATCGTGAACCCATACGCCCGTATTCGCAAAATACGCAGCAATTTCCGCGCCGTTGAAGTGATTCATCACCAGCATTTGCTGGAACAGATAAGCGAGCGCGATAAGCGCACCGCCCATGTAGCCAAACTTGCTGATGCCGTTGGCCAGTCCGGAGAGCTTGACCTGCAAGGGAGACTCTCTGTCATCGTCCGCCTGAAGCTCGCTGGCGATTTTGCCATAAACGGAATTGTCGCCCACGACCGTGACGCGCATCACGCCGTTGCCGGAGCAAACCACTGCGCCGCGGAAGACCTTATACGCATTGAGGAAATCCATCGGTTCCTCCGGCTCCACATAGCCTTCGGGAATGGCCGTCTTGCGGGCTTCCTTGCTCTCGCCGTTGAGCACCGACTGATCGACCTTGATCTCGCCGTCGATCAGCAAGCCGTCGGCGGGGATTTTGTCGCCCGACTGGAGCAGAATGCAATCGCCGACCACCAGATTGTTGATCGCCACCTCGACGATTTCGCCGTTGCGGTAGACCTTGCACATAATGCGGGAGGCTTCCTCCTGGAGCTTTTTGAAGGCGTTCTCATTGTTGTACTCGGAATAGGTGGAAACCAGCGTCGCAATGAGAATCGCCGCCGCAATACCCACCGGCTCGTAAATCTCCGCATAGCCCAGCACCACCAGCACTACATTGACGATGAGCGCAAAGCAAAGAATCTTAATCATCGGATCCCCGAAATTGCCGAGGAGCTTTTGCCAGAACGTCTCGCCCTGCTGCTCGGTCATGCTGTTGTCGCCGTATTTTGCCTTTGACGCGGCAACCTCAGCGTCTGTCAAGCCTACGATTTTCATGAAATAGATACCTCCTGATACCTGTACTGAAGAATATAATAAACATCATCTGAAAATATCTCAAGTTCGTTTGAACCTTTCATATTGACATTTGACATTTACTTGATTGAATTATACGCCAAGATTCCCCATTTGTCAAGACAATTCTGTGAAAACAGAGAAAACAATTTTGATTGGAGCTTTGATCAGATTCGCCCAACTGTACTGACAACCAAGTGTGTTTCGCTCGGCAAAGCTACGCTTTGCCTTGTGGGACGCTGTCCCACTCCCTGCAAGGGCTCTGCCCTTGACCCGCCAAGAGGCGCCAGCACCCCAAGCTGTTGCTTGTTAACAGCTAGGACTCCCCGCGCTTCGCTTAATATCCCAAAATACCGGCGACGGATTCGTCGTTGTCAATCCATTCCTGCACGTCAATCCGGCGGTAGTCGTCCTCATTGTCACGGATATAAACGTGCTGAATGCCCGCATTGATAATCATGCGCTTACACATGGAACAACAATTGGCATTTTCGACATATTCGCCCGTCACGGCGTCCAGCCCGACCAGAAAGAGCGAGCTGCCGATCATTTCGTTGCGCGAGGCACTGATGATAGCATTCTGCTCAGCATGAACGCTGCGGCACAGCTCATACCGCTCACCGCGGGGAATTTGCAGTTCTTCACGGATACACCGTCCTATATCAGTGCAGTTTTTCCGACCGCGCGGCGCGCCCACATAACCCGTCGAAATCACCTCGTCATTTTTGACGATGACCGCGCCGAACCGCCGCCGTAAACAAGTCCCACGCTGCGAGACCATCTCGGCCAGATCCAGATAATAATTGATCTTGTCGCGTCGTTCCATTTTTTTAAAAAACCTCCTTGTCGGATACCTTCGAAACCTTGCACAATTCGTCGATTTTTTGCGTTATCCATAGATTCCCAACGCAAGGTGCAGGATTTGTCTGTGGTTTTGCACATTGACAAAAGATTAACAAAGAATTATAATGTTGCTAGCTTCGGGAGCGGTCACGTCCACCGCGGCCAATGCTCCCGGGCTTTTATATAGATGTTTTCTCGCGTTATTTTTGGAAGGGGATAACTACTCATGATTAAAAAAACCATTGCTTTCACATCTGCCAATGAGATAAAAGAATTTGTCAATCTTACCACCAAGCAGCCGTTTGATATCGACCTGATTGCGGGGCGCTACGTCGCCGACGCCAAGTCCATTCTCTCCGTGTTTGGCCTTGATCTCGGCAGTGAGGTCACGCTCGGCATTCACGCCGACCAGAACGAAGCCAAGGATTTCCTCGCAAAGATTGACAAGTATATCGCATAAGTTCCTTTATCAAACCGCCATTCCCTCAACAGCCTGCCGTTTCTCCACCTGCGGCGGGCTGTTTTTTGTTTGCAACCAATATGACACGCATTACAACGATTCTCCGGCGTCCGCGATAAAATATTCCTCGTCATAATCGTCATCGTCTGTCTCTTTGGGAAGCGGGAGGGTCTGAAACACCTCCACCTTCCGCGCCGCCGTCCAAATCTGTGGGTGAATCCTGATGGAATACCCGCAGCCCGGCGCCATGCCCCATTCCGCCATGCTCGCTTCGGGCAGGCCGTACTGCGCGAGAATCGTGGCTATCACGCCGCCGTGCGTCACCACCACCACGGAAGGAATCGCGGTCTTCATCATAGCCTCGACAATTTTCTCAAAGGCCTCACACACACGCCGCCCGAAATCCGCGCCGGACTCCCCGCTTGGCGGAGCAGCCTGCCCGTCGGAGGCCAGCCACGCGGCAAAGTCCGCGTTGTCCTTCAGATCCTCGGCGGTCAGTCCCTCAAATTCACCAAAATCGCACTCACGGAAGGCGTCGATTTCCAAGGGATTGGCGTTGGGATAAATGAGCGACAGTGTCTGCTTGCAGCGCTGCATGGGACTGGTGAAATATGCCGCCGCACCGGGGTAAACATAAGTTGCATCAAGCGTTTTGATGTCCTGTATCCCTGCATCATTCAACGGCAAATCCTTACTGCCGATGTATTGTCCGTGTATATTTCCGTCAGTTATTCCATGCCTGAGAAAATGAATTTGGTAAGTTTTCATAAAACTGCCTCCAAATGACAATTTGTTATCATTTCCACTTGAAATAACAAGCGGTTTATGTTATCATTAATACTATTCGGTATCAAATCACACATGGAAAAAGATTACTTTTATTATAACTTGTCTTTTCCATATTATCAAGTGTTATTGATGGATTGTCATGAAAATTATTGCCCTTTCTGCACGTTCATCATATCAAATTCGTCAAAGATCGAGGTGAATCGGCATTGAACGACAGCTTTCCGAGAATCATTACACTGCTGCGAACCGAACGCAAGCTGACCCAGAAACAGGCCGCTGACGCATTGGACATTTCACAGGCGCTGCTCTCGCATTATGAACGCGGTGCAAGGGAATGCGGTCTGGATTTTCTTATCAAAGCGGCGGATTTCTATGGCGTTTCGTGTGATTACCTCTTGGGGCGCACCTCCGACCGCAACGGCGCACGCCTGACGGTCAACGATATTCCCGAGCCGGAGTCCGCCGAGGACAAGCTGCTCAAAGGCTCCACGCTCCCTGTTCTCAATAAAAAACTAATTGCCAATTCACTGAATATTCTCTTTGACCTGCTGCAAAAGGTGGATTGTGCTGATCTCACCAATCAGGTGGCGCTCTATGAGATGGTGGCGGTCTACAAGATGTTCCGCATTCTTTATCAGGCCAACGCCGGCAATGCGCCAAGTTTCTTCTCGGTACCGGACTCCCGTTTCCGCGGCTTTTCCGACGCTTCCATGAGCATTCTGGAGGCAAACATCACCGCGCTTAGCAAGGGCGGACGTGTCGGCGGCATGATGCCGGTAGAAAGTGTGGAAGCGCTGCATATGACTTTTGAAACGCTTAGCGGTGACTATCCCCTCTTTGCCGCGTCTCTCATGAGCTTGATCCGCAGCGCGGAAAACGCCATGGACATCGGCCCAGCCCAACATCCCCACAATCAATAAAACAATCTGTTCCGATTATATTCGCGCAGATTGTTTTTTTCTTCTCTCCCCCACATAAACAAACGGACCGTGCGGACCACTGATGATCCACACGGTCTCTTTTGATTGCTAATTGGCAGATTGCTCGTTGAGCAATTCCTGATACAGATTGAGATACTGCTTTGCGCTCTTATTCCATGTATTGTCACACAACATGGCACGTTCTGTCAGAATATTCCAACCGTAGCTATTTGAATAACCGCCCAAGGCCCGGTAAACAGCATTAATCATCTGACGGCTGTCATAAGCTTGGAAGACAAATCCGTTGCCGTAGCCGTCCTCGCTGTCGAACACGGTGTCACGCAGACTGCCTGTTTCGCGGACAATCGGCACCGCACCATAACGTAGTGCGATCATCTGGGTATTGCCACCCGGTTCGCTCTTGGAGGGAATCAGGAACATATCGCTCGCCGCGTAGATTTTGCGCGCCAGCTCGGGAATAAAGCCAAAGCAGGCGACACACTTGTCTCTGTAACGCTCCTGCATCTCTTTGAAATAGGACTCATACTCCCAGTCGCCCGAACCGAGAATCACAAACTGCACATCGCTGTACTGGAGCAACTCGTCGAGCACTTCGCGGAGCAGGTCAAGCCCCTTGGACGCCACCATCGGCGTGACCATGCCGATCATGGGCACGTCGTCGCGCTCAGGCAAATAAAGGCGTTTTTGCAGCTCGCGCTTATTAATCGCCTTGCCTTCGGCGAACGTATCCTGATCGTACTGCGCATACAGCATCGCGTCAGTCGCCGGATTATAGCTCGCGGTATCCAAACCGTTGAGAATACCCTGTATCTTCCACGATCTCTCGCGGATTATCGCGTCCAGCCCGCAGGCAAACCACGGGTCGCGCAGCTCCTGCGCATAGGTGGCGCTGAGGGTTGTGACCTTGTGCGCGGTTTCGATCGCGGCTTTGAGCAGGTTGATACAACCGTCAAATTCAATCACGCCCTGCCGCTCAGAGGGAATGCCCAGCACTTCCTCCGCCAGCTCCATGCCGTACTTGCCCTGATACTGAATGCTGTGAATGGTGAACACGGTTTTGATACCGCGATACCACTCATTCTGTCCGTAGAACAGATCGTAATACACCGGCACCAGCGCCGTCTGCCAGTCATTCGCGTGAATGATGTCAGGCTGATAATCAATATAAGGCAGCATTTCAAGAACGGCGCGTGAGAAGAACGCAAATCTCTCGGCATCATCATAATGACCGTAGAAGCCCTTGCGCTTGAAGTAATACTGGTTGTCGATGAAGTAATACGTCACGCCCTTGTACCGCGACTCAAACACGCCGCAATACTGACGCCGCCACGCCACCGGCACTGACAGGCTGGCGATAAACCTCATGTTATCCTTGAGTTCCTGCGGAATCGCCTCGTACAGCGGCAGCACCACGCGGCATGTCACCAGCCGCTGGCGCATGGCATAGGCAAAGCTGCTGGCGGTTTCGGCCAGAGCCCCCGAGGAGGCAAAAGGCACTGCCTCGCTTGTAACATATAAAACTCTCATAACTTAATGACCGTCCTCACTCAATTCTTTGCAAAAACCGTGCGGACACAACGATACAGCGTACCGCACGGCTCATCGCAAGATTTACACCGCCAAATTTACACAACACTGCCCTTGGTGACGTACATCGGATAGGAATCCGCGCCAATCAGGGACTTTCCATCGCTAAATACAACGTCCTTATCGCTGATGATATAATCCAGCGCCGTATTGTCTCCGATCACAGTGTCCTGCATGATGATACAATTGGAGATCTTGGCACCCTTGCCCACGCGAACGCCCCGGAACAGCACGCAGTTCTCCACCTCGCCTTCGATGACGCAACCATCGGCGATAATGGAATTTTTAACCACCGAGCCGAGGCCGTACTTGGCGGGCATTTCGTCTCTGACCTTGGTATAAATCGGACGCATGGCATTAAAGAGATCCTTGAGAACGTCCATGCTCATGAGATCCATATTTGCCCTGAAGTAGGACTGCACAGAATCAATCGCGCTCACATAGCCATCAAACTTATAGCCGTAGATTTTGTTTTCCAACACACCGCGCTGGAGAATATCGCGCACAAAGTTGTTGCGATTGCGGCCGATGGCCTCGCTGATGACCTTCTGGAGGAAGTCCTTCTTCATGACATAAATGCCCATGCCCCAGTCGCACTTGCCGTCTTTATTGATGCCGGCGACCAGATCGGTGACCTTGCCCTGACCGTTGAGCTCAAGCACCACCGCTTCGGTGAGTGCTTTGGGCATTTCGCTGTGATGATAGACCACCGTGATATCCGCGTTATTGTCCAGATGTGCGTCCAGCACCTTCTTGAAATCGAGATTGCAGATCATGTCACAGTCGGCCAAAATCACATATTCCTCCTGACAGTTCTGGAGGAAGTTGGAAATGCCGTCGAGCGCCTCGATACGGTTGTTATACATGGAATTGCCGTTGCCGAAAGGAGGCAGAATGAACAGACCCTCTCTCTTGCGGGACAGATCCCACGCCTTGCCGGAGCCGAGGTGATCCATGAGCGACTGATAGTTACTCTTGGTGATGACGCCCACCTTATTGACACCCGAATTGACCATGTTGGACAGCGGGAAGTCGATGGTGCGGTAGCGACCGCCGAAAGGCACTGAGCCGAACGTTCTGATGCTGGTCACTTCGCGGAGCGCGTCATCGTGCATATTGGAAAAAATGATACCGACAACATTGTTACCTCTCATTACTTTGTCACCTCCGGAACGTCCTCTTCCACCATTGCCTTTGCCTTGACCACGGCATTCGCGCCGACCTTTATGCCGCCGCCGATGACCGCGATGCCCCAATCGTCCTTATTTTCGACGTCTTCGGGACGCTCGCCGACCACAGCGCCGGGTCCGATCACAGCGTCTTCCGCAACGATGGCATACTGTACTACCGCGCCTTCCATAATTTTGGCGCCGGGCATGATGATGGAATCGGTAATCTTGGCGCCGGTTTCCACCGTGACGCCTTCAAACAAAATGGCAAATTCCAGCTCACCGTTGACCACGCAGCCTTCGGTGATGAGCGAATTCTGGCAAACCGCGTTGCGCCCGAGGAAATGGGGCGGCATGACCGGGTTGCGGGTGTAAATACGCCAGGACGGGTCGGACATATTCAGCGGATCTCTGGGGTCGAGCAGGTCCATATTGGCCTCCCAAAGGGAATCAATCGTTCCCACGTCCTTCCAGTAGCCCTCGAATTTCCACGCGACCATCTTTTCGCCGGCGTTGAGCATAGCGGGCAGCACGTCCTTACCGAAGTCGTTGCTGCTGTCAGGGTTAGCCTCGTCCATTTCCAGATACTTGCGCAGCTTGTCCCAGCTGAACACATAGATACCCATAGAGGCGTTGTTGCTCTTGGGCACCTTCGGCTTCTCGTCGAACTCGTAGATGGTGGCGTCCTCGTTGCAGTTCAAAATACCGAAACGGGACGCTTCTTCCATCGGCACCTGATAGGCGGCGATGGTGCAGGCGGCCTTATGCGCCTTGTGATAGGCGAGCATTTCGGAGTAGTCCATCTTGTAGATATGGTCGCCCGAGAGAATCACCACATAATCGGGGTTGTATCTCTCGATGAAGGGAATATTCTGATAAATGGCGTTGGCGGTACCCTTGTACCAGTCGGCGCCATGTGTGCCCTGATAGGGGGGCAGCGCGTGAACGCCGCCGTACATGGTATCGAGATCCCACGGCTGACCGTTGCCCAAGTAATCGTTGAGAACCAGCGGCTGATACTGGGTCAGCACGCCGACTGTGTCGATACCGGAATTAACACAGTTGGACAGCGGGTAGTCGATGATTCTGTATTTGCCGCCAAACGGTACGGCGGGCTTTGCGATTTTTTTAGTCAAAGCGTAAAGTCTGCTGCCCTGTCCGCCGGCCAGCAGCATCGCAATACATTCCTGCTTTGGATACATCTTGTGAATTCCTCCTTGCGTTTGATAAATTCATGTTGCGACTCGTGCCGATACGCTTCACGCAGCGTCATCACACCAAGCCGCACACATTTGTTGAGAGAATTGCGGGAACCATTCCCGCGACCGTCTCGGCACACGCCTGCGCCGAGACGGTCGGTATTGTCAAATCAGCGGGCATTCAAACATATGCTCACAGACTCTCGATTATTCTTCGGTGGACGGAGCCTCTGCGGCTACCTCAACAGGAGTTTCCGCGGCGGGGGCTTCTTCCGCCTTCACTTCCGGGGCGGCTGCCTTCTTGGGTCTGCCGCCGCCGCGCCGCTTGGAGGCGGGCTTCTCCTCGGCAACAGGCGCATCTTCCGCGTTCACTTCCGGCTCGGCCGCTTTCTTAGCCCTGGAAGCGCGCTTTTTGGGTGCGGGCTTCTCTTCGGTCTCAACAGTCTCGGCTGCCTTCTTTGCCTTGGAACCGCGCTTCTTGGGAGCGGGTTTTTCCTCCGCAGGCGTCTCCTTGGCAGGCTCGGCTACCTTCTTGGCGCGTCCTGCGCGCTTCTTGGGTGCGGGCTTTTCCTCTGCGGGTGCTTCTTCAGCAGGTGCCTCCGCCTCAACCGTAGCCTCGGCTTCAGCCTCGGCCGCAATATCTTCCTCGGTGATATCAACAATCTCGATGGCCACGCCGTCGGGACCTTCCTTGACGATTCTTTTCTTCTTCTTGGGCAGCTTGGCAGTCAACTGGAAGTACTGCACCGAGAGTGCGGGGAGGTTGATACCGATGGACTGGTCAAGATCATGCAGCGGGAGCATCTCGTCGCTGGTGATGGTGCCGTTGTCCTCGCCGCTGCCGCCAAATTCCATCGCGTCGGAAGAGAAGACCTGCGTATAACGGCCGTGTACCGGCACGCCAATGCGATAGCATTCGCGTCTGACCGGGCAGAAGTTGCAGATAACGATGATCTCGTTGCCAAGCTTGTCAATTCTGCGGAAGCTGATGACGCTCTGCTGATAGTCATCCAGCGCAATCCACTGGAAGCCGGTCCAGTTGTCGTCGATCTCCCAAAATTCGGGGTGATCGAGGTAGAATTTATTGAGTTGCTTGTTGAAATCCTTCAGCTTGCTGTGCATGGGATACTGAAGCAGGTTCCAGTCAAGCTGTTTCTGATAGTTCCATTCGTCGAACTGACCGAACTCCGCGCCCATGAAGCTGAGCTTCTTGCCGGGGTGCGCCATGACATAAGACATGAAGGCTCTCAGACCCGCGAACTTCATATCGTAATCGCCGGGCATCTTCTGAATCATAGAAGCCTTGCCGTACACCACTTCATCGTGAGAAAGCGCCAGAACAAAGTGCTCGGAGAAGGCATACATCAGTGAGAAGGTGAGCAGGTTATGATCGTAGGAACGATAGACCGGATCCATCGAGAAATAACGGAGCGAATCATTCATCCATCCCATATTCCACTTGAAAGTGAAGCCCAGACCGCCGTCTGCGGGGTCACCTGTGACCTTGGCCCACGCGGTGGATTCCTCGGCGATCATCATCGCGTTGGGATAGTACTCTTTGACAAAGTTGTTGAGCATCTGGAGAAATTCCACTGCTTCCAGATTCTCATGACCGCCATAGATGTTGGGCATCCATTCGCCGTTGTTGCGGTTGTAGTCAAGGTAAAGCATGGAAGCTACCGCGTCCACGCGCAAACCGTCAATGTGATACTTGTCGAGCCAGAACAGCGCATTCGAGATCAGGAAGGAACGCACTTCATTGCGTCCGAAATCAAATACGCAGGTACCCCACTCTTTATGCTCGCCCTTGCGCCAATCCGAATACTCGTATGTAGGCGTGCCGTCGAAGCGATAGAGACCGTGTGCGTCCTTGGGGAAGTGAGCGGGCACCCAGTCCATGATGACGCCGATGCCGTTCTGATGGAGAATATCCACAAACTGCATAAACTCCTTCGGCTCACCGTAGCGGGATGTGGGAGCATAGTAGCCGCAGACCTGATAACCCCAGGAACCGTCAAAGGGATACTCGGTCATCGGCATCAGTTCCACATGGGTGTAATTCATTTCTTTGAGATAGGGCACCAGTTCCTCGGCCAGCTTGACGTAACCAAAGGGATTGCCGTCGGGATAGGTTCTCCAGGAACCGGCGTGCATCTCATAGATATTCATGGGCTTATCCTGCTTGTTGGGAGTCTGCTTCTCCTGCCAAGCCTGATCGTGCCACTCGTAACCGTCGAGGTTATAGAATCTGGTGGCATTGGAGGGACGGGTCTCAAAGTGATAGCCGTAGGGGTCGCTCTTGAGCGTGGTGGTGCCGTAATCGGCCTCTACACAGTACTTATAAACGCAGAAATCGCCGACGTTCTCAATTTCGCATTCCCACACGCCGCCGTTGTTGCACTTGACCATGTAATTGGCCTGCGGATTCCAGCCGTTGAAGTCGCCTACCACGGAAATCGCTTTCGCATTAGGAGCCCATGTGCGGAACACAACGTTCCCGTCACTTTGGCGATGCGCACCTAAATACTCGTAGGCACGAACATTTTTGCCTTCGTAAAAAAGGTGCTGTGCCAAACTTCCGCTGGATGAGATGTTTCTTTCATTGCTCATTAAATTCAACTCCTAAAAAATAATAACCCAAATTTCACCAAAAATTCTATGGTTACAATTATAATAACAAATATTCTTGCAAATTGCAAGCCTTTTTAGCATTTTTCTTACAATTTTTGTTTATATTCCGCTCTAAATTTGGTATTTTTGATTAGTTTCTTATTTGTCACCAAAGCAAATGCCAGTGACCTTGGCTGTCTTGACGATTTCACTGTCGGCGGGAACAAACTTTGTTTTGCCTGCAATGTCGATCAGGGGGTTGCAGCCGACCTTGCCGTCGATCATGGCAACCGTATTGCCGTAATTTTCATCCTTGATGAGTTTGGCAGCATATGCGCCGAACTGGGTAGCCAGCACACGGTCATAGGCCGACGGCGAACCGCCTCTCTGATAATGTCCGGGCACCACAACACGTGCTTCCATACCGGTGGCCTTCTGAATCTGATCCGCCACGCGGTAGCTGACCGACGCGTAATTCTCCGCCGCGCGCTTCTCCATGCGCTTCTTCTTCTTCATGACGGATTCTTCCAGATCCATCGCGCCTTCCGCCACGCAGATAATGCTGAACTTGCGCTTTTTGCTGGTGCGCTTCTCGACTGTCTCAATGACTCTCTCGATATCATAGGGGATTTCGGGGAGCAGAATCACGTCCGCGCCGCCGCCGATACCGGCATACAGCGTGAGCCAGCCGGCCTTGTTGCCCATGACCTCGATGACCATCACGCGACCGTGGCTGTTGGCGGTGGTATGGATACGGTCTACCACGTCGGTGGCAATGTCCACCGCACTGTGGAAACCGAAGGTCACGTCGGTGCCGTAGATGTCGTTGTCGATGGTCTTGGGCAGACCGATGACATTCAGCCCTTCCTCACTCAGCAGATTGGCTGTTTTGTGGGTGCCGTTGCCGCCGAGCGTAATGAGACAGTCCAGCTTCATCTCTTTGTAATGCTTCTTCATCGCAGCCACCTTATCGACATTGTCCTGCTCGATAACGCGCATATTGCGGTAAGGCTGACGGCTGGTGCCGAGAATCGTGCCGCCGAGGGTCAGCAGACCCGAAAAATCATCCGGCTTCATCACATGATAGGTGCCGTCGATCAGACCCTTGTAGCCGTCGTTAATCCCCACAAATTCCACGTCCATCAGGTTGAAGGACGCGTAAGCCACGCCGCGGATCGCGGCATTCAATCCGGGGCAGTCGCCGCCGCTGGTCAAAATTCCCACTCTGCGTTTTGCCATATTATTGAACCTCCAAATCAATTCCTGCGCCTGTCCGTCTGTATGGTGACGAATGACGCATTATATTTTCACGGTATACTCATACAAGCAGCCCTGCGGCAGCTCGGGTGGATGCTCCTGTCGGGCGAAGGTGCAGGCGCCACCGCTTTGCACAAACATATTCGCCATTGCCGCTCCTACGTCGATCTGCTGCATTTTGTCCAGCGCCTGATTGCTAAACGGCGGAGACGTGCGGCAGATATACAGCGCATCCTGATCGCTATAATAGCGCACCGGCTGCAAATTCAGCGCTGACGGCGCCAGCCGCCCCGCGTCGAGCAGCGGCAGAAATTCCGGACAGCTGATCTTGTTAAGCACGACCTCATGCAGCTTTTTACGGGGCGCTTCCTCGGGGAGCCGTCGGAACGGCGCATTGTCGGGACGTCCGAACTGAATCGTAATGACGTAGGGCAGCTCTCCCCTTGCGGGCGGCCGGTTTGGCTTGACCAGTCCACACCAACAGGTACCCAGACCGACATGCGTCAGCCAGAGAATCAGCTGCTCGCCGATAAAGCCGACATTCTGCAAATAGCCCCGCGCGTTGGTCGCGGAACGCAGCACCACAAAATTGTGGGCGCGGCAAAGATAAGATCGCGCAAAATCTTTGTCAAAGTCCTCCCGGTCGCACAGCTCGATGTCCACGGGAATATCGTCATGCAGCGGTTTCAACGCCGCAATGAACGCAGTCAGACCGTCATACACCGATTCCCGCAGCGGTTCCCCCGTGTACGTTCGCACGGAACGCCGCGCCACAATCGCGTCTTTCATCTCCATTTTGCCGTTCACACTCCTCACCCTGTTAAATTCACTAAATAATAATACTATATTTATCCGATAATTGCAACAACAATTTTATGAACAATGGACAAAAAAGTGAGGAGTCAGGAGTTGACAAAATCACTCCTGACTCCTCGCTCCTAGCTCCTGTCAGCCCACCATCAGGAAGCGTTCGATCACGGGAACAAGACCGTCCTCATCACAGGAGGCGGTAACGTAATCCGCCGATTCCTTCACCACCGGCTGTGCGTTTGACATCGCCACCCCGAGACCCGCGTGACGAATCATCGAAAGATCATTGAAGCCGTCGCCGCAGGCGATAACCTCATTCTTGCTGATTCCCAGATGCGCCGCCAGAATGTCGATGGCGTGCGCCTTGTCAATGCCAAGCGGCAAAATTTCCAGAAAATACGGCTCGGAACGGTAAACGCTCAGCTCCCCTTCAAACTCCTTTGCCGCAATTTTCTCCAGTGTTGCGAGTTTTTCCGCCTCACCAGTAATCAGGCATTTATAAAGACGGTGTCTGGTATATTCCGCAAGTGACGGAATCGGCATCACCTGCATTTTATTCAGACGCGCCTCATATTGAATGAGTTCGTCGTCGGGCGATTCGGTCACCAGATAATTCGGTGCGTGACCCACCACGGCCACGCCGTGTGCTTTTGCCAAAGCCGCGATACGCGGCACCACTTCAGCCGGAAGGCGAATATCGCTGATTTTCTCACCCGTGCAAGCGTTCATAATTCTGCCGCCGTTGTAGGCCATGATGTAGCCGCCCTTCTCAGCGAATTGCAGCGCCCCCGCCGCCTCGCGAATCCCCGGCAGAGGTCGTCCCGACGCGATGGCAATGATTTTGCCCGCTTCCTGCGCTTTCAAGATGGCCGCCTTGGTAGCTGCCGTGATTCTCTTCTCCGAATTATACAGTGTCCCGTCAATATCGAGGACCAGCGCTTCATAGTGCATGAAATCAGACACCTTTCTATCAGTTAGGCGTTAGTAGTTGTTTGAAAACAGTCATTCCTCACTAAACATCAGTTCAGCCATGTGTCATCGTCTTCGTGACGGGTCGGACGGGTCATCAAAGCAGTAACCTCTTCCAGCGGGTTGCCGCCTTCATAACACACCTTGTAACAGGCGTCCATGATGGGCATTTCCACATCATATTTGGTTTTGAGAATGTGAGCCAGACGCGCCGCGTGATAGCCTTCTACCGTGCCAATTACCTTAATGGCTTCTTCCACGGGTACGCCTTCGCCGATGAGAATCCCGGCGCGGCGGTTGCGGCTGTGCATACTGGTACAGGTCACGATCAGGTCGCCTACGCCGGTCAGACCCGCGAAGGTTTTCTCGTTGCCGCCCATGGCCTTGCCGAGCCGTCCGATTTCGCTCAGCCCGCGCGTCATGAGCGCCGCCTTGCTGTTGTCGCCCAGCTTGAGGCCGTCAGTGATGCCTGCCGCCAGCGCAATCACATTCTTAATTGCGCCGCCAAGCTCCACGCCCACCATATCCTTGTTGGTGTAGACACGCAGACGGGGCGTGGTAAACACATCCTGCACCATAAGGGCGGTTTCCTTATCCGTAGCGGCCGCCACCAGCGCGGTGGGAATCTCTCTCGCCACTTCTTCCGCATGAGAAGGACCCGACAGCACAACGATTTTGTTCTTGGGGAGTGTCTTCTGAATGGTCACGGACAGTCTGTCGCAGGTGGACGGATCAAAACCCTTGCTGATGTTGACCATCACGGTGGACTCCGGAATGCCGGCTTCCGCCAGCTTGGCCACGACGCTCGCCGTCGCAAAGGACGGCACGGCGGTGATGATGATGTCTGCGCCCAGTACGTCCGCCAGCTCCGACGTAAATTTCAGTTCCTTGGGCATCTTGATGCCCGGCAGGAGGGGATTTTCTCCCGTGCTGACAATGCGCTCAATCTCCGCGGGAAACGCCGACCAGACCGTCACGTCATGCCCCGACGAAACCGCCGACATTGCCATTGCCGTGCCCCAGCCGCCCGAGCCAAGCACTGCGATCTTCTTCCAATTTTTCATAATATAGCCCCCAATTCAATTTAATATCAGGCACACGCCTTTTGTTTACAATATATACAACAGGATTCCCGAACCGGCCTCATTATGCATTTTTCTTGGCAATCGTCTTGGGTTCGGTGCCGTTCAGAATGCGTTCAATATTGGAACGGTGCATATAGATGACCACTACGGCAAAGCACAGCGCGATCAGTGTCAGCGCCAGCCACGCGTCGGAATGATATAGTGTCGTGTTAAGTACACAGGTTACAATGGGATAGAGTACCGCTACGGTTAAAGAGCCTTTGGAAACCGTCTTGGTAATGAGCAGTACAATCAGAAATACCACCGCTAAAATCAGGACCGTGCGCCAGTCCAGCGCGCAGATAATGCCCGCACTGATGAGAACGCCCTTGCCGCCTTTAAAACCAAAGTACAGCGGGAAAAGGTGCCCCAACAGGGCGAAGAGTCCCGCCACCGCCGCACCGACCTTGGCAGTTTCATCAATATTGGCCACGCCAGGACACATCAGATGAAAAATCATTTCGCCCAGAAAAATGGCGCCGATACCCTTGGCAAAATCGCCGACGAAAGTGATAGCCGCCGCCGGTTTGCCCACGCAGCGCAGCACATTGGTAAAACCTGCGTTGCCGCTGCCCATCGTGCGGATATCTTTGCCGATGAACATTTTGGTCACAGGAATGGCGAAGCTGATGCTGCCGAGCAGATAGGCAATTACTGCCGAAATCAGTGTCGGCAGCCAGTAAGTTTGAATGACGTTCATAGGATGTCACCCTCCGAAATCATGATTTTTTGGCCGCGAAATCGTTATGAAAGGCATTTTCTGTATTCGCCCAACCTTTTCCGATATCCCTGCGCGTGGTGCCCGCCAAGGCCGTCGGCCTTGGCTTGTGAGACGCTGTCCCACCCCCTGCGAGGGCGACTGCCCCCGCTTTCGTGAAAGCTGGACCCGCCAAAGGGGCCTACCCCTTTGGAAACCCGCGCTTCGCTAATTATTTTTTCTTGCCGTCGCCGCGCTCACGCACGATGAAGCGGACAGGCGTGCCTTCCAGACCGAAAGTTTCCCGGATTTTATTTTCCAGATAACGCTGATAGGAGAAGTGGAACAGATCAGCGTTATTCACAAAACAGACAAAGGTCGGCGGTTTGGTAGATGGCTGGGTGATGTAGTAGATTTTCAGCCGCTTGCCCTTGTCAGAAGGCGGCTGCACCCTCGCGGTCGCGTCGGCCAGCACGTCGTTGAGCATACCCGTAGAAATGCGGGTCGCGTTCTGGTTGGCCACATAGGTAATCAGTTCAAACAGGCGGTCGATACGCTGTCCGGTTTTGGCGGAGATAAAGATAATGGGCGCGTAGGCCATGAAGGAAAAGTCGTTTTCCAGTTTCTTGCGGAAGGTGTTCATAGTGCCGCCGTCTTTCTCGATAGCGTCCCACTTGTTGACCGCAACAATACAGCCCTTGCCCGCTTCGTGGGCAATACCCGCCACCTTGGAATCCTGCTCGGTGAAGCCCTCGGTTGCGTCAATCATGATGACGCATACGTCGGCGCGGTCCACAGCGGCTTCGGCACGAATAATACCGTATTTTTCCACGTTGTCTTTCACGCGGCTCTTGCGGCGAATCCCCGCCGTGTCAATGAAGAGAAAACGCCCCTTGTCGTTCTCGATCACGGTGTCAATCGCGTCACGGGTCGTACCGGCGATATCGGAGACGATCACCCGCTCCTCCCCCGCTACACGGTTAATCAGCGAGGACTTGCCTGCATTGGGCTTGCCGATGACCGCCACCTTGATGCAGTCGTCGTTGGTTTCCTCCTCCGTCTCCGGCGGAAAGAAAGTAAATACCGCGTCGAGCAGATCACCCGTACCGTGGCCATGCACAGCCGAAACGGGATAAGGTTCACCCAGACCGAGGTTGTAAAATTCATAGAAATCCGCAGGAAGACTGCCGATGTTGTCGCACTTATTCACACAAAGCACGACGGGGCGGCCGCTTTTTTGCAGCATGGTGGCAACCTCCATATCCGTAGCCACCACGCCCGCTTTCAAATCCGTCACCATGACAATCACGTCGGCGGCGTCCATCGCGAGCTGCGCCTGACTGCGCATTTGGGACAGAATGATATCGTCCGAGGCCGGTTCAATACCGCCCGTGTCGATGAGCATAAACGGACGGCTGCGCCATTCGCAGTCGCCATAAATGCGGTCGCGGGTCACGCCTGGCGTGTCCTCCACGATGGACACCCTGCGCCCGATAAGTTTATTAAACAGTGTGGACTTGCCCACATTCGGACGTCCCACTACTGCCACGATTGGTTTTGACAAAATCATCAACTCCGTTGCAATCTTTACGTATTCATCAGCTCTTCCAGCAATTCGTAACCGTCACTGGACACCGGTACTACCGGCACGCCAAGGGCCGCCTCCACATCGGCGGGGGTCAGGTCGTCGAGAAAAACCGAACCGTCGCTGTTAAGCATACTGGAGGAAATCAAGAGCTTATCGCCCAGTTCTTTCCCCCGCAATTGCGCGATGAGATCTTGCCCCGTAATCAGCCCCGAAACGGTAATCCGCTCACCGAAAAAGTGATTGGTGATCGGGTAGAGCTTCCAATTAGCATTATGCCACTTTTTTCCGGCGAGGTCAAGCAATTCCTGCAAAATCGGCGCAATGCTCAGTCCGCACGCGATGGAGGCACAGTGTTTTGCGTCATCTTGTTCAAAATCGGCCAGTGCCATACTAAATTCGCTGCGCAGCAGCGCGACCATGCCCACACCGTTTTCGAGCTGGTCAAAGTCGCCGTAAAAGTCATCCCCGTGAATCTCCCGCCCGGCATTCAGGTAAAATTCGTCCGAGGGATAGACAATTCTCGCACCGTGCCGCTTCAGACACTGCTCCCCAAAACGTTCGATCTGGTCGATGACTTGTCCGCATTCCTCCGGGGTAAACATGCGTAGCTGCGCCAGCTTCTCGCGATGCCGCGTCAGACCCACCGGCACCACCGCGATACTCTGCACCTGCGGACAGAGCGCCGTCAAATCGGTCAATGTCCTGTCCAGCTCCGCGCCGTCGTTCCACTCGGGACACAGCACGATCTGACAATTGAGCGAAATGCCGCCGTCCGCCAGCATTTTGATAAAGCGCAGCGCCTCGCCCGCGTGGGGATTCTTCATCATTTTCACACGCAGTTCGGGGTTAGTGGTGTGAACCGAAATATTGATGGGCGAAATGCGCATTTTGATGATGCGCTCAATCTCGCGCTCGTCGATATTGGTCAGCGTGATGTAATTGCCGAACAGAAAGGACAGACGGTCGTCGTCGTCCTTGAAATAGAGCGATTCCCGCATTCCCTTGGGAAGCTGGTCGATGAAGCAGAACACGCACTTGTTGCGGCAGGAACGCTGCTTGTCCATCAGATAGGTGCCGCACTCCACGCCGAGGGAGTCATATTCCCCTTTGCACAGGGATATCTCTTCCTTCCTGCCGTCCGACTTTTCCACACAGACAGTCAGACGGCGGTTTGTCTCATAAAAACGGTAATCGAGGATATCCCCGATCTCGCTGCCGTTGATAGTGAGAATCTTGTCGCCGGGGGCAATGCCGTGCTTGTCGGCCAGCCCGCCTTTTTCCACGTTGCTCACGGTAACAGACATAACGGTTCGCTCCTAACTCCTCACGAAATTAAAAAGCGACTGCGCCCGCCGGTACACCGGCGATACTGTCACAGTCGCTCTTTCAGATTGCAAAGTCAGAAGAAATTATTCGCCTTCGCCCATTTTAATCACTTCACGACCCTTGTAGAAGCCGCAGTTACCACAAATGCGGTGAGGTCTCTTGTATTCGCCGCACTTCGGACATCTCACGAGCGCGGGGGCGTTGAGCTTCCACACGCTGGAACGTCTGCTGTTTCTTCTTGCCTTGGAAGTTTTTCTCTTCGGTACCGCCATCTTTCAGCACCTCCTTATCAAAATAACAAATCAGTCTCAAAGCGACTCGTCAAAATGACGCCGCTTAAAGCAACTCGTCCAAAATGGCCATTCTGGGATCAACCGCCTGTGTCTTACAGTCGCACCGACCCTCATTGAGATTCTGTCCGCACTGCGGACAAAGCCCCAGACAATTCTCGGAACAAAGGTGCCTGACGGGCAATTCAAGAAGAATATCGTCTCTGACCAGACTGAAAAGGTCAAGAGCACCGTCTGTGACAACAATAATGTCATCGGAATCCTCATGCTCGGCAGAAAGCGCGAGCGTATGGACGAATACACGGCACACGGATTTTTCGGTTTCCTTCAGACACCTGTCACATGGCTTGGAATATGTGAAATCCGCTGTATACGTCAGCTCCACCAGACCGCCCGTATTGGTCACCTGCCCTTTGACCGCCACCGGAGAAACCGTGAGGTTCTCGCCTTCGGCGGAAAGGTCATCGTATACAAAGCGCTCGTCAACCGCCACACGGCTGCCGGGAGCGACAAACAGATCGCTCAGTTCAAGCGGCATAACACACCTTCTCTACACTCGATAATATATTATAAAGAATCGAGCGGTTTTTGTCAATACATTTTTGAAAATATTTCAATTTTCGCGGTCAGACAGCGATTACTGCACCTGCGCAATCTTGAAAATCGCCTCGGGGAATTCAGCGGAATCGGCAGAAATGGAGAACGTGATGTTCACGCTCGCGCCGTCGGTAAGCGTCTTGACCTTGACAAGGAAGGCCAGCAGATCGTTGAGGTCTTTGCCGCCGATCTTGAGGGTAGAGTCCACAAAGACGTCGGTGATATCGTAATTGCCGGCGCACAGGCCTGCAATAAAGCCATAAAGGCCCTCAAAACCGACGATGCCGTAGCTCTCGATGTTGACCAGGCGCGCCTTGTGATCGACGTCATAGGTCAGGGTGTCGCCCTTCTCCACGCAAACGACGTTGCCCAGAGAGGTGCCAACCGCGCCGTGTACCAGGTCGATGAGCTTCTTGGTCTTGCCGGAGCCCTTTTTGCCAGTCAGAAGTGTAATCATAAATAGTGCCTCCTAATTTAATTCATCATTCATAAGCCACATCTTGAATGATGATTGATCAGTTTCAATAATTGCGAAACGGTAGATTCGTTACTCGCCCAGTCTCGCTTCCAGCGCCGCCTTCTGCTCTTCGTAGCCGGGCTTGCCGAGAAGCGCGAACATATTCTTCTTGTACGCCTCCACACCGGGCTGGTTGAAGGGATTCACACCGAGCGTATAGCCGGAGATGGCGCAGGCCTTCTCAAAGAAATAGATCAGCCAGCCAAGTTCAAATTCATTGGCCTCGGGAACCGACAGGATCATGTTCGGCACGCCGCCGTCGTTGTGCGCCAGAACGGTGCCCTGAAACGCCTTCTTGTTGACATAATCCATGGTCTTGCCCGCAAGGAAATTCAGGCCGTCCACATTGGTGGGATCGGTGCCGATGGTGACTTCACTCTTGGCCTTTTCAATCTGCACAACCGTTTCAAAGAGATTGCGTCTGCCGGACTGGATATACTGACCAAGGGAGTGCAGATCGGTGGAGAAAATCACCGAATCCGGCAGCAGACCCTTGTTGTCCTTGCCTTCACTCTCGCCGTAGAGCTGCTTCCACCACTCGCTCATGAGCTGGAAGTAAGGCTCATAGCTCACGAGCAGCTCCGTGCAATAGCCCTTGCGATAGAGGATATTGCGCACAGCGGCGTACTTGTAGGCGTCGTTCTTGTCCAGATCGGTGTCATTGAGGGAATCCTGCGCTTCCTTGGCGCCGGCCATCAGCGCGTCAATATCCGCACCCGCCACGGCAATGGGCAGCAGACCCACAGCGGTCAGCACAGAGAAACGGCCGCCCACGTCATCCGGTACAACAAAGGTCTCATATCCCTCGGTATCGGCCAGCGCTTTCAGCGTACCTTTGGCTTTGTCGGTCGTGCAGAAAATGCGCTCTCTGGCGCCTTCCTTGCCGTAACGCTCCTCCAGCAGACCGCGCAGCACGCGGAACGCAATGGCAGGCTCCGTGGTGGTACCCGACTTGGAAATCATATTGATGGAAACCCGCTTGCCCTCGCACAGCGCGACGATCTCATTGAGCGCGGCGGAGCTGATGGAATTGCCCGTAAAGAAAATCTGGGGCGTGTCCTTGCAGGTGAGATTGTAATTGGGCGAGGTCAGAAACTCGATTGCCGCTCTCGCACCGAGGTAGGAACCGCCGATGCCGATAACGATGAACACGTCGGAATTTGCCTTGATGCGCTCGGCCGCCGCCTTGATGCGGGCAAACTCCTCCTTGTCGTAATGGGTGGGAAGACCCAGCCAGCCGAGAAAATCGTTGCCCAGCCCCGTACCGTTGTGCAGGGTATCGTGAGCGGCTGCAATCTGCGGCGCAATCGCCTTTAATTCATCTGCCGACACAAAATCGGCAATATACTTGCTATTTAATGTAACAGCCATGCGTCATTTTGCCTCCTGTTTTTTGTAATAACAGCTAGTTTATTCTACAATATTTCTTTGGATTTTTCAAGTGAACGACGCATAAATTTGGAATTTTCATAAAAAGTTTATAATTTATCGTCATGCGTTGCGCCCTTATGATAACACACGCACCCGCCGAAAGCAAGCGCGGACTTCGCTCGCTTCCGGCGGGGACGTGTTTTCATATGCTGACTGTGAATGAATGACAACTACTTAACCTCAGCCTTGCGGAAGGCGGCATAGCTGATACCGGCGAAAGCAACAATCCATGCGACACAAATCACGGCGATCTTGCCGATGGTTCCGTAACCTGTATCGCTGCCGAGCGCGTAAATATCGGCGCTGTAGGGTGTAAATCCAAGTACCTTGTCAAGGGAATCGTCCAAGAGTGAGCTGCTCATTCCCACGATTGTGGAAAGAATAAAGCCGATAATGGTCACGACAAGAGGCTTGTTCTTCATGAGAAAGCCCAACAGGAAGACAATACCCGTCTGTGCCGCGTAGACCAGCATCATAATCAAACCGATAGCGGCAAACTTGACCAACACGCCGCCGGTCACATCGTTTTTCGTGGCGTCGGACAGCATTTTGAGATAGGTCGAAGCCGAAAACGGAACCGAGAAGCCTGCGCCCGTGGCCGCGCCGATAACCGCGCAGAGCGCGTAGGGCAGTGACATGATGCCAATCAGTGCTGTAAAGGAAATTATCTTGGCACACACCACCGTCAGGCGGCTGCTGGTGCCGGTGAGCGAGGACTGCATGAGCTTGTTCTCAAAGTCGCCGCAGATGAGCTGACCCGCAATCACGCAGCTCACCAGACTGAGGATCACTACATCGGTGAGCATGGCCGTGGCGGACGCGGCAGCAAAATCCATCTCGCCCGCATAAACTCTGTGCGAAACCACCGTCGTGATCACCGCGGACACTGCCGTAATGGCAAACAACACTTTATAAATCATTGAACGATTGATTTTGTAAAAATCCGCTCTAATCAAATTGAACATGATGGTTTCCTCCTCACACAGACGCCTGCGTACCTCTGACGACCGAAATAAAATAGTTCTCCAGCGTTTCGCCTTTCAGCGCGAATCCCCTGATACGTATGCTGTTTTCAAACAGCACGTCGGCTACCCTGTCGCGTTCTTCTGTAAAGTCGTAAAGCTGTACGCTCTTGTCGGGCATTACCTTGAAATTCGCGGTGCCGAGTTTTTCTTCCAGCACAGCAGTCAGCTTGCCGGTATCATCGGTCTCAATCAGCAGGTAGTGGCGGCATTTCTCCTCCAGCTCTTCCAAGCTGATTTCCTGCTTGACCTCGCCGTGGTCAATGATAATGTAATCCGTCGCGCATTGATACAACTCAGGCAGATTATGGCTGGAAATCAGAATCGTCATGCCCCGTTCCTCACAGAGTGTTTTAATCAGCTCCCGGATTTCCACCACGCCGATGGGATCCAAACCGTTGATGGGTTCGTCGAGAATGACCAGCTCGGGATTGGTCAAAAGCGCGATAGCGATGCCGAGGCGCTGTTTCATACCGAGGGAAAAATCTTTCGCCTTCTTTTTGCCGATGTTAGCCAGACCCACAGTTTCCAGCAGTTTGTCCTCAATTTCCTTGTCGGCAATGCCGTGCATGATGCGGTGGAGGTGAAGATTTTGTTTGGCCGTAAGGTTCAGTACCAGACCGGGTGCTTCGATCAGACAGCCCATTCTGCTGCGTTCAGCGGCGGCCTGTCTGCCGCGCTTGCCAAAAAGCTCGATCTCACCGGAATCCGGAACCGACAGCCCAAGAATCTGGCGCATCAGTGTGGTCTTGCCCGCGCCGTTGACGCCGATCAACCCGTAAATTCTGCCGTTTTCGAGTGTGATGCTCACATTGTTGAGAACGGTGGTGCTGCCGTATTTCTTGATGATATTTTCGGTTTTGAGAATCGTGTTGCCCATGAAGCTCACCTTTCCTTTCGATGGTTTTATGATACGCCCCAAAGGTTTAGAAAAGGTTAAGAGAACGGGGGTATTTCGATAAATCGGATACAGACAAAAATCCCTCCCGCAGCCGATCAAAAATCGGTCGCAGGAGGGACGCCATATTCAAATGTCGGTGAATGAGAAGAGCAAAATTACTTAATCATGCTGGCCACTTCGTCGGCGAAGTTCTCTTCTCTCTTCTCGAGGCCCTCGCCCTTTTCAAAGCGGACGAAAGAAACAATCTTGATGTCGCCGCCGAGTGCCTTAGCGGTGTTGGCAACATAAGTCTCCACGTTGATATCGCTGTCCTTGACGAATGCCTGCTTCAAGAGGCAGATTTCCTCGAACAGCTTGTTGACGCGGCCGGGAAGAATCTTCTCTTCGATGATTTTCGGGGGCTTCTTGGCATTCTTGGGATCGTTGTGAATCTGCTCCATGAGAATGGCCTTTTCCTTCTCGAGTTCCTCAGCGGGCATATCCTCGGGAACGAGGTACTTGGGGTTAACAGCCGCGATCTGCATCGCAACGTCCTTGCCGAAATCAGTGAACTCGGGCTTCGCCGCGATTTCGTCGGTGGTGTCAAACTTCACCATAACGCCGATTCTGCCGCCGCCGTGGACATAAGTCACTACCGGAGCTTCGTACTTGACAAAACGGCGGATCTTGATGTTCTCGCCGATCACCAGAATCTTCTCCTTGAGCATTGCGTCGATGGTCACATCGCTGCCCGCAGCGGTGCAGGCCAGAAGTGCCTCTACATCAGCGGGATTCTCCGCGATGACGGTCTTGGCGCAGGTATCGACAAAGGCCATGAACTCCGCGTTCTTGGCAACAAAGTCGGTTTCCGCGTTGACCTCGATCACGACACCGGTGTTGCCCTCGACAAGCGCGTAAACGGTGCCTTCCGCAGCGATTCTGCCCGCCTTCTTCTGGGAAGCGGCGAGACCCTTCTCGCGCAGAATGTCAACAGCCTTATCCATATCGCCGTCAGCTTCGGTGAGTGCCTTCTTGCAGTCCATCATGCCGCAGCCGGTCATTTCTCTCAGATTCTTTACATCACTTGCTGTAAAAGCCATGATAAATTCCTCCTACAACGAATTTCTATAAAAGCAAAAGTCAACAGTCAATAATTACTCAGCGGCTTCCTCTGCCTCGACTGCCTGTGCCTCGGCCTCGCCCTGAGCGCTCTGTCTGCCTTCGATAATCGCGTTGGCGATGACAGAAGAGATGAGCTTGACAGCGCGGATCGCGTCGTCATTGCCGGGAATGACATAGTCGATGTTGTCGGGATCGCAGTTGGTGTCAACGATAGCGACCACGGGAATGCCGAGCTTCTTGGCCTCGGAAACGGCGATCTTCTCCTTGCGGGGGTCAACGATGAAGAGAGCGCCGGGGAGTTTGTTCATGTTCTTGATACCGCCGAGGAACTTCTCGAGCTTCTCGATCTCGAGGTTGAACTTGATGACTTCCTTCTTGGGGAGTCTGTCAAAGGTGCCGTCGGTGGCCATGGTATTGAGCTGGTTGAGACGGGCAATTCTGCGGCGAATGGTGGTGAAGTTGGTGAGCATACCGCCGAGCCATCTCTCATTGACAAAATAGGAATCGGAACGGAGCGCTTCTTCCTTGATGGATTCCTGCGCCTGCTTCTTGGTGCCGACGAAGAGAACAGATTCGCCGTTCTCGGCAACGGTTCTCACGAAGGCATAAGCTTCATCGAGCTTTCTGACGGTCTTCTGAAGGTCGATGATGTAGATGCCGTTGCGCTCGGTGAAAATGTACTCAGCCATTTTCGGGTTCCAGCGTCTGGTCTGATGTCCGAAGTGGACGCCTGCTTCAAGCAGCTGTTTCATGGATGCTACTGCCATAGTGAAAATTCCTCCCGGTTAATACCTCCGCCGACACTTTAAGCTCAGTGTAAAAAGGCGCGCCCAGCGCACCGTAAAGATAAAAATTTAAGCAAATGGAGAGCCACAAAGCCCCGGCGGCTGCCGTAAGCCCTGCACCGCACCCTCCACAGCGCGGCGTGTGAATTTCTCATCAATTATAGCATACGTCTTCTTAAATTGCAAGCATTTTTTTCAGAAAAAGGCAAAGAAATGAAAATGAAATGAAATTGATTTCCAGACCGGGCAAATACAGATGTTGCATTTCACATCGGGACCGTGTATAATAGCGGTAAAGGAGGCATGTTCCATGTCATTATGTAAAAAACTCGCGTCGGCGGCACTCGCACTGCTGATGGGAATTTTCACCGGTTGCAAAAAGGATACAGCCGGCACAGAGAATACCCCCGCCGACGCAACCTCGCGCAGTGTCACCGTCACGGCACTCAGCGTCGGCAAGGCGGACTGCATTGTCATCCGCTCACCGGAAACCGTCACGGTCATCGACACGGGCACCGAGGAATCGGCGGGCCATGTGGAAATGTACCTGAACGAACAGGGCATCACCCGCATTGACACCCTGATTCTCACCCACTACGACCGCGACCATGTCGGCGGCGCGGACAAGCTTATCAAGCACTATACCATCGGAAAAGTGTATACTACTTCCTACATTGCCAAGGAATCAGACGACATCGACCAATACACCAAAGCGCTGACGGCCAAACATCTGACGCTGGTTTCAGTAAAGACCGAGACAACCCTGACACAGGACGGCGTCACGTGGCAGCTCTTCCCGCCTGAGAAGGACGACTACAAGAAGGACATCAGCAACAATTCCTCTCTCGTCGTGCGCATGACCTATGGCAAAGCGTCCGCTCTCTTTGCCGGCGACGCGCAGAAGACCCGCATCAATGAGTTGCTTGCTATCGACGGACTGCGCAGCGATATCCTGAAAATGCCGCATCACGGGGGCTGGGAGAAAAATCTCGACGATCTGCTCGATCATGTGCAGCCGGAATACGCCATTCTGACCGGCTCGGACGACGAACCCGAAGACGAAAAGACGCTCTCTCTGCTGGAGGAATACGGTGTGGAGGCCTACTCCACCCGCAGCGGCAACGTGACCTTTATCACAGATGGCACTTCGGACAACTGGAACGTTTTGTATTAACAAAAAGCGGGACCTTGCGCGATGAATCAACGCACAAGGCTCCGCCTTTTTTATCATATGAATGGAAGCTTGTCCGCAAACGGACAAAACCCTGCCTATTCTCTGGTCTTGGCGCCCATACCCTTGAGGCTCATTTTTTCCTCATACATCAGCGCGTCGGCACGCACAAACACATCGTGAATATCGTGATCCTGCTTGGGCACGTAATCGGAGCTGCCGCCCGAAACCACAACGCTTCCTTCGGCAATATGCGCCACAGAGGTATCGTGAAGCTGATGGAGCAGTTCTGCGCGGTGCTTATAGTCGCGGCCGCGCAGCAGCACCACAAATTCATCGCCGCCGGTGCGATAGATTGTGCTGTGCTTGAAAATACCGCTGATCATCTCGCTGGCCGACTTGATATAAGCGTCGCCGGCCTTATGGCCAAGCGTATCGTTGACGAATTTCAGGCCGTTCACATCGCACACCACTACGGCAAAGTTCGGCACAGTGCCAGCGTTAATAGCGTCGTCCACAGCCTTTTCCATCTGCGCATAGGCGTGTTTGCTGCGCACACCGGTCAACGGATCGGTATTGGCCATCTCCTGCATGGCACTCAGTTCTTCCTCACTCTGATTAGCCCGTTTGCGCATAAGCGTGTAGGATGTCAGTAGAATCCCCACAGCCGACGCGAAAATGATAACCACTACAACCACACTCAGGGCGTTGATATTGCGAATCGACTCCAGCGCTTCTTCGATAAACCACGACTGATCGGCGCCGTATCCCGCGTTGATATAATGCTGTTGAATGTTAATCATCGCCTGGTGCGTTTCATCCATAATCATCTGGCTCACCCAGACCAATGAAATCAGCATGAGATGGGAGAGCAGCGCCACCCATACGGAAAGCGATTTGCCGAAGCGGTTCTTTTTGTCGTTCTTCAGCAGCACGCGGAAATACAGGATACCCAATACAGCCCACACCGCAAAGAGGAAAAGGGCCGCTTTATCAATCGCGTAATTGGTAGTAAAAACGCTCATACCCAGCACATACACCATAAAAATCAGCATGGTAGCCACACCGGCCACACCTGTGTATTTTTCCATGGTATCGTCACGCGTCATGGCAATCTTCACCGTGGCCGAGGAAACGAACGCGTAAATCATCGTCGCGCCGAGGGTAGTGACGTCTACAATCCAGCCAATGGCGGTACGACCGATAAAGGGAATGACGGCGGAAACGCACACAATAAAGATGATCGCCTTTTCCGGCGTGCCGCGCTCGTTGACCTCCGCGAATTTCTTGGAAACAAGGTCGTCCTGCGAAAGCGCGTAAAACAGGCGGCTGAGCGCGAAGATATTACCAATCAGGCTGGTGATGATAAGCGCCAGCAGCGCCGCCAGCAGCGTCCAGACGCCGGCCATGCCAAAGTAACGGTGGGCGGCATAAAAAGGCGGAAGCCCCTTGATACCGCTCAGATTGGGCAGATCACGGATATATTCCAGCCAATTGGCGTATTCCGGCGGATAGGCCGAAACCGACAACAGGATTACAAAGATATACAGCAGCGCCGCGGTGACCACGGCCACAGACAGCACCTCAAACGAACGCTTCTGATCGAAGTGAAATTCCTCGGCCGCGTGAGAAATATTCTCAAAACCGATAAAAGCCCACGGCGAAATAACGGCAATCCTGAAAACCTGCGGCAAGATATCCTTGTCGGGAATCACCTGAGGCTCCACCGGCGTGCGGTTGCGCACCAGCGAGACCAGAAAGCACACTGTAATCCCCACCGAGAAAACCGTCGCCAAGGCGATCATAGCCAAAGACGTCAGCCGCTTGTGGCGGGAACAGAGAAACGCGATAATCACCAGTGTGCCAATGGAAAGCAGCGCCTCACCGAAATATACGTCATAGCCAAAGATGTTGTACATATACCCGAACTCAAAGGTATCTCCCATAAAATACCGGGCAAAAAGCGGCAGCGACGAAGCATTGGCCCAGAGCATCGCCAGATAGGTGATGATGACAAACCACGCAATCAGAAACCCTTGATCGAAGCCCATCGCGTTGCGCACAAACGCGTAGGAACCGCCTGTTTCGGGATAGCAATTCATCATGTAGTGGTAATTCCACGCGATAATCAGCATGACCACCGCGCCCAGAATCACACCCAGACAGCTTCCCAAGGGGCCTGCCTGCATGAGATATGTATTGCTGGTGACCACCAGAGACCCCCATCCCACACTGGTACCGAGCGCGAATGCCCACGCGCCTATCGGAGACAGATAGGGCGGCAGACGCTTTTTGTATCTTTTTGGCATAAACACACACACTTTCTAAAAAATTGACAGGGCAAACAACGACAGCGGTACGCAAAAGAATCCCCGTTGTACCGCATATTTTTTTTGATTATACCCCAATTACCACATAATGTCAATATTTTTTCATGATAATTAATTGAATATACATATGATTTATAGAGTTTATAGGTTTAACAAACCGTAGTTGTCAGCGCAAAAAGCAGCGTCTCCCCCTGCCATGCGGCAAGCGGAAACGCTGCTTTGCGGATATCAAGCTGTATGTGTCCTGTGTTACTGTTCGGTGTCCTCCGAGGATTTCTCCTCCGAGGATTGGTTCTCTGATTTAGCGAATTTGGCAAAACCGCTGGCGAGGAAGTAAACGGCGTGGAGCAGCAGCAGAATCGCGGCGCCGAGCAGCATACCGCATATGAATGCGTTGTCCTCAAACGCGCCCCGGCGTTCGAGGTACATTTCCGCCATGCGTGCCGCAAAGCCAAATCCCATATAGGCGTGAGCCTTACCGTCAATGATTTTCTTTTCCATGTGTGTTTCCTCCCATTGTTTTTATGTTTTCGCCATGTGCTTATTGCGCTTTCGTTTTGCGGCTGTGAAACACCGCGATCATGACAATAAACAGCACCACAAGGATGCCGACCATCATACCCAGTGCTCCATAAGAACCTTCCTTTATCAGCACGAATACGGCTGAGATAAGGAGTACCGCAAGCATCAGCAACAGCAGCGCCATAAACAGCCCCATCGGGAACGGACGGGTGTTTTTCCGCCCGTTAATCATACGGTTGATGTTGAAAACTCCGACAATCAGCATACCAAACAGCAGCGCATAGGTAATCAGTAAGGCAACACCGATCATGCTGGCGTCATCTGTTGACAGAATACGAAGGGAATTGCCGACATTGAGCAGCAGCACACCGAAAATAATGTAACAGAGATTTCTCCAGCGCGTGAGCATTTCGGTGCGGGACTGCTCATCGGTGTAAATTTCATACGCCTCATCGGGAAGGTTGCGATCATAAGCCTTGCGGAACACATGCCAGCCGTTGGCGGTGGAATTAACCCGCTCCCAGCCCGCGTCGCGGAAGGTTTCGTCGTAACGGTCCATATCCGTGATACCGTTGTTGTAATCCAACTGATAGCGATAGATCACACTGTCGTCAAATTCATATTTCTGGCTGAAGCTGCCGCCATTCACAAGCTGCCAGCCCTGCTCCGACATACGGTTGTATTCTTTCTCTTCAAATTCATAATCCCACGCGGCAAAGATTTTGAATGTTCTCTTGGTTTTCCGTTTCATACGCCTGCTCCTTTTTACAGATTGTCCTTTTGTTCGATGATACTTCTCGCACTCTCGGTCAATGCGGCGATCCGGTTGTATTCCTCCAAAAAGACCTGCCGTCCGAGGTCAGTCAGCAGATACATGCGCCTGCGTTCACTGCCCCCCGTGTCGGTACTTTCCACAATCCAGCCTTTTTTAAGCATGTTGCCGGTCGCGCCGTACATCGTGCCGGAGCCGATCTTGACCCGGCCTTGGGAGAGCCGTTCAGTCATCTGCATAATGCCGTAGCCGTGATTGGGACCGTTATACAGACACATGAGAATATAGAAATAGCTCTCGGTCAGCGGTTCATTTGCTTTTCCCACACAAGCATCTCCTTTGCATGAATTGTTAATAGCTGATTGTAAAAGTTGAAAAACGGCGTAAATTCGGGGTTTGGTCAATGGAAAAAGGATATTTTTTCTCCGTTTGGAGCAAGGCAAATCTTGTTATAGGGCTGTTTCCGTATTCGCCTATCCCTGTCACAAGTCTGAGTGCGTCTTGCTCGGTCGGCAATGCCGACCTCGTGGGGCTTTGCCCCACTCCCCACAAGGGCGCTGCCCTTGACCTGCGAGGA
>CAMHEZ010000015.1 GCA_946184295.1 uncultured Clostridia bacterium | reverse complement strand
TGATCTCTTTGTGAAAATCCTCTTTAATCTTCAAAAGTAAATGCTGTCGCCCTGCTTTAGAATTGCGGAGTCTTGACAAATGACAGGGGCTGTGATATGATAGGAGAAAATTGCATCACGACAGCAGGTGTCGGATATCCGGTCGGTTGGCCGGACGGTTCCGGTGAAAAGGGAAGCAGGTGCAAGTCCTGCGCGAACTCGTCACTGTGATTAGGGAGCACGGAAGATTTGTGTTGGCAGCAACACGTCACTGAGCGTCATGCTTGGGAAGACCTCTTCACGCGCGTTGATCTTCAAGCCAGGAGACCTGCCTGCGGGTCGGTACAGGGAAGATTTTCCATCAGAAAATGCTTCCCAATGTCACGAGTGATTGACAGTACGTTTCTCTCCGTGTGCGGCGATTGCTTCTTACGCAGGCTGTATGCGTGTTTTGGCTGTGCTTTTACCCGTGGCGTAAAGGCACTTTTTATTTTGTGCATTGGCGAAAGGAGAACCGTTATGGCAGCACATCTGGACGACGGCAGCTACACGATTGAGGTGACGCTCAGCGGCGGCAGCGGCAAGGCAAGCGTCAAGTCCCCCACCGCGCTGAATGTTGAAAACGGCAAAATGACCGCGGAAATTGAATGGAGTAGTTCTCATTACGATTACATGGTGGTCAGCGGCAGCGATTATCTTCCTGTCAACACCGAAGGCAACTCTCTCTTTGTGATCCAGGTGCCCGCACTTGACAGCGAGATTCCCGTCCGCGCCGAAACCTTAGCGATGAGTCAGCCCCATATGATCGACTACACGCTGTATTTTGATTCCGCAACAGCGCACAGGACCGGCGGCCATTCCTTGGGACTGCCCGTGGGGGGGGCGGCTTGCGGTGCGGTCATGATCGTGTGCGCGGCGGCGTTTCTTTGGAAAGCAAAGCCTTGGGCAAGGAGAAAACGGGCGTGAGACAAATGAGATTACATAAAAAGATAACCGTATGGCTTTGCGTAGCAGCCCTGCTGCTGGTCATGATGCCAACTTCCTGCGGAGAAACGACAAGCGGTATTTCTGAGAAGCCGCTTGTCATTCCGGGCCTTTCCTATCAGGAACGCGTCACCCTGCAATACGCCGATCAATTTGCCGTTGACCGCTATGAGGACGGATATTCCCTGATTTCTGTGGCGGACGGGGCGAAATATCTGGTCGTGCCGGAGGGACAGGAGATTCCCGACGGATTAAACGGCAAGATTCGGATATTGCGCCAGCCGTTGAAACATGTGTATCTGGCGGCAGCGGCTGCTATGGGGCCGTTTGAGGCATTGGACTGCGGAAGTGCCGTCCGTTTTTCGGGTATTCGAGCCGAGGATTGGTATATTGACTATGCCAAAAACGCTATGGCAACCGGCGAGATGATTTACGCGGGCAAATACCGCGAGCCGGATTACGAGATGCTGCTGGAGGGCAGCTGTTCCCTTTCCATTCAGTCCACCATGATTGAGCACAACCCCGAGGTAAAAGAAAAGATGGAGGAATTGGGCATCACCGTATTCGTGGATTATTCGAGCTATGAAACCCATCCGCTCGGACGCAGTGAATGGATCAAGGTCTACGGCGAAATGCTTGGCAAACCCGACGAGGCCGCACGTCTCTTTGACGAGCAGGCCGCACAGCTGGCGGCGATTGGTGACAATGCCGACACCGGCAAAACGGTGGTCTTCTTTTATATCAGCAGCTCCGGACAGGCCGTCACCCGCAAATCGGGGGATTACGTCAGCAAAATGATGGAATTGGCGGGCGGTCACAACATCTTCACCGATTTGGACACCGGCAACGCCACTTCCACAGTCAAAATGGAGATGGAGCAGTTCTATACCACCGCCAAAAACGCGGACATCATGATCTATGACAGCGCCATCGGCAGCGAGCCGCAGTCCCTCGACGAAGTGATCGCTAAAAATGAACTGCTGGCGGATTTCAAGGCCGTCAGGGAAAACCGTGTCTGGTGCGCCCACGACAATCTCTTCCAAGCCAGCATGAAGCTGGGCGACGTCATCGCCGACTTTCACGCCATATTCAGCGACACAACCGACGAACATCCGCCGCAATATCTCTACAAGCTCGAAAGCGAGGCGGCTGCGTGATGTCTTTCCGGAAAGCCAAAGCGCTCCTCTCTGCCGAAAATTTGCGTTTCACCGTGATAGTTACCGCGCTCACTGTGCTGGCTGCAATCACATTTTTTCTCAATCTCTTTACAGGGAGCGCCGATATTTCCATCGGTGAAGCACTGCATGTTCTGTTCGGAGGGGGGGAAGGTACCACTGCGGCAAGCGTACTGTTGAAAATACGTCTTCCTCGCACACTGGCAGCCATGCTGCTGGGCGGTGCGCTGGCACTGTCGGGCTATTTGCTGCAAACCTTCTTTCACAATCCCATCGCGGGACCTTTTGTGCTGGGGGTTTCGTCCGGCGCCAAGCTGACGGTGGCACTCATGATGATTTTCGCCATCAGCCGTTTTCACACGATTCATTCCGCAACCATGATTCTGGCGGCGTTTGCGGGTTCGATGCTGTCACTGGGATTTGTACTGGCGATTTCGCAGAGAGTGGGTCGTATGTCTATGCTGGTGGTGTGCGGCGTGATGATTGGCTATATCTGCTCGGCGGTCACGGATTTTGTAGTGACTTTCGCGGACAATGCGGACATTGTCAACCTGCACAACTGGTCGCGCGGCACCTTCTCCGGCACAACGATGGACAATATCAGAACCATGCTGCTGGTTGTAGTGCTGGCTTCCGGCGGCACATTCCTGCTGTCAAAGCCCATCAGTGCCTACCAGCTGGGCGAGAGCTACGCGCAAAACCTTGGGGTTAACGTCAGACGGCTGCGGGCGGCGCTCATTTTGCTGTCGGGACTGCTTTCGGCCTGTGTGGCGGCATTTGCGGGGCCGGTGTCATTTGTGGGGATTGCCGTCCCCCATATCATTCGGAGACTTTTCCGGACGTCGAAGCCCATGATTCTGATTCCCGCCTGCTTTCTCGGCGGCAGTGTCTTTTGTATGCTGTGTGACATGATTGCCCGCACGGCCTTTGCGCCGACAGAACTCAGCATCAGCACGGTGACGGCGCTCTTCGGTGCGCCGGTTGTGATCGCGGCCATGATACAGCGAAGGAGGGACGGAGAATGACACGGCAAGAATCGTTGATTGCAGCGGAGGATTTGTCGGTTGGCTACCGCGAGCCGCTGATCGAACACATTGACTTTGCCGTACACGACGGGGAAATCCTGACACTGATCGGCCCCAACGGTTCCGGCAAATCCACCATTTTGAAAACGCTGGCTGGAAACCTGAAACAGCATCATGGCACTGTCTATATCGAAAACAGCCCAGCCCACGCTCTGACCCCCAACGAACGCGCCAGAAAACGCTCCGTGCTGCTGACTGAACGGCCGCGCCAAAGTTTTATGACCTGCCGCGAGATGGTAGAGATGGGGCGTTACCCTTACACGGGACATTTTGGTATTCTCTCCCCCATCGACCAGGCGGCGGTGCAAGCCGCCATACAACTGGTACAGATGGAGGACTTCGCGGGACAAAGCATCACAGCCATCAGTGACGGACAGCGGCAGCGGGTACTGCTGGCGCGGGCGATTTGTCAGGAGCCGGAGATTTTGATTCTGGACGAACCGACCTCCTATCTTGATATTCATCACAAGATTTTATTTCTCGAAATTCTCAGAAAACTTGCTGCGGAAAAACACATGGCGATTATTGTGTCAATGCACGAACTGGATTTTGCCGAGAAAATCGCCGATTATGTCCTTTGTGTCAAAGACGGCGATATCTTTCGTCACGGCAAACCCGAAGACATCTTTCGCGGCGATCTGCTGCGGCAGCTTTTCGATATTCCGCCGGATCTATACGCAAAGTACCTCACATAATTTAGTTGTTAACTTAATTAACATATTCTTTATTTATTTCCATTGAAAGGACAAATGTAACATGAAAATGACACTCAAAAGATTCCTTGCGGCGGCGCTTTCGGTCGTTATGCTCGGTTCTATGCTGGCGATGACCGGCTGTAACGACACCAAGAGCGGCACTGCTAAACCCGTTATTCTGGTGGTTAGCTTCGGCACCAGCTACAATGAAAGTCGCATTGTCACCATTGGCGCGATTGAAAAGACTATTGAGGAGCGATTCAGCGACTACGACGTGCGCCGCGCTTTCACCAGCCAGATCATCATTGACAAGCTCAAAGAGAGAGACAACATTCAGATTGACAACGTGACCGAAGCGCTGGACAGACTGGTTGCGGATGGCGTGAAAACGCTGGTTGTGCAGCCCACCCATGTCATGAGCGGTTTTGAGTATGACGATGTGGTGGCCGAGGTCAAGAAGTATGAAAGTAAGTTTGATTCAGTCGCCATCGGCCAGCCGCTGCTGACTTCTGACGAGGATTACACCAATGTTGCCACTGCCCTGAAGGACGCTACCGCGAAGTATAACAAGGACGGTAACGCGATTGTCTTCATGGGTCATGGTACCGAGCATGAATCCAACGCGGCCTATACCAAGTTCCAGAACACGCTGAAGGATATCGGCGCAGACAACTACATCGTCGGCACGGTGGAATCCACCCCCACGCTCGATGATGTCGTCGCGGAACTGAAAGCGAAGGAATACAAGAACGTCATTCTCGAGCCCCTCATGGTGGTGGCCGGCGATCATGCCAACAACGATATGGCAGGCGACGAGGACGATTCCTGGAAATCGGTCATTTCCAAGGAAGGCTTCAAGGTTACTTGCCTGCTGCGCGGCATGGGTGAAATTTCCGCCATCCGCGACATCTATGTGCAGCATGTACAGGATGCGATTGATTCGCTGAACAAGTAATTTTGAAGAAGAAAAAACTTGCAAAAGATATGTGATTAAGTTACAATATAAGTTGCTGCTGCCGCTAGGATTCCGACGGCAGCAATCATTTCTTTATACCAAGAAAGGAAATGACAGATTATGTGTTTGAAAAATAAAGCGGCCGCGCTGTTGTGTGCGGTGATGGTATTCGTGCTGTGCCAGGCTTTTGTGGCTTTTGCAGAAGACGAAAAAGAAGAAGCGATGGAGCCTGTCTATGCCGAGAGCCTTGTGAATGGCACTTATGATATTAATGTGCAGTCCAGCGCGTCAATGTTTAAGATTGTGGCGTGTGAATTGACTGTGTCGGACAGCGATATGATCGCTGTGATGACGCTCAGCGGTAAGGGCTACGAAAAGCTCTACATGGGAACAGGCGAGCAGGCGCTGACAGCTGACGAAACGGATTATATCTTTTTCCAAGAGAACGACGAGGGCAAATACACCTATACCGTTCCGGTGGAGGCGCTCAATATGTCGGTTGACTGCGCGGCGTTCAGCTTCAAAAAGCAGCAGTGGTATGACAGAACATTGATCTTTGAGGCCGACTCGCTGCCGGAGGGCGCCTTTGTCAAAGAAGAGTCCCCGGCATTCGGCGACGCACTTGAAAATGCCGTTCCGAACCTTTGGGTGGTATATGCCGGGATTGCGGCAGTGGTCATCGTGATTGGCGTGGCAGTCGTCGTCATTATCGGAAAGGCACGTAAAGACGGCAAAGCGGCAAAGTGAAGCAAATGAAGGCAGACGCGATGGAAATCATTCTCCCCGCCGACATCGAGCGGCGCAGTATGGAGATCATTGAGAGTGAGCTGGGCGATACCTCTCACCTTTCGGAAGCGCAGAAAGCGATCGTCAAGCGGGTGATACATACCACGGCGGATTTTGACTATCTCCAAAACCTGACATTTTCCCCCAATGCTGTAGAACACGGTCTGGCCGCGCTGCGGGACGGTGCGGTCATCGTGACAGACACGCAAATGGCGCTGTCCGGCATCAGCAAACCGGCGTTAAAAGCGCTGGGCTGTGAGGCGCACTGCTTCATGAGCGACCCCGAAACGGCACGCATGGCAAGGGAACGCGGCACGACCCGCGCTATGGTCTCGATAGACAGGGCTGCGGAGGCCTTCGCAGACAGACAGGTTATCTTTGCCATTGGCAATGCACCCACCGCGCTGATTCGGCTGCGGGAATTGATGGACGCGGGACGGCTTTTGCCGGCTTTGGTGATTGGCACGCCTGTGGGATTTGTCAACGTGGTGCCGTCGAAAGAGCTGATTATGGCGTGCGACGTTCCCTCCATCGTGGCCGCAGGACGCAAAGGCGGCAGCAATGTGGCGGCGGCCATTTGCAACGCCCTGCTATATATGCTTTACGACAGGGAAAGCGGTAAATGAATCGAACAATAACACGGGGGATGGATATGAAGCGGAAGGACGATTCGATGTTTTTCTATACGGAATCGCCTTTCTGCTTGATAGCCATCTGAGCAAAGGGGAAAAACGAAAATTGCTGGAGGAATACATTTATCACGGTGCGCAAAAGCTGCGCTGCGGCTACACCACCGGCTCCTGTGCGGCAGCGGCCGCCAAGGCTGCCACACAAATGCTGCTCACGGGCGAAAAGGTCAGCCGCGTGGAGCTGCTCACACCCAAAGGCATTCTCATTGCTCCCGACATTCTCGACATTGCCATGAATGAAACTTTTGCTCAATGCGCGGTACAAAAAGACGGGGGCGACGACCCCGATGTCACCAATGGGGTTCTGATCTATGCCCGCGCTGAGAAAATCCCCTTTGACATTGTCATTGAGGGAGATGAGGGTATTGGCCGTGTCACCAAACCCGGACTCGATCAGCCGGTGGGAAACGCGGCCATTAACAGTGTCCCCCGCCGGATGATAACGGCGGCGGTAACGGACATTTGCGAGCAGTACGACTATCGCGGCGGCATTCGGGTGACAATTTCTGTACCCGGTGGCGCTGAACTCGCTAAAAAGACCTACAATCCCCGTATGGGCATTGAGGGTGGCATTTCCATCATCGGCACGACCGGCATTGTAGAACCCATGAGCAACGCGGCGTTGGTGGAAACCATTCGCACCGAGCAGCGCATGAGAAAAGCGACGGGACGCAAGAATCTGCTGCTGACCGTCGGCAATTACAGCAAGTCCTTTCTCGCACGGGAAATGCCCTTTTTTCTCGACGAGAGCGTCACATGCAGCAACTTTATCGGAGAGGCCATAGACGGTGCTTTGGAATTGGGCTTTGAGCGGATTCTGCTGATCGGACACATAGGCAAGCTGGTCAAGCTCGGGGCGGGCATTATGAACACTCATTCGGCGCAAGCGGACGGACGCATGGACGTTCTTGTGACGTGCGCCGTGCTGGCAGGCGTCAATCCCGACCAACTGGCGCAAATTACCAAAATTCCCGACTGTGTCACCGTGGACGCCGCGCTGGAGATATTGGACAGCATCGGAATAAAAGAGGCGACTGCGGATATTTTGATGAAACGCATACAGTATTATCTTGACGCAAAAGTCAAGGGGGACGCGGTCATCGGGGCGGTGCTGTTCTCGGACAAATTTGGCATCATCGGGAAAACAGCTACAGTCGAGAGTATGATGCCGCATTACAGAAAGGAGTACGGGACATCATGATTCACTTCGTAGGAGCGGGCTGCGGCGCTCCCGACCTCATCACGGTGCGGGGCATGAATTTATTGCAGCAGGCCGACGTCATTATTTACGCGGGGTCGCTGGTCAATCCGCAGTTATTGGCATATGCAAAAGCCGAATGCGACATTCACAACAGCGCTTATATGACGCTGGAGGACGTTTTGTCCGTCATGGAAGCGGCAGAGCGAAACCATAAAACGACCGTGCGCCTGCATACGGGAGACCCGAGTCTTTACGGCGCGATTCGGGAACAAATGGACGCGCTGGACAAGCGGGGGATTGCCTATGACATCTGCCCCGGCGTCAGTTCTTTTTGCGGGGCGGCGGCGGCACTGCGTGCGGAATATACTCTGCCCGATGTGTCGCAGACGGTGATTATCACGCGCATGGCAGGACGGACACCCGTTCCAGAGCGGGAGGACATCGAATATCTGGCCGCGCATGGCGCTACGATGGTGATTTTTTTGAGTACAGGAATGCTCAAAGAACTCTCCGTAAAACTGATAGCGGGCGGCTATGCGCCGGATTCTCCTGCGGCGATTGTATATAAGGCAAGCTGGGAAGACGAAAAGGTCTGCCGCTGTACGGTGGCTGCATTGGCCGAAACGGCCGTCCAAAACGGCATTACGAAAACCGCGCTGATTTGCGTGGGAGGATTTCTGAGGAATGAATACACACTTTCCAGACTGTATGACAAAACCTTTGAAACCGAATTTCGGAATGTAAACTGACACCATGAGAAAAATCAAGATAGCACTCATTTCTTTGACGGCAAACGGCGGGGTTCTGTCGGAAATCATAACGGACAGTCTGGGGAACACGCATGACTGTACCCAGTATTGCTATGAAAAATATCCCTTTGCAAACGCCATTCCATTCCGGAATTTACGACAACTCACGAAAGACATCTTTCGCCGGTATAACGCGCTGGTTTTCTTATGTGCCTGCGGTATTGTGATGCGTACCGTGGGACCGTATGCGGAATCAAAATTCACTGATCCGGCGGTCATTGCGATTGACGAGCAGGGGAAATTTGCCGTCTCACTTCTGTCGGGGCACATTGGCGGCGGCAATGCCCTGACCCGGCAGATCGCAGCGGTCATCAATGCAATTCCCGTCATCACCACCGCCACCGATGCGGGAGGCAGATTCTCGCCCGATTCCTTCGCCGTCGCCAACGGGCTGCACATCGTAGAGCCACAGACGGCCAAGGCTGCTGCTGCGGCGGTAGTCAACGGCGAGAAACTCGGATTGGTCTGCGAGGTTCCCTATACTAACCTACCTCACGAGTATTTCACGGACAGCGGCGCCAGCGTTGGTCTTTGTATCTCCGACAACGCCGATCAAATGCCGTTTGATACCACGCTGCACCTCATTCCGAAAACCGTTATGATCGGGGTGGGTTGCAAGAAAGACACGTCGTCGGAAGCGTTGGAAGCCTTTCTTCTGCATTGTCTGGATACACACCAAATTTCTATGGAACAAGTCGCACAGCTGCATACGATTGATATGAAACAGCATGAAGCGGCCATTTTGAGTTTCTGCCGCACTTACCATATTCCGTTGCAGGTGTATTCCGCCGCCGAATTGATGACAGCCCAGGGTGAATTTTCCCATTCGGACTTCGTGATGCAGACCACCGGCACCGACAATGTCTGTGAACGGGCGGCGGTAATGGGCGGGCATCGACTTACTGTCGGGAAAATCGCCGAGAACGGCATGACATTTGCGGCAGCCAAACGGGATATTTGGATTGATTTTGAAAGGGGTACGGAATGAAGCTATATGTAGTGGGCTTTGGCCCGGGCAGTCACGAGGGCATGACTTTGGCGGCCCAACGCGCCATAGAAATCAGCGATCTGGTGGTGGGCTACACGGTCTATGTGGAATTGGTGCGGTCATTCTTTCCGCAAAAAGAATACGCTTCCACCGGCATGCGGCAGGAGCGTGATCGCGTGAGGCTAGCCTTGGTCGAAGCTGCAAAGGGTAAGACCGTGGCACTCGTGTGCAGCGGCGACAGCGGCGTTTACGGCATGGCCGGGCTGGCGCTGGAATGCGGCGGAGAGTATCCCGATGTTGACATCCAAATCGTACCCGGCGTGACAGCGGCACTCAGCGGCGGCGCCATTCTGGGTGCACCGTTGACGCATGACTTTGCGGTCATCAGTCTGTCCGACCTGCTCACGCCTTGGGAGAAAATTGAAAAGCGACTGGCTTGTGCCGCGATGGGGGATTTTGCGATGGCGATCTACAATCCCTCCTCCAAAAAACGCGGCGATTATTTAAACAGAGCCTGCGAGATCCTGCTGCGATATCAAAGTCCTGATACCGTGTGCGGCTATGTCCGCCACATCGGACGCGACGGGGAATGTGCTGTCATCACCACACTGGCGGAACTAGCGGAAACGCAGGTAGATATGTTTACCACGGTTTTCATCGGCAGCAGTGAAACGAAGTGCATCAATGGCCGCATGGTGACACCAAGAGGGTATCGGCATGAGTGAAGCTAAGATTCTGATCTTCGGCGGCACGACCGAGGGACGACAGTTGGCGGCATTCTGCGCGGCACATAAGATTCCCGTCTACGTCAGCGTTGCCACGGATTACGGCGGTGAGCTGCTTGAAGACTTAAAACATTCGGGAACGGTGCAGGTTCTGACCGGCCGCAAAGAGGAAAATGCTATTGCCGCATTCATCAGGCAGCATCAGATCACGTGTGTGATTGACGCAACGCACCCTTATGCGGTGGAGGTCGGCAGGAATATTGCAGCCGCTTGTAAAACCTGCGGCGTGAGAAGCATTCGTGTTTTGCGCGAGAGCAGTGATTCGGACGGGAACGGTACCTATTTTGACGACATCGACGCGGTGATCGATTTTCTCAACATCTCGCCGGACGGCAATATACTGATTACCACCGGCAGCAAGGATTTGGCGCGATTTTGCCGACTGCGGCGTTTTTCCGATCGGTGCGCCGTGCGGGTGCTGCCTGCCGAGGGCGTTGTGGAAAAATGTACGGCGCTGGGCTTTGCTCCGGAGAATATTATCGCGGAAAAAGGCCCGTTTAGCGAGGCACAAAACATCGCGCATCTGCGTCAGTACGGGGTTAAATATCTCGTCACCAAGGAAAGCGGCAGGGCAGGCGGTTTTGCCGAAAAGGCATGCGCTGCCAAAGCTTGCGGTGCGTCACTGCTCGTCATCAGACGCCCTCGGGACAGCGGCATTTCGCTCGAGGAAGCAGAACACATGTTGATAGAAGAGTATGGTGGAAAATCTCATGGAACATAAGAAAAAAGTCGCCATTGTGGGGATTGGCATGGACGGCGCGGACACGCTGACGCAGGCAGGACGGCGTGCTATTGAAGCCGCCGACCTGCTCATCGGCGCGGAGCGAATGCTGCGCCCTTTTCGGCATTTGGGCAAACGGGAAGTTGTTTCCTATCAGCCTGCCTCCATCATACGCGATTGTGAGGAACAAAGTATTGCCGTACTGGTATCCGGCGACGTCGGTTTTTACAGTGCGGCGGAAAAACTCCTGCCCCGATTGGACGGGCTGGAAGTGGAAGTCATCTGCGGCATTGCCACACCGGTGTATTTTTGTTCACGGCTGGGGATGTCGTGGTCGGATATGCACTTTGTCAGCCTGCACGGGACCAATGCCAGTATTGTGCGGAATGTATGCGCACATGAAATAACCTTCTTTCTGCTGGGCGGCGACGTCACGCCCGCCACACTTTGCCGCCGTCTGTGCGAATACGGCTTGCAAGATGTCACAGTACATATCGGTGAAAATCTTTCTTCCGACGCAGAACGCATCACCAGCGGGTGCGCGAAAGATTTCACGGACTATGAAGCAGAGAGGCTCTGCGCCGTCATCGTGCAGAATGAGAACTATGAGCGGGGCATGCGGGCGGGCATCGACGACAACGAATTTATTCGCGGCGGTATTCCGATGACCAAGTCTGAAGTACGCACCTTTGTGGTCGCCAAATTAGACATTGGCAAGGGTGAAGTCTGCTGGGACATCGGGTGCGGCACGGGTTCGGTCTCGGTGGAAATGGCGCTGCGTGGGGCGGCCGTTTCCGTGTATGCTGTGGACAAAAACGCGGAGGCTGTAACACTTACCCAATCCAACAGCAAAAAATTCGGCTGCGACAATATTGAAATCATTCATGAGGAAGCGGAAACGGCCGTATCCTCCTTTCCCCCGCCGGACTGTGTTTTTATCGGCGGTTCGGGCGGGAGCCTCGCCCCCATTGTTCAGGCGGCGTATGCCAAAAATCCCGCTGTACGCATGGTAATTACGGCGGTTTCCTTAGAAACGCTGCACCATGCCGCAACGGTCTTTGAACAATTGGGAATGGCATGTGACATCACGCAGATTGCCGTGACGCGCACGCGAAAAGTCGTCAGTCACACGATGCTGACCGCCGAAAATCCTATTTTCATCATACAGAGAAAGTTGTAATTTGATAATGACAAGATTCATGATCGCCGGCACCCACAGCGGGTGCGGCAAAACTACCGTCACCTGCGCCATCTTGCAGGCGCTCAAAAACCGCGGGCTTGATGTGGCGTCCTTCAAATGCGGGCCGGATTACATTGACCCCATGTTTCACAGCCGCGTCATCGGCACGGCGGCCTACAATCTTGACGGTTTCTTCTGCGGCAAGGATACGCTGAACTTCCTGCTGTACCAAAACGGGCGGGACGTTTCCGTGATGGAAGGCGTGATGGGCTTTTTCGACGGCGTGGGACAAACCGCTTCCTCGCATCAGCTCGCGCTTGACACGGAAACGCCGGTCGTGCTGGTTATCGACTGCAAGGGAATGAGTGCGTCGATTGGCGCCGTGATGAAAGGTTTTCTGACCTATCGGACACCCCACAACATCGCGGGAGTGATCTTCAACCGCCTGCCCGAAAGTCTGGTGGATATGGCAAAGGCATTTTGCACCGAAATGCAGGTAACGTATTTCGGGCGATTCCCCACTGCCAAGGAATGCACCGTGGAAAGCCGTCATCTGGGACTGGTGACGGCGGACGAAATCCAAGGATTAAAAGAAACCATACAGCGATTGGCGGCGCTGGCGGAAGAACATCTTTTGATTGATGAACTGCTGCAAACCGGCAAATGTGCGGAAATCTCCACCTTCACGCCTCCCGTGATTCCCTACCGAAGCACGATTTGCCCTAAAATCGCGGTAGCGCGTGACAAGGCGTTTTGTTTTTATTACGAAGACAATCTCAACCTGCTGCGGGAGATGGGGTGCGAAATCCTGCCGTTTTCCCCGCTGACCGACCGCGCATTTCCGGACGGCGTGAGCGGTCTGCTGCTCGGCGGCGGTTATCCCGAACTGTACGCAAAGGAACTGGCCGCCAATGAATCCATGCGGTCCGACATCAGAGCAGCTATCGCGGCGTGCCTTCCCACGATTGCGGAATGCGGCGGTTTTTTATATTTGCATCAGACGTTGGAAACACCTGACGGCGAAATCTACCCTATGGTTGGCGCGATTGACGGCCACGGTTTCTGCACCGAAAAGCTGCGGAGATTTGGGTATGTATATCTGACAGCGGAGGACGATAACCTGCTCTGTGAGCGCGGTGAGATAATTCCCGCCCATGAATTTCACTACTGGGACAGTGACAGCTGCGGGGACGGCTTCACCGCGCGAAAGGCCAGCAACGGGCTGACCTATCCCTGTGTGCACGCAAGGGAAAGCCTGTACGCGGGATTTCCGCACCTGTATTTTTACGCCAATCCCAAGATAGCGGAACATTTTGTCAGGAAATGCGAGGCATATACACCAATATGAAACGATTACAACAAATCACCCCGCCCGACGCGGCGGCCATGCAGCGGGCTCGGGCGCGTTGGAACGGCGTGGCCAAGCCGCTGGGCAGTCTGGGACTGCTGGAAACCGCAGTGGAAACCATCGCGGGCATCACGGGAAATGAAGCTGTCTCCCTGCAAAAGCGGTGCGTTGTCGCCATGTGCGCGGACAACGGCGTGGTTGACGAAGGCATAAGCCAGTCCGACAGCAGCGTGACCGCCATTGTCGCCAAGGCCATGGCGGAGGGCAGTTCCAATATCAACCTGTTGGCGCAGGTCTACGACGCGGAGGTCTTCCCCATTGATATCGGCATCAAGGAAAACTTTTCTCTGGCAGGGCTGACGGACAGAAATATTTCTCACGGCACGAATAATATGGCAAACGGTCCCGCCATGTCATTGGAGCAGGCGGAGCAGGCAATTTGCGTAGGAATGGACACTGTGAGGGAACTGAAACAACAAGGCTATCAGATCATCGTGACCGGCGAAATGGGCATCGGCAACACCACCACCGCGAGTGCCATTGCGTCGGTATTACTCGACCTGCCGCCCGAAGTCGTGACCGGCAGGGGCGCGGGATTGACCACCGAGGGACTCCGGCGGAAAATTGCCGTCATCAGGCGGGCAATTGCCGTCAATCAGCCCGACAAAACGCAGCCGCTGGCGCTGTTGGCAAAGCTGGGCGGTTACGATATCGCGGGCATGACGGGACTGTTTCTGGGCGGTGCGGTCTATCACGTGCCGATTGTCATTGACGGATTCATTTCGGCGGTCGCGGCGGCGCTGGCCGCAGCCATTTGTCCTTTCGTCAAGGAATATATGCTCTGCTCGCATGTGTCAAAGGAACCTGCCGCCGTCAAAATACTGGCATCGCTCGGACACAAACCGCTCATCACGGCGGAATTGTGTCTGGGAGAAGGCACGGGCGGCATCATGCTGCTGCCGCTGCTCGACGGTGCGCTGGCGATCTATCATTCCTCCCACACCTTTGACAATCTGCCGATGGAAAGGTATGTGACACTGACATGACCATTTTAATCACGGGCGGCAGCAAGAGCGGCAAGTCGCACATAGCCGAAACCATTGTGACGGCTTCGGGGCTGCCGTGTGTTTATCTGGCCACCATGATGCCCTTCGGTGAGGAGGCGCACGCAGCCATTGCACGCCACCGCGCCATGCGGGAAGGCAAGGGCTTTGTGACACTCGAACAGTATACCGACATCGGAACATTGGACCTTCCAAAAGGCAGTGCGGTCCTGCTGGAGTGCATGGGGAATCTGTGCGCGAACGAGATGTTCTCCGCCCACACGCCCCGCCCTGTACAAAAAATTCTGACCGACGTGAAAACCCTTTCCCGCCGCTGTGACCTGCTGGTGATTGTCACCAACCAAGTGGGCGAGGACGGCGTATTATATGCACCCGAAACCATGCGCTACATAAAAAATCTCGGAGAAATCAATTGGGGTATCGCGCAGGAGGCCGAGATGGTCATTGAAACCGTTTTCGGGATACCCGTCATGATGAAAGGAGAGAAACCGCCGTGTCTATACTGATGAAATCGTTTTGCTCCGCCTTTTTGATGTACTCGCGCATTCCCATGCCGCAGGTGGAATGGAAGGAAGAAAACCGCCGCTGGGCGCTCTGTTTCTTCCCGCTGATTGGCGAGGTGATCGGCGTGGCGCTGGTGACGTGGTATCATCTATGCCGCCTGTTCGGCTGGGGGGAATGGCTGTTTGCGGCGGTGAGTGCCGCCATTCCGATTCTGGTCACGGGCGGGATTCATATGGACGGTTTCTGTGACGTGTGCGACGCGAAGGCCTCGTGCGGTTCCCGGGAGAAAATGCTGGCCATCATGAGCGATTCCCACATCGGCGCGTTTGCCGCCATCAAGACGGCGCTGTACCTGCTGGTGCAGGCAGGCATTTTTTCGCAGCTGTTCCGTGAAAAAAGCGTTGAGCTGCTGACGGTTGGCGCACTGATTTTCGTGCTGTCGCGGGCACTCAGCGGACTGGCTGCTGTGACCTTCCGCAGTGCCAAAACCGACGGCAATTTGCAGAATTTCGTAAAACCGGCGCACAAAGCCGTTACCGTCGCGGTGGAAATTTTTTTCATCGCACTGACAGGCCCCGCGATGCTTCTGATGTGTCCGTCTGCCGGCATCGGCGCGATAATCGGTGCCGCCGTCACATTTGTGTATTATCGCATATTTGCCTATCGCACCTTCGGGGGCATTGCGGGCGATTTGGCAGGCTATTTTTTACAGCTTTGTGAACTGATCGGCATGGGCGGCGCTGTGCTGGGCTATACCATAGGGAGCGTGTTGTTATGAAATTCATCATCGGCGGCGCCTGTCAGGGCAAACGGGAATATGTTTCTTCTCACTACGGAATTTCACACGCGGAAATGACCGACGGCGCGGCACTTTCGCCCGATTTGTTCTCCCACCAAACATGCGTTTATCACTATCATCTGTTCATCAAGGAGCAACTGCGGCGCGGCCAAAACCTTGACGGCATTTTACAGATGACGGAGGAACTGCTGCGACAAAACTCCGACATCATCATTCTGATGAACGAGGTGGGCAGCGGCATCATTCCCATTGAAAAATCCGAGCGCGAATGGCGGGAGACAGTGGGCAGGGTCGGCTGCTGGCTGGCGGAACGCGCCGAGCGCGTGGAAAGAATCGTCTGCGGATACGGGGTGCGCATCAAATGACACACACCGGAACGATTCTTTTGATCCGCCACGGCAAGACGGCGGGCAACCTTGCCAAGCGGTACATCGGACGCACCGACGAACCGCTTTGTCCCGAGGGAATCGCGGCACTGCGGGAGATATCATACCCTTCCTGCGATATGGTGATCGCCAGTCCCATGGTGCGCTGCCAGCAGACGGCGGCAATCCTCTATCCGCACCGGCCCATGCGGTGCTATGACGGTTTGCGGGAGTGCGACTTCGGCGACTTCGAGGGCAAAACCTATCGCGAACTCAGCGACAATCCCGATTACATCAAATGGATTGACAGCAACGGCACACTTCCGTTTCCTCATGGAGAAGCCCACGACGATTTCAAACGGCGCTGTATCAACGCCTTCGATAAAGCCATTGCGGAAAACACGTTTGATACTGCGGCGTTCGTGGTCCACGGCGGCACTATCATGGCCATTCTGGAGGCATATGCCCTTCCGCAGCGGGCCTTTTACGATTATCAGGTCAAAAACGGACACGGCTTTGTCACGACATTTGAGGGGCACCGTCTTCACATTATCTCAACCATTCAGGGGACGATTGATTTATGAAACCATTCCTTGCGGCTGTTCTGCCGCTGCTGCTGGGCTTTTGCCTCGACTGCCTGATCGGGGACCCTTATTCCCTCCCCCACCCCATTCGCCTGATCGGTACGGCTATCGCGAAACTGGAAGTCTTTTTCCGCAAGCGTCTGCCGACACGGGAATGCTTGGCGGGAACGCTGCTGGGCATGATGGTATTGGCACTGTCAACCATCCTTCCGGCGGCTCTGTTGGCCGTGTGCTATCATATTCATCTGTGGCTGGGTATCGCGGTGGAATCCGTCCTGTGCTGCTATCTGCTGGCGGCTAAATGTCTGCGCGACGAGAGCATGAAAGTGCACGCCGCGTTGACCAAAGGCGACGTTGAGGGAGCGCGGCAGGCGGTCAGTATGATTGTAGGGCGCGATACCGATGTACTGGACGAACGCGGCATCATCAAGGCCGCCGTGGAAACCGTGGCCGAAAACACTTCTGACGGCGTTACCGCACCAATGGTGTATATCATGCTGGGCGGTGCCGTGGGCGGATTCTTCTACAAGGCCGCCAACACGATGGACTCCATGCTGGGTTACAAAAACGACAAATATCTTCACTTTGGCCGCTTCGTCGCCAAACTCGACGATGTGCTCAATTTTATCCCGTCACGACTCACGGCACTGCTGATGATCGCCGCGGCGTTTCTGCTGGGTCTGGACGGCAAGGGGGCCTGTCGCATCTGGCGACGGGACCGCCTGAACCACGCCAGCCCCAACTCGGCGCAGACCGAGGCGGTTTGTGCGGGGGCGTTGGGCGTGATGCTGGCGGGAGATGCGTATTATTTCGGTCAGCTTTACCGCAAACCGACTATCGGCGATAACCTCCGCCCCATCGAAAACGAAGACATTTGCCGCGCCAATGCACTGATGTATGTCACCGCCCTGCTCATGCTGCTGCTCTGCGCGGCGGGTCGGGCTGTCTTATGGGGAGTGATACTGTGACACCATCTTTTTCCACACACGGCGGGGATATCTATTCCCGCGATATTCAATATGATTTTTCCGCCAATATCAATCCCTTTGGGCTGCCGGAAGGCGTGAAGCGGGCACTGGTGGAAAACATCAACCGATATCAAGCCTACCCCGACCCGGAATGCCGTGAACTGCGTGAAGCGATTGCCGCCCGTGAAGGCGTGACTACCGATACCGTCGTTTGCGGCAACGGAGCGGCAGACTTGATTTATCGGCTGGTCTGGTCGTTGAAACCACACAAGGCGCTGCTTCCCGCGCCCACCTTTTCGGAATACGAGCGGGCGCTGCTGAGCGTCAATGGCGATATCTCACATTACTTCACCCGCGAGCAGGACAATTTTTCTTTAAGTGGAGATTTTTTAAAGGCTATCCCAGGGCAGGATATGGTTTTCTTATGCAGTCCCAATAATCCTGTGGGGAACTGCGTTGACAGCGGCTTGCTGACACACATCGTCGAAACCTGTCGGCGTTGTGGTGCGCTTCTGGTACTGGACCAATGTTTTCTGGATTTTGTCAGGGACGGCGCCCGTTACGCTGTTTCCCCTTCTCAAAACATCGTGATTCTGAAAGCCTTCACCAAAATCTACGCGATGGCGGGGCTTCGGCTGGGATATCTGCTTTGCGGCGACGCGGCATTGGCAGAAAAAGTCCGTCGCTGCGGTCAGTGCTGGAGCGTGTCGGTCCCCGCGCAGGCGGCGGGCGTGGCGGCGCTGCGCGAAACGGATTATGTGTCGCGCACGGTGGCATTAATTAACCAGGAGCGGGATTTTCTCAGTGCATCTTTGCGCACATTCGGATTTCACGTTTACCCTTCCCAAGCCAATTTCCTGCTGTTTCGGTGTGAACTGCCGCTGGACGAGCTGCTGTTGCGGGACAAAATCGCGATACGCAATTGCTCGGATTACATCGGACTGGGGCGCGGCTATTTCCGGATTGCCGTGCGGACGCATGAGGAAAATGCGATATTGATACAGGCGATCGCGAGGTGTATTTCTGACAATGGCTAAACCCATTATGATTCAGGGCACGATGTCCAATGCGGGCAAAAGTTTACTGGCCGCTGCGCTGTGCCGTATATTCCGGCAGGACGGCTACCGCTGCGCCCCCTTCAAATCCCAGAATATGGCGCTCAATTCCTTCATCACCCGCGAGGGGCTGGAAATGGGGCGGGCGCAGGTCATGCAGGCCGAAGCGGCGGGCATCGAGCCGTCCGTGATGATGAATCCGATTTTGCTGAAGCCCACCACCGACGTCGGCTCACAGGTCATTGTCAACGGCGAGGTTCGCGGCAACATGACAGCGACCGCGTATTTCCGCAGACGCAAAGACTTCATTCCCGAGATCATGGCGGCCTATCGGGCGCTGGATTCGCAGTATGACATTATTGTCATCGAGGGGGCGGGCAGTCCTGTGGAATTGAACCTGCTCCAAGACGACATTGTGAATATGGGCATGGCACGGCTGGTACATTCCCCTGTGCTGCTGGTAGGCGACATCGACCGGGGCGGCGTGTTTGCCCAACTGCTGGGCACGCTCTCGCTCTTCGAACCGGACGACCTCGCGCGGGTCAAAGGGCTGATTGTCAACAAATTCCGTGGCGACCGTTCCCTCTTTCACGACGGTGTGAAGATACTGGAACAGCGCGGCGGCAAGCCGGTGGTGGGCGTGGTTCCCTATGTCAAATGCGACATCGAGGACGAAGACAGCCTTTCGGAGCGATTTTCCCGCACAGAAAGAAAAGCCGTCGATATCGCCGTCATCAAATTGCCCCATATTGCCAATTTCACGGATTTTGACGTGTTTTCCCAATACGAAAACGTATCGGTGCGCTATGTCACCAAGCCGGAACAGATCGCTTGCTCCGATATGATTATCATTCCCGGCAGTAAAAGCACAATGGCCGACCTGCAATGGCTGCGGGCCAGCGGCTTGGAGGCGGCTGTTTTACGGCAGGCGGCGGATGACGTGCCCATCTTCGGCATCTGCGGCGGCTATCAGATGCTCGGGCAGCGGATTGCCGACCCATTTGCCACCGAGGGCGGCGGAGAAATACAGGGTATGGGACTCCTGAATACAGACACCGTCTTTGGACAGGCCAAAACCCGCACACGCATCGGCGGCGTCATCGCACCCTGCGGCGGCATGTTCGCGGGGCTGTCGGGCTGTGAATGCGAGGGGTACGAAATCCACATGGGCGAAACCACAGTGAAAGAATCACCGCTCGTGCAGCTCTCGGACGGACGCGCCGACGGCGCTTGTCGCGGCAACGTATACGGCAGCTATCTTCACGGCCTGTTCGACCGAAAGGAAATCTCCGACGGCATTGTCAGAGCGCTGTGTGAGCGCAAAGGAGTGCCATTTCAGGAACGCCCGATGAGCCGAATCGCTTACAAGGAAAGCCAATACGACCTGCTGGCCGACGCGGTGCGCCGCAATATGGACATGGATTTGCTGTATCGCATTCTTCAAAACGGATAATACATCAAAAAGCGCAGACAAACGGCAAGATTTCACCGTCTGTCTGCGTTTTTTTGAACGTATCACGCGAGATGAGCGTCGATATATGCCATATACGGCTTGCGGAAGTACACACTGTCGGGATTTTCGCGGTACCAGACAAATTCCTCCCGCAGTCCATCGGTCAGCGGAAGCGTGTCAGGCATCAGTACGCATTGCTTGGACACGTCCAGCACATACTCGTAGTCGTGGAAGCAAAAGTAATCCCGCTGCGGAATGTGCTTTTGTTTGTCCACTTTCACAAATGCAGGCGCTTTTCCCGCCATCTCATAGCACAGCGCCACCCATTCCTTGACCGTCACCGTCGCAGGATTGCCCACGTTGAAAATACGGTCGGTAGGGTGCTTCGCCAGAAGAATCTCAATGAACCGGCAAAGATCAGCCACATGGAAAAATTGCAGCTTCATGTCCCCGTCTCCCGGCAGGTAGAATGGGCGTCCCTGCATGGCGCAGTCGAAGGCGAAAGCCTCCCGGTAGAGATTCTCAAAAAGCCCGTAGAAATACGGCGGTCTCAGAATGTAGGCATGCGGGCAGCGCTCTTGCAGCACTTGCTCGGCGGCCAGCTTGTTCGTGCCGTAATCCCCCCAGACCGCATTTCTGCCGCAGGGCTGATCTTCAGAGAACGGCTGCGGGTTTGTTTCGGGGTACACCGCGCTGGAACTGATGAAGATGTAATCGCCAAACGTCACGTCGGAATCCAGTAGCGCTGTCACATGCTCCGCGGTATAGGCGGTGATATCCAGCACCGCGTCAAAGACTTTGCCGTTCAGTACGTTGCCGAGCTGCAATCGGTCGGCTTGGAGATGCGTCACGCCAGCCACCTGTTCGCGGCAGCCGCGATTGAGCACCGTCACGGAGTGTCCTTTTTTCAGAAAATAGGAGGCGGTAAATTTGCTCACAAAGGTGGTACCGCCCATGATAAGCAGTTTCATTCCGTACCCTCATTCAAAAACGCCAGAATATCCGCGACTGCCTCATCGTGCGCGGTATCGTTGAGGATTTCGTGGCGGTTGTCGGAATAAAGCTTCATGCGTACGTTCGCACCGACTTTCTTCAACTTACGGTAAACCTTGGTCACGCCCTTGCTGTGTTCGCCCACAGGGTCTTCTGCACCCGACACCAGCAAAATGGGCAGGTTCTTGCATTTTTTCCTGATGGTCTTGAACCATTTGGAATTGTTGGTGAGGTCGTTGAGCTTCACCAGATCGTGCATGGCGCTTACGGTGAAATGATAGTTGCAGAATTTGTCCGCATTATACACACGGCGCACTTCGGGATTCTTGGAGAGCCAGTCGCCGTTACTTCCGTCGCCAAAGCCCTTGTTGTACTCGCCGAAGGCGGCATTTTCAATGAGGGGCGAAATATGCCGTTCTCCCTTGAACGCCTTGATACAGTTAATCAGACCCAGCGCCGCCTTTGAGGCGGGATTGGGTCCGCCGGTTCCCATGACCACCAGCTTATCGGGCAGTTCGGGATAGATCGCGGTCGCCAGACGCACGATGAAGGAACCCATGCTGTGCCCCATCAGATAATAGGGTATGCCGGGGTATTCCTGCTTCATGAGATTGCCCACGGCGTTCACATCAGCGGCGAGCTTCTTGTAGCCATCCTTTTTGGCGATATAGCCCAGCTCGCTGTCGTCCTTGGCGGTATTGCCGTGACCGAGATTGTCATAGGCGACGCAGACATAGCCCGCCTGCGCCATTTCGCGCAGAAAGCCGTCATAACGTCCGATGTGCTCCGTCATGCCGTGAACCACATGGAAGATGGCCTTAGGCTGCCCTTCCGGCAGATAGAGTTTACCTTTGAGCATATGCGCCCCGTCGGTGGACGGGAACTCTCTGTCGATTACCTGAATTTCCATTTTTCAGACACCTCCGCATTGACATGCTGCGACCGCCGAATGCCAGCCGTTCAGCAGCTTTTGTCTCTCTTCGTCTGTCATGTGCGGCTCAAATGCCGCGCTGACCTGACCTTCTGTTCCCAACCAATGTGCGTCATAGAATCCGACTGCCAGTCCCGCGAGGTACGCCGCACCCGCCGCCGTCGCTTCCTTCTGGGCGGGACGGATCACCTTCAATTCGGAAATATCCGACTGGAACTGCATGAGGAAATTGTTGGCTGACGCGCCGCCGTCCACCTTAAGGGCGCGGATATGCCCCTTGGTGTCGGAACGCATGGCACGGATCACATCGTCGGACTGGAACGCGATGGCTTCCAGCGCCGCACGAATGATATGATTACGTCCCGCGCCGCGCGTCAGACCCGTGATGGTGCCCCGCGCGTGCATATCCCAATAGGGTGCACCCAAACCTGTAAAGGCGGGCACAATATAAACGCCGCCGTTGTCGCTGACCTTCTTGGCGAAATACTCGCTGTCGGCGGAATCGTGAATCAGGCGCAGTTCGTCGCGCAGCCATTGAATCACCGCCCCGCCGGTAAACACGCTGCCTTCCAGCGCATACTGTACCGGCGCGTCCTTGACGGTCGCGGCAATCGTCGTGACAAGGCCGTGTTCGCTGAATACCGGCTGTTCACCCGTGTTGGTGAGCAGAAAACAGCCCGTGCCGTAGGTGATCTTCAAATCACCCTCCGACACGCACCCCTGCCCGAAGAGCGCCGCCTGCTGGTCGCCCGCGATGCCGCAGATCGGCACTTCCGCGCCCATCAGGCTCATATAGCCATAAATCTCGCTGCTGCTGCGCACCTCCGGCAGCATGCTCATGGGAATGTCCAGTATACGGCAGAGTTCCTCGTCCCATTGCAGCGTGTTGATATTGTAAAGCATCGTGCGGGAAGCGTTTGTGCGGTCGGTAATATGTACCGCACCGCCGGTCAGCTTCCACAGCAGCCATGTGTCTACTGTGCCAAAGAGCAGCTCGCCCCGCTCGGCCTTCTCGCGTGCGCCTTCCACATTGTCGAGAATCCACTTGATCTTTGTCCCGCTGAAATAGGCGTCGAGCTTCAATCCGGTGGTCTTTTGTATATAGTCACTGTACCCTTCACGCTCCAGTTGTTCGCAGATGTCGGCTGTACGGCGGCACTGCCACACGATGGCGTTGTAAACCGGCTTGCCGTTGCGCTTTTCCCAAACAATAGTAGTTTCGCGCTGATTGGTGATGCCAATGCCCGCGATTTTCTCGGGTGACACACCGCTGCGGGCGATGCACTCGGTCAATGCGGCGTACTGGGTAGCATAAATCTGCATCGCGTCATGCTCGACCCAGCCGGGCTGCGGATAGATTTGGGTGAACTCCTGCTGGGCGACGCTGCGCACGTTGCCGTCGCGGTCAAACAGAATCGCTCTTGCGCTGGTCGTGCCTTCATCGAGTGCCAGTACATATTTTTTGTTCTGATCCATAAAAGCAAACCTCCGTTTCTCTCATTCATTGTAACACAAAAACGAGGTTGAATCAATCTTTTATATGAATTTTTTTATTTTATTTTTTTATTTATTGTAGAAAATCAACAGAAAGAATGCGCGCCACAAGGCACGACAATGTTTTCCCTCGCATGATAATCCGGACAATAAAATTATTCTTCCCGTTTTTCGCATATCATTATTGACAAATTAATTGAAATATGGTTAAATGTATATGAATCATTCCACAGAATACGGAGGAATTATCATGAATGTACAGTTAAATGACAGCGGTGTGCCGATTATGAAAGAGAAAACCCTTGCACAGAAAATCAAGGGCTATATCTTGTGGGCAATCCTCATTGTCCTTACCATTGCGGCGGGACTGCTGGTGTATCTCTGTTTTGCCGGTGCCAGTGAAATGGCGGGGTTGACCACTTTCAAGCGTGTGAGCGATCACCCATATTATACCATGACTTATGAAAACTTTGACTATTCCGATATGGTCAATAAAGAGCTTTCGGATAATGACGCGGTGATCAAGCACTTCAAGAAGAAGTTCTTCAAGGGACTGGCAGGTGTGTTTCCGGGTGAAAATACCAATGAGTACACCACCAAAGGTTCCGTGGCATTTTTCAGCCGTACCTTTGTCTATTCCTATATGAAGGGCCGCATCTATAACTCCTATGACGCGCCGATTATGATGGTCATCGCCAAGCCGCAGAACGGCTATAAGTCTTGGAATATCATTGATATGGCAGATGTGGGTGTGAAGTCGGGCGTCAATGTGGACCAGTGGTACTCAAACGCGTTTCAGACTGTAGCCGCCACCTACTGCACTTCCGAAGGCATCAATCAGGAGGGGCTGTCAGTTTCGCTGATTCCTTGCCCTGTAGCTAATTGTAACGACACACCTCAGGTGAATGTGACGCCGTTTATGGCAGTCAGACTGATGCTCGATCGTGCCACGACGGTTGACAGTGCCATTGAAGTGCTCAAAGACTATGACATTGATTTCAGCCAGGGTTCCTATCATTTCTTTGTATCCGAAAAAGAAGCGAAGAGTGCGGTTATTGAATATATCAACGGTCAGATGGCAGTCAAGTATATGGATAACGGCGCGTTTTATCAGGTTTGCTCCAACAGAATGGAAAGCGACAAGCTTGCCGCGGCTACCAAGGATTATAATGACGCTTACGATGAGGTTACGTTGTATGATTACTTTGACAAAGCGTTGTCTGAGCAGATGGTCGGTGGCAATCCCGGTATGGCACAAGATTATGCGCAGACACTTCTTGCCAGTCAGTCCAGCAACATGGCCGAGAGCGATGAAGAACACTTCGGCACTACGCTTTACGGTACGCAATACACCGTGTTTTACGATATGCAGAAGATGAAAATGTATATTGTCGTGGAAAATGACACCAAATCGCAGTCCTATACCTACGATCTGACCCGATAATGTAGCTGCGTAACAAAAAAAGACGCACAGATAAAAATCCGGCTCTGTACCAATTGGGTACGGGGCCGGATTTTTTGTGCCGTATGTATATTAACTCAGCAGGTCGATGAGATCGTCCTTGCTCATTTCGGCAAGACTGGTTGTGCCTGTGCCGCCGGCGAGGATTTCGTCGGCAAGGTCCTTTTTCAATTCCTGCAAGTTAAGAATTTTTTCCTCGATGGAATCTTTGACGATGATGCGATATACCGATACTGTCCGCGTCTGTCCGATACGGTGTGCGCGGTCGGTCGCCTGATTCTGCGCCGCCACATTCCACCACGGGTCGTAGTGAATTACCACATCAGCACCGGTCAGGTTCAGGCCGGTGCCGCCTGCTTTGAGAGAAATGAGGAACACCGGCGTTGTGCCTGCATTGAAGCGCTGCACCAGTTCCATGCGTTCCTTCTTAGGCGTACTGCCTGTGATTTTATAATACGCGATGCCGGCGCCACGCAAATCCTCTTCCAGCAAGGCCAGCATGGAGGTGAACTGTGAGAAAAGTAATATCCGGTGTTCGCCCTCGATGGCGCTGTTGATGAGGTCAAGGCAGGTTTCGCGCTTTGCTGATTCGCCCTTGTAATCTTCCAGCAGCAACGACGGGTCACAGCAGATCTGACGGATTTTTGTCAGCTCGGCGAGAATTTGCAGCTTGTTTTTCTTCACCGATTCATCATCCTGTTCGTCTACCATCTGCTTCATATAGACAACTTGGCTGTCATAGATCAACTGCTGCTCTTTGCCAAACTTGGCATAGCGGACTTCTTCAATTTTGTCCGGCAAGTCTTTTAGCACATCGGTTTTCAGGCGCCGCAAAATAAATGGCGAAACCATGCGCTTGAGGCGTTTGGTGGCTTCCTCATCGTTTTTCTTGGTGATAGGCGTTTCAAATTCTTTTTTGAAAGTTTCGTAGCCATACAAAAAGCCGGGCATCAGATAGTCAAAAATACTCCAAAGCTCACTCAGGCGATTTTCGATGGGGGTGCCCGTCAGCGCGAATCTTGTCTTACTCTGCAGCAGCTTAACCGATTTAGCGGCCGCTGTGGTGTGGGTTTTGATGTACTGTGCCTCATCAATCACCTGGTACAGGAAGGTTTTTCCCTCATACAGTTCGACATCACGCTTGAAGAGGTCATACGATGTCACCACCACGTCAAATGCCATACAGCCCTGAATCAGGCTGACACGTTCCTTCTGGGTTCCCACGATGGGAATGGCGGACAGCTCCGGGGCAAATCGCGACAGCTCTTCTATCCAGTTATAGACCAGCGAGGACGGGCAGATGACAATGGACGTGCCGGTTTTGTCCTCTGTCTTGGCCGCAGAAAAGACTGAGATCATTTGCAGTGTTTTGCCCAGACCCATATCATCGGCGAGAATACCGCCAAAGCCGTAGGCTTCCAGCGTACGCAGCCATTTATGGCCGTACACCTGATAGTTGCGCATGATGTCCTGCAAATGATCGGGCACTTCAAAATCAGATTCATTTACAGTCTTGAAGCCCTGAATGATTTTTTTGAAATACTTGTCGCGTTTGATGTCAAGCGCGTCACAGTCTTCTGACATCTTGTCAAGATAAAGCGCACGATAAGACGGAATGGTCGCGTTTCCATTCAAAAGCTCTTTCTGTGACAGATGCAGCGTATCGATCATTGCGCCCAGCTCGAAAATATCTTCCCCAATGTTGACGAAGTCGCCGCTTTTCAAACGGTGATAGCGCTTTTTGCGCTGATAGCTTCGCAGGATTTCAAGCAATTCCTCGGGCGATACATCGGTGCTGCCGATGGTGAGGTTCATCAGATCGCTCTCAACAGATACGCCCACCTTGACTTGTACCTTGGGACGAATGCGCAGCTTGTAGAACTGGTCGCTGCCCTGTACCTCGCCCAGCTGCGACAGCGCGGTAATGCCGTTTTCCAGAAGATCGTACAGCGCGTCCTCGCTGTCTTCGCAGACAAACAGGCTGTTGTTAAGGTCAAGCTTTGGAAAATACCGCTGTACCACTTCGATAGCCTGCGCTTCGCGGTAGACGTCGCGGAAACGCTCCTTGATCTTGCCGTCGTCCATACAATCCATGGTGGAGCACTGTATGTCACCGTACTGCGAGACGGCACGGCAGATCGGCACATCGTCGATTAAATCCAGATAGAAGACGAATTTTACCTCCGGCGGCAGATAGGTGTCCACCAGTTCGGTGTCGGCTTCCTCAACGTCGGCGGCCTCACGGAGCTGCGGCAGTACAGTGTAATAAAATTCGGACAGATTTTGCCGACCGATACGGAAAAAAATCTTGCCTTTATCGTCAATCAGGTCATAGATTGGTTCCAAGGCGGTGTTGTCACTGCTTATCCGATTAAGAACGTTCCTTTTCAGATAATAACGGTAACGGGGCGTGCGGAAGAAATTCGGAGCAGTACCGGTTACATCCACACCGTGAAATACGCCGTATCGGTCCACGTCTTTGACTACTTTTAATTTAATTTTTGGTGATTCATGACCAAAGGAAAGTGTTTCGCCGTTTTTAGTTGCTTGCTTTGCGGATTTATCCTTATCCGTAAACGGCACGCTGCCCCCTTCCGCCATATCAAAGAAACTGTCGAGCCGCTGACCGAACAGAGGAATATCTGATTTGACCGAAAACTCACGGACATTGTAATAGTAATATTGCTTTTTGAGCTGCTCGGAGTGATATTCTTCATCATCTATGACATTCTTGATGAACTGGTACAGAGGCATGTCCTGCGGGCGTATCTTATCCCGCGCAAAATGCAGCGTCATCTTGCCAAAGGTGATCTCTTCCTTAGCTTCCACACATTTCACCAGATCAGTGAGGTTGCGCACGACATACAGCTTGTCACAGCCGATGCGGAAGGAAAGTTTCAGCCGGTTGTCTTCCTTAGTGATACGCGGCTCCAGCGTCACGTCTCTGCTTTCCGTCATGCTGCCTGTACGGGACGCGGAGCGGTTTTTGCGGAAGGCTTGCAGCAAATCGACGGCGGCAGCATTGGTGGAATCACCGTAATCGTTCTCAGTGATATACCTGTTCGCGGCAATCATCAGCGCCAGTGTATGTTCACACGGTTCCTTTTTGCCTTGAGTGATATTGTACCCGTTGTAATAGCTCTTGCAACCGTACACTGCACAGCCCATATCCACCATTTCGTCTTTGTCAAATGAAATGCGGACGGGATAAGTAGACGAACTGCCTCTTTTGGCTTCTCCCTCCACGATGCAGCCCGCCGAACCGTCGCGGGTGCTATAGCCCGTATCAATGGTTTTTGCAATTACTTTGCCTTGATTCAGAAGGTTGACAGCCTTTTCATAGGTGTCGTCATAGATTACCAGATCTTTGGCGATGCGCTCAAAATTGTAGTAGTGATAACTGTCTTTGTCATTGGCTGTATCCTGAACGGCAAAGGGATTGATTGGTTCCCGGGTATGCTGGAAAGGAGCGCTGCCTTCATCTTTCTCCAAGGCATACAGCATGGCCGCCATGTGTTTGCAGGTGCGACCGCCGGAGGCATAGGGACAGGTGCATTTGATACTTTCGATTTCACCGCCCGAAAAGCTCACAAAGGTGTTGTATTGATTGTGGCCCGAGCCTTTCACATTGGCGGTGTACCGCCCCACGCTGAGCGACATGATGGTGGTAACTTTGCCGCTTTTGAAATACTGCTCGCCCCGTTTGAGTGTTTCACTCGTGAATAAGTTTTTCCATTTCATAGAAGGTCTTCCCTCTTCCCTTTCTTCAGTGTTATGGGTGGTATAATTGGGCATGAAGCCCTCTGGTTTGCTCTGTCTTTATGGCAGTCGTGCCGCCGCATCGGAATAGGCCTGCATCTCTTTGTCGCTCAAGCCGAAGCTTTCCTGAATCTGACGGCGTGCGATAGCGGGCTTGGCCTTGATAATGCGCCGAATGGCGTCGATGTTGTATTCGTAAAAGTCACGGCTGGGTTTTTCCCAGCGCACACACTGCCGATCCATTTCGGGATCAATTTCCGCCTGTAACTCATTGAGAATGGTCTCCAGTCTTTCGGGTGCAAAGGTGGTATCGAGGTGTCTCAGATAGGCGGTGATAAATCTGTCGCGAAAGTCGTCATTCATCAGCAGTCGGCGAATCAAAGTATTGCGGCAGCCGGCCAGACCGTGTGTGCTGCCCATCGCGTATTTTTTGATATAATTCACTCTGTAATACGAAAGATGAAACGCATCGTCCAGATCGAAGAGCATCCAATGCCATTTGCCGCCGTTTTGATCGCGGCAGCAGCGCACATTGCCTGTGTCGTCGTTAGCGGCATAGGTCTCAAAAATCCACCAGTCAATCAGTGAATCTATGTCCACCTGTGAACAGACATAACGGTAGTTTTTCTCTTCACGCAGGCTGTTGGCCTCGCAGAATTTTAACAACTCATTCCAATCCTTGCCCGAGCCTGACTGCACGCTGCCTTCCCATTTGATGATATCAATTTTCCCTTTTGTATAACCGTACTTGTTAACCAGGTAATCCTCATTGAGCTTTTCCCGGATGTAATAGAGTCCCCAGTACTCTCCGTTGAGATACAGTGCCACAGGCTGTGCCTCCTGATAATCGCATTGTACGGTGCTGTCGCGGAGAATGCGGGAACAAAATTCGTCGCGCAGATGGGAACGAAGCCAGTCCTGTCCCGAAGGACGCAACAGTAGCGCCTCCATTTTTTGGGGACTGTGGGAACCGAAAAATGGAAAATAACAAGCGTTGCCGCCATAGATTTCGCTCATAATCACAGCCAGTCCCTTTTGCGGAAAGGTGCGGGAATAATCTCCGGCCACTTTCAGTCCTCCCCGAAAGGAAACGGCTTTTTGGCCGTTGATGAAGTATTCAAATGTAGCGTCGCGCTTTTCCTCGCTCATATAATTGGCTTGATCCGGCATCAGCTGACCCACGGCGTTGGACAAAATACCGCTTTTATTTGAGAACAACCCGTCAGGCGGGGAGGAAACGGAAACCACGGGAATGGTGTGCGATTCGTCAACCAGAAAGGTCGCATAGACCATGCGGCTGGGCAGACAGCCCTTTTGGTAAGCGACGGCACAAACTACCGTGTTGTGTTGAATGACGACAGGCGCATTTTCTTGGTAACGCAAGGAGGCTTTGTTCGGTACGTTTCCGTCCGTAGTGTAGTACACCGTGCAGTTTTCGGGTATCTGCATATGCAGGATAAACCCTTTCTCCACGTAGCCCCCGTCGGACGAAAATACCGGAGCAGGCGCGTAACCCGTGTAAGCGGTCCCGTCGTCGTTGCTCCTTCCGGGGGACGGTTCACCAAATACATAAATCCTGTTTTTTTTTGAAGAGATTCGGCCTGACGAGTGACCGTAAGTCTGCGGTCCCGTTGCAAAGCAGTCCATGGTATGACCCTCATTGTCATAAAGAAAGATATCCTCTCCACCTTGATCCAGCTTGAAGGGAGCGGTGAGATGATCGGGGGTGTTAGACAGTTTGCCTGTACAGTAAACCACTTGATAGCCGTCCGCCTTGACGGTGACGTCCGGAAAGACGTATTTTTCACCGTCCTTTCCCTTGGACAGTGAGAATCCCTTCAACGCCGCCGCTTGCGGAAGCGCGTTGTGAATCTCAATAAAATCGCGGTTATATGTTCCTTCGTTGTCCGAAACGCACAACACCTCACTCACATACAGGGGAGAATACGGGTCGGCACCGACCTTTGACGTCAGGGCGTAAGAATAGGTGTTGTTGGCGCGCCCCGGCGTGGGACTGGAAAACTGCCTCCATTCACCGCTCGACTGGTCGCGTCCGCACGACACATTCGGATTCAGCTCCACTGCCTTCACGGAATCCGATACCGCACCGGTGATAGAATACAGTGTAATGGTATCTCCAGCGCTCAGTCGGAAATCGGCGTGATATACACCTGCCACATTTGAAACGGTATCGGTGCAGAATACTACCAGGTATTCCTTGGCGCCGATGGCTGCCCCCTCCGGAAAATACCACCGTCCCTGACCGTCCTCAGAATCTGACAGCGCGCAGCCGGACAGATTCATTTCGTGATCTGAAGCGTTGTATATTTCGATCCAGTCGCTGTACTCCCCGTTGCCGTCACAAATCACATAAGTGTTTTTGGTCATGTACTCATTAATGACCAGTTCATAGTCGGGAATTTCCAAATCTTCCAAATTCTCCGCCGTGTGCCCCGCATTGGCTCGCCCGGGCGAAGGCTCCGCATACCAGACAAAGCTGTCGGTTCCCTCTGCCGTTCCGTAGGAGACATTGGCCAGCGTACACGCGGGAATGGTAATCTGCTGAATCATTTCACCCGAAGCATTGCTGAACAGCAGCGTCTCGCCCTTTGATGACAGCTTGAAATTCGTGTGGAGGTTACCTGCTTCATCGACCGTGTTTTGTTCGGACAGATAAATCACGCCGTAGCCGTCGGGCTCCAGAATCCAGTCGGCAGGTACTTTCCACTTGTTGGCTTTGGCGTCGTCCGAAAGCATACAACCTTTGAGGTTGACCGGCTCCTGCGATGTATTGTGTATTTCAACCCAATCGCAACAGCTTCCGTCCGGCAGCTGCGCGTAATAGTTGTTGACGCTCATGATCTCGCTGATTTCTACATTGTCGGCTGTCACAATACGCGAAGCATTTTCACCGGAACAACCCGAAGCCGCAAGCAACAAAATTCCCGCACAGCATAGCAGCCACGACCAATGTTTCCTCATACGTAATTCTCCCATCTTTGTGTTACCTACATTACTTATCAATGATTTCCGCATAGCATTTCTCAGTGATTTTTTTACACACCGTGTAAAAATGATAATCGTCCACATAGCCGATGGCACCGCTGGTCATCACTACAACACCGCTCTTTTGCTGCTCGTCGTAGCAAACACTGGCATACACGCCATAGGCGTTGCCTCCGTGATAATAAAGGTCGTGACCCTCGACATAGGCGGTGGTCTTCTTGAAGCCGAGGCAATAACGGAACTGATCGTCTTTGAGGTATTCTTTCTCTACTTCCTTAACCGCGTTTTCAGACAGCACGCGAATGTTACCGTACATACCGTCGTTGATAAAAATCGTCACCAGCTTGGCGTAATCCTGCGGGCTGATAATCAGACTGCCCTGCGCCAGAATGTAGGTTTCTCCGGGATTGCGGATCACTCTGTCTTTAATCAGCACCGATCGGGAGCGAGCCACCTTGTCCACCTTGTAGCAGTCGGCCACGTTATTTTTATCCTTCAGGCTCTGTCCGCCGAAAGCGGCGTCCATGCCCAGTCGCTGAAACAGAACCGAATCGGTAAAGTAAATGTAGGGCATATTGGTGATGACTTCATCGAGCGAACCGACGATGCCGAATCCGGAATTACTGTAGGAAAATTCCTTGCCGGGCTTTTGGTTCTTGTAGCTTTTGATGTTGACTACGAGGTCTTTGAGACGGTCGCCGGCGTTGCTGCCGGTGTAGATGATATACTCATCGTCCAGCGAGGAAGTGTGATTGAGCAGCATACGCGGGGTGATTTCCGACTGGGGGAAGTAAGGATTGCGGAACTTGTAACCGAAATAGTCCTCTACATTGCGGTCGAGATCCAACTTGCCCGCATCAACCAGTGTCATGGTGGAAAGTGTTGAGATGATCTTGGAGAGCGACGCGGGCCGGAATTTGGTCTGGGCGTTGATTTTTTTCTTCTGCTGCTTGTTGGCGTAACCGTAGGAATAGGTATATTGTACCTGCCCGTCCTTGATGACCGCCACACCCACGCCCATGGCGCTGTAATCCTGACAGATTTTCTTGAGTGAGGAGCCTGCCGAACCGCTGAGTTCGGCAGGCTGATTGGGATCAATCAGCTCCGGTTCCTCATGACCTTCACGGGTTACGTAATATTTGTCAATCCAGCCAAACCGGTTCTTGATATATTCCACACGGTAGAAATCGCCGCTGGTTTCCAGAACTTCAAAGGTCTGACCTTTGGAGGCAGTGTTTTGAATCTTTTTCTTTGCGCTGGGTTCGGAGCAGATGGTTGCTGTGGTAAATTTGACCGTGATCTGAAAACCGCTCTCAGGTTCCTCCGAGGAGACCGGTTCTGTGCTGTCGGAGGAGGTCTGCGTATTTTTGTGAAAATGCGAAACGATGGCAGAAAAATCCACAGGTGCGTATTTGAACGTAATCACCACACTCAGTACAACACACAGCGCAAGCCCAACTGTGCCGATTCCCCGCAGCCGGTTGCGGCGGTAGTATTTCAGATACCGGCGGCGTTTGTCCTCCAAAAAGTGTACGGCCTTTCCAAACCGCTTTCCGCTGTCTCTTTTCACCGGCGGATCGGATATTTGGTTGTTGTGCTGCCGGCGTACCGGACGTCTGCCGACTCTGTCCCGGTTTCCATTTTGCATATGCTGCCCCCTCTTTTCTGCTGATTGCTGTAAGAATATATTATAGCAGATCTCCCGGCGCATAACAACCATAATTTTATGAAAATTTGCTCGGACAACCGGTAAAAACCGAAGCCTTCTCTTTCGGTCAGACGGCACGGAAGAGAAGACTTCGGTGTGATTTTTAAGGTGAATCAATTATTCGGCCAGCAGCGAGCAGACGGCGTTGGCATAAGCAACCGGGTCATCCACGCCGATGCCCTCGATGAGCGACGCCTGCGCAAAGAGAATATCGGTGAGCTTGGCGGCCTTATCCTTATCCTCGGCATACGCTTTGGTGAGCGCCGCGAAAATGGGATGATTGGCGTTGATCTCCAGCACGCGCTCCGCCTTGATCTTCTCGGTGTTGTTGGGCATGGCGTTGAGTACCTTCTCCATTTCAAGCGAGATCGCGCCGTCGGAGGTCAGGCAGACCGGATGGCTCTTGAGACGGTTGGACAGGCGCACTTCCTTGACGCTGTCGCCCAAATGTTCTTTCATGAAGTCGAAAAGGCTTTTGTTGTCCTCGGCGGTCTTTTTGAACTCTTCCTTCTCACCGTCGTCCTCCATGTCGAGGTCGGCATCGGAAACCGAACGGAACTCCTTTTCTTTGTAATCGTGCATGGATTTCAGTACGAACTCGTCCGGCTCGTCGGTCAGATAGAGGATTTCAAAGCCCTTGTCACGCAGCAGCTCGGTCTGGGGCAGCATATCCAGCTTGGCGGTGGATTCGCCGCAGGCGTAGTAAATATACTTTTGGCTTTCCTTCATGCGGCCGACATACTCATCCAGCGTGACGGGCTTCTTCTCGGAGGAAGAGTAATACACCAACAGATCCTGAAGCAGGTCCTTTTTCATGCCGTAGGAGCTGTAGATGCCGAGTTTGATTTGCAGGCCGAAATTCTTGAAAAATGCCTCGTACTTTTCGCGGTCGTTCTTCTGCATATTCAGCAGATCGGACTTGATTTTCTTTTCCAGACTGGCGGCAATGGCCTTGAGTTGGCGGTCGTGCTGGAGCATTTCACGGCTGATATTGAGCGAGAGGTCGGGGGAATCCACCAGACCTTTGACAAAGCTGAAATAATCCGGCAACAGATCGGCGCACTTCTCCATAATCATGACGCCGTTGCTGTAGAGCTGAAGCCCCTTTTCATAATCCTTGCTGTAGTAATTAAAGGGCGCGCGTGCGGGCACAAACATCAGCGCGGTATAGGTAACGGCACCTTCGACATTCTGGTGAATGCAGCGGGCGGGGTCCTCGTAATCGTTGAATTTAGCCTTGTAAAATTCCTCGTACTCCTTCTCCCCCAACTCGGCTTTGGTCTTCTTCCAAACGGGAATCATGCTGTTGATGGTCTCGTGGTCGATATAGGTGGCGTACTGCTGGTCCTCGCCATGTTCCTCCCCCTCTTCCCAATCGCGGGATTTCTCGATATCCATGGTGATGGGATAGCGGATATAGTCGGAATACTTCTTAATCAGATTGCGCAGCGTGTAGGTTTCGAGGTACTGATCGTAATTTTCGTCCTCAGTGCTGTCCTTGAGATAGAGCGTGATTTCGGTACCATTGTCGGACTTGTCGGCGGTATCAATCGTGTAGCCATCGGCGCCCTCGGATTCCCAGCGCCATGCCTGCGGGTCATCGACCGACTTGGAAACCACCACGATTTTCTTGGCTACCATGAAGGCTGAGTAAAAGCCTACGCCGAACTGGCCGATAATGTCCACATCACTGCCGAGGTCGTGTTCCTTCTTGAAGGCAAAAGAGCCGCTGTTGGCGATGATGCCGAGATTGTTTTCCAACTCGTCACGGGTCATGCCGCAGCCCTTATCCGTGATGGTGAGGGTACGCGCCGCCTTGTCCGGCAAGATTTCAATCGGCAGATCGTCGCGGTTGAGACCTGCACCGCCGTTTTGCAGGGCATTGTAATAGAGCTTGTCGGTTGCGTCGCTGGCATTGGAGATCAGCTCGCGCAGGAATATTTCGTTGTGCGTATAAATCGAATTAATCATCATATCAAGCAGACGCTTGGATTCCGCTTTAAATTCCTTCTTTTCCATGAAAAAAACATCGTCCTTTCAATTGATTGGATTAGCACTCAATGACAGAGAGTGCTAATTACTGTATGAAATATGATACCCCCTTGACACGGCGATGTCAAGGGGGCAATTATGAATTTTTTTATAATTTTAGATTTTTTTGTCACAACCAATTGCCGTCGTCAATGCCATCACAGCAGATCAGCGATTTCCAGCACAAGCTGCTGGCTTTTATCCCAGCCGAGGCAGGGGTCGGTAATGGATTTGCCATAGACGTTGCCGTCCACACTTTGGTTGCCGTCCTCAATGTAGCTCTCAATCATCAAACCTTTGACCATGCGGGCAATGTCGCGGTTGTGGCGGCAAGAGTGCAGCACTTCCTTGCTGATGCGAATCTGTTCCAGATATTGTTTGTTGGAGTTGCTGTGATTGACGTCTACAATAACGGCCGGATTCATGAGATTGCGCTGAGCGTACATGTCGTGCAGCAGAATCAGGTCTTCATAGTGGTAGTTCTGCATGGAACGGCCGTGCTTGTTGACTGAGCCGCGCAAAATGGCGTGTGCCAGCGGATTGCCTTCGGTTTCGACTTCCCAGCCGCGATACAGGAAGGTATGGCTGATCTGGGCGGCCTTGATGGAGTTGAGCATGACGCTGAGGTCGCCGCTGGTGGGATTCTTCATGCCCACGGGCACGGCGATGCCGCTGGATGTCAGGCGGTGCTGCTGATTTTCCACCGAGCGCGCGCCTACCGCCACATACGACAGCAGATCGCTGAGATAACGGTAATTCTCCGGATAGAGCATTTCGTCCGCACAGACAAAACCGGTTTCCTCAATGGCGCGGGTATGCAGACGGCGAATGGCAATCAGACCTTCCAGCAGATCGGGCTTCTTGGTCGGGTCGGGCTGCGTGGCCATACCTTTGTAACCTTCGCCTGTGGTGCGGGGCTTGTTGGTGTAGATGCGCGGAATGATGATGATCTTATCCTTGACCTGCTCCTGAAGTTTGACAAGGCGGTAGATGTAATCCATGACGGATTCCTCTTTGTCTGCCGAACAGGGGCCGATAATCAGCAGGAATTTGTCGCTCCTGCCAGTGAAAACGTCGGCGATCATGGCATCGCGCTCCGCTTTGACCTGGGCACAGTGTTCTGTGACGGGGAATTGCTCTTTGATATCTTTAGGAATGGGCAGCTTTCTGATGAAATTCATAGAGGTTATATCAGCCTTTCAATTTAGCGATTTAAAGCGTAACGCTTTTATGTGGTGATATATAGTATATACCAACCATCATGAAATTGCAAGTGTTTTTTTAAATTTCTGCGTGTTTTTCCATGAAGCCAAATTGCTAGCAACAGCGCGGAATCATTCCTCCCTCGACGCCAACGCCGCGCTCGTGGCTGGTTTGACAGCACATATTGTTTAACTACTTTATGACAGAATTGATGTCGTCCTTCATACGCAGTGCCTCGCGTCTGGCCGCACCGGCGTAATCCTTTTCATCGCAGCCTTCCTTCTTGTAAGCACACATGATAGCGCGGGAAGAGTTGACAATCGCGCCGAGGCCATCGCTGTTGAACGCACCGACCAAGCCCTTCGCGCCGCCGCCCTGCGCACCATAGCCCGGCACCAGCAGAAAGATCGAGGGATGAGCCGCGCGGATTTCGGTGAGCTGTTGGGGGTAGGTTGCGCCCACCACCGCGCCAACGCCTGTAAAGCCGTATTTTCCCGGAAGTTCCTTGCCCCATTCGTCGCACATGGCAGCCATGCGGGAATAGACTGTTTCACCAGTGGACAGTGTGAGATCCTGCAATTCGCCTGACGAGGGATTGGATGTCTTGACCAGTACGAAAATGCCTTTATCCTGCGCGGCGCACACCTTCAAAAGCGGCTTGATGCCGTCGATACCGAGATAGCCGTTGACCGTCAGTGCGTCCGCGCCGAAAGCGGGAATGCTCTCCCCTTCCACATCGGTCAGGCCGAGATGTCCCGTCGCGTAGGCTTCCATTGTTGCGCCGATGTCGTTGCGCTTGCCGTCAGTGATGACATACATGCCCTTCTCCTGCGCGTATTTGACCGTGCGGTCAAAGGTTCTCACGCCCTGCCAGCCGTACATCTCATAATAGGCCATCTGCGGCTTGACGGCGGGAACGACGTCACACAGCGCGTCGATCAGCCCTGTGTTAAATTCGTACAGTGCCTCAGCGGCTGCCTCCAGCGTCTTGCCGTACTGTGCTTCGTATTTCTCGCGAATGTAGGTCGGTACATACTCCAGCTTCGGGTCCAGACCCGCAACGGTGGGATTGTCAAGTGCGACGATTTGATCGATAAGACGGTTAAAAGACATATTTTTTCGATTCCTTTCCATTTTCAAATAAATTTCAACGAAGTATTAAACATGAAACACTAATTTGCCACTACAATAGGTCGCTTTGACCTGTCCAGTCAGCGTTTCACCCTTGAAAACGGCATTCCGGGATTTGCCGTGGAGTCGTTCCGGGTTGACGGTCCACGTCTGTTCCGGGTCAAACAGCACAAAATCGGCAGTTCTTCCCGTTTCAATGATGCCGCCCTCGATGCCCATAATGTTGGCGGGGTTGTACGACATGACCTTGACAATATCCTCGAGCGACAGCTTGCCACGCAGAAAGGTGAATGTTGCCGCGAGTGAGGTTTCCATTCCCACCACGCCGTTTGGGGCAGCCGTAAAATTCGCCTTTTCTTCGGGGGTATGCGGCGCGTGATCGGTGGCAATCGCGTCAATCGTGCCGTCGAGCAGACCCTGTATCACCGCCAGACGGTCAGCCTCTTCCCGCAGCGGGGGATTCATGCGGTAATCTGCGTCACGTGAGAGTACCTTTTCACAGGTGTAAACAAAGTAATGCGGCGCGGTTTCGCAAGTTACCTTTACCCCGCGTGCCTTGGCCTGACGTATGATGTCGATGGATTCCTTCGTGCTGACATGGCAGATATGGACGGGGGCGCCGACACGCTCCGCCAGCCGCACAGTGCGGTCGATGTCGCCATATTCCGACGAAGAAGAGATTCCCTTTACGCCGAGTGTCTCCGCAACGGCTTCATGAACCTTGCCGCCTGCCGCCTGTTTCAGGTCTTCGCAGTGACAGGTCACGGGCAGTCCCAACCGCTGCCCTTCGCACAGTGCGTTGAGCAGCATTTCGTCGTTCTCCACGGGACGTCCGTCGTCAGAAAGCGCCGCCGCGCCTGCCGCCTGCAATGCCGCGTAATCACAGCAGCCGTCACCCGTGATGCCGTGGGTAATGGCAGTAATGGGATATACCTTCACGCCTGTCGTAGCTGCCTTTTCCTTGATATAGGCGACAATGTCAGGCGTATCTACTGCGGGCATGGTATTGGGCATACAAAACAGTGAAGTCACGCCGCCGGCTTTCGCTGCTTCACAGCCCGTCAGAATATCCTCTTTCCGGGTCTGACCGGGATCGCGCAAATGAACGTGAATATCCACCAATCCCGGCAGAGCGCAAAGTCCGCTGCCGTCGATCACGTCATCGCCCTCGCACGGCGCAATGCTGCCGCCGACTTTGGCAAATACGCCGTCGCGAACCAGCAAATCCCCTTCCTGGGAACCGTGGGCGTTGACAATGCGCACATGCTTGATTAATGTTGCCATATCTCACAACCAACTTTCTATGAAATGATATGAAAACAGGCGGATTGGATAAAAATCAATCCGCCTTGTTGATTGACAATTAAAGGTGAATATCTCCGAAAACTTTGATGTTGTCGATTTCTTCCGCCGTCATAAAGCGGTCGTAGGAATGGACAGCTTCGGTATTGCCCGCTTCGGCCTGCAACTCGCTGATGTATTCGGAACGGGTTTTGACGCGGGAGACTCGGCGGGTGTAATTGCCGCCGCCTCTCATGGCGCGCCGCGCGTTTTCCTTGGCGCGTTCCTGCGGCGAAAGATAAGTATGTCCCGACTTGCGCGCCTCGCCGCGTTTGGAGTAAACCGACTGCTCCTGTCCGGTGATGTCGTCCCACCAGTCGCGGATCGCATCGGTGCGCTCGTTAAGCAGCTCGCGTAATGCCCGACCTTCAGATTTCAACCAATAGGTAAAGACTTCATAGGCGTTGTCGTTGTTGACCGGCATCGTACTCAGCAGCGGACTGTTGGGACGGGTCAGGTTAATCACAGAAATCTCAGGCGGATTGTTGAAGCGCACCTTGGAGGAGCTGCTCAGACCGCGTGTCACATACATTTTGCTGCGTGCCAGACGGTATTCACCGCTGGTGTAGGAAAGTCTGTTGGCGCGGAAGAATCTGTCGATCAGCGGTATCCGGTAGTAGCCGCCGTGTGTGCCGCCGGCGAGAACCACTGTAGCACCCCAGCGCGAATAGGCGTCAAACCCTTTGGCGCAGTTTGTCATTAAAATCACAGTCGCGTCTTTCGGACAGGGACCCAGTGCATCCAGTACGTCATCTACGCGCACTTTCTGGAATTTCCACTCGCTCATTGGCTTGTTTTTATCTTCACGGAGCTTGGGGCAGAAGCCATAGATGTAAATCTTCTCACCGTCCACATTGATTTCGGCGCGGGAATTGTTCAGAACCACGCCGCCTTCCGCTGTGACCGCGCTGACGAAATTCTTGTGAATGCTGCCGTTGCCGAGACAGATATCCTCCCGTCCGGGCACCATCACGACAGGAATTTCGCCGCCAACCGAATCCATGAAGTCGTAAAACGCCTCTACATTGACGCTTTTGGCGTCTCCCATATTGCCGGTAAAGAGAATATAATCCGGTTTTTCACGCTTGATTTTTTTGGCCAGCGCAGAATTTTTGCGGCCAAAGTGCATATTGTGCAGGTCGCTCACTACGGCAAAACGCATACCGTCGAGCACACGCGGCAAACCGTGAACCGTCACGGCCTTGTGTGAGACTGAAAGGACATATTTGCTCCGTGTAAATTCCAGATAAATCATACACGCTGTGAAAGCAACCAGAATCACCAAGATTGCTACCCAATTCGGAATCAACAAAGTGCATTCCCCCATTTCATTTGCCTGTGCAGGCTATTCCATTTCTTATTATACATCATAAATTTCAATTCGTCCATACCTTTTCAAGAGAAATTTGAGAAGATTTTATTAAGAGCCTGTTTGATTCTGCATAAAAAAGCCGCCGCGAAAGCAGACGTCGCGACGGCGATGATATGCTGACCGGTTGCTTATTTCACACGCGATTGGGTGACCGGCTCCATGGCGAAATTTACTTTATCCAGTTCGTCCCGCACCATGACGGAAATTTTGTCATATACCTCACGAAAACGGCAGCCGCAAATGATATCTTCCCCGCCCGCCGCGTGAGCGCAGCAGTAATCCTCCGACAGGCAGCGGCTGAAATGATACGGTCCCTCCACCGCTTCCACCACGGTGCGCAAGGTAATCTCGGCGGGAGGCTTGGCCAGTTCATAGCCGCCCTGCACGCCTTTGTAGGATTTGATGATATCGCTGTGTACTAGGCCACGCAGAATTTTTAACGCAAAACGCTGCGGTACATCAGTGCGTTCCGAGATGGCTGCAGCGTCCATCTTATGACCGGTGACGGCCAGGCACTCCACAATGCGGATCGCATAATCCGTTTCCAGCGTGATGTGCATGATAATGCTCCTTTCCTTACAGGAAATCTTTGAGTTTTTTGCTGCGGCTGGGATGACGCAGCTTGCGCAGGGCTTTTGCCTCAATCTGACGGATTCTCTCGCGGGTCACGTTAAATTGCAGGCCCACTTCCTCCAACGTGTGGTTACGGCCGTCTACCAGCCCATAGCGCAGCCGGAGCACTTCCATTTCCCGCGGCGTCAGCGTGTAGAGAGCGCTTTCCAGCTGCTCTTTGAGCATACTCAGCGAGGCGGCGTCCTCGGGGTCTTCCTGTGTGTCGTCCTTAATGAAATCACCGATGTGACTGTCCTCTTCCTCGCCGACCGGAGCTTCCAGCGATACCAGGTCCTGTGCCACGCGCAGCACCTCTACCACCTTTTCCTCCGACATGTCGGCATATTCGGCCACCTCGGCCACGCTGGGATCTTTGCCGTTTTCGCCCAGCAGATGACTCTGCGCTTTTTTGACGCGGTTGATATTTTCCACCATGTGAACAGGGATTCTGATGGTGCGTGCCTGGTCGGCGATGGCGCGGGATACAGACTGACGGATCCACCAGGTGGCATAGGTGGAAAATTTGAATCCCTTGCTGGGATCGAATTTTTCCACCGCCTTGATAAGGCCGAGGTTGCCCTCCTGAATCAGATCGAGCAGCGGCATACCCCGTCCGAGATAGCGCTTGGCGATGCTGACCACCAGACGCAGATTGGCTTCGCTCAGGCGTTTTTTGGCTTCTGGGTCGCCTTGTACGATCCGTTCCGCGATGTTTTTTTCTTCTTCGGCAGTCAGCATCGGAATGCTGCCGATTTCGCGCAGATACATTTTGACCGGGTCATCAATCAGACTCCCGTCATACGATAAATCTTGCTCGTCGGTAGGAATGTCGTCGAGCTTCACATCCTCGACATTGTCCTCCACGATCTCTATCCCGTTGGCCTCCAGCTTATCATAGAGCTTTTCGATCTGTTCGGGGCTGAAATTGATCTCAGTCAGTGCGTCCATAACCTCCTGATTGGTTAAGCTGCCTCTGACTTTGCCGATCTCCACCAGCTTGCGAAGCGCCTGTTTCTTGTCTGTTGTGCTCATCAGATATCCCTCCTTCTTACGCTGCTACTGGTACAAAAGCTTATACTAATCTCCGATTATTACGCTAATCTTCAATTATCAGGTGAATCCCTTCAGCTTGTTGCTGCGGGTGACATGTCTGAGCTTGCGAATAGCCTTAACCTCGATCTGACGAATGCGCTCACGGGTAACGTCGAACTGCTTGCCCACTTCTTCAAGTGTGTGGCAGCGGCCGTCCTCAAGACCGTAGCGCAGGCGAATGACCTCCGCCTCCCGCTCGGTGAGCGTGTCAAGCACCTCGGAAATCAGCTCGTGCAGAATCATATTGCCTACCGCATCTTCGGGTGCGGTTTGTTCCTCGTCCTTAATGAAGTCGCCCAGATGGCTGTCCTCTTCCTCGCCGATCGGCGTTTCGAGCGAAACCGGCTCCTGCGAAACGCGAATGATTTCCCGCACCTTCTCCACGTCCATATCCAGCAGCTTGGCGATATCCTCAGGACGCGGCTCTTTTTCATTTTCCGCCGTGAGCTGCGCCTTTGCGCGTTTGACCTTGTTAATGGTTTCTACCATATGGACCGGAATGCGAATGGTTCTGGCTTGATCGGCGATGGCGCGGGTAATGGCCTGCCGAATCCACCAGGTGGCATAGGTGGAAAATTTGAAACCCTTGCTGGGATCGAACTTTTCCACGGCCTTGATAAGACCGAGATTGCCCTCCTGAATCAAATCCAAAAAAGACAGACCGCGGTTCATGTATTTTTTGGCAATGCTGACCACCAGGCGGAGATTGGCTTCGCTCAGTCGGTTTTTGGCTTCCTTATCACCTGCCATGATGCGCTCTGCGAGCTGCTTTTCCTCGTCAGTAGAAAGCAGCGGAATCTTGCCAATATCGCGGAGATAGGCTTTGACCGGATCTTCCACATACACGCCGATGACCTCGGAGTCGTTGTAATAGTCGGCGTTGTCGTCGGAATCGTCTTTCTCATTGATCTGAAGGTTTTCCAGCGACAGGCTGTCATCATCATCTTCAATGATTTCAATTTCCAGACTTTCCAGTTTCACGTAGAAGCTCTCAATTGTTTCGGGATTGACGTCAACGTCGGCCAGCGCGTCCATGATTTCTCTGTGAGAAATGCTGCCGTTGGCCTTGGCCTTATCCGCCAGTTCTTTCAGAATTGTTTTTACATTCGTTGCTGCCATGTATTTAATCAACCTTTCGTTGTCCGGAAGCAAGAAACACGCGGGTTGCACGCTCTTCCTTCCATAGTATATGTCAAACAGCTCAGCTTTTTCTCTGCCGCAGCAGCGCTACCTGCTGTCGCAGCTCCTCATTCGAGAGATTGACCACGTCACCCGGTCTGGTTCTTGCGCTCTCCTCCTGAATGCGGTTAACCAGACTGTCAAAATCGGCAATGCCTTTGACGTCATCGCCGTTAATCACGCGGACGATCTCTGCGGTTTCGCTTTCGCTGAATTGCTGTGCCAACAAAGACACCGTGACCTCCTGCCCGTCCTGCCAGATTGCCAGGAACTGCTCATACACCCTGCGGTTGAAATCGGTCACAAATTGCTCGGGTCGGAGCGTTTCTGAAGCTTTTTTGAGGTAATCCTGATGATGAAATAAAAGCTCCAGCAGTGCGTCCTCTGCCGCAGCGCCCCTCAGAAAAGTGCTGCGCTGGGGGTTTACCTTGTCGCCCAGACCGGCTGATGCCTGCGCCATTTCACGGAACTGCTGCTTTTTTTCGCTGTAATTCCGTCGCCGTGCGGCGGTTTCCGCCTGACTGAGAATCGCGCTTTTGTCGGTTTTGAGCTTGTCCGCAATGCGTGCGGCGTAGACTTCGCGTTCGAGCGTGTCCAGCGTGCCGAGAAAATCGCAGACTTCCCTCAAAAAGTGCAGCCGTCCGTCGTCCGTGGCAGTATCGTACTTGTCCTCTATACGGGCAATCGCGTACTCTATGTCATTAGCGCAGTTGTCCACCAGCCGTTTAAAGCGTTCGGCCCCAAACTTTTTGATAAATTCGTCGGGGTCCTTGGCACCGGTGATGCGCAGCACCCGCACGTTCAATCCTGACTGCTTCATAATGGGAATCGAACGGGCAATTGAACGCTGCCCTGCCTCATCGCCATCTTGTGACAGTACCACACGCCCGACGTACCGGGACATCTGCCGCGCCTGTTCCGGTGTGACGGCTGTGCCGAGCGCCGCGACGGCGTTGGTGAATCCCGCCTGATGCAGCGCGATGACGTCCATATACCCTTCGCAAAGAATCAGCTCGTCCGGTTTATCGTTTTTGGCAAAGTTCATCGCAAAGAGGTGGTTGGTCTTTTTATAAATTAACGTGTCAGCGGTATTCACATACTTGCCGCCCTTGGTGCCTTCCGTAAAAACACGGCCGCCGAAAGCAATCACGTTTCCCTGCAAATCAATGATCGGAAACATCACGCGGTTGCGGAAGCGGTCGATGACACCGCCGCTGCGGGAACGGAAACCCAGGTCCGCCGCGAGGATTTCTTCCTGCTTGTAGCCGAGACCGTGAAGATGTTTTGCCAGCGCGTCCCAACCGTCTGGTGACCAGCCCAGTCCGAAATGGCGGATGGTTGCGTCTGACAATCCACGGGAATGGAAGTAATCCAGTGCTTGTCTGCCCTGCGGCGCGTAGAGCGCACGGTGAAAAAAGCGGGCCGCCTCACGGTTTTGTTCGCGGATTTTGAGACGCATCTGAGAGAGACCGTCGTTGCGTCCCTCTTCCACAATTGTCATTCCGGCGCGGTTGGCCAGAAACTTGACCGCCTCCACATAATCAAGATTTTCGATTTTGCGGATAAAGCCGATCACATCGCCCCCCGCCTGACAGCCGAAGCAATAAAACGATGAGGTATCCTCAAACACGGTAAAAGAAGGCGTTTTTTCGGAATGAAACGGGCAAAGTCCTTTGGAAGTGCGCCCGTTGCGTTTTAAATTGACATACCCGCCGATGACGTCGGTAATATTATTCTTCTCTTTTAATTCGTTTAAAAACTCAGAAGAAAATGACAATGACGTCCCTCACTTTCTCAGCGCATTATTTGGTGTCCCAACCTTTGGGAATAAAGAGATCTTTATAAAAATCAACGGCGAAAGTATCGCTCATACCGGCCAGATAATCAGCGGCAGCACGTTTGATGCCTTCCTTTCGCATAATGTGGCGGTATTCGCCGGGAATGAGATCGGGGTGATTGCAAAGATAATTGAAAAGCACTTCAATCATGTCCTCAGCCTTGCTCTCTTCCGCCTTGGCCTTACTGCCCTTGTAAACGGTACGGTAAAGAAAATCATGCAGACCATAAAAAGCGTCGGAAAACGCCGGAGACATGGCAATCGTGCCGCCCCCGCTGTTGTTGCAGACGTTGCGTATCATGTTGCCAATACGCACGGAGGAGCCTGTCCCCAGCACTTTGCGCAACTCCCGCGGAATGTCGTTTTCCGAGAGGATGCCGGCGCGGATACTGTCGTCAATATCGTGATTCATATAGGCGATTTTGTCAGCAATACGGATAATCCGCCCTTCCGGCGTAAAAGCCTCTTCCCCTTTGGTGTGACATTGGATGCCGTTGCGTACCTCTTTGGTCAGATTCAACCCCATGCCGTTTTTTTCCAGTTTTTCCACCACACGTACACTCTGTTCGTAGTGACGGAAACCGCCGCTGCTCACAAGCATCAGATCCAGCACGCGTTCCCCGGCATGGCCGAACGGTGTATGTCCCAGATCATGCCCCAGCGCGATGGCCTCAGTCAGATCTTCGTTGAGACGGAGTGCACGGGCAATGGTACGCGCTACCTGCGCCACCTCCAGCGTGTGAATCAGACGGGTGCGGAAGTGATCGTTTTCAGGCGCGAGATAAACCTGCGTTTTATGTTTGAGGCGGCGGAAAGCTTTGCAGTGAATGATTCTATCGCGGTCGCGCTGGAAAACCGTACGCATATCACACGGCGGTTCTTTGCGGTCGCGCCCCAGTGAATTGATCGCCAGCGTTGCAAAGGGCGACAGTGTGAGCTGCTCAATGTATTCGGTTTGTTCTCTGATACAGGAAAAATCGTTCATGAAGACAGCCCGCCTTTCTCTGACAAAGCGTTTTTTAACGCTTCTAATGATTATATACGCAATCAACAGGCATTTCCCTGTTTCATTTTTTTCAATTTACAATTTATTTACAAATATCACAAAGACGATGATGCCGAAAGTACAACAAAAGAAGGAAGGTCCCACGCTTTTGCCGTGTGAGGACCTCCCCTATTTCAACAGATTTCCCCCTGTTGCTTTGTGATTTGTGCTTTATGCTTTATACCTTACTATCTTGATTCGCCCATGAAGAAGAGTGCCAGTACGCCTGGACCGGCATGAGCGCCGATGACGGGACCGATATTGCCGATGATCACCTTTTTGATGTTCTTGAAACGTCTCTTGACTTCAGAAGCCACATAGTCCGCGTCATTGCGGCAGCTTCCGTGACCGATCATAACGGTATCCCAGCCCTCGGTGTAGTAGGTTTCGGCCATTCTATCCAGCAAAGCGTTCAGCGAAGCTTTGCGGCCGCGTGCCTTGTCCATATTGATGAGATGTCCCACATTGTCTACATGCAGAACCGGCTTGATATTGAGCGCTGAACCGACAATCGCCGTTGCCGCCGATACCCTGCCGCCGCGCTTGAGATGGTGCAGATCGTCCACCGTGAACCAATGGCAGAGGTGCAGTCGGTAATCCTCCACCCACTTGGCCAGTTCCTCTATTCCCATGCCGTCTTTTTTCATTCTGGCGGCATAATATACCAGCAGACCCTCGCCCATGGAAGCGGCCAGCGTATCCACAGAGATGATTCTGCGGTCAGGGTATTTCTGCTCCAGCTCTTCAATCGCAATCAGCGAAGAACTGTAGGTGCCGCTCAGTCCCGAAGAAAACGCCAGATACAAAATATCCTGTCCTTTTTCCAGATAAGGCGTAAAGTACTCACAAAAATCGTGAACGCTGATCTGCGAGGTCTTGGCCGTTTTGCCTCCGCGCATGGCATCGTAGAACTCCTCTGAACTCATTTCACGCTCATCCGCAAAGTTGCGGTATGTCAGGCCGTCCAGATCGAATTGCAGCGGCAGCACCGCCACGCCAATCTCATCGGCAATCTTCTGTGAAATATCCGATGTAGAATCGGTCAATAATACATATTTGTCCATCACAATCACCAACCAATCTCATTATTGCCCTGTGTTTATAGTTAAATCGGGCTAACTCAAGCGAAATAAACGCTTTAATTTTAATTTTATCACAAGTTTGTGATGAAATCAAGAATAATCATTAAATTATTGAGCGCTCAACATAAAAAAATGAGAAGATTTCTTGTGCGAATTACTAATTATCAGAGCCGTCTTCTTTTCCCAAACGTTTGAGCGCCTCTCCGGCGTCCTCATAGCCGTGTTCCTTTGACATTTTGTACCAACGCGCTGCTTCGTCCCAGTCAGTGACAACGCCCTGACCGAACTCGTAGCACTCGCCAAGATTGTACATGGACACCTCATTGCCCTGCTCCGCAGAAAGACGGTAAAGACGCAACGCTTCATCATAATCCCGCGCCACACCGTTGGCGTTGCGGTAGCATTCGCCGAGATTGCACTGCGCGCGGGAATCTCCCTGTTCCGCGGCGAGACGGTAGTATTTGACAGCTTCGTCCCAATTTTGCGGAACGCCCATGCCGTAAGCGCAATGATAGGCGTAATTGTACCGGCTTCCGACATGGCCTTTGTCGGCTGCTTCCTTATAATAGGCTGCCGCCTTAGTCAAGTCGAGCGCCACGCCGCGACCCTTGCAGTATAGATCAGCCAGGCTCATCATAGCGTCAGTATTTCCCATCTCGGCCGCCGTTTGAAAGAGATGAGCCGCTGTTTCGTAATCCTGCGCCACTCCCTCGCCGTCGCGATAACATTCGCCCAGATTGTTGATACCGTTGGAAACACCCAACTCTGCTGAAAGCCCATAATACCGCGCCGCTTCTTCAAAGTCGCGCTCCACACCCCGACCGAAATAGTACAGATTGCCCAGGTTGCACATGGCCTCGCCGTCTCCCTGCTCGGCGGCCAGCTTGTAATAGGCCATCGCCTTGCCGTAATCCTGCGGCACGCCCCGGCCCGTGGAATAACAAATCGCCAGATTGTACTGCGCCGCCGCCCGGCCCTGATCGGCTGCCAGCTTGTAAAGCTGCGCAGCTTCTTCGGAGCTTTGTGTCACACCCAGTCCCCGCTCATAGCAGAAGCCGAGATTGAGCTGTGCCATCGAATCGCCTTGTTCGGCGGACTTGCGGAAGTATTCGACTGCTTTTTCGTTACTTTGTGTCACGCCATGCCCCAGCCGATAGCAATTCGCCAGGTTATTTTGCGCGGTGGCATCGCCCTGGTCGGCCGACATGGTATAATACTTCACGGCTGTTTCGTAATCCTGCGGGACGCCAAGTCCCTCGTCATAGCAGAAACCAAGGTTGCATTGCGCCCGCACATCACCCTGCTCGGCGGCAAAACGGTAGCATTCTGTCGCCTTTTCAAGATTCTGCGGCACGCCGTAGCCTGTTTCATAGCAGTAACCGAGATTGCACTGGGCACCGGGATGTCCTTGTTCGGCAGCCAACCGGTAATATCGCGCGGCAAGGTATGGGTCGCTGCTGACCCCATAGCCGTTGTCGTAGCACACGCCGACAAAGAACATGGCGCTCACGTGCCCCTGTCCTGCCGCGAGAAGGAAATATTCAATAGCCTTGCCATAATCCTGTGCTAAGCCCTTTCCGATGTAATAATCGTACCCCAACTGTGCTTGTGCCCGCATATTTCCGCCGTCCGCTGCCATCATGTAGTAATGCGTGGCTTCTTCGGGATCCGGCTGTGTGCCGCTGCCGGTTTCCAAACAGTGAGCCAGCTCAAATTGCGCGGACGGCAGTCCGGCATCGGCTGCGGGACGGTAGTATTTGACGGCTTGGGCGGGATCCGGTTCTGTGCCTTCACCGTGCTGCAAGCAGTAACCGGCACTGTACTGTGCGGGCGGATAGCCTTGCTCGGCGGCCAGCAGAAAACAGTCCAGTGCTTCCCGGTATGCGCCTTTTTCATAATATTCCTCGCCGAGATGATTCAGCTCAGGAGCCGGCATCTCGCCGCTGGTGATTTGCTCCGCATTGAAATCCTCTGACAATTCCAGTCCCCCTTCTTCAAAAATATTGCTGTATCAATCTTAATCTATTTATTTGTCAATGTCAACAAAAATTTGAGAAATACAAAAGACGGAGATGCCAAAACTGACATTTCCGCCTTTTCTCACGTCAATTGATTTTTATGTTTTACGCACAATTACAGATTCAGCAGCGCGTCCGCCAACTGTTCCATGCTCTCCGGCATTTCGCCCTTGAGAGAGGACTTGATGCTGACGACAGGCTCGAGAATCGTCACATTTTTCAGACCTTCCAGCTGTGCCCGCATGAGCTTGGCCGACATGGGCGCCCACGAACCGTTCTCGATCAGGCCGACCATGCGATTCTGATAGCTCTTGGCCTTCAGATGGTGCAGAAATTCTTCCATGCAGGGGAACAGACCGCCGTCATAGGTAATGGAAGCCAGCACCAGTCTGTCGTAACGGAACGCGTCTTCCACAGCCTCGCCCATATCGTCGCGCGAAAGATCGGCAATGGAAACCTTTGGTGCGCCTTTGCTCTCCAGCAGTGCCTTGAATTGTTCGGCGGCGGCAGCGGTGTTGCCGTGAGCAGAAGCATAGGCAATGAAAATCCCCTTGTCCTCCGGCTGATAGCTGCTCCACACCTGATATTTTCCGATATAGTAATCCAGATTTTCACTGAGAATCGGGCCGTGCAGGGGGCAAATGGTCTGCACGTCGAGGACCGCTGCTTTTTTGAGCAGCGCCTGCACCTGTGCGCCGTATTTGCCGATGATGTTGAAGTAGTAGCGACGCGCTTCACAGGCCCAATCCTCGTCTGTGTCGAGCGTGCCGAACTTGCCGAACGCGTCAGCGGAGAAGAAGATTTTGTCTGTGGCGTCGTAGGTCATCATGACTTCCGGCCAGTGTACCATCGGCGCCATGAGGAAGGTCAGTGTGTGGCTGCCCAGTTCCAGCGTATCGCCCTCTTTCACGACAATCTTTCTGTCGGCAATGTCGTAGGCATAGAACTGGGTGAAGAACGCAAATGTCTTGGCGTTGCCCACAATTTTCATCTCGGGATAGAGTGAGGCGAGCGCTTCAATATTGGCGGCATGGTCGGGTTCCATGTGCTGCACCACCAGATAATCTGGGGTTCTGCCGTCGAGCGCATCCTTGACGTTTGCCAGCCACTGCTCAGAGACGCGGCGGTCAACGGTATCCATCACACAGATTTTTTCGTCGAAGATGATGTAAGAATTGTAAGCCATGCCGTTGGGCACGTCATACTGGCTTTCAAAAAGATCGAGATCCGCGTCGTCGCAGCCGACGTAGAGAACGGAATCGGTGATTTTTTTATTCATGTCAATCATTCCTTATCAAAAAAGATATTTCTCTTATCATAACAGCATTGACAGAATATGTCAACAAACAGTTTTTGAATATTTTTCCCGTTGTTATGCGAGATATTCTGCACAAATTATTTGAGAAAGACCTTGCAAAACCGTTGACTTTGGGGTATGATAATAATAACTACCAAACGAAAGGTTGCTGTGAAACAGTATGGAAATCAACGTAACATCTGCCAATTTTGAAAGCGTCGTTCTCAAGAGCGAACTTCCCGTCCTGATTGACTTCTGGGCCGAATGGTGTCCGCCCTGCCGTTTGCTCTCCCCCGTTGTGGAGGAGGTCGCCGAGGAACGCGACGACATCCAGGTCTGCAAGGTCAACGCGGACGAAAATCAGGAACTTTGTATGCAGTTCGGTGTGTCAAGCATTCCGGCACTGTTCCTGCTCAAGGGGGGCAAAGTGGTAGACAGCACCGTCGGCTACCGTGATAAGAACGCGCTGCTGAGCTGGATTGATTCGGTCATCTGACGTATCTTTGCCGGATCATATTTCAAAAGGAAGTGAACGCTATGGATTTGAAAGCACTTAACAAAATCGAATACGGTCTGTTTGTTTTGACCGTCCGTCTGGGCAATCGGGACAACGGCTGCATTGTCAATACCGTCACACAGGTGACCACCTCACCCGCACGGATCGCCGTAACGGTTAACAAACAGAATCTTACCCACGACGTGCTGCTCCACACGGGCAGCTTCAATGTCAGCGTTATCGCACAATCCGCCGATTTTGCGCTGTTTCAACGCTTCGGCTTTCAGAGCGGGCGTGACGCGGACAAATTCGCGGGGCTGACCGGCCTGCGCAGAAGTGCCAATGGCATTGCCTATGTGACCGAGGGGGTCGATGCGTATCTCAGCGCCAAGGTGATTTCCACCGTCGATCTGGGAAGTCATACGATGTTTATTGCCGACGTCTCGGAATGCGGCGTCCTTTCCGATGAGCCTTCGATGACTTATTCTTACTATCACGCTAACATCAAGCCAAAGCCCGAAGAGTACGCTCCTGCGTCGGGCGGCTTCCGCTGCAAAATCTGCGGCTACATCTATGAGGGCGATGTGCTGCCCGACGATTTCGTCTGCCCCATCTGCAAGCATGGCGCAGCGGATTTTGAGAAGATTTAGCTTTTGAATTTTTTTATAAACACAAAAAACAGTCTTGCGGCTTCTCTTGCTATGAGAAACTGCGAGGCTGTTTTTGTTCATGTGTTATGTGTTCATGATTAATTTAAGCCAGAAGCATCTGCTCCCAGAAATACTACCAGCCAGAACACACTGAGAAGTAAACCGATCACACCGAGAATGATACCCGCGGTGGAAATACCTGTCGGACGGGTGCCGTCGTTCTTGGCCTTGGAGATAATGCCGAAAATTAATCCGAGTAATGAAGGCACAAAGGTGCAGCAGGTGAGTACACCCACAATGCTGAGAATCAGTGAAGCAACAGCAAATCCGTCATTCTCCGCCGTGGCGGCGGCATTAATCGACGGATTGTACTGATAGTACCCTGACGTATAGCCCGGCTGCTGATATCCCTGCTGTGCGTAAGGATTTTGCTGTGCCTGCCCATAACCTTGCTGTGCGTAAGGATTTTGCTGTGCCTGCCCATAGCCTTGCTGTGTATAAGCGTTCTGCTGCTGATATCCCTGCTGTACGTAAGGATTCTGCTGGGGCTGACCGTAGCTTGGCTGCGCATACGGATTCTGCTGCGGTTGACCGTAAACCGGCTGTGCGCTGGCACTTGGCTGAGACGGCGCATAGGGATTGGTTGACGGCGTCACATCCGTTGTCGATTCTGTGTTTACCGCCGCATCAATCACTTCTTTGATGGTCGGAGTAGATTCGGCACCGGAAGTGCCGGTGTTGAAATCGTCGCTCATTGGAAAAAACCTCCTCCGTATTGCTGCCGACATCTTCATTCAGAGGGCATGGCGGCAACTAAGCAACTGAAACCATGTAAAAAAAATTAGCGGAACAGAATGATGCTGCTTTCCAGCAGATTCTTGAGGTTATCAATGGTCTGCTGCTGAATTTCGGGATGAGCAGCCTGATAAACTGTCCAGATGATGTTGATAATCAGCGAGATGATGCCGAGAATCAAACCGATCCAGCAAACAACGGAGCCCTTCTTTTTGGTCAGACCGGTGATACCGCAAACAATACCCACAGCGCCAAAGATATAGGGGCAGAGGAACAGGCTGACAAACGAAAAGACAATCGAAAGCACGCCCATGGTAGTGCTGTTGTCCTTCTGCTGCACGACTGGCTGCGCCTGATAGGGAATCTGCTGCGTCGGCTGACCCTGCGGAGGCATGGGCTGACCTTGCTGCGGTACAGGCTGCGGCTGTGCGTTTTGATCGCCTGTGGGCTGATAGCCGTTGAAGTTGGTGTACTGCTGATTTTGATTGTTCTGATTGTCCATTTTTTGAATTTCCTTTCGTGATAATATAAGATTTTGAGCACATGAACCAATGCTCAAGACAATTATATCACATTTTTTGGCGTTTGTAAATATAAATTTAATTATTTTATGTATTTTTTTTAATTTTTTTAATTTTTTCCGCGGAATTTCCCTTCCGCTGTTTATGCACGAATTGTATTTGACAAAGCGGAGACAATGTGTTATAATCAATCCCGTTAATTTATTTCAGAATACTTTCATCAGGAGGCATATATCCCATGTCAGGACATTCCAAATGGAGCACCATCAAGAGAAAGAAAGAAAAGATTGATTCCGCCCGTGCCAAGGTTTTCACCAAGATTGGCAAGGAAATCGCGATTGCCGTGCGTGAGGGCGGCAGTGCCGATCCCGGCGCCAACGCGAAGCTGCGCGACTGTATCGCCAAAGCCAAGGCCAACAACGTCCCCAATGAAAACATCGAGCGCATCATCAAGAAAGCATCCGGCGAGAATGACGGCAAAACCTATGAAGCGCTTACCTATGAAGGCTACGGTCCCTGCGGCATTGCCGTAATTGTGGAAACACTTACCGATAACCGCAACCGCACCGCTGCCGACCTTCGCCACTATTTCGACAAATTCGGCGGCAATCTCGGCACTACCGGCTGTGTATCCTTCATGTTCAACGAGAAGGGCGTCATTGTGATTGACAATGAGGACGGCGAAATCGACGAAGATCAGATGATGGAGGACGCGCTTGAAGCGGGCTGTTCCGATTTCCAGCCCGAAGGCGACGTCTTTGAGATTTACACCGACCCGGCCGATTTCAGCGCCGTTGTCGCCGCGCTGGAGGAAAAGGGCTACAGCTTTGTTTCGGCCGATGTGGAGCAGGTGCCGGATACTTACTCTGCCATCGAGGACGAAGAAGCCGCTGTCAAAATGCAGAAACTGCTCGACATTCTCGAGGAGAACGATGACGTGCAGAATGTATTCCATAACTGGGAGAACGCGGAGTAATTCGCCTATCATTATAAAACAAAACAGGGAGGCTTTCACAACCGCTGGTGTGGGAGCCTCCCTGTTTCATTTGATGTGAGATGTGAACCGTCTGTCACACGACCGGTGACACTTGTTTTGAAAAATTATTTGCCGAAATATCTGTTGAGCAAGCCCTGGAATGCCTTGCCGTGACGTGCTTCGTCGCGTGCCATCTCGTGAACGGTGTCATGAATCGCGTCGAGATTGAGCGCCTTTGCTCTCTTGGCCAGATCGGTCTTGCCTGCAGTGGCGCCGTTTTCAGCTTCGACTCTCATTCTGAGGTTCTTCTCGGTGGAATCGGTCAGCACTTCGCCCAGCAGCTCCGCGAACTTTGCCGCATGCTCTGCCTCTTCAAACGCAGCCTTCTCCCAGTATGCGCCGATTTCGGGATAACCCTCGCGATAGGCTACTCTGGACATCGCCAGATACATACCGACTTCCGAGCATTCGCCGGTGAAGTTGGCTCTCAGATCTTCCTTGATATCTTCGGGCGCATCGGATGCTACGCCGACTACGTGCTCAGCAGCCCAGGACATCTCCGCGTCCTGCTTGACAAACTTGGAAGCGGGCGCCTTACATACGGGACACTGCTCGGGAGCAGCCTCGCCCTCAAACACATAACCGCAGACAGAACATACAAACTTTGCCATAATAAACGACCTCCGAAATTTTTTTTAGAGAAATCTATACGCGCCGCGACAATAATACCGCGACAACATTTTTATATGATATCACAAATCCAACTGCATTTGATAAATAAACTGAAAATTTTTTGATTAACGACTTCGTGTGAAAATCAATCCGATCACACCTTGCCGCCAAAAATATCTTCGTAGACATTAATGCAGTGCGTGATGATTTCCATGGCCTCTTCCCTGCCCTGCACCTCGGTCACACTTGTCTTAGTGCCTTCCAGATTTTTGTAGACCTCAAAGAAGTGAGCGATTTCTTCAAAAATATGTTTAGGCAGTTCGCTGATGTCGTGATATTCGTTGTAAGACGGATCCTTGATTGGAATCGCGATAATCTTTTCATCAGCAGAATCGTTGTCCGTCATTTTGATGACGCCGATCGGATAGCACTGCACCAGCGTCAGCGGCAGGATTTCCTCCTGACAGATGACCAGTACGTCAAGCGGATCATCATCGGCAGCCAGCGTGCGGGGAATAAAGCCATAGTTGGCGGGGTAGTGCGTGGACGTGTAGAGCACACGGTCGAGCTTGAGCATGCCCGTGGCTTTGTCCAGCTCATATTTGTTCTTGCCGCCCTTAGAAATTTCGATACACGCAACAAAATCATCAGGAGCGATTCTTTCTTTGGCAATATGATGCCAAATGTTCATAGTGAAGACCTCTCTTTCCTTACTGGTTTTAGTTTGATTTGTTTCCATTATATCACACGGAATCGGTGATTTCAACATGATTCTGATCTTTTGCAAAAAATAAGCCGCTGCGGAATAGATTTAAATAATTTTGTAACGATTTTGTAATTTCAACAGAATTTTTTTAGCAATATCAAATAATGCAAATAAAAAAAGTTTCTTTGCGATACATGTTTTTTTCTGATTCATCAAGGCGTTTTTTCTGTTGTATTCAAAAAAATTTCAGAATACAGGGATTCATTATAGTTTGTTAACGAAACTCGTATTGGTAAAATT
>CAMHEZ010000014.1 GCA_946184295.1 uncultured Clostridia bacterium | reverse complement strand
CCCCTGACCTCAACAATGCGAATGTTGCGCGCTCCCAACTGCGCTAATGCCCCGTTTCCGTAGCGAGGATTATTATATCATCATTGATTTCAAAATGCAAGTAAAAAAATTAAAAAAACAGATATTTATGAAATTTTCATAATATTTTATAGAATATTTAGATATATAATATGAACAACGTACAATACCGCCATTATATGCGGCATCGCCTTTTCATTGTCCCCTATTTGTTGTCCAATAAATGTTCTCAATAATTATGATATTCTATGACAGGTTAGTTGACTTTACTTTTTATAGTAAGTGTTGCTATTTTCTGTGTTCTGTGTTACAATGGATACAGTCCATAGTGATGATTCATCTCGAATTGGTGTGTGGCAGCATACACAGCCCCCTCATCTTATTGTACTATGTCCATCTGAAGTTTGTCTGAAGATGGTTAAAAAAATAAAAACAGGTCCAAAGAGAGGATTCTGCAGTTGAATTATGTATCGCATTTTACTAGTGGAGGACGACAAAAATATTCAGGAGCTGATTGCCAATTATTTCACTAAGAAGGAAGCTGACACCTTTCAAGTGGATATTGCGGCAAACGGTCAGGCCGGCTTGGATAAAGCATATGAAAATCACTATGATTTGCTGCTTCTAGACGTGATGCTCCCGGAAATGGACGGCTTTGCCATCTGCCGGGAAATCAGAAGAGACAACGATGTGCCGATCATGTTTATCACCGCCAGAGCCGATGAAACCGACATTCTGAAAGGGTATTCACTGGGTTGTGACGATTATGTGATCAAGCCCTTTCCACTGCCTGTGTTATATCAAAAAGTCAACGCGCTGATTAAACGCTCCAAAGGGTTGGTACGCTCTAAAGTTTTCACTGTGGGCAGTCTGTCGCTCAATCCCAACAACGGCAAGGTCATCAGCTCTGGAGAAGAGATAAAGCTCACGGCCAGAGAATATGCAATTCTGAAGGTTCTGATAGAAAACAAGGGAGCCGTCATCCATACCAATGTGCTGCTGTTCCAGGATTATTTAGACCATCATTTGGAAAGCCAGATCATTCTGACAAACGCGGAAAGCGGCCAGACGGTTGCCGATACCGCCTATAAAATTGCCGTGGAATGCAGCCTGGCAAACGAAAAAGGGAAATATCCCGATGTATACGGCTATCTCGATTACCACACCATTCGCAACATGCTGAGCAATCCGCAGTACCGTACCATCGAGCAATGGCTGAATACGGAGCACAACGACGGTAAAACATATGAGCTGGTTTTTACAAAATTCTGCTTCCGCCGCTATGAAGAAATCATCCCCTTGGAATTAAGTGTTGTACTGATGGATAAAAGCGCCGCATACGATACGACAGATGAAATTGTTGCTACTATCACCCTGCCCGACAATACGTTACCAGAAGAGGATATTTATTTCTGCGGTGACAGGCACCTGAATATCATCCCCAGGGATTTCCTGTTAAACGGCGCCTATCACCGGGACTATATCAGCACGCTTTCTGACGAACAGCGGGAATCGTCTGTGAAGGCCATCTCCACGGCACCGCTGGAATATATTTTTTATACAACCGATTATTTATATCTGACATGCTTTACCCTCGAAGAAATGGCAACCGACGGCGGCACAAAGGAAACCTATTCACTCAATAATACACTGTTTTATCTGCAATACGCTAAGAAAATCAACCTGCTGGATCAATGCGGGACAGATCTGGCAGTCGGCGCGGCCATTCTCTTCGGCTTTTTCCTGGTGATTGCGTTGATTTTGTGCCTGATGACGTGGAAAATTGTCAAAGTGCAGATTTTGCAGGAAAAAAAACGCGCCGACATCACCAATGCACTGGCCCATGATATCAAAACGCCGCTGTTTGTCATCAGCGGATATGCCTATAGTCTGAAAGAAAATATTGACGTCAGTGAGCGCGATCATTACCTGGAACGCATTATCGAGCAGACTGATGAAATCAACAGCCTGGTTCATAAAATGCTTAACCTCAGCAAGCTGGATTCCTACAAAGTCACCCTGAACCGCACAGATTTTGATTTGGTCGAGCTGGTGAAAGAAATCCAGAGGGATTTTACTGTTCTGCCTGACAGCAAGACCATCTTGCTGACGTACACCGGCAGTTGCCCGGTGTACGCTGACCGTGAACTTTTGAAAACTGCCGTTCAGAACCTTATCGACAACGCGGTCAAATATGCGCTGCCCGGCAGTGATATCCAAATTGACATCACAGACAAGACACTCACCATTGCCAATCAAGGCGAACCGCTCACCAAAACGGAACTGAAACAGATCTGGCCGCCCTACATCAGAAAAGACAAAAGCCGCAGCCAGAAGGGAAACGGTCTGGGTCTCTCCATCGTGAAGTCTATTCTGGATTTACACGGTATCAGGTACAATTTGCATATGAAGGACGCCGCTACTGTCGAGTTTTGTGCCGTATGGAAAAACGGCGCAAACCGTCCAATAAATCAATCTCACTTTTCTAAGGAGGAACGCTCATGAACAATGAATTTGACAAGGTTTTGCAGCCTGCACAGGAAGCAGCAGAGATACCTGCAGATTCCTGTATTGACAGCAACGCAGAAATCATCGATGAGGAGTCGGCAGATTGGACAATTCCTCTCAGGATCGCTGATGACGACGAGGAAGAAACCGATGAGAAATCCGAGGAGGAAAAAACCTTTCAATCCTCCAGAGTTGCGGTCGCGGCATTCCACAGCAAAACGGAGGATTACGCGCTCAAGCAGCAGAAAGCCGCTGCCGCCATCAGCGAGGAACGCGCACGCCGGCGTGAGAAATCCAAGCGTGATACACTCAAATTAATCTGTTCAATAGCTGTCAGCGCCGCTATATTGATATCACTGTGGTTCGGAGTGGAATACCGCATTCATAAAACTACCAGCACAGGCGAACCCAAGGTCTTGTTTTATTACAGCGTTGTGGAGAACGGCGTCAGCGTACACTCCGCGGACAGCTGGTATACAAAGGATATCACGGTGCCGGACAAAATAGGCGGCAAGGATGTCGTTCACCTCAGTGCCAATTCCTTTGCCGGACGTGAAAAAATGGAATCGGTTATTCTGCCCGAGACACTCAAAACAATCGGATACAATGCCTTCAAACAATGCGCTTCACTTCGGGAGATAACCATTCCCGACAACGTAGAGGAAATCGGCTACTGCGCGTTTGTGAAATGCAGCGCATTGGAAAGCGTTCATCTGCCCCGGAACCTCACGGCAATAGAATACGGAACCTTTTTGGAGTGCTTTGCGCTGAAAAAGCTGGAAGTCCCCGCACGAGTGACCACGATTTCCCACGGCGCGTTTCAGGCCTGTACGTCTCTCCGTGAAATCACGTTTCCCGACGGCTTGACAGATATCGGGTACGACGCTTTCCGCGATTGCGCCGCCCTTGAGAGCATCGACCTCCCCGACAGCGTGGAAAAAATAGACGCAAGCGCCTTTTCGGGCTGCTCCTCACTCAGAAGCGTCACCATTCCCGCACGGGTGGATAAGCTCGCGTCGTATACCTTTTCGGGCTGCTCCTCACTCGAAGAAATACATATTCCGGACAGCGTCACGTCGATTTCCGACAATACCTTCAACCACTGTACCAAGCTGACAATTTACGGAAATTCCGGCTCCTACGCCGAGGCATACGCCAAGCAGTATAACATTCCATTTGTTCCGGAACAAAATGACAAACCATAAAGAAATAATCACAGTCAATATCGAAAGGAGAATTATTATGATTGATGAAAAAATAGTCGAACTGGAGTTGTCCTATGACAACAAAAAAGCCAAAAAGGTGCGCGTCTTTGTTCCAGCGCATGAGGAAGGCGAAACTTTCCCCGTTGTATACATGACTGACGGCCAAAATCTGTTTGAGGAAGAAACCACGCAATTTGGCAGTTGGCTGACACATGAAACGGTAAAAGCCGAGCAGCAGCGGAGCGGTCGGGCGGCGATCATTGTGGGAATCCACAACGACGGCGCTCCCATGGAGCGCAACAACGAACTGACGCCGAAAAGCATCGGCAAAATCAAGTTGTTGCTGCACCTCCTCACGTTTGCCGCTCCTGAGGGCGAAGTATTCGCCGATTTCGTCTTGAATGTGGTCAAACCCACCGTAGAAGCACAGTTTCCCGTCAGAACCGGCAAGGCCAACACCGCCTTCTGCGGCAGTTCATCAGGTGGACTGGAGGCATTTTTCATGGCTCTCACCTACCCTGACGTATTCAGCGACGTCGGCGTATTTTCCCCGGCTTTTGATATCTTTCCCCTGAAAACAATGCGGCGCTGGATTGTGTCGAAAATGCAGCCGGAAATGCCGTTTCTCTATCTCTATACAGGTGGCGGCGACGCCAAGGAACGCGCGTTTTACAAGAGTGAACAGCAGATTTACGCGATTTTGAAGGAGTGTTATCCGGCGGATATGCTCCACGAGGTCGTCAAGCCGGAACAAAGGCACCACGAATCCGCGTGGGAAATTGAGTTCAAGGATTTCCTGTCCGGTTTCCTTGCCCGTCAGAAGTAATGGGTAGGCTCTCGCTTTTTTCCCCACAGGAATTTACGCGTTCTTTCGCAATCATCAACGTAAAATATCCGGCGTCGTCCGGAATTTCGTCAACGCAGTGATAGAGCCTTTCGTTTGCCATACCGCAATTTTCAGCGGCATAAACACGTCTCCCGCTTTCCTTTAATTCCGCCTTGACCTTCTGCATCTGCCCGGCAGATTTCATAAATACATGGGTTCCGCCATCGTACAGAGGACGCTCGGCCGCGTGTACGGCGGGGATAATATGAAGCGGTTCGTCCCACTCGGCCAGCGGAACACGCAGTCTTGCCGCCGCTGCGCAGAAGGAAGGTACACCGCTCACCAATTCCACTGGATAGCCGTCCGCTTCCAGCAAATGCTGGAGATAGCTGAAGGTGCTGTATATGACGGGGTCACCCAGCGTGAGGCAAATCACATTCCGGCCTTGGTCGAGGTAGGAAGCCACGATATCCGCACATTGCCGATGCGCCTGTTGCAGCCATTCCCTGTCCTTGACCATCGGCAAAGGCAGCGGTACCAGTTCTTTTTGTGCCAGTTCCGGCACGCTTTGCACGGCAATCTGGTAGGCTACCGATTGTCGGGGCTCTTTTCCTGGAACAGCGATGACGTCGTTGTCCCGAATGAGACGAACGGCCTTCAATGTCATCAGCTCCGGGTCGCCCGGTCCTACCCCTACACCATAGACAATGGCTTGATTCAAAAAAACATCTTCTTTCAAACAGACATAAACAAAACCGGAAGTGCATTCAGATGAATCATCTGTTTCCTTCCGGTTTCTGTTTTTGGTTAGTCGATCTTCTCAAACATATCCTTGCCGACGCCGCAAAGCGGGCAGCACCAATCGTCGGGAATGTCCTCAAACGCTGTGCCCGGCGCAATGCCGCTGTCGGGATCGCCGACTTCCGGGTCATAGATATAGCCGCAGGGGCCGCACTGATACTTGTCCATGTTGTCACCTCCGTCCGGTTCATTCGGTAATGTTATTGTAACATAGGCCGGAGGAAATGTCAATGGAAATCAATTTTGGTCGGAGCTTTTGATTGGATTCGCCAAAGCTTGCTATGTGTCGGAGTGTATCTTGCCCGCTCAGCCGATGGCTTCGCTTGTGGGACGCTGTCCCACGCCCTGCAAGGGCTACTCGCCCTTGACCTCGGCAGGGAACCAGTCCCCTGCACCCCACGCTTCGCTAATTGTACGTTATCGCAGTGCGTCTTTCATACTTCTGACATATGCGCCGACATGTGACGGCGCTTCTTTTCCGTATTGCTCCAACAGCTTAATAATCGCCGAACCGACAATCGCGCCATCGGAAATCGCCGCCATTTTCTGTGCCTGCTCGGGCTTAGAGATACCGAACCCGATGGCGCACGGCACGTCGGTATTTTCTCTGACCACCTTCACGATAGCAGACAAATCCGTCTTGATCTCGCTTCTCATGCCGGTCACGCCGAGGCTGGACACGATATAGAGGAATCCTTCGGCTTCCCTTGCAATCATAGCGATACGGTTTTCTGAGGTGGGCGCTATCAGTGAAATCAGATCCACGCCGTACTGATGGCACAGCGGCAGAAATTCTTCTTTTTCCTCAAAGGGCAGGTCGGGCAAAATCAGTCCGTCAATGCCGATATCCCGGCAGGTGGCAATGAACTGCTCCGCGCCGTAGGAAAACACGACATTGGCATAGGTCATAAAGACCATCGGCACGGTGACGTCGCGGCGCAGTTCCCGGACGAAATCGAAAATCTTGTCGGTAGTCACGCCGCCGTTCAGGGCGCGGAGATTGGCTCCCTGGATCACGGGGCCTTCCGCCGTGGGGTCGGAAAAGGGAATGCCCAGTTCGATTAAATCCGCGCCGTTCTCCACCGCGGCACGCACCACGGCGGCGGTCGTATCCAGATCGGGGTCGCCGCAGGTGATGAAGGGAATGAACGCCTTCCCGTTGGCAAATGCTTTGGCAATATTACTCATGAAGATCCTCCCCTCTGTAGCGGGCAATGGCGGCACAGTCCTTGTCGCCGCGTCCCGAAATCGTGATGACAATGATGTTGTCCCTGTCCATGGTGGGCGCGAGCTTCCGCGCGTGGGCGACCGCATGGGCGGACTCGATAGCGGGAATGATACCCTCAGTCTTGGCCAGATATTCAAAGGCGCAGACCGCTTCCTCGTCGGTAACAGGGACATATTCCGCGCGGCCGATGTCGTGCAGATAGGCGTGTTCGGGGCCCACGCCCGGATAGTCCAGACCCGCCGAAATGGAATAAACCGGCGCGATCTGACCGTATTTGTCCTGACAGAAATAGGACTTCATGCCGTGGAAAATGCCCAGCCGTCCGGTTGCGATGGTGGCAGCCGTCTCGAAGGTATCCACGCCGCGTCCCGCCGCTTCACAGCCGATCAGACGTACACCTTTATCCTCGATGAAGTGGTAGAAGCTGCCGATGGCATTGGAACCGCCACCTACGCAGGCAAGCACCGCGTCGGGCAGTCTGCCTTCCTTTTCGAGCATCTGCGCTTTGATTTCTTTGGAAATGACCGCCTGAAAATCGCGTACAATCGTCGGGAAAGGGTGCGGCCCCATCACGGAACCGAGGCAGTAATGCGTGTCGGCAATGCGTGACGTCCACTCGCGCATGGCTTCCGACACCGCGTCTTTTAGCGTGGCGGTGCCGGTCTTGACGGGAATGACCTCCGCGCCGAGCAGCCGCATACGGTAGACATTGAGCGCCTGACGAATGGTGTCTTCCTCGCCCATGAAGACCACGCACTCCATTCCCATGAGCGCGGCGGCGGTGGCGGTGGCCACGCCGTGCTGACCAGCGCCGGTCTCGGCAATCAGGCGGGTCTTCCCCATCTTCTTGGCCAGCAGCGCCTGTCCCAACACGTTATTGATTTTGTGGGCACCGGTGTGGTTTAAGTCTTCGCGTTTGAGATAGATCTTGGCACCGCCCAGATCGGCGGTCATTTTGGCGGCATAATACAGCCGCGACGGTCTTCCCGCGTATTCGTTGAAAAGTTCGGTCAGTTCCGCGTTGAACTGCGGGTCGTTTTTATAGTGATTATATGCCTCTTCCAATTCGATCACGGCGTTCATCAGGGTTTCGGGAATATACTGCCCGCCGTGAATGCCGAAGCGTCCGTTAGGATTCGTCACTTGAATCTTCCTTTCTGACGGCAGCCACAAAGGCTGCCATTTTATCTTGATCTTTGAAACCGTCCGTTTCAATGCCGGAACTGACGTCTACCGCATAGGGATGAAAGGTGCGGACTGCGTCCGCTACATTGCCGATATCCAGACCGCCCGCCAGAAAATACGGCCGCCGGATCTCGCGAATCAGTTCCCAGTCGAAAGCCTTTCCCGTCCCCATGCCGGAATCCAGCAGAATGAAATCCGCCCGGCTCAATTCCGCCCGCACACAGTCGGCTTTTGTCGCGATGCGAAAGGCTTGTATGAAAGGCTTGTCAGTCAACTGCCGCAGAGATTGGAGATAGGCGTCATCTTCGTGTCCGTGCAGCTGCGCCATATCAATCACGCCGTCCCGCAGCAAGGCAGCGACGGTTTCGGGAGCTTCGTCCACGAATACGCCAACGGCCCGAATGTCAGTGGACAGCATGGCTTTCAGCGCCGCGGCTTGTGCAGAGGTAACGCTGCGTTTGCTTTTGGCATAAAACACGAAACCGATGTAATCGGGCTGCAACGCGTTGGCCGTTTCGATATCGCAGGGACGGGACAGCCCGCATAATTTAATTTTGGTCATATTCCTTCTCCCCGCAGCTCGGCCAGCTTCACGGATTTGTCAGGCGCGCGCATGAGCGTTTCACCGATCAGCACCGCGTCGGCACCGATGTCCCGCAACTTGGCAACATCAGCGGCACACGTCACGCCGCTCTCCGATACGAACAGCACGTCACCCGGAATCAGGTCCCGCAGACGGCGGCTGTTGTCGGTGTTGACCGAGAAGTCCTTGAGGTTGCGGTTGTTCACGCCAATCATACGCGCACCCGCTCGGAGCGCCGTCTGCACTTCGTCTTCGTCGTGAGCCTCGACCAACGCCGACAGGCCCAGCCCGTCGCAAATATTGATATATTCTCTGATCTGCGCCTCGTCCAGAATCGAGCCAATCAGCAGTACCGCCGACGCACCCAGCATCTTGGCCTCGTAAATCATATATTCGTCCACGGTAAAATCCTTGCGCAGACAGGGAATGGACACATGCGCAGCAATCTCACGGAGATAATCGTCGCTGCCCAGAAACCATTTCGGCTCGGTCAGCACGGAAACGGCGGCCGCGCCCGCTTTCTCATAATCCTTGGCGATTTGCAGGTATGGAAAATCCGGCGCGATCAGCCCTTTGGAGGGAGAAGCCTTCTTGCACTCGCAGATGAAAGAAATCCCCGGCTGCCGGAGCGCGGTTTCAAAGGCAAAGTCCCCCTTGGGAAGTGCCAACGCCTGCGTCCGGAGTTCCTCGGTCGAAAGACGCTGTTTCGCCAATGCCACGCGCTCATTGGCGTGATCGGCGAGTTGGTCTAAGATGGTCATGCCTCTACCTCCGGACGGTTGCTGACCTCGATGAATTTTTCCAGTGTGGCGAGTGCCGCGCCCGAATCGATGATTTGCGCCGCCAAGGTGATGCCTTCTGCCATGCTGTCGGCCTTGCCGCCGATGTAGAGCGCCGCGCCCGCGTTCATCAGGACGGCGTTTCTCTTGTGACCCTGCTCACCGCTCAGAATCGCGCGGGTAGTCGCCGCATTTTCGGCAGGCGTGCCGCCCTTCAGGTCTTCCTTAGTGCAGCGGGCAAAGCCGAAGTCTTCGGGGGTAATAACGGAGGATTTAAACCAGCCGTCCTTGATTTCGCAAATCTTGGTGGGCGCACTGAGCGAGATTTCATCGAGCTTATCCATGCCGTACACCACCATGCCGCGCTTGACGCCAAGGCTCACGAGCACCTGCGCCAGCGGTTCCACCAGGTATTCGTCATACACGCCGAGCAGCTGCATAGAGGGCGAACCGGGATTGGTCAGCGGTCCGAGAATATTGAAGACCGTGCGGAAGCCGAGTTCCTTGCGAATCGCGCCGACATACTTCATGGAAGTGTGGTATTTCTGGGCGAAGAAGAAGCACATGCCCACTTCGTTCAACAGCTCGATGCAGCGGGCGGGGCTTTGCTGGATATTGACGCCCAGCGCTTCCAGACAGTCCGCCGTACCGCTCAAAGAAGAGGCGGCGCGGTTGCCGTGCTTGGCAACCTTCATACCGCCTGCCGCCGCGACAAGGGCGGACGTGGTGGAAATATTGAAGCTGTGGGCATTATCTCCGCCGGTACCCACAATCTCGAAGATGTCCATGCCGGTGTCCACCTTGGTGGCGTGGTCGCGCATGGCGGCGGCACAGCCCGCGATTTCGTCGGTGGTTTCGGCGCGGGCGCTCTTGGTGGAGAGCGCCGCGAGAAAAGCGGCGTTCTGAGTGGGAGTGGTTTCGCCGCTCATGATTTCATTCATGACGGCATAGGCCTCGTCGTAGGTCAGATCTCCTTTGCTGACAATCTTAATAATGGCTTCTTTAATCATGGTGAATGCTTCCTTTCATAATGGTTATACAATAAAGTTTTGCAGCATGGTCTTGCCGTCGGGGGTCATGATGGATTCGGGGTGGAACTGCACGCCGTAGATGGGATATTCCGTGTGCTGCACCGCCATGACTTCGCCGTCCGAGGTGCGGGCGGTGACTTTCAGGCAGTCGGGCAGCGTGGCCGCGTCTGCGGCGAGGGAATGATAGCGTGCCACGGGTGCGACTTTGGGGCAGCCTTTGAAGAGCGGACAATCCGTGTCAAAGGTCACGTCGGACTGCTTGCCGTGCATAAGCTGTTTGGCGTAGGTGACGGTCGCGCCGAAAGCCGCACAGATGGCCTGATGTCCCAGACACACGCCGAGTGTGGGGATATCCTTGCCGAGCGTTCGCGCGACTTCCACAATGATGCCCGCGTCTTCGGGTCTGCCGGGGCCGGGCGAAAGAATGATACGGTCGGGGCGGAGTTTTTTGATTTGCCTGACGGTCATTTCGTCGTTGCGAATGACCTTGATATCGGGGTTGATGCTTCCCACAAGCTGATACAGATTGTAGGAAAAGCTGTCGTAATTGTCGATGAGTAAAATCATGCTTCCACCTCCTGCGCCAGTTCCAGCGCTTTCAAGCAGGAACGCGCCTTGTTCATGCACTCCTGAAATTCCTTCTCCGGCACGGAATCCGCGACAATGCCTGCGCCGCTGCGCACAAAGACTTTGCCGTTTTTCTTGTAGGCAATGCGAATGGCGATGCAGGTATCCATATTGCCGGTGAAGTCAACATAGCCGATAGCGCCGCCGTAAATGCCGCGCTTGTTGTTTTCGAGCTGTCCGATAAGCTGACAGGCGCGAATCTTGGGCGCACCGGAGAGCGTTCCCGCAGGAAGTACGGCTTCAATCGCATCGAGTGCGTCTTTGTCCTCTCGAATCTCGCCCCGCACGGTGGAACCGATGTGCATGACATGGGAATAGCGCTCGATGGAGTGCAGCTTTTCCACCTGCACGGTGCCGAACCGGCTGATCTTGCCCAGATCGTTGCGGCCAAGGTCCACCAGCATATTGTGTTCGGCGAGTTCCTTTTCGTCGGCCAGCAATTCGGCTTCGAGGGCTTGGTCTTCTTCGTCGGTCTTGCCTCTGGGACGCGTTCCGGCCAGCGGGAAGGTGTGCAGCACGCCGTTTTCCAGCTTGACCAGCGTTTCGGGGGACGCGCCAGCCACTTCCACATCGGTGCCCGAAAAATAGAACATATAGGGCGACGGATTGATGGTGCGCAGGACGCGGTAGGTGTTGAGCAGACTGCCCTCAAAGGGCGCGGACAGGCGGTTGGAAAGAACGATCTGAAAAATATCACCCTCGCGGATATGATGTTTTGCCTGCTCTACCATGCCGCAGAAAGTGTCTTTGTCAAACAATGGCGTGACCTCGCCCAACAGTTTCCCGCCGGGCTCCTGCTTTTTTGCGCCGGTGCGCAGCAGGTCGGCAAGCTGCTGCAATTCCAGCACCGCCTTGTTGTAGCCGACTTCCACATCGTCCAGCGAAATGTTCAGGATGAGAATGATTTTCTGGCGCACATGGTCGAAGGCGATCACCTTGTCAAACAGCATGAGGTCCACGTCCTTGAAGGCCTCGGTGTCCTCGACTTTGCAACGGACGGACGGCTCGCTGTAACCCAGGTAATCGTAGGAAAAATAGCCAACCAGACCGCCCGTGAACGGGGGCAGATAATCGAAGCGGGGACTCTTGTACTCAGCGAGAATATCCCGCAGCACATCGGAAGGACAGTCGGTCTGTATTTTGAGCGTGCCCGCCCGAAGCTGCCCTTCCACGCAGGTAATTTCCATTTTCGGATCATACCCCATGAAGGTGTAGCGTCCCCATTTGTCGTTGGCCTGCGCGGATTCCAGCATATAGCAGTGGGTAGACACGTTTTTGAGAATCCGCATGGTTTCAATGGGCGTAGTGAAATCGGACAAAATTTCACAGCTCACTGGTGCCACCTTGTATTGACCCGTGGCTGCAATGTCTCTGATGTCGTCCAGACTGGGTAAAAATGTCATCGTTGATCTCCTCCTTGGCACATAAAAAGTTCCCGCATCATTTTCTGACGTAGGAACCTTATGAAAAACAAAAGTCCTTGACAGAAAATCTCAAAAATCTCTGTCAAGGACGAATACTTTGTGATAAAATACCCGCGGTGCCACCTTGATTCACAGCCAAAAGCCGTGCGCTTAGCAGGATACCGACATATCCCCGGCAAATAACGTCTGCCTGCAACGTCGCAGAATACTTTGGATTTGTGCAAACCCATTTGACTGCGCCCTCCGCGGTCCATTTGACAACCTGTTTCTCACCCGACTCTCAGCGCCGCGGGCTCTCTGTAAAGGCATGATTGCCGTTATCTCCGCTTCAACGGTTTTACTCGTGAACAACACTAAAATTTGAACAAAGTATATTCCGTTTTTGTTCGATTGTCAAGAGAAAAAACGTGTTTTTTACAAATCATTCATGATTTTCTCCACAGTTCTGCCGCCTTACGTGCTGAGACGTACTGCCCTTTCCCATATGCCTTGTTAATTCTTTTCCTGTTCAAACGGGAAACGGTAAGGAAGGCCGCATTCGTCACGCAGTGCGATAAATTCCCGTTGAATGGCTTCACTGACGGGAACGCCCTTATCCTTACGCTCCTGCCATGCCAGATATTCCTTTTCGCCTGCGGTATAGATACGCTCTGCGCCGGGGGCTTTTTCGGAATCGCGCAACTGACGGCAGATTTCGCCCGCGGTGTGCTTGAAGATATCCAATCCCATGAAAAAATCGGGGTTGATAACAAAGAAGAAGTGTCCGAGACGGTACATCTGCCGGTTGCCTTCCGCGTCCTTGCCGCTCAGATCTTTGAGGAAGGGGCCACCCGCGAGTGCGGCGGAAAGAATTTCGACAATCGCTGTGAATCCGTACCCCTTGTGACCGCCGGTTTGCTCACCGAGACCGCCCAGCGGCAACAGCGAGCATTCACCAGCCCGCAGGTCTTTCAGAATCCGGGCGGAATCCGTCATGGTTTCCCCCTCTTTTGTAACGACCAGCCCCGGCGGTGTGGGCTTCCCGGAACGTGCGTAATACTCGATTTTGCCGTTCTGCACAATGGATGTGGCACAGTCGAAGTTGAACGGAAACGCTTCGTCGGTCGGCATGGTAAACGTCAAGGGGTTGGTGCCCATCATGGGTTCCACGCCGAAGGTGGGGGCCACGGAAGGACGGGCATTGGTGCCGGTGATGCCAATCATGCCGGCTTTTTCGGCCATCGTCGTCCAATAGCCGGCAATGCCGTAATGGGTGGAATTAAAAATCGTGCCGCCCGCCATGCCGTAAACGCGGGCTTTTTCGATCAGCCTTTCCATCATGTGATAGCTGGCCACCATTCCCATGCCGTTGCCCGCATCCATGACAACAGTGGTGGGCGTTTCCTTTACAATGTTGATGTGCGTGACCGGCAGCAGGGTACCGGTTTTAATGCGGTCGAGATAGATGGGCTTGAACCGGTTGCAGCCATGGCTTTCGATGCCTCGGCGGTCGGACTCCAGCAGAACGTCCGTGCAGATTCTGGCATCTTCCTCCGGTACGCCATAAGCCTTGAATACGTCTGTCATAAAATTGCTGAGCAGTTCCCAAGGAATATAAGGTCTGGTTTCCATGAAAATACCTCCCGTTCATCGTTTATATCGGATAGTTATATGATACATGAAAATGGAAGATTTGTCAATAAAATATAGATAATCTGTCAAATACAAACGAACCCCTTTGCCGAGGCAGGCGAAAGAGGTTCGTTCATAATATTAATAATGAAAAGGAACAACTGGCTTACACGCCGAAGAGCATCTCGCCGTAGGACGGATAGGGCCAGTACTGCTTGGATGTCTTGCGTTCCATCGCGTCACCGAATGCGCGGAGCTCGCCCATCAAAGTGAATACCGTCTCACGGTAGTACTTGGCCAGCGCGAGATTGTCATCGCTGTACTGCGCGGCGGCGGTCACAGCAGCTTCCAGTTCCGCCGTCTTCTTGACAAAGCCTTCCAGCGAGGCAGACAGTTCTTCGATGAGAGATGTTTCCGCATAGACCGAGACAGACGCGGAGAGGGACTTCTTGGCAAGAGCGGTCTGGGTAAGCTCACCGACAAACGCGCTGACGGCGGGGGTGATACTCTTGGCTGCCATGTCGATCATGGTGAGTGCCTCAATGCGCAGCTGCTTGGCATAGTGCTCCAACTCGATTTCATAGCGAGCGCGGATCTCCGCTTCGGAAACGATGCCGTTGCCCACAAAAAGATCAATATTTTTCTGATCCACATAATGTTCCATTGCCTCGGGCAGCGAACGGAAGTTGCACAGACCGCGCTTTTCGGCTTCGGCAACCCACTCGTCGGAGTAGTTGTCACCGTTGAAGATGATGTTCTGGTGCTCGGTGAGAACCTTTTTGACCAGTGCTTTCAATGCGGCATCCAGATCGTCCGCGTCCTTGAGTGTGTCATAGAACTCGGAAAGCTCCTGGGCAACCATCGTGTTGAGCATATAGTTGGGGCAACCGATATTTAAGGAAGAACCGAGCGCACGAAATTCAAACTTGTTGCCGGTGAAGGCAAAGGGCGAGGTGCGGTTGCGGTCGGAATTGTCTTTCTTGAAGTCGGGCAGCACGTCTACACCGGTGAGCATATCGGCTTTGCCCTTGCTGCGGTACTCGGTGCCGTTGATGATCGCGTCCACCAGTGCGCCGAGGTCGTCACCCAGGTACATGGAGATGATGGCGGGAGGTGCTTCGTTCGCGCCGAGTCTGTGATCGTTGCCTGCGGAAGCCACGGTGATTCTCAGCAGATCCTGATATTCATGTACTGCCTTGACCACAGCGGCGAGGAAGAGCTGGAATTGCAGATTGTCCTCGGGATTTTTGCCGGGGTCGAGCAGATTTTCGCCGGTGTTGGTGGAAATCGACCAGTTGTTGTGCTTGCCGGAGCCGTTGACACCTGCAAAGGGTTTCTCATGCAGCAGGCACACCAGTCCATGCTTCTCGGCGGTCTTCTTCATGACCTCCATAGTAAGCTCATTATGGTCGGTCGCGATGTTGGATGTGGAGAAAATGGGGGCGAGTTCGTGCTGAGAGGGCGCAACTTCATTGTGCTTGGTCTTGGCCAGCACGCCCAGCTTCCAGAGTTCCGCGTCAAGGTCGTTCATAAAGGCGGCTACGCGGGTCTTGATGGAGCCGAAATAGTGATCCTCCAGCTCCTGCCCCTTGGGGGCGGGTGCGCCGAAGAGTGTGCGGCCGGTGAAAATCAGGTCGGGGCGGGCGTCGTACATCTTCTTGTCAATCAGGAAATACTCCTGTTCGGGGCCGACAGTGGTAGTGACGCGGGTGACGTCTTCTTTGCCCAGCAGGTGCAACACCTTAACAGCCACATTGCTGAGGCGTTCCATCGAACGCAGCAAAGGGGTTTTCTTGTCCAGTACTTCGCCGGTATAGGAGCAGAACGCGGTAGGAATATAGAGTGTCTTGTCTCTGATGAAAGCCGGAGAGGTGGGATCCCAGGTTGTGTAGCCTCTGGCCTCGAAGGTAGCGCGAATGCCGCCGGAGGGGAAGCTCGACGCGTCAGGTTCTCCCTTTATGAGCTCCTTGCCGGAAAATTCCATAATAACCTGACCGTCGCCGTCGGGGCAGATGAAACTGTCATGCTTTTCGGCGGTCACGCCGGTCATCGGCTGGAACCAATGGGTGTAATGGGTGCAGCCCATCTCGACTGCCCAGTCCTTCATGGCATTGGCCACGGCGTTGGCAACGCTGATATCCAGCGGTTCGCCGTTCTGAATTGTCTTTTTGAGCGCTTTATAAGTCGTGCGAGGCAGACGTTCCTTCATCTTCTGGTCGTTGAATACCATGCTGCCAAACAGTTCGGGTACATTTGTCGTCTTTTCCATAAGAATCTCTCCTGTTACAATTGGTCTGATAAAGCAGAAAGGCGCCGTAAGCCGGGAAAGAGCCGATGTTCCGTCTGCCAGACCGAACCGGTGCTTCCCGTGCTTACAGCGCCTTTGCTGTATCGATGGTGCCAGTATACACCCTTGTTATGATTTTGTCAAGTACTTTTTGCAACTTTTTTTATTTTTCTTGCAATTTTCTTATATATAGCTGCATTTATCGCGGGGATAATCTGGCATAATTCATTTTTTTGATAAAATTATGCAATTTTTTCTTGACATTCCTGCAAAGTCGTCTTATAATATCTTCCACACCGCTCTCCACAGGGCGGATACTCCCTGGAAAGGAAGATCGATATGGAAAAGTTGGAAACATTACGACAGTCCCGACCCGGTCTGTATGACCCGGCATTTGAACATGACAACTGCGGCATCGGCGCGGTTGTCAATATCAAGGGCATCAAATCGCATCAGACCGTTTCCGATGCGCTCACCATCGTAGAGACATTGGAGCACCGTGCAGGCAAGGACGCAGAAGGCAAGACCGGTGACGGCGTGGGTATTCTGGTGCAGATTTCCCACACCTTTTTCAAAAAAGCCGCCGCGGAAACCGGCATCGCGCTTCCTTCCGAGAGAGATTACGCAGTGGGTATGTTCTTCTTTCCCCAGAAGGAGCTGGCCCGCAGTCAGGCCCGCAAGATGTTTGAAATCATCGCGCAGAAGGAGGGGCTGGACATTCTCGGCTGGCGCGATGTGCCGTGTGATACCACCGCCATCGGCCAGCGGGCACTGGATTGTATGCCCTGCATTCAGCAGTGCTTTGTCAAGCGACCCGACGGCGTGAAGAAAGGCATTGACTTTGACCGCCGCCTGTATGTGGCGCGGCGCGTCTTCGAGCAGAGCAATGAGGATACCTATGTCGTCTCACTGTCCAGCAGAACCATTGTATACAAGGGCATGTTTCTGGTGGGCGATCTGAGAAGGTTCTTCCTGGATTTGCAGGACGAGGATTTCCAGTCCGCCATCGCTATGGTGCATTCCCGTTTTTCCACCAACACCAATCCCAGCTGGCAGCGTGCGCATCCGAACCGCATGATCGTCCACAACGGTGAAATCAATACCATCAAGGGCAACGCTGACAAAATGCTCGCCCGTGAAGAAACCATGCGCTCCGAGCATCTGAAAGGCGATCTGGATAAGGTTATTCCGGTGGTCAACACCGAAGGCTCCGACTCGGCGATGCTGGACAATACACTGGAATTTCTCGTCATGAGCGGCATGGATTTGCCGCTGGCCGTGATGATTACCATTCCCGAGCCGTGGGACAGAAACCACACCATGAGCCGCCACAAGCGCGATTTTTACCAATACTACGCCACCATGATGGAGCCGTGGGACGGCCCGGCCTCCATTCTCTTTTCGGACGGCGATATCATGGGCGCGGTGCTCGACCGCAACGGTCTGCGCCCCTCCCGCTACTACATCACTGACGACGGCTTTCTGGTGCTTTCCTCCGAGGTCGGCGCACTGCCGATTCCCGCGGAAAAGATTGTCACCAAGGAACGTCTCCGCCCCGGCAAAATGCTGCTGGTGGATACCGTCAAGGGCCGGGTGATCGACGATGAGGAACTGAAGGAGTCCTACGCGTCCCGCCAGCCCTACGGCGAGTGGCTGGACAGCAACCTCGTCCGGCTCAAAGATCTGAAAATCCCCAATGTGAAGGTGGAGGAACATCACCGCGACGAGCGCAAAAAGCTGCAAAAGGCCTTTGGCTATACTTATGAGGAGATCATGAAATCCATTCTCCCCATGGCGCAGAACGGCAGCGAGCCGATCACCGCGATGGGTACCGATACGCCTCTTGCCGTGCTGTCGCAGCAGCCCCGGCCGCTGTTCGATTACTTCAAACAGCTCTTCGCGCAGGTGACCAATCCCCCCATCGACGCGATTCGTGAGGAAATCGTGACCTCCACCACGGTTTACATCGGTGAGGACGGCAACATTTTGGAAGAACGTCCGGAAAATTGCCACGTCATCAAAATCCGCAACCCGATCCTAACCTCCACCGATATCCTCAAACTAAAAAATATGCACGTCAGCGGTTATAAGGTCGCGGTTATTCCCATTCTCTATTACAAAAACACCCGACTTTCCAAAGCCATCAAGCGGCTGTTTATCGAGGCTGACAAGGCCTACAACGAAGGTGCGAATATCCTCATTCTGTCCGACCGTGGGGTAGACGAAAATCACCTTGCCATTCCGTCGCTGCTGGCAGTTTCGGCGCTGCACCGTCATCTGGTCGTGACCAAGCGCAGAACCTCTCTGGCGGTCGTGCTGGAAAGCGGCGAGCCGCGCGAGGTGCATCACTTCGCCACGCTGCTCGGCTACGGCGCGAGCGCCATCAATCCCTATCTCGCGCAGGAGACCATTCACGAGCTGATTCACGATGACCTGCTCGACAAGGATTACTATGCCGCCGTCGATGATTACAACAACGCCATTCTCCACGGCATTGTCAAAATCGCCTCCAAGATGGGAATTTCCACCATTCAGTCCTACCACGGCTCGCAGATTTTTGAAGCTATCGGTCTGAGCAAGGAGGTCATTGATGAATATTTCACGGGAACGGTCAGCCGCGTAGGCGGCATCTCGCTTCGTGAAATCGAAGCCAATGTGGACGCGCTGCACACCGCTGCCTTTGACCCGCTGGGTCTCGGCACCAACCCCGAACTCGGCTCGCGGGGCAGCCACCGCTTCCGCAGCGGCAAGGAAGAACATCTCTACAATCCCCGTACAATTCACGCTCTGCAAATGGCGGCACAGTCCGGCGATTACGACCTGTTCCGCGAATATTCCCGCATGATTACCGAAGAAATGGGCGCAACGAATCTTCGCGGCCTGATGGATTTCAACTACGCGGAGCAACCTCTTTCACTCGATGAAGTGGAGAGCGTCGCGTCCATTGTGAAGCGCTTCAAGACCGGCGCAATGTCCTACGGCTCTATCTCGCAGGAGGCACATGAAACGCTGGCTATCGCCATGAACCGGCTGCACGGCAAATCCAATTCCGGCGAAGGCGGTGAGAGCGACGAACGTCTGCTCACCAAGGGCGCGGCAGAAAGCCGCTGCTCGGCCATCAAGCAGGTGGCATCAGGCCGATTCGGCGTGACCTCGCAGTACCTGACATCCGCCGACGAGATTCAGATTAAAATGGCGCAGGGCGCCAAGCCCGGCGAAGGCGGCCATCTGCCCGGCAAGAAGGTGTATCCGTGGGTCGCCAGAACCCGTCATTCCACGCCCGGCGTGTCGCTCATCTCTCCCCCGCCCCACCACGATATTTATTCAATTGAAGACTTGGCACAGCTCATTTACGATCTGAAAAACGCCAACAAGGCGGCGCGTATTTCGGTCAAGCTGGTATCCGAATGCGGAGTCGGCACAATTGCGGCAGGCGTAGCCAAGGCTGGCGCGGGCGTAATTTTGATTTCCGGCTATGACGGCGGCACCGGCGCCGCGCCCGGCAGTTCCATTCACAACGCGGGGCTGCCGTGGGAGCTGGGACTGGCCGAAGCACATCAGACCCTTATCATGAACGGTCTGCGCAACAAGGTGGTCATCGAGACGGACGGCAAGCTCATGACGGGCCGCGACGTGGCGATTGCCGCCATGCTCGGCGCGGAGGAATTCGGCTTTGCCACCGCGCCGCTGGTGACGCTTGGCTGTGCCATGATGCGCGTGTGCAATCTCGATACCTGCCCCTTCGGCATTGCCACACAGAATCCCGAGCTGCGCAAGCGCTTCAATGGCAAACCGGAATATGTGGTCAATTTCATGACCTTTGTCGCACAGGAACTGCGTGAATATATGGCAAAGCTGGGCGTGCGCACGGTGGATGAGCTGGTGGGCAGAACCGATCTGCTCCGCCGGAAGGAAGGACTTTCCGCACGGGAGAGCAGCGTCGATCTCAGCGCCATTCTGAATGATACCATGCCGCGCGAAGCGGTGTGTTACACCGACAAGCACCTCTATGATTTTAGGCTGGAAACCACGCTCGATGAAACCGTCATTCATGACGGCTTTGCGCAGGCCTTCCGCAAGGGTAAGGCTGCCACGATTGAAATTGACGTAAAAAACACGGATCGCTCGCTGGGTACCGCCTTCGGCGCGGAGATTACCAAGGCATTCGGTGACAATCTGGCGAACGACACATTCCGGATTGTCTGTCACGGCGCGGGCGGTCAGAGCTTCGGCGCGTTTATTCCCAAAGGTCTGACGCTGGAGCTGGTCGGCGACAGCAATGATTATTTCGGCAAGGGTCTGTCCGGCGGCAAACTGATTGTTTATCCGCCGCGGGAAGCGAAGTTCAAGCCCGAGGAAAACATTGTGATCGGCAACGTCGCCCTTTACGGCGCAACGAGCGGCAAGGCCTTCATCAACGGCATCGCGGGCGAACGCTTCTGTGTGCGCAACTCCGGCGCGTCGGCCGTGGTGGAAGGCGTGGGCGACCACGGCTGTGAATACATGACCGGCGGCTGCGTGGTGGTACTCGGCAGAACCGGCAAGAATTTTGCCGCCGGTATGTCGGGCGGCATCGCCTACGTGCTGGACGAGGACAGAGAGCTGTATATGCGGCTCAACAAGGAGCTGGTAGAATTTTCCGAGGTAACAGACAAGTCCGACGTGGTAACGCTGAAGAACCTGATTCAGGAGCATGTGGCCGCCACGGGTTCGCCCAAAGGACAGGAGGTACTCGACCGCTTTGCCGAGTACCTGCCGAAATTCAAGAAGATCATTCCCCACGATTACAAGCGCATGGTGGAGGAAATTGCGGCATTTGAGGCAAAGGGCTTCTCTGTGGAAGACGCGCGGATTGAAGCCTTCTACCGCCTGACGAGTGAGAGATAGGAGGAAGCATCATGGGAAAACCAACCGGATTTATGGAATATCAGCGGGAGGAAGCGCCGGCTCTCTCCGTCAAGGAACGCATTGAACATTTCAACGAGTTTCACGAACCGCTGAGTGAGAAGGAACAGAAGCAGCAGGCCGCGCGCTGTATGGAATGCGGCGTGCCGTTCTGCCAGTCGGGGTTGATGATCGGCGGCATGGTTTCAGGCTGTCCGCTGAACAACCTGATTCCCGAATGGAACGATCTGCTGTACCGCGGCACGTGGAAGCTCGCCTATGAGCGTCTGCGGCTGACCAATAATTTCCCCGAATTTACGTCGCGGGTCTGTCCGGCACTGTGCGAAAAAGCCTGCACCTGCGGCGCGCACGGCGATGCGGTGACGGTGCGCGGCAATGAATATGCTATTGTGGAACGCGCTTACGAGGAAGGCTGGGCAAAGGCGCAGCCCCCCGCCATCCGCACGGGCAAGAGCGTGGCGATAATCGGGTCCGGCCCCGCCGGTCTGGCCGCCGCCGATCAGCTCAACCGCCGCGGTCATGCCGTAACGGTCTTTGAACGCAGCGACCGCGTGGGTGGTCTGCTCATGTACGGCATTCCCAACATGAAGCTGGAGAAATCCGTGATCGAGCGTCGCGTTGCCATCATGCGGGAAGAAGGCATCACGTTCCGCACGGGCGTGAACGTCGGTCAGGACATTTCCGCGCAGGAAATCACCGAACAGTTTGACGCGGTAGTGCTTGCCTGCGGCGCGTCAAATCCCCGCGACATCCAAGTCGAGGGACGCGACGCGCAAGACATTTACTTTGCGGTGGATTTCCTCAAGTCCACCACCAAGGCACTGCTGGACAGCGGCTTGACCGACGGCACTTACATTTCCGCAAAGGGCAAAAATGTCATGGTCATCGGCGGCGGCGACACCGGCAACGACTGTGTCGGCACCTGCGTGCGTCACGGCGCGGCCAGCGTGCTGCAACTGGAGATGATGCCCAAGCTGCCCGATACCCGTGCGGCCAACAATCCTTGGCCGCAGTGGCCCCGCGTCTGCAAGACCGATTACGGTCAGGAAGAAGCCATTGCCGTATTCGGCAGTGATCCGCGCGTCTATCAGACCACTGTCAAGGAGTTTCTCAAAGATGAGGAAGGCAGAGTCAAAGGCGCCGTACTGGTCAAGCTGGAGGCCGAAGAGGACGAGGCAACCGGCCGACTGATGATGAAGCCTGTGGAAGGCTCGGAATACACCGTTGACGTGGAGCTGGTGCTGATTGCGGCGGGCTTTGTAGGCAGCGAGAATTATGTCACTTCTGCTTTCGGTGTGGACACAGATGCACGCACCAATGTGGCAACCGAAACCGGCAGTCACCGCACGAATGTAGAAAAAATCTTCACAGCGGGCGATATGCACAGCGGTCAGTCACTGGTGGTACGCGCCATTCGCGACGGTCGCGAATGCGCCCGCGAGGTGGACGAAAGCCTGATGGGTTACACCAATCTTTAAGAACGTGCCGCAAACGCGTCACGAAATAAAAAAAGCCCCTTGCCACGCGTGTATCGAAACGATACGGCGCACCGCAAGGGGCTTTTCGTGTTGATTATGAATCCAGCCACGCCGCGTACGACGCGTCGGAGGGCATACGCCAGTCGCCGCGGGGGGAAATGGCAACGCTGCCCACCTTCGGACCGTCGGGGAGACAGCTCCGCTTGAACTGCTGGGTAAAGAAGCGGCGTACAAACGTATCCAGCCATTTTTTGATGGTGTCCGCCGTGTAAGCGCCTTCAAAGGTCAACAGGGCCATTCGGTAAATTTTGCCCGGCGCAAATCCACACCGCATGAAATAATACAGGAAAAAGTCGTGCAGCTCATACGGCCCGACCAGATCTTCCGTGCGCTGGGCGATTTCGCCGTTTTCCTCCGGTGGCAGCAGTTCAGGGCTGACGGGCGTGTCCAGCACGTCATAAAGAACCGAGCGCAGCGGTTCTTCCGAGACCGAGGCGAAATAATCCACCAAATAGCGCACCAAAGTCTTGGGCACGCCGACATTGACGGCGTACATCGACATATGATCACCGTTGTAAGTAGCCCAGCCGAGCGCCAGCTCCGAAAGGTCGCCGGTGCCGATGACCAGACCGCCGCAGAGATTGGCCGTATCCATCAGAATGAGGGTTCTCATACGCGCCTGCGAATTTTCGTATGTCACATCAGTGGTCACCCCATCGTGCCCGATGTCGCGGAAATGCTGCTGTACCGCCGCGTGAATATCCACTTCGCGGAAGGACGTACCGAGCGCTTCTGCCATTTTCTGCGCGTTGGACTTGGTGCGGGACGTGGTGCCGAAGCAGGGCATGGTCAGGGCAATAATATTTTCCGGCGGATAGCCGAGATGACGGAACGCGTCCACCGTGACGAGGTAGGCTAGCGTGGAATCCAGTCCGCCCGACAGGCCAATCACCGCGTGATTCGCGTGAGCCGCCTTTAATCGCTGTTGCAATCCCGCGCTTTGAATGTGAATGATTTCGCGGCAGCGTTCCTCCAGATTGTCACGGGAAGCGGGAACGAAGGGCGTGCGGGGAAAAGTACGGGTGAGTTTGGTTTCGGTCACATCGAGGTGGAAGGGAGAAATCAGGTTCATTTCCTCCGGAGCGCCGCCGGTAAAAGTGGACATGCGGCGGCGGTCGGTGTTCAGCTTCTGGATATCAATGTCAGCCGTGAGGAAGGTGCCGGTTGACCAGCGCTGTTCGGCGAGCATCGCGCCGTTTTCGGCAATCATACCGTGTCCCGAAAAGACCAGATCGGTGGTGGATTCCCCGCCGCCAGCACTGCTGTAAACATACGCGCACACCTGACTGGCTGAGAGATGCTGTACCAGCTCCCGCCGGTATTGTGCCTTGCCAATCACCTCATTGCTGCACGAGAGATTGCAAATGACATTCGCCCCCGACAGTGCCAACGCCGCTGACGGTGGAGAGGGTACCCATGCGTCCTCGCAGAGTTCTACGCCGACGACCAGCTCCGGCAGTTCGGCACAGCGGAAAAGCCCCTGTCCCAGATAAACAGGCTGCCCCAGATAACGGACCACCGTTTCCTGTCGGGGTGTGGGAGAAAAGCGCCGTCCCTCATAAAATTCCGCGTAAGTAGGAATATGGGTTTTGGGCACCAGTCCGAGCAGCTTGCCACGGTTGATAACAGCGGCGCAGTTGTAAAGCGAACCGTCCCACGGCACCGGCACACCCACCAGTACCAGCGTATCGAGGTCGGCGGTGGCTTCGATGATACGGCCAAGCGCCTGCTCCGAGGCGTTGAGCAAGGCTTGCTGCAAGAATAAATCCTCCAGCGTGTAGCCCGTCACGCCCAGTTCGGTGAAGACCGCAATTTTGACTCCCTGCGCGGACATATCCCGCAGCATGGCAATGATGCGGCTGGCATTTTCGGCGCAGTTGCCCAAGGCAATTTCCGGTGTGCCAACCCCGACTTTGATAAATCCGTCCTTCATAAGATGCAATGTCATTCCTTTCCCGTCATTGCGCAAATGTGATATTGACATTATATCACATGGGGTGCTTTGGGTCAAGAAGAGGTTTCCCAGCCGTTCACAAAAATGACTTGCATTAACCACACGATAATGGTATAATATCAGATAACCATTATGTTTTTCTGGAGGTAATGATTATCATGTCTTATAAAGAGGATTTTGTGAAATTTATGGTGCGTTCGGGCGTGCTGCTGTTCGGCGATTTTACGACCAAGAGCGGCCGTCAGACTCCTTATTTTGTCAATACGGGCAACTACAAGACCGGTGCGCAGGCCGCCAAGCTGGGCGAGTATTACGCACGCAACATTCAGGAGCATGTAGAGGGTAACATTGACGCGCTGTTCGGCCCTGCCTATAAGGGCATTCCGCTGGCCGTCGCAGCGGGCATCTCGCTGAGCCAGCTCTTTGACCGCGACGTCAACTACTGTTTCAACCGCAAGGAGGTCAAGGACCACGGCGAAGGCGGCGCGATGGTGGGCTATAAGCTCAAAGACGGCGACAGAGTGCTGATTGTCGAAGACGTCATCACCGCGGGCACCGCCATCCGCGAGACTCTGCCGATTCTCAAGGCGGCTGCCAATATCGAAATAGCCGGCATGGTGATTTCCGTTGACCGCATGGAGCGCGGCAAGGGAGAGAAAACCGCCATTCAGGAGGTTTATGAAGAGTTTGGCATCGTCACCTATCCGATCGTCACCGTGCGCGAAATCATCGACATTCTTCATAACAATCCGGTTGACGGCAAGGTTTACATCGACGACGACATGAAGGCCCGCATGGAAGCCTATATGGAACAGTATTGTGTGAAATAATGGTAAGTCATTAACGGTCAGTATCCGGCGTTTCTATTTGACGGCAGATGGCTGACAACGATTGACTTTCTGGAGGAAGAACATGCTTAGATTCAGGACCGGCTTGAATTTCGGGTGGCGGTTTACGCCGGATTATTCACCCGCCAAAAGCAAAAACGAAAACTTTGATTTTTCCGTGCGCCCTGTGGATATTCCCCATAACAGCGGCAGCGGAAAGCTGCATTATTTCAGCGGCGAGGACGACAGCAAGATCGTACAGTACAGCAAGCTTTTTGTCGTGCCCGACGAGATGGAGGGCAAGCGCGTCTTCCTGCACTTCGACGGTGTCATGAGCTGTGCGGCAGTCTTTGTCAACGATAAGCCCGCGTTCGCCCATAAGGGCGGTTTTACGGGCTTCAGCGGGGATATTACCGAATTTCTCACCGACAGCGAAAACAAGCTCACCGTGATCGTGGACACCTCCGAACGCGCCGACACGCCCCCCTACGGCGCACCGGTGGATTTTCTGAGCTACGGCGGCATTTACAGGGACGTCTGGCTGGAGGCTGTGCCGCAGCTTTACATCAAGGATACGTTCATCAACCCCATGCTGACCGACAAGGGCTGGAAACTCGACATCACCGGCGAGATCGGCGGTGATGTCGGTGATCGGAAGCTGATTTTCTCCCTGTATGACGGAACCAAGCGACTCGGCTCCTGCCAGTACAAGGCGGAACAGCCCAATTATCATGTCTCCTGGACGGTCTCCGCGGAGGTGACGCCTTGGACCCCCGAGACCCCAAAACTCTACATCTTCAAGGTCACGCTCGCGGGCGGCGATGAGCTGGATTATACCATTGGCTTCCGTCAGGTCAAAGTGGACGGGCAGGGCTTTTATCTCAACGGCAAGCGGATCAAGCTGCTGGGTGTGAACCGTATGCAGCATTACGCCCGTGAGGGCTTTGCCATGCCGGCCTCAGTGCAGAAGGGCGATGCGGATCTTATCAAGTCGCTTGGCTGCAACGCGGTGAGAACGGCACATTATCCACAAAGCAAGCATTTTTTGGAGCGCTGCAATGAAATCGGACTGATGGTCATTGCCGATATGCCCGGCAGCAAGCATGCCGAGGGCGGCGAATGGCTGGATACATTGGTGGGCAATGTGCGCGAAGCAGTGCTGGCGCAGCGAAACGAGCCGTGTATCGTCATGTGGGGCACACGTACCGACGACACCAAGGACAACCCAAAGGTCAATCGCCGTGTGTGCGACACCGTGCGCAGCCTGGACGCCTCGCGCCCGATGTACGGCGTGAGAAATTTCAAGGGCAGCGACCTGCTAGAAGAAGTCTATGGCTTCAACGACTATGAAAAGCACGCTCTGAACGAAAAGTTTGCTTACAACATAGAGGAAATCTCCCTGGGAAAATCCCCAGTCATGATTACCGAGCACACCGGCCCGCTCTATCCCGCGCGCAGCTTTGGCGGGGAGAAAGAACTGGTGGAACAGGCACTCAGCCATGCGCGCATGATCGACGCAGCCTACGGCGGCAACGAAATCATCGGCACGTTCGGCTGGTGTCTGAGCGACTACAATGCCCACCCGAGCTTCGGCGGCGATGACGGCATTTGCCCCTATGGTATTTGCGACGTCAACCGCGTGCCGAAATTAGCGGCGGCTGTTTACCTCAGCCAGACATCAGTCAAGCCTGTACTGGAAATTTCGTCCGCCATGCTGGCGGGCGAACACAAGTTCGGGGTAATCGGCAATGTTTACGCCTTTACCAATTGCGACAGCGTCAGGCTCTATAAAAACGATGAGCTGGTGGCCGAATTTGCGCCCGATCGCGACAAGTATCCTTATATGCCCCACCCGCCGATACTGATCGACGATCTCATTGGCAAGAAAATGGCGGTCAAAGAGGGGTTCGACCAGAAAACCGAGCAGGATATCCGCACGGCAATCAGCGAATTGAGCGACGATGCGCCTGTGTCTGAAAAGCAGCAGAGCAAGATGGAGGAATTTATGGCGCTCTTTACCTACAAAAACGCCAGCAAGCTGTCTGAAGACGAGGTGGTGCGCCTGTATGAGCAGTATGCGGTAACACGTGCCGTCAAGACAGTGTTCCGTTTTGAAGGACTGATGGGCGGCCGGGTAGTCGCGTCGGTGGTGAAAGAACCTGTGACCAAGGCAAAATTTAAAGTCAATGTCAGCGGCAGTCAGCTGATTCACGGCGAAACCTACGACGCGGCACGCATCGAAGTGGTAGCGGTAGACAGCAACGATAACCGTCTGACCTATTTCGCTGATTGTCTGACAGTGAGTACAGACGGCGCCATTGAGGTGGTTGGTCCCGCCACCATACCGCTCACAGGCGGTGCGACAGCATTTTATGTGCGCACCAAGGGCGGGCGCAAGCAGGCCAATGTCACGATTGCCACACAGTCGATGGGCGAATTTAACATTCCGCTCAGTGTGGTGCGCAAGTCGGCCAAGGAACTCAATATCTCCAAAACCGAAGAGCCGCAGGTGAATGACAGTGAAAACAATCACGTTTAAATGCAAAAATAAGGACTACGAAATCGCGGGCATTATCGTCTGTATTCTGCTGTTTCTGGCGGGGTGGATTCTGTCGTCCGCCATTGCGCGGCATCTGGGCAACAATCTCTTTGTGACGGTAGCAATTCCGGTGGCGTTTCTGGTGTGCGGCGTGGTGTTGATGAACAAGCGCGGCGGCGTAGGACTCAAAAACGAGGGTGTGGCACAGTTCAGCGACAGCGGGCGTGTCAGGCTGACCTTCGGCGGCCGGTCGGTGATTTTCGACTGTAAGGACGTGAAAAACATCTATTACACGCGTGACACGCTCACCAACGACGCGATTGGCAACGGGTATATTCTCGCGATCAAGTTGCCTTATCGCACGCTGCGCCTCTTTTCCGAGGAGCTGACGCAAGGCATGACCGGTTTTGAAAATACCGAGCTGTATGCTGTCTATCTGGAATTAAAGGATCGGGTGAGCGGCAATGGCCAATCTGCGTGAGCATTTTCAGACCAGCGGCTACACGCTGCACCGTGAAGGGCTGCGCAGGGAACGCCTGCCGCTATGCTGCCGGACATCGCTGCGGAAAACGGGAACGGGTATCCGATTTCTGGAGGCGGGCGGCTGCAAAACGGTACTGCCGTTAGAGGCATGTCAGGTCTGCGGCAGACGTTATGCAACGGAAGGAAAACGCTATCTGCCGGTCAGGAATCTGCTGCAATTCGATATTGTGAAAATGTAATCAAAACAAGGTCTGTATAACTCCTCACTCGGGAAGGTATGCAGACCTTTTAAACGTGCGTGCAGTGAAAATAAACCGTTAATTTTTTGCAATATTTTTAATTCCCACTTGCAATGCGCATATGCTTTTGTTATAATGTGTGAAGTCGCATTCGGAGACAGCAGCAACAGTTTCCGTGTGCATATTTTTGAGGTGATAATTGTTATGAACAAAAAACGGTTTGGCATTGTCGGCACCGGCAGAATCTGCCACACCTTCTGCCGTGCGCTGGCGCTGACCGAAAAGGCTGAGGCCGGCGCCGTCTGCTCCCGCAGCATGGAGAACGCGCAGCGCTTCGCGGCGGAATTTAGCATTGCCGCAGCCTATGATGACATTCAGACCATGCTGGAAGATGAAACGATTGACATCGTTTACATCGGAACCCCACACACCAATCATGCCGATACCGCACTCGCCGCCATTGCCGCCGGCAAAGCGGTACTCTGCGAAAAACCCGTAGCGCTCAATGCCAAACAGGCTTCTGCTGTCATCGAAGCAGCGCAGAAGAAAAACGTGTTTTTTATGGAAGCCATGTGGACGCGTTTCCTGCCCGCCATTACGAATGCTTACGACTGGATTGGCGAGGGCATTATCGGCGAAGTCAAAGAGGTCAACGCGTCTTTTTTTGTCAAGATGGCCTACGACACCAAGGACCGCACCATCAATCCCGCACTCGGCGGCGGTGCGCTGCTGGATTTGGGCGTGTATCCCATCTTTTTGGCGCAGTGGCTGCTGGGAGGCCGGCCTGGGGATATCCGTTCTACAGCGGTGCACTGTGAAAACGGCATTGACTGGCAGTCCTCCGCCGTCATGAAATTTTACAAGGGCGGCACGGCTTCCGTGTCCTGCGGCTTTGAATACAACGCCAATCAGGCGGAAATCATCGGCACCGAAGGCGTCATTGTACTCCCCAATTTCAACTGCGCGAGCGCGGCATATGTCATGCGGGACGGCAGAATCATCCGCGAATACAGCGATTCCGACAGCCTTGAGAAAAAGTACACCTATGAGATCGCACACGTGGTGGACTGCCTCAATAAAGGGCTGACCGAATCGCCCTTGTATCCCACCTGGCAGTCCTACGATATCCTCGACACCTGCGACCGTCTGCGCGCGGATTGGCGGCAGGTCTATCCGGGTGACAATCACATTCCCGCCGCTCCGCCCAAGAAGGCCAAAACGGCCGTTTCCGGCGGCGCAACCAAAAACGCTGACAACGTAATCCCGGACAACGCGGCGGCAATTTCCGCCCCGCCTGTCACACAGGAATTTGCACGAGCCGAGCGCAAGCTCAATGCCCCGGATTGGTACCGTGACGCGGCTTTCTACCACATTTATCCGCTGGGCTTTTGCGACGAAAACCACTATAATGATTTCACTTCTCAGCCGACGGGCAAGATCAAGAGCGTCATTCCCTTCGCGGCTCATCTGAGCGAACTGGGCGCTAACGCCGTCTATTTTGGTCCGGTCTTTGAATCCACCAAACACGGCTACGACACCGCCGATTATCGTGTGATTGACCGCCGTCTCGGCACCAACCGCGATTTTTATGAGGTCTGCGAGGAACTGCACCGCCGCGGCATGAAGGTCATTCTGGACGGTGTATTCAACCACGTAGGACGCGATTTCTGGGCCTTCAACGACGTCAAGCAGCACCGCTGGGATTCTCCCTACAAGGATTGGTTCAATATCCGGTTTGACGGCAATTCCAACTACAACGACGGATTCTGGTATGAGGGCTGGGAGGGTCACTATGACCTGGTCAAGCTCAACCTCCGCAACCCCAGTGTCAAGCAGCACATTTTCAACTGTATCGAGGGCTGGGTCAATGAGTTCGGCATCGACGGTCTGCGCCTCGACGTGGCCTACTGCCTTGACCGCGATTTCCTGCGCGAGCTGCGGAGCTTCTGCAAAGGCAAGTGGCCGGACTTCTTCCTGCTGGGCGAGTGCCTGCACGGGGATTACAACATCTGGTGCAACGACGCGATGCTGGATTCCGTGACCAACTACGAATGCTACAAGGGATTGTATTCTTCCTTCAACTGCGCCAATATGCACGAAATCGGTTATTCCCTCAACCGCCAGTTCGCGGACGAGCAGTGGACGATTTACAAAGGCAAGAATCTCTATTGCTTTGCTGACAACCACGACGTGACACGCATTGCCTCAATTCTCACCGACAAAGGCAACCTGCCGCTGGTCTATGCACTGCTGTTTGCCATGCCGGGTATTCCCTCGGTGTATTACGGAAGCGAATTTGGCGTGACAGCGGACAAGGGGCAAGGTGACGATGCGCTTCGTCCCGCGTTTTCCGCGGAGCTGGCCGAGAGCAGCCGCAACGCACTTTCCGCATATATCGGCCGTCTCTATGCTGTACGTAAATCCTCTGCCGCTCTCTGCCGCGGCAGCTACAAGCAACTGCATATTAATTCCAAACAGTTGGTGTTCCGCCGTGAGTTTGACGGCGAGCGCGTGATCTTCGCGCTGAATATGGATGATGCGCCCTATACCGCACATTTTGACGCGGGTGCGGGCAACGGCACTGATCTGATTAGCGGTGGACACGTCGATTTCGGCGGCGGACTGCATATTCCCGCCAAGACCGCCATGATCGTGGCACTGTAAGAACTTCCTCATTTGCAAGCAGGCTTGCCTGATAAACATCTCAAAAAATCATTCCCCGTTTCGCGACCGATGGCTTTGACCGGTTGCTGGACGGGGATTATTATATGAAATACTTCACGGTAATTGGCACAAAACCTGCGCAATCTTCTCCTTAGTCGCCAAACCTGCGGAAAACGCGGTCGCATTGCCGCAGGCAGTGCCGAGCTTCAGGGCATAGGTCATGTCATTCGTCCGCTCCAAGCCTGCAAGGAAACCCGCTACCATCGAATCTCCCGCACCTACCGTATTGAGGACAGTCTCACGCAATACACCGCTGCGGAAAACTTCTCCGTTTCCGGCAAACAGCACCGCACCGTCGCCGCCCAACGATACAAGCACATTTCTCGCGCCCATATCCATCAGTTGTCCGGCATAATACGCAATATCCTCATCACTTTCCACAGAAACAGAAAAAATCTCTGAAAGCTCCTGACGGTTCGGTTTGATGAGGAACGGACGGTACGGCAGCACCCGCAACAGCAGCGAACCGGTCGCATCCACCACAGTGCGGATATCTTTGTCCGCCAGCCGCGCCAGCATTCTTTCGTAAGCGTCGTCTGAAACCGAGGGCGGGATACTTCCCGCCAGTACGACGGTATCGCCGTCACGCACATCGTTCATTTTATCCAGCAGCGCGGAAAACTCGCTTTCCGTCACGGGCGGACCGCCGCCGTTGATTTCACTTTCGACTTCCGCCTTGATCTTGACATTGATACGGGAAACGCCCTGCGCCAAACGGATAAATTCCGCACGGATTCCCGCAGCGATCAGCAGCCGCTCAATTTCCTTTCCCGTGAAGCCCGCTGTGAAGCCAAGGGCGGTGCTGATAATGCCCAGCTCCGCAAGCACGCAAGACACATTGATGCCCTTGCCGCCGAGGTAGTATTCCTCGCTCGTCGAACGATTGGTCAGACCGTCGGCAAAGTGTGACAGATGCACCACATAGTCGATGGAGGGATTGAGTGTTACGGTATAAATCATGACAGAAAACCACCTTTCATGCTTTTTACCAGAGCAGATTGAGAAATCCCATCAGGAACCCCAGCAGCGCTCCCAGATAGACAATAGCGCGCAGTTCCTTTTTCATCACGCTGAAAATCAGATTTTCCAGTTCCTCCGCGCTGAAAGCGTTGATTTTTTCCACCACAACCTGCTCCACATTGACCAACGCCAGCACTTCCTGGAGCTTTTGCTCCACCGCGAACCGATACAGCTCAACCAACCGTTCCTTGAGCTGCTTGGCCTTGTCTTCGTACTTGGCATACAGCACGCCGACCGGCTGCTCCAGCACCCCATCCGCCAGCCGACCGATCTCTTGTTCCAGAAATTCCGGGCCGTTCTGCTCGATTAAGCGGTTGATCTTGCCGCCGAGATGCTGTGTCATGCCGTCGTCCATGAATACAGTCAGCAATCCAAGGCCCTGTTTCTCTTTGAGCGCGTTCATGGCCGCCCGCATGACGGTACCGCCGGCATCAGCCGTTACGAGTTTTTCCGAGAGGAAGTCGGCTCCCTTGACACGTGCCTCCCGCTCATAACGCTGCACCCGTTCCTTTCCCAGATAGTCCGTGAGCTTGTCGCGCAGGGGACGCCCCTCGGCTTTCACATCGCGGAAAATATCGTCAATTTTTTGCCGCACCGCCGACAGCACCGCATCGGATAAAAGCGTCTGCTCCAGCGTGGCAGAGTCCAGCAGTTCACGGCTGACCACCGCACCGATGGACGCGGCAATACGCTCCTTCTGCTGTGGAATCAGCCCCGGCGTAAAGGGCACATGCAGCTTGCCGATATACACCGCCTTACGGGGGCGGAACAGCATTCTGATGGCCAGATCGTTGGTAATGTATCCGATTACGCCTCCCAGCACAGGCGCAAGAATGAGTTTCAATATCATAGCTATCCCCTCTCATCTGTGGAAGTGTACGGCGTGAATTTCACCACATAGCCCGATTCGGGCGGCAGATCGTAGGTAAGCGTGTCGTCGCTTGTCACGATACGGGTGTCGATCTGAATTTCCCGTTTGGTTTTATCGCTGTAGACAGTGGCCTCATAGGTTCCCTCGCCGAGGAAGGAAAGCGGCATCGTCTGTCCTTTTTTAGCCGTGAGCGTGAGGGTGGCCGCGTACCAATTGTCACCTGCCCGGCGGGCCAAGGTCACGCTGTCCCCCGGCGTACCGTCCAGAAATCTGGTATCATCCCACGAAGCCGGCAAATCCCGGAAGAAATCACGTCTGTTGAATCCCCTGTAGTCGGTCGTATCCCCCGCCATGCAGGGAATGCCCGATTCAAAAATGATAGGACAGGCGAGCTGCGCGGCCAGTGTCGTTTTGGTGCCCTTTTTTCCGGTAGGATACAGCCGCGGCGTGATATCCATCGGCCCCACCACATTGCGCGTGTAGGGCCATATCACCGCGTCGCGCACAAAAAACGCTCCAAACTCCTCGCCGTTGACCGCCTCGCGGTTGATGACATGAGGATAGGTGCGGCGCTCGCCGGTGGGTTTGCCCGCCCCGTGGCAGTTGACCAGCAAATGACATTCCCCGCACATCTCGTAAATCGCCTTGAGATCCGCCATGGTCTGCTGATCCTCATTGTCAAAGAAATCCGCTTTGATGCCCTTGATGCCCTTGGCCGCCCACTCGCGCAGAATCTCGCGTTCCTCCGGCGTATCGAGATCAACGTATTTCACCCAGACGATAAACCCTACGCCCTTTTGCTCAGCGTAAGTCACCAGTTTGTCACAGTAGGAAAAATACCCATTATAAGCCTTGCCCTTTTGGCGGGAATCCGGCTGCCAGCCCTCATCGAGAATGAGATACTTCCAGCCCATTTCGGCCACCAGATCGACGTAATCCTTGATGATACTGATATTGCGCTGTCCGTAGAAGCCCTCGGACAGCCACATCCACGCACTCACCCCCGGCTCGACCCATGAGTCATCACCCGCGAAGGCCGGCGCGAGATTTTCGGTCAGGTCACTCTCCACGATATCCCCCAGATCGCCGTAAATGCCATAACGCCACGGCGAAGTAAAATCGGTACGTATCACTGCGGGCATATCCGAATTGACCTGCGGCGCGGCGTGCAGGTCAAAAGCGTTGCTTCCCTGCGCACACAGCAGAGACCCGAAATAACTGTCGCCGAACAGCTCCGCCTCCGACAGCAGCAGGTATTTTCCCGCAGGCTCACCCGCGCTGTTCGCAAGGTCTGCCAGCGCCGGAAAGCACAGATACGACGGTTTCGCGGTGTCAAACGATTCTACCGAGGCCGTTACATACCGGTTTTCATAATTAAAAGGGGCGGTTAAATCCGTTACCTGCTGGGCCGTGATTGTCGATTGCGCCGGCAGCGCAAAGCGGGATATTTCTTTTATCACTTGCAGTTCATGGGGCGCGCCGTCTTTTGCCCGCACGCCAAAGCGATAGGCGAAACCGTCGTCATAAGCTCTGACGGTCAAATCAAAGAAATATTTTTCCTTTGCAAACGTCAGCACGGTCTCACGGTAATGGTTGCGCACTTGACTGTGCTTGCCCGAACGGGTGTGATAGGTTTCGTCAATTTCAGTCACAGGCTTCTGTGAGACAAAGGACAAGTCCTCGGAAAAATCACACACATCGGTCTGCAATCCCACGGCAGAACAAGCCAGTATCGTCAGGCGTTCTTTGTCCGTCACGGCATAGGATACCGTGCCCTCGTCATTGCGGTGAACCGTCACGGTCAGATGCCCTGAAGGGGACGACACAGCAAAGTCATTTTTGACAGCTGTCTCGTTTCCCGTCACAGTAACCGTCGTGTCAGATACGGTTTTTGTCGTCTTTTCAGCCGATGTCGTTCCGCCTTGGCAGGCGCACAGCAGTATAACCACCGCTGTCAGCCCGGCGAGTATGCGTTTTGAAAACATGGCAATTCCCTCTTTTCTACAGCGGAAGCAAGGCAACTCAAAATGATTGGCTGTATCTGTATTCGCCCGACCTCATCGCAAATCTGAATGCGTATCGCTCGGTTGGCAAAGCCAACCTCGTGGGGCGCTGCCCCACGCCCCGCAAGGGCGCTGCCCTTGACCTGGCAGGGAGCTAGCCCCCTGCACCCCGCGCCGCATTCGCGGCTAATTGGCGCTGTGCGTTTTCTGTTTCTTTTTTTTCATTATATCACCCCCCTCCCCTTTTGTCACGCAAAAAAACGGCGGCAGGGAAATTTTCCTCTGTCCGCCGTTTTTCATCATTGGCGACGCGCCACGTAGGCGTCTATCGCCGCGGCAGCAAACGCCGCCGTACCTTCGCCGCCCACGCTGTCAATATTTTCGGAAATCGTACCGCCGCCTGCGTACATCTTGCCGAGACACAGAAGGATTTTGTCGGAGCAGGTGTAAAGATGTTCGGTAATAAAATCCTGCATGTTCTTCACCTGTGCCTGTACCCTCTCATCGGACGGTTCTAAATCACGCAACGCGCCAAATTCGGCAAAAAAGCCCATAAATTCGACCGACAGCTTTTGGTCTTCCTCCTGCGTTCGGCCTGCCGATTTTTGCTCAAATTCCTTGTACTCGGGCGTCTGTCCCCACGATTCCTTTGCCTGCCGCGCGTATTCGTCGATCTTTTTGGTGTCAAATACGTTAAAATTCAATTTTCTCACCCCCAATCCTTTAATGCCACGGGCAAGGTCGATGAGATTGTCCAGATGCTCGCGCTTCATTTCCAGCAGCGTAATCTGTTGTTCCAACGCTCGGTTGCGGTCAAAATCGGAACTGTCCAGGATATCCCTGATTTGTTTGAGCGGAAACTCCAGCTCCCGAAAGAGCATAATACATTGCAGGCGGTAGAGTGCCGTATCGTCATACAGCCGATAGCCCGCCTCCGTCACCTCGGTCGGCGGCAGCAGCCCGATCTGGTCATAATACCGCAGCGTGCGAATGCTTACGCCTGTCAGTTCGCTGACTTCATGCACCGTCATTTTGTCTGTCAATCTCATCGGCCTCCTGATCTGTTTTCCCGTGTGCTTTATATCATAAACCATGACGTTGGGAGAGAGTCAAGGACTTTTTTCAAAAATTTGCAAATTTTTTCGGTTGCCTTTCGTGCGGTTTTATTGTATCATTTTCATGGTACAACAAATTTATGGGAGATACAACGCTATGCCAAACAAGCCAAACAAGCCAAACAAGCCAAATGATACTCATATACTGCCCTTTATCGTCAAGCCGCTGCTGGCTTGGTTTGCCGCCAATCGGCGGGAGCTGCCGTGGCGGGAAGACCGTCAGCCCTATCATGTCTGGGTTTCGGAAATCATGCTCCAGCAGACCCGCATCGAGGCCGTCAAAAAATATTATACCCGTTTTATGACGGCACTACCTGACGTCGCAAGCCTGAGCGAAGTCCCTGAGGACGCGCTTCTGAAGCTCTGGGAAGGACTGGGCTACTACAGTCGCGCCAGAAATCTCAAAAAGGCCGCGCAGGTCATCATGCAGGATTACGGGGGTGAATTTCCGCGCACCTATCGCGAATGGCTTGAGCTGCCCGGCGTCGGCGCGTATACGGCGGGGGCGGTTGCCTCTATCTGCTTTGACGAAAAAGTCACCGCCGTGGACGGGAATGTCCTCCGCGTGATCTCGCGGGTCATCGGCAGTCGAAAGGACGTACTGCTGCCTGAAACCAAACGGGAAATTACCGCGCTGCTGCAAGCCGTTCTCCCGGAAGCGTCAGGCGACTTTAACGAAGCGCTCATGGAACTGGGGGAGCTTGTCTGCCTGCCCGGCGGCGAACCGCTGTGCAAGGAGTGCCCACTGCATGAAATCTGCGTCGCTCATCATCAAAATCTGACAGCGGAAATTCCCGTGCGTATCAAAAAAACAAAGCGCAGACGGGAAGATAAAACTGTGTTTGTCATGCTCACACCCGCCGGAAAAATCGCTATTGAGAAACGCCCTGAGAAGGGGCTGCTTTCCGGTCTGTATCAACTGCCCAATGTAACGGATTTTACAGTGCCGGAGAAAGTAAATGGTGTTCTGCGGGAATGGGCGTTGTGTCCGACAACAATTGTCCCGCTGGGAGAAGCGAAGCACGCTTTTACCCATATTGACTGGTTTATGAAGGGATATCTGATTACAGTCCCCCAAGAAAACAGCCGTTTTCTCTGGGTCACGCCGCAGGAACTGGCGGAAACCTACCCGCTGCCCACGGCGTTTCAATATTTCATGAAGGACATACCCGGCAAATGATTTCTTTTAAGAACAGACAAAAGACAGTGCTTTTGTTAGATTGTGACTATTCACAACTTATAAAAGCGCTGTCTTTTGTCTTATACACAGGATATCCGTTTTGGTCAGAGCTTCGATTGTATTCGCCCGACTGCATCAAAAATCCAAGCACGTGATGCCCGCTCAGCCTAAGGCTTCGCTTGTGGGACTCTGTCCCACTCCCTGCAAGGGCGCTGCCCTTGACTCGCCAGGAGGTGCCAGCACCCCCTGGACTCCCCTTGTAGCTCCGCTTGCCTTTAGCCGTTACCGCAGCCGCAGTTGCCCGCGCCAACCGACTGGCCGCGCATCATCTGTGCCTCGCTGCAATGCAGATCGCCGGCCTTGGGCGGGAAAAATTCGTCCGCCGGGAAGCTGATCTTCTTGAAGAGGTCGCAGGGGCTTTCGTTGGCCGCGTCCGCGCAAATCTTATCCGGCATACAGAAGTCGTACACGGGAACGAGCATCTGCACCTGTCTTTCGAGCTGGATAATCATGAATACACCCAGCGTGACCTTGACAGATTTCTCGGCCATTCTGTGATCGAAGCTGCCCGCAAACATTCTTGCCACGCGATTTGGCACACAGCAGCAGCAATAATTCATGTCACACGCGGGCACCAGCTTGGCGCCCAGGCCGATCGGCTCGGCAATCTGAACCGTGGCGCGCGGCAGGTTGCCCGCCGGCATGTTCTGATCGTCGTCGTCGCCGCACACGAAATCCGAGCTGAATACCTTGACGCTGCCCTCACTGCCGTAGAGAATGGCCTTCTTGTTGTAGATGCTCAGGCCGCGCACTTCGCAGGACGGGCTGATCGGCGAGACCGTCACATCCAGCTTGACGCAGAAATAGATGGTGATGTCTACCGAGTAGTAGCCGCGGTTGAACGGTACCGGCTCGGTGTCAATCAGCACGTTCATAACCTCGGCGGATTTGAGCTTCACGCCCAGCGCATTGTTGATAATGTCCTGATCGCGCTCGACGAAAAATACCTGTATGTCCTCCAAGCACTCTCTGTCGCGGCAGGCGTCGTACACTCTGCCCGCGTTGATGCACACGGCTTCCTTAAAGCAATCTCTGCGCGGTCTCTCTGGGCAGGCACCGCTGTTGCTGCCCAGATTGCCCGCACCCACAGACTGACAATTCTTTTCACCCATAGATGATGTCCTCCTGTAAACTGTATTTGCGACGGAAAATTCCCCGCAATACATACTATGTGAGGACGGCTTGTTTCGTGTATGGGGAATTACGCGCTGATATCTCTTTTTGCATAGACACAGTAGGCAGTCACAATACCCATTACGGCCACTGCGCCGCCGATGACAGCGGGAAGGGTCTCTATGCGGCCTTCATTGACGAAGATATCCGTCGCGTTGGAAAAACCGAACGGCGTGACATGCCGCAGAAACTCCGTTTCATCGGCAATTCGGCCCATGATATCCAGCACATACAGCACCAACGCGAGACCCAGTCCCACGCCAAGGCTGCTGCGCCTGAGACAGGCGGAAATCGCAAAGCAGATTGAGAAAATTTCAATCTGGCAAAGGTACTGCGCTAGCATATAGCCCGCCAGCGAAGTCATGCTCATGCTCTCATTCACCAGCGCGATGGAGGCGAGAAACGCGCCGAAGTTCAGCAGGTCAAACAGCGTAAGCAGCGTCAGAGACGCCAGCAGCTTGCCGGTGACAATGCCACAGCGGCCAATCGTGAGGGTATGCAGAAATTCGGCGGTGTGGCCGCCTTCCTCCTTGGCCAGCATACCGATGCCCAGCAGCGCGGCATACATACCGCCTCCCAAGGCAAAGATCGTGCCGATTTCAGTGCCGAAGAACCCTTCCAGCGTCGCAATGGATAGCTGGTCCATGCCGAAGGCCGACGAAAAGCCGCCCATACTCGCGAACGCGTCGGAAAGGTCACCCATGGACTCCTTGGTCATGGGGAACAGAAAGATCGTGCCGCAGCTGAACGCCGCCACGCTCAGCAACCAGATCCAGAAGCTCAGGCGGTTGGATTTCAATTCGTGAAAATACAGGGTCATGGCAGTTACCTCCGTCAATTTTCATCATAGTAGTGCATGAAGATTTCTTCCAGAGACGGCTCCTCGATGGCCAGATCGCGAATCGGCAGCCCTTGCAGCGCGTCCAGCAGCGCGCTGATTGCGCCGCTGTAGACAAATTCCAGTCCGTCGGTATGGCGCCTGACCTGTGAGATTCCGTCAAGAGCAATGTCGCTCACACCCTCCACCTTGACCAGCTTGGCATTGGTATGGGTGAGCTTGTCGAGCGAATCCACTGTAATGAGCTTGCCGTCCCGGATAATCGCCGCACGGCCGCAGTATTTTCGAACCTCCGGCAGCACATGCGACGACAGGAAGCAGGTCGCGCCCTGCGCGTTGTATTCCCGCACCAGCGCGAAAAACTCCGCCTGAATCAGCGGGTCAAGACCCGATGTCGGCTCATCAAAAATGAAGAGCTTGGGCTTGTGCTGCATGGCGCAAACGATGGCAATCTTCTTGCGGTTGCCCAGCGACAGCTCGCGAATTTTCTTGTTGACGTCTACTTTCAGACGTTCGCAGAGCATGGCGGCCTCCTGTGTGCAGTCCAATCCTCTCACCTTGGCGGCAAATTGAATCACCTCGCCCGCACGCATATTGGGATAGAACATGGTTTCCGAGGGCATATACCCCACGTTTTTCATGATATCCCTATGCTCTCGTACAATGTCCTTCCCGAGAACCGACGCACTGCCGCCGGTCGGCTGAATCAACCCCAGCAGGCAGCGGATCGTCGTGGACTTGCCCGCGCCGTTTGGACCGAGAAAACCGAAAATCTCCCCTGCCGCCACATCAAATGTCAGGTTGTCAATGCCCCGGCTTTTGCCGTAGGTCTTGGTCAGACCGTCAATCATAATGGCTTTTTCCATTTCTTCCATCAGTCATTTCTCCCTTCGTTTTGCTTGTAAAGCTCCAGCATATGATTTAATCGCCGTGTGTCAAGCCGCCGCTTCACGATGTAGCACAGCATGACACAGACATAGCACAGCACGACAAATCCCGCAAAAATCGCGGTCACGATAACGCTTCCCCCGAACCAGCCAAAGAGCAGGCTTGCCAGCACATACAGCGCTGTGCAGACTGCCATGCCCAGCCATTCACTTTTGCCGAACCGGTCGGATTCGTCGAAGTCGTGAAACAGATAGGTCTGCACATAGCAGATAAGGTAATTTGTCCCCAGAATTTCCGCCAGCGTGAGAATTTTAACGCTGTCCTCATGATGCACCCACTGTACCACGCAATAAAAGAACGTCATGCAGAAAAAATAGGTACAGGCCTTGAAGTCGATGTCAATTTCATGCCGCAGGTAGGTTTTGAAAAGACCGGCAATCCGTTTTTTCATGGTTCAATCCTCCCCCTTCAATTCCCGCCGCAGCGCCTTGGCGTATTTGCGGGAGATGATGACGTGTTCTCCGTTCTCCATCGTCGCGTCAATGCGGCCGCCCGCTTCGCTTTTCAGCGCGGCAATGCGGTAGATGCAGATGAGCATGGACTTGGAGCAGCGGAAGAAGCCCCGTCCGATATAGGCTGTCTCCAGACGCTGCAGCGAATACGCGGTGCGGTAAACGCCTTCTTTGGTATATACAAAGGTCGCGCGATCCACGCTCTCGGCGTACAGAATATCCCGCACCGACACCAAACACTTGGTATTGTCGCGGCTGCACGGGATTTTTTCCTCACTGCCGCTCGCCACCCGCACAATGTCCTCCACCAGCTCGTTCATTTCGAGGTATTTGACGATGACCTCGTCCTCGCCCTTTTCGATTTGATGTAACGTAATTTTCAACTTCCCACCTGCCCCGCCGTTTTTCTTGCTGTATGTATCATACACGATTGATTCCAATTACGCAAGTATCCCTTGCGCAAGAGGTATTTTTTTCTGCGTAAGATACATCACCATAACAAAAATCCGCCGCCGTGCAGCTTTTCAGCATAGCCGCACGACGGCAGATTTTTTAATTTTTCAATCTTAATTTTACACGCGCTCTTTCTGCGCTTTTCCTCTTTTCATTTGAAAAACCAAACCGATTATCAAAAACACAACGCCAATCATCAAATCGCCCAAGCCGTTGACCACAAAATTATCGGTAAAATCCGCCATGCTGTGATAGTCCCCCACCAGCCAATTGGTCAGGCCGTTGGCGGGAACCGCCAAAAAGCATAATACCGACAGCGCCAGCATCGGATTCCATTGGAAACACACATGGCAAAGGATACTCACCCACACCACGGCCGACCACAACAAGGCAATCGGCAGGCCAATGCGCCAAATCCACATCGAACCGATGCCCATCACGCCGTACACCACCGCCTGTATCAGCAGTAGCAGACCAAATACACAGCCGTTCAGCACGGCCACCGCCTTGATAAATTTGTGATTTTCCGCTTCAATCGCCACATATACGGGCAAGTACGCCGTAATAATGCCGCCTAACACAATCAGTGACCATGACAGCCGCTGTTCTACCGCGATATTGACAATAAAACAGGTGATGATGGCAATGATAGCCAGACTGCCCATGACCCAATAAAAAATTGACCACTTCGATTTGTATAAATATTTTTTGAAATTTTCCACTTCGGGTGCCGCCTCCACTTCTACTTGTTCCGTCATTTGTGTCAGCGCCGTTCTGCAATCCGCGCACTCGGCAAGATGAGCGTCAATGGATTCATTCGACGCTTCGCTCGTCAGATGATCGACATAGAGCGGAAGCAAGTCCTTTACGGTATCGCAAACTAATTTTTGTTCCATTTGTCTCTTCCTTTCAATAGTTCCTGTTTTCCGCGGTAAAACGTCACTCTCGCCCACGTCTCCGATTTTCCCATAATATCGCCGATTTCGGCAAAGCTCAGCTCGCCCGCCAGCCGCAGATACATCACCTCGCGCACGGCACTGTCAAAGTGGTGCATGAGCCGGAACAGTTCGACCTTCTCGCAATTGAGCAGATAATCGTTTTCGATATCGTCGGGCGACGCAGGCTCCTCATACAAATCATCCATCGCTGCATGGTCATCACGCTGTTTCCGCAATTCCTTGTACCACAGTCTTTTGGCAATCTGGCACAGCCACACCGAGATCTTGCAGTCGCCTCTGAAGTTTCTGATGGTTTTTGTCGCCTGATAGAAGGTCTCCTGCGTCAATTCCTCCGCCATGTCGGCATTATGGGTTAAGCAGAATAAATATTTATAGACTGCCTTGGCATTTTCGATATAGATTTGCTCCATGTGCTGCTTATCCTGCTTATCCACTTTCTCACCTCCCATTCAGTAAGTGGGACAAAACAACGATTCGTTACAAGAATTCAAAAAAATTTTGCGGTGATTTCTGTACCCAAAAATCCCGAAACACCTTGCAATTTCACCCGATTCGTACTATAATGAATGTAACAATGGGGCAAAGGGGTTTTTACATATGAAAGAGAAAAAAAAGAAGGGCTTGAAAGCCCGTGCCGTGAGAGCTGTTGCCGGCGTGCTGCTGGTGCTACAATGTGTGACGCTCATCGCGTTCTTTGGCCTCATGCCACTGGCAAAGTATGACGCGCTGCCCATTCTCAAAGACAAAACGGCCATGGGCAGTATTTATCCAAAAGGCAGCCTCGCCTTTGTGCAGAAGACGGAACCCGCCAAGCTCAAGACGGGCAGCATTGCCGTCTATTACAGCGGCGATACTCCTATCGGCGCGGAGGTACTGACCAACGACAAAGCCAATGCCGTCCTGCTGGTATCAGGCAAAAACGGCACCCAGTCCATATCCTATCGTAAAATCAGCGGCAAGGGTTCCGGCTTTTCGGTTCCGCTGCTGGGCAGCTATGCCAACTGGCTCGTCAACGGCATCGGGGTGATTTTCACGGTCATTATGATGGGCGTGCTGTTTATCATATTCGCCGTTGCATGTATTTTCGTGCGTGATGAGGACTGAACATACAGATAGCAAAAGGGAGACTTTCGCGCCAAGGCGCGTCAGCCTCCTTTTTTCTCTATGCGGGGCTATATTTGGATTCGCCTGACCTTGTTACATATCCTAGCGCGTCTTGCCCGCAGGCTACGCCTGCTCCCGGGGCGCCGCCCCGGCCCCCGCAAGGGCTCTGCCCCCGCTTTCGTGAAAACTGGACCCGTCAGGAGGACCAGTCCCCCTGCACTCCCGCGCTTCGCTTATTATCTCACCAGACCAACCTTTTTGTAAACCTTGTCAATCGTGCGCTTGGCGAGCTTGGACGCTGACTCCGCACCCCTCTGCGCCAGTTCGTCGAGGTACTTCTTATCCTTGAGCAGCTCCTTATAACGCGTCTGAATGGGCTCCAGCTGCGCAACGACCGCCTCGCCGACAGCATTCTTGAAATCGCCGTAGCCCTTACCCCGAAATTCGTCTTCAATCTGCTCAAAGTTCAGACCGGTGCAGGCCGAATAAATCTCGATCAGATTGTTAATACCGTCCTTGCCTTCCGCGTAGCGCACAGACGCTTCGCTGTCGGTCACGGCGGAGCGGAACTTCTTCATGATGGTCGCCGGTTCGTCCACCATCAGAATGAAGCTCTTGGTGTTGGGGTCGGACTTGCTCATCTTCTTGGAGGGGTCGAGCAGGCTCATGACCCGTGCGGCGGTCTTGGTGATGTAAGGCTCCGGCACAACAAAGGTGTTGCCGTACACACCATTGAATCGCTCAGCAATCGTGCGGGACAATTCCAGATGCTGCTTCTGGTCGGCGCCCACCGGAACCATGTCCGCCTGATAGAGCAGAATATCCGCCGCCATCAGCACAGGATAGGTGAAGAGTCCGGCGTTGATGTTGTCCGCGTGCTTCTGGGATTTGTCCTTGAACTGCGTCATGCGCGACAGCTCACCAAACTGCGTGTAGGTGCTGAGCACCCACGACAGCTCCGCGTGAGCGGGCACCATGCTCTGATGGAAGAAGGTACACTTCTCAGGATCGACGCCTGACGCGATGAGCAGCGCAAAGAGATTGGTCGTGTTTTCCTTGAGTTTCTTGGGGTCCTGCCGCACGGTAATCGCGTGCAGGTTGGCCGTGGCATAAATGCAGTCAAACTCGTCCTGAAGCGTCACCCAGTTGCGGATGGCGCCGAGGTAATTGCCAAGGGTCATCTGACCGCTGGGCTGAATCGCCGAGAAGATTCTCTTTTTCTTTTCGGGCGCGGCCTGCTGTGCCGCTGTCTGCTGCTGGGTGCTTTGCATGTTTTCCATTTTAAAATCAACCTTTCCTTGGTAGCTGAACTATTGTATTATATCCAGAATCAAATCGGTGTATCGGCTGCTGTCGCCGTCCCCGACATGAAGATAAACGTCGTATTTGTTATTCGGCAGACTGTACTTGTCAATTCTCGCCGAGAAACCGTCATCACGATAGGGCTCTTCTTCCGCGATGAGGAAGGCTTCATAGCAATAAGATTTACCCTGAGCGTCGCGCAGCTCGATATAGATGTTGCTGTCGGCGGCGAGTGCCGCCCAATCGCCCACATAACCGTTGAACGTGAAATAGTCGCCCTTATCCGCCAGACGGCAGCGCTGCGCCGCCTTGACATACGCCCGGTCACGCGGCAGTTCGATGGCAACCGCGTCCATGATGGGCGCTTTGTTTAACACTACGGGCAGGTTTCGTTCCGCAATCTCCACCACGGCCACATGATAATTGCCGTTGCGGGCGGCTGTCATATCGTAGGGTAACGCGCGGGTGTAGCGCACCTTCGCGAAGGCGTTGGAATTGATACCGATGAGGGCATTGAAGAAGGAATCGCGGTAACAGATTTCGTTGTAGTACCGCCCTTCACAGGTGGTGCTGATCTCTGCCATGAGGTCGGTCAGCGGACGGTCGGAAGAAAAGGCCTTTTCCAGACCGAGATCATATTGCAAGTCGGTCTTTTTCACAGAAGGATACAGCGTATTTGTCAAATCGCCCGGAATCTGTATTTCCGTGATATGTGTATCCGCTTCGCCAACCGGCTGATAATCGAATGCCGCAATGCGGCTGTTGAGATTGTCCTGCATGGCATTGTAGGCAGTCAGGGCGCCGAGATTGTTCCAGTGACTGTCGTGCTTGAGATAAATGTCGCGTGTCTCTCCGGCTTTTTGTGCCAGCAGCAGCGACTTCATGTCGAGATAACAGGCTTCGCCCTGCATAGCCTCGCTGAGTCGGTCGAGATTGCTGGGATTGGTGGAATGCCGCACCTGTCCGGGCATGAACTCCGGATAAATGCTGTTCTTATTCGGCGCGGCAAAGAAGAGCATAGTCACATTGCCCTCCTCCGCGTAGCCATTCATCAGCGTGAGCGTCTTTTGCAGGCGGTAAATGCCCCGTTCTGACAGTGCCGATACACCGGTGTAATCGTCCAGCGTTTCGTTGAAGTAATACCAGCCGTCCTTGCCGACGGTGGTTTTGCTGTTGGCGGAACGCCCAAACAGGGTTTCATTGAGCGCCGCGTTGGCGGTTACCAATTCCTGACGGAAGCCAAAATGTTCCGCGTAGTAATTCCCCAGTTTTGCCGTGAATGCCGGGTTAAACCGCGTGGCGTCTTCCGTCGTCTCCAGCAGCTTGGGCAGCGACAGCATGGTACGGTTTTCGGTAGACTGGCTGCCCCAATGGAAAATCCCGCCCACCAGCGGCACGGTACAAATGGCCGCCACCGCCGCGATGTACGCAATACGCCCGATTGTTTTGATATTTGTCTGCATATCCCCCGCCTCCCGCTAGAATCTGAAATAAATGAAGGGATTATAGGTGGCCGAGGCCAGCGACATCACGCAAAGTGCTATCAGCACAAGGCTGGCGGCATACTTGGCGCAAACCACTGCCGTGTACCCCTTTGGCAGAGAAGCCAGTTTTGCAGCCACGTTCTTGGCCAGCGGTGTGGCCGCGATAACCGCCGCCATCAGGAGCAAGGCATTGTAGAGTGTGCAAAGCCCCTGCGCCTGCGCCAGTCCTGCCTCGGTAAAGTGGAAGCCGATCAGCATATTTCCCAGAAACTGCCCCGCCTGCAACAGGCTTTCGGCGCGGAAAATCGTGAAGCCCACCGCCACCACGGCCATGGCGTAAAGATGGCTGAGCGGACGGTATTTCCATTTTTCGGGGTGAATCACGTAGGTCTCCAGCAACTGAAAGACCCCGTGGAACAATCCCCACAGTACAAACGTCCACATCGCGCCGTGCCACAGACCCGTCAGCAGAAAGACCGTCATGCGGTTGACGCCCGTGCGCAGTTCCCCTTTGCGGTTGCCGCCGAGCGGAAAATAGACATACTCGCGGAACCATGTGGTCAGCGAAATATGCCAGCGTTTCCAGAAGTCGCGTATGGAACAGGCGGTATAGGGATAATTGAAGTTTTCCATGAAGGTAAATCCCGCCATCTTTCCCAAACCGATGGCCATGTCTGAGTAGCCCGAAAAATCAAAATAGATTTGCAGACAATAGCCCACAGCCGCTGCCCACGCCACCAGAATATTGAGATCCGAGCCGTCGAGCGCATAGATACCGTCCACGATTTCGCCGAATACATTGGCCAGCAGCATCTTTTTGGACAATCCCACGATGAACCGCCGCATTCCCGCGGCAATCTGCGCGGCGTCGGTGCTGCGGTCACCGAGCTGTTGTTCGATGTCGTGATATTTGACAATTGGCCCCGCAATGAGCTGGGGAAAGAAGGAAACGTACAGCATCAATTTGGCGGGGTTCTTCTGCACGCCGCAAACGCCGCGGTACACATCAATGACGTAGCTCATGGTCTGAAAAGTGAAAAACGAAATGCCGATGGGCAGCGGAATGTCCGGCACGGGGATTCCCGTGCCAAGCAGCGCGTTGAGGCTGGATACCGCAAAGCCCGCATATTTGAAAACGCCCAGCAGCGTAAGATTGAAAATCACGTCCAGCGCCAGCAGTGTGTGACGCCTGATACTGTGCTCACCCCGGCAGGTCTCAGCCGACAGGGCAATCAGGTAATTGACCAGCATGGAGAACAGCATGAGCAGGATATGGACCGGTTCGCCCCACGCATAGAAAATCAGGCTCATCGTAAGCAAAATGGCGTTGCTCACCCTGACATTCCCCACGCAGGATACCACCAGCAGATAAAGCGGAAAAAAGGCAAAGAGAAAGATTGCCGAACTGAATACCATGATTACAAAACCGTCCTTATATTAACTCAATGTCTGACGCATCAGACAAAGTTCCTTCCGCTGTAAATGCCCATGCCGATCACTTCGCCACTGTCGGGATTCAGGCAGAAGTACAGCGACGGCTGCCCCGACTGATTGGGAATCCCCGCCCAATAGGTCATCTTGAGATAGGAGTCATCATCGCCGCTGACCACCAGCACTTCGGTATAATATTTCCCGTAGGCGCTTTCCACATCGGCTCTCGCAGAACCCAGCCGGATACCTTTTGGGGTTTCGATGTCAGCTTCCGCAGCGTTGCGAACGCTGATTTCACAGATATTGTCCTCCCCCTCCACCATCGGAACGGTAGAAATCACGCATTTGCCCACCTTGCCGTTCTTAAGCCATGTGTAGGTAAAAGACTTGTCCTCCCCGACATAGGCACAGCTCTGATACCGTTCCAGATGATAATTGCCGCCGCCCAACGCTTTCAGAAGCGGCTGCACATTTTCGTCCAGACCGTAGACCGAGCCATTGATTTTGAGCTTGAGCAGATCAAGGCTGATTGGCTGATAATGCGCCAGAATATCCTCGCTGCTCAGATCGGTATTCGCGCCGCCCACATCGGGAGGCGCGGCAGAGGTATCCACATCTCCCGTGACCACATGAATCAGCATGGAGGCCGAAAGCCTGCCGTCGTCCGCGTTCAGAGTCACCATCGCCGAACCGGCGTTCTCCCCGATGATGGCGCTGCCCGACACCTTGACAACCGCCGGATTGTTGGAAGTCCATGTACCCTCAATATGCCGGGCATAGGACGGTGTGGTCACGATTTCGGGACAGTAAACTTCTCCCACTGTAATCGTGTGCGATTGCTCCGCAAAGGCAATCTTATCCGGCGTAATGCCGACAAGCTGAAATTTTTCAATATTGGGCGCAACCTGCTGATTGGATATATATACATTGCGATACGGCATAAAGCCCAGCGGCGAGCCGTCTACAATCCTGACCTGCGTGCCTGCGGGACACTGGCTGTAGATAAAATAAGCCGCTTCCGTCTCGGTGCGCAGACAGCCGGAGGAACAGTTCGTGCCGATATTCATGACACTGCTGCCCGCCACCATGTAGAAATTCTGCGTGTAATAAATGGGGCCGTGAATAAACAGACCGCCATAGTGATTGTACGCCTTGCTGTAGGTAGTGGCATAGGGCGAAAAGGAACCCGACGGCCATTGGTGCCACTCCTCCTTGCTACTTACCTCAAACGTGCCCTCCGGCGTGAGCATATCGCTCTTGCCGGTACCGGTATACCATGTGGCAATGCGGTTGGTATAAAGGCCGTAACTGTCCTTGCCAAAAACGGAGAGGGTGTGCGCTCCTTTCTCCACATACACAAAGTAGGGAGATTTTCCTTGCGGGAATCCGTAGGTATTCAACGCCGCCAGTTCCTCATCAGAGACACCGTCGGAAATATCCGACATTTCCATATTCACCACCAAGCTATGCCCGGAAACATTGCCGTTATTTGCGTTATCCCTGGAGAACACAGCCGCGGACATCTCACCCGCGCTCAATCTGTTATAATAAAGTACTGCCAACGCCGCCATGCCCAAAAAGGCAACCGTCAGTGACAGTGTAATGAAAACGCAAGCCAGCCTCTCGGATTTCTCTGTTTTCTCCATTGTCTATCCTCCCCGTTTCCTGTACGGTTCGGCACAAGGCCAATTGTTAGTATTATAACACTGTTTCCGGTATATGGCAAGTTTTTTTCAGACAAAAAACATGGAAATCAATTTTGAAAGATTGACGTGAAAAAAGCACCAAGACATTCTGCCCTTTTTCGGCGGAATTGGACTTGGTGCTTTTTGATTGGGAATGATGGTTGTTATGTGATACCGTTATACACGGAAAATGACCGGCGTACCGTCGCAATGCAGCTTGCCGCCCTTGACGGTAATCTTGACGTCGTCAATCTCGTTGGTATATTCGCCGTCCGGCGCCTTGACTTCGGCCAACGCTGCCTTGCCCCGCATACTGAACACACCCACAAATTTCACGTCGGGCTGCGTCAGATACGCCGTCACCACCTCGTTCTCATCGTCCGCTGACGCCGAGAAGTCCGCACTGACAGGCAGCTGGTGCTTCTTGATCTGCCCCAGTTTGATCATATAATCGGTGAGATTCTTCTTCGGGTCGCGCGCAAATACCGCCTTGTCAAACAGCGTGCAATACGCGGTATTCTGCCATTCCTGCCCACCATAGAGCAGCGTGGTGCCCTTTTGGAAATAGGTAAACGCCAGCCAGTTGCGCAAAACCATACTATCGGGGAACCGCTTGGCGGCACGGGGTGTGTCGTGGTTCTCGATGAAGCGCACCTTGATATAATCCGACGGCAGAATGTGTTCCTGAAAAGTCAGCATATTCATGTAATCACTGAGCTTGCCCGTCCCGTTCAGATAACGGTCAAAATAATCCTGCACATCATACGGGTACAGCATATCAAACGCACGGTACAAATCCGCATCGGTTGCCACGGGATAACCGCATTCACGGGCATACTGCACATGGCCGATGTAAACCGATTCCGCCAGCCAGACAGCCTTGGGATTCACCCCCGCCACTTCGTCAACCGCCTGCTCCCAAAATTCAGCCGACACACACGAGGCAACGTCGCAGCGGAAGCCATCCACAATCCCCGCCCAGTATTTCAGCGTGTCGATCTGATAACGCCACAACGCCTTGCTGCTGTAATCCAGATCAATCACGTCCGTCCAATCGCCGTAGCGGTTGCCAAAGCTGCCGTCGGGCGTCTTGTAGAAATATTCGGGGTGCTCAGCCCGCAGTACGGAATCATGCGACGTATGGTTATAAACCACATCAATGATACACAGCATGCCACGCCGGTGGATCTCGGCGACAAGGTGCTTCAGATCGTCCAGCGTGCCGTATGCCGGATTGATCCCCCGATAGTCCTGAATGGAATACGGACATCCGAGTTCGCCTTTCTTATTCAGTTGCCCAATGGGGTAAATCGGCAGCAGCCAGATGATATCGGCGCCCAATGCCTTGATCCTGTCCAGATCATTCTCCAGCGCCGCGAAGGTTCCTTCCGGCGTATGGTTGCGCAGATAGACCGAATAAATGATCTTGCCGCGCAGAGAGATATCCCGTTTTTTCATCAAAGTCACCACTCCTATGACGTTTTTTTATGATAATGATACAATAAAAATCCGCCATTGGCAAGCACTATTCCATAAAAACCACATCTTTTACGACAAAAAAGCCCGAACAGATGTGATTCGGACTTTTGTATGTGGCAAATGTTGTCAACCTCTCAGTGCGCGCGCAGACGCTTCATTGCCATATGGCTACCTTTGCAGCACGCCCACACCGATCAGCCCCGGACCGGTATGCACGCCCAACGCGGCGCCGATCTGTCCCGTAACTGTCACCGTGCCGTTGACAATCGTACCTTCCACGACATTGCGGGCATGATGACCGTCCTCCGGCGCGCAGCCGTTCATCACAGCAAGATCGACCTGTTGGGCGCTCTGCGCAAACGCGTGAGCCAGATCAATCACCTTTTGAATCGAGCGGGTACGGCCAATGGCCTTGCCTGCCGTGTAATAAACACCGTTCTCGTTGCAGGAAATGATGGGCTTGAGACTCAGCGACGCGCCGAGCATGGCCGTCACCAGACCGATGCGTCCGCCCTTTTGCAGATATTTTAACGTATCGAGACAGAAAAACACCTTCGATTTCGGCACTTCGCGCGGCATCCGCAGAATCAGCTCTTCCCAGCTCATGCCCTCATCGTACACCATCTGCGCGGCGCGAATCGCCAGCAGACCCGAGCCGATGGAGATGTTTTTGGTGTCCAGTACAAAAATGTCCAGATCCTTGTACTCCTCGGCAATCAGGCGCACCATATTATAAGTGCCACTGAGTCCCGATGAAATGGTCACCACAAACACACGTTCAAAGCCGTCAGCCCTGATCTGATTGAACATCGCCTCCACCATGCCGCCTTCGGGCAGCGAGGTCTTGGGAATCTCCACGGGCAGCAGGTCATACATCTCCTGCGGCTGAATGTCAACGCCATCGCGGCACTGCCGGTCGGCGTAATTAATCAGCAGCGGCAGCCAGTACATATGGTACTTTTCCCGGAACTGCGGCGGCACGTCGGTGCCGGAATCCACCATCAGCGCAATCTTTTGTTTGTTCATACACATAACCTCACACATCTTCAGATTTTGGCTTCCAAAGCCGGTTTATCACTTGTCACAATCTCATCATTTTCATTGGGAACTACTCGGACAATTTTCCTTTTTCGTTTTCCCGCACCACCGAGAGCATCTTTGCGGCAAAGATTTTGGTTGCAAAAGAACAGGCCGCCATCAGAATCAGCGGATCGCCTTCCAGACTGATTTCCGCCGTGTTTTCCGGAGAACTCACACTGTCGGCCACAATCTGCAACGCGCGCTCCACATAATCACAGAAGCTGTCATAAGACTGTGCTTTAGGCCCACCTGTCAGCACCGTGTCCATGCCCAGCCGGATATCTCCGATCGCCAGCGACTGCTTGAGCACGGTAATGACAATCAATCCCGCAATGTGCTCCCGGCCGTATTTCTTTTTTTCGGGCTTCTGCACCATGCCCAGCTTAACATAATTATTGACCATGGAAGAGGTAATAAACGCCTCGCCGTTGAAGCACAGAACCGGAGACAGCACCTTTTCAATCACCGTAACCACCTGATCCATATACAGCCCCAGCGCGGGAATCTGCTCCCAGCGGGGCAGGCGAAACTCCGACACAACCCGCACGAATGCGAGCATTCTGTCGTCTTTTTCAAAATTGACATTTTCCATCATTATCACCGCAACATCAAAATAAACGATACAATCTGGTTTTAATAATTAGATTATATCGTTTATCTCTCTGATTGTCAATCGTTATTCTGTTGTTTTGTAAGAAATTTCAATACAAATTTTCATATACCCGCTTGGCACGCTCAACCTTCTTGACATAATACTCCGTGTCACTGAAAGGGATATTCTCCAAAGTTCTCCCGTCCGGCGAGAGCAGTTCGTCCGACAGCCATTGATTCACTCGCCCCATTCCCGCGTGATAGGCGGCCACGGCCAGTCTTTCATCGCCAAATTCCGCGTGAAGCAGCGACAAAAAATAAATGCCATAGCGGATATTGGTCTCAGGATCGAAGATATTCTCATCGCTGCCCGCTCCCAGCTTGGTGCCAAGCCATTCAAAGGTCTCCGGCATGAGCTGCATCAGACCGCAGGCCCCCATATGAGACACCGCGTCGCTGTCAAAGCCGCTTTCGGTATGAATCACCGCATACACCAGATTTTCATCAATCCCGTATTCGGCACAGTATTTTTCCACATGATTGCAATAGCCTCTGGGATACAAATACCGCTTAACCAAGTGAAGACTCCCGCAGGCTGCTCCCGCAAGTATGACTGCCGTCAGGAAAAAGGCCAGCAGTCCCCTCCTTCGATGAAGGTTCCATACCATTTACTTCACCACACCTGTTATCAATTGAATCACCCACTGTGTCTGACGGTTCAGCGACGGAATATCGCTGTCATTCATAATAATATATTGGCAGCGTGAGGTATAATATGCGTCCTCGTGCTGCATGCTGACGCGGCTGCGGATTTCCTCCTCCGTCAGACCGTCACGCTCCGCCAGACGCGCCATTCTCACGCTGAGCGGTGCAATCACGGCAACGCAGCAGTCACAGTCCCGCTCCAGCCCCGCTTCAATCAGCAGAGGAGCGTCAAACAGACACGCCTCTCCCCTGCCCCGGCATTCTTCTGCACGCGCCATCATGCGCTTGCAGATTTCCGTCAGCATGATATCGTTCATGCGGTCGGTGCTTTCGCGCGAGGAAAAGGCACGCTGGGCAAGCAATCTGCGGTCGAGTGTGCCGTCGGGCTGAATGATATCTTCTCCGAATGCTTCCGCCAGCTTCGTCAAAGCGGTTTCGCCGGGCAGCACTACCTCACGCGCCACCTGATCCGCATCAATCACCCGGAAGCCCCGCTCTTGAAATTGCCGCACAACCAAGCCTTTTCCCGCGCCGCTGGGGCCTGTAATACCAATCAGCATTTTTTGATTTCCCCCGCTTTTTTTGCTTTGCTATCGGATTTGCTCTCATCATAATATGCGGATTACCCAAAGTCAACAACAGAATTGTAAATATTTTGGAACAAATCCTACCCGGTGCATCATGACAAAAAAAGCGCCATGCACGGCGATTCTTATCGCTGCACATCGCACTTTTAACGGGCATCATGGGTTGATGCGCCTGAATGAATCTTATTCAGCCACATCAACCCCCGTCTGTCTTTTTTTACTGCCCCTCAATAAAAAGCGATTCATAAATACGCTGCATCTGCTCATCGGTCTGCGCGATAACATCGGCGCAGTTGCGGAGCTGCTCGGCAATCTCATTGGAAACGCCACGGGGATTTTTGTATTTCAACTTATGCTCGAGACCTGCCCACGAATCCATCGCTACCGTGCGCAGCTGAATTTCTACCGGAACGGAAACCGTTTCGCCCGGCAGGTGCAGCGATACCGACACAATCAGGTGCAGACTGCGGTACCCGCTCTGCTTTGGCTTTTTGATATAGTCAGAGCAGCGCAGCAGCTCGATATTGCCCTGCGCCAGCAGCCGGTCACGGATTTCATAGATATCGCGGATATAGGGGCAAATTACCCGGATACCGGCAATATCGGTAAGCTTGTTTTTGACATTGTTCAAGGTGAGCGACAAATGCTTGCGCGTCAGTTTGGCACAGATGCTCTTGACCGATTTAATACGGCTGTCAATGCTGCGCAGCACGCGGTGATCGTGCTGTATCCGGTAATCCAGCTCCAGATTCTCCAGGTTGGTGCGCAGCTTTTTGCAGGCGCACACATACACACCCTGAAACGTGAGATATTCTTCCAGACACCTGTTCAGTTCCGTTTTTGGGTCGCCGCAGTAGGGATCATAACCGGCCAGCTTTTTTATCAGTTCACACTCGTCGGGAGAAAAATCTTCCTTGGATAGTACAACGCGGTATTTATCAGACATAGTACGTCAAATGGGTTTCTGCCGCGTTCAACGGAGCAGCCGCAGCATCGTCAGACCTGTCAGAAGTTGCTCCCGTTGAACCCCCATATTTCCACCTCCCCGTACTTGATATAAACCTGCTCGATGTCAAGTTCCTCGCGGAGAATAGCGGTGATCGCCGCCGTGAGCTTGTCGCAGGCAGCCTTGGAGGCGCTGCCGTAAATGCTCACATCGACAAAAGCGATTTTCTGATCGCCGTTTCCTCTGAAATAAAGAGGGGTTTCCGGCTCAAAGCCCACCATCAACCACTGCTCACTCTTGCCGGGCAGCAGCGAGATAGCCTGCCCCAGACGGGTCTTGACGGCGATTTCTTTCTCCTTGGGGACAGAAACGTTGGTTTTGGTATTGATAAAAGGCATGGGTATCTTTTCTCCTTTGTTTATCTGCAAATTAGCCAAGCGCTCGGAAGCGTGAAGCTTTTTCTCCGGTCGGAACAAAGCAAATCGCAGTATAGGGCTGTATTTGTATTCGCCCGACCGTATCGAAAATCCAAGCGCGTTTCGCTCGCTCAGCCGAAGGCTTCGCTTGTGGGACGAGTGTCCTAGCTTTCGCTAGCGAAAGCTTACTCCCTGCAAGGGCGCTGCCCTTGACCCGCCAGGAGGACCAGTCCCCTTGGACTCCCGCGCCGCCTGGGTAAAAGACGCGGCTTAATTGATCTTGTCGCCGCCGTAGACAATACCCTTGTCGGCGTCCACCACAACGGTGGTGCCGTTGCGCAGAATATCGGTGGCATTCTTGCAGCCGGTCAATACCGGAATACCGAGCGTCATGCCGACAATGGCCGCGTGGCTGTTCATACCGGTCGTTTCGGTGACAATGGCCTTTGCCTTGCGCATGGCCGAAAGCAGACGGTTGCTGGTCTGGGGAATGACGATGATATCACCCGGCTGGAAAGCCGCCGCAATCTGTTCCTCGGTCTTGCCGACACAGATCTTGGAGCAGACCTTGCCCTCGCCGATACCGCTGCCGGAAACCAGAATGTTGCCCGCCAGATGTACTTTCAGCAGGTTGGTGGTGCCGGAAATGCCGATCGGCACACCGGCAGTGATGACGGTCAGGTCGCCGGAACCGATCAGGCCAGCGTCCTCGGCGGCCTTGGCGGAACACTCAAACAGCTCGTCGGTGCTGGTCTTTTCGGGAATGAGCAGCGGCGTCACGCCCCAGGAGAGATTCATCTGACGCACGACCTTGGGGTCCGGCGTGCAGCCGATGATCGGGCAGGGCGGGCGGTGCTTGCTGATCTGACGCGCCGTACCGCCGGCCTTGGTAACGGTGATAATGGCCTTGGCGTTCAGGTCGATGGCGGTGGTGACGGTCGCGTGGGAAATCGCGCCGGTCACATCGTTGTTGCCCAGTTTTTCAATATTGCTCTTAAAGCCGCCGGCGTAATTGATATCCGACTCGGCGCGTTCGGCAATCTTCGCCATGGTGAGCAGCGCTTCAACGGGATATTTGCCTGCGGCGGTCTCGCCGGAGAGCATGATGGCACTGGTGCCGTCATAAATGGCGTTGGCCACGTCGGTGGATTCCGCACGGGTCGGGCGGGGATTCTTCATCATGCTGTCGAGCATCTGCGTAGCGGTCACGGCAATTTTGCCTGCCTTGTAAGCCTTGTCGATGAGCTGCTTCTGAATGATCGGGATCTCCTGAAGCGGAATCTCCACGCCGAGGTCGCCGCGGGCAATCATAATGCCGTCGGACACACGAAGGATTTCGTCGATGTTCTGCACGCCGTCGGAATTTTCGATCTTGGAAATGATCTTGATGGTGTTGCAGTGCAGCTTGTCAAGCAGGGCGCGAATCTGCATCACGTCCTCGGCGCAGCGCACGAAGGAGGCCGCGATAAAATCGTAATCGTTCTGCACGCCGAACATGATGTCCCCGATGTCGCGCTCACTCAGGTAGGGCATGGAAAGGCGCACGCCCGGCACGTTGATGCCCTTGTTATTGGAAACCGTGCCGCCGTTGACCACGGTGCAGAAAATTTCGGTATCGGTGACGGAATCCACCGTCAGTTCAATCAGGCCGTCGTCAATGAGAATGCGCTGACCGGGCTTGACGTCCTTGGGCAGTCCGGCAAACGAAATGGACGAAATGGTGTTGCTGCCCACGATATCACGGGTTGTCAGGGTGAATTTCTGTCCCTGTGTCAGCTCCACCTTGGACGGCTCGAACAAACCGGTGCGGATTTCCGGACCCTTGGTGTCGAGCAGAGCCGCAATGGGCAGTCCCAGCTCCTCACGCAGCGCCTTGACCGCGTCCAGACGCTTTTTATGCCCCTCGTGGTCGCCGTGGCTGAAATTGAAACGGCACACATTCATGCCGCCCAGCATGAGCTGACGGAGGACGTCGCCGTTGTCGGTGGCGGGGCCGAGCGTGCAGATAATCTTTGTTCTTCTCATGAGTAAAACCAACCCTTTCAGAGCTTATATGAATTTCCGATGAATTTTGCCATATGCGCCCGATGAATTTTAGGGAATTTCCCTATACATTAATATCATATACCATTTGGTCACAAAAGTAAAGGTTTTTTGTGTAAAAAAAATAAGCCGCCAGCTTTTCTGTATTCGCCTGACTGCACCGGTCATCTCAGCACGTAACGCTTGCAGGCCGCGCCTGCTCCCGGGGCGACTGCCTTAGCTTTCGCGAGCGAAAGCTTGGCCCCTGCAAGGGCGCTGCCCTTGACCTGGCAGGAGGCGCTTCGCCCCCTGCACTCCCGCGCTTCGCTTAATTATTTTTAAATCCCGACTTGCACACGGGTCATAAAAGCATGGCTTTTATGGGGCAATAATCG